>JALCSB010000001.1 GCA_022653075.1 Intestinimonas sp.
TTCTTTTTTCTTTGTCCGTACCTGCGCCAGTTCGTCATTCAGGGCAGACAAACTCATCTGTTTATTCATATTCCCATTTTACCACATCTGGCATTTTGTTTCACTTTATTGTGCGGTATTGCCTTAGGGATTCTTTGAAAGTTGGCCTGCGAGCACGCTGGTAAAGGCTTATGATGTTATCGTGGTCAAAAACAAAAGGGCCACAGCACCTCCCGCAGATGGTATGTTTCCTCCTTGACAGCAGGGCCCGGTTGTAGCGATACGGCCGGGTCCGGTTTATGTTCATCTTCACAGGAGAAATCCCGCGAAATGAAAAATTCCCCAGATCAAATTAAACCCAAAGAAATATAGGCAAATAAAATACGCGGCGGCTATGAACAACGCGAGTTTAAAAAGTTTTTTGATAACGGACAGGACAATAAAAAATAAAATAACCATGAGAATAATAAAGCCCATAGTATTCCTCCTTAATCGGTGCGTTATTTTTCATTATATCTTCTGTGCATACATAGTTCAACGAAATTATCAAGCACCTGCGTTCATCGCGGGTGCTTTTTTGTGAGGTGAGTTACTTGTGGCAAAGGGAGAGTATGCAACGTGGCTGGAGCCAGAAGGGCTTTTGCTGCTGGAGGGCTGGGCCCGTGACGGCCTGACCGAGGAACAGATCGCGCATAACTGCGGTGTCAATGCCGCTACGCTTTATGACTGGAAAAAACGTTTCCAGCGGTGCTGTTTATGATCGGCGGCAGGGCAAAGCAGCAGAAAAAACGCAGCCGACTATCTGATTGATACGTTTTCGAGGCCAACGCAAGATAATATTTTGGGGACGTCGGGAGGATCGGCGGGAAGGTTTTCACCTGGGCGGTGAGCACGGGTAAGACAGTGGGCTTTGTAAAGGGGGCTTTTTTTGGAGCAAGCGGTTCATGTGGTGGATAAGGCCATGGAGCAGGAGTTCCGCAGGGAGGTTGAGAGGGGGAATCGAGAGCATGATCAGTGAGATCCGGCAGGCGGTAGTAGGCGAGCTCGAGACCCTGTATCCGACGGCGAAGCGGTATTTTGACAGTGTGCCGCAGGACTTTACAAGACCGTCGTTCCTGATTACCGTGACCGGGCAGAACTATGAAAAACGCCTTGGCGGTGCCTACCGAAGTACCCTTTCACTGGATGTGGCGTACTTTTCGGCAGCGGACCAGACGGGCATCCTGTCGGACTGTCTGGAGGTGCAGGAGACACTCCTGCGGAGCTTTGACCTGGTGGGTGGATTCCGCGCAACCAACAAGAACGCGAAAATCACGGATCAGGTCCTGCACCTCACATTTGACGTAAACTATTCGGAAAAGAAAGTGGAACCGGGAACGCTTATGGGAACGGTTACCACCAATTATGTATTGAAGGAGTGATTGTATGGCGGGAACCTGGACAACACAGGACAAGGTCCTTCCGGGAGCCTATCTCAATTTTCAGACCAACACGGCGCTGTCCATTACACCGGGCGACCGGGGTACTGTGGCACTGCTGCAGGAGATGAGTACCGGCGCGGCGGGGGAGACTTACACGGTTACTGCGGAGGACGACAGCGGCTGGCCCGACGCCGCCACCGACGCGGATAAATTTCTGGCCGCGCAGGCACTTAAAAATGCCAAAACCGTCAAAATCTATAATCTGGGGGCGGAACACACCGCCGAGGTCCTGAGCGCGGCGCTGACGGCGCTTAAAACCGTGGCGTTTGACGTGCTGTGCTATCCCTATGACAACGCCGCCTATTCGGCAAACCAGGCGGCTATCAAGACCTGGCTGCAGACGATGGTGGAGGACGAGGGACGGGACATTCAGGCAGTGCTTGCCGACGACCCGGCTGATTACGAGTACATCATCAACTGCGCCCATGCCGTGAAGCTGGCAGACGGCACAACCCTCACCAATGCCCAGACCTGCGCATGGGTGGCCGGAGCCACGGCGGGCGCGGGCATAAACGAGAGCAACACCGGCTTGCAGTACGCCGGCGCTGTCGACGTGTCGCCGCACATGACAAAGACGGAGATGGAGACGGCGGTCTCCGACGGCAAGTTCATCTTCAAGGTGGACGCGTCTCAGAACGTCACCGCCGTCTACGACATCGACAGCCTGGTCACCTATACCGGGGCAAAGAGCAAAGTGTTCCGCAAGAACCGCGTGATCCGGCTGCTGAGTGGCATCAATAACGACATTACGGAAATTTTTGAGTCCAACTATGTGGGCCGCTTCAACAACAACGCGGAGGGACGCTCTGCCTTCCGCACCATCCTGGTGGAGTATTTTAACACGCTTCAGGATGAATCGGCCATTCAGAACTTTTCCAGCGACGACGTGACTGTGGAGGCCGGGACGGACAGCGACGCGGTTACCGTGACCATAGGGCTCACGCCGGTGGACAGCATTGAAAAGCTCTACGTCACTGTAAATCTGGCTTAAAGGAGGAGAGAGCATGGAGAGCGTATCCAAATTATCCGACACCATAAGCAGCCGCGAGGGCAAGGCGTATATCACGATCAGTGGCTCCAACCGGGAGGCGTTCGACCTGTCGAAGCTGACGGCGGAGCTTGAGCTTTCCGTCACGGACAAGCAGCTTCTGGGTCACCGAATGAAGCAGCACAAGGTCACAGGCTGTGAGGGAACCGGCAGCGCCACATTCTATTTTATGAATTCGGAGCAGCTAAACGCCGCGATTGCGTATGTTAACAGCGGGTCCTTCACTGGGTTTACTCTGCTCGTCATGAACGACGACGCAGGAAGCACGGTGGGCCGGCAGGAGGTGGCGCTGTACAACGTCATTCCCAAGAAATTTCCCCTGGCCTATCTGGACGACAGTTCCGATGACCCGCTGACCTATGACACCGACATCACCTTTGACCGCATGGCGCTGCTGGGAAGCTTTAACGCGCCGGGAGTATATCAGTAACAGGAGGGGGTAAAACCCCCTCCTGTATTTTTAGGAGGACAGAGTTATGAGCAGCTTGAACGCTTTTTTGCATCCGAAGAAAGTTGAGAACAGAAAGATCGTTGTCTCCAGCCGCTTTGTGGAGGACGGCAAGCCGGTCGCGTGGGAGATCCGCCCGATTACGGAAAAAGAGAATTCCCAACTGGAGAAAAAATACACCATGGCCAACCGAAAGACGGGGGTGGAGCGCCTGGACCGGGACGCGTACGCCCACGCCCTGGTCGCCGCCGCCGTGGTATTTCCCGACCTGACAAACACGGAACTCCAGAAAGGGTACAATGTGCTGGGCGAGGTCAATCTTTTGAAGGAGATGCTGACCATCGGAGAGTTTGCGGTGCTGTCCGAGGCCATATCGGAACTGTCCGGCCTGGACAGGAACGACATCAATGAGCAGATGGAAGACGTAAAAAACGGATCAGGCAGGGCGACGCTGAGCTGAACCTGGCGTATTACGCCCTGCATAAACTGCACATTCTGCCCCACGTGCTGGACGGACTTTCCCAGCGGGAAAAGGCGTTTATTTACGCCGCGATTGAGCTGCGCGTGGAGGCGGAAAAGCGCGAAACCGATAAAATGAAAGGCGGTGGACGGAGACGCCGACACTGAGGGCAATTTTCAAGCTGACGGACCAGTATTCGCCCGCGGCTGACAGAATATACAGCAGCACATGCCGCGCGACGGACGGTATAAGTCAGACCGGCCGGTCCACAGACAGCTTAAATACACGGCTTAAGACATCCGGCAGCGCTATGGGCCGGTTTACCACAAGCATTTCCAACCTCGCGGGGAAATTTCTGAATCTGAAAACGGCGGAAAAGGTTATGGAGATCAGCGACACCTACACCACCGCCGGCACGAAGCTGTCCCAGCTCACCAGTGGCCTGCAGCAGCAGAAGCAACTGCAAAATGAAGTTTTCGCGGCGGCGGAACGGTCACGCGGAAACTATTCCGACATGGCCGACACCGTGGCGAAGCTGGGAACCACCTCCGGAGAACAGTTTGGAAACACCAACAATCTCGTTAAGTTTACCGAAACCATGCAGAAAATGTTTAAAGTCAGCGGAATGAGCGCGCAGGATCAGGCGGGGGCGTGGTCACAGCTGCAGCAGTCCATTGGGAGCGGAAAGCTGCAGGGACAGGACTTCGGGACGCTCACCGCCGGCGCACCGCTGGTTGAACAGGCCATTGCACAATATATGGGCAAGTCAGCAGATGACATAAAGTCCCTGGGGGCAGCCGGAGAGATTACCTCTCAAGCGCTGATCAACTCGGTTCTGGCTTATTCCCAGACAGCGGATCAGAAGATGTCATCCATGCCGATGACGTTCAGCGATTGCTGGAATACGATCAAGACGGGGGCCATGGAGGCGTTCGGCAGCGTTTTCGAAAGTATGAGCGGTATCCTGAACTCCCAGGGAATTCAAGCAGTAATTAACGGCGTGATCGGCGGCTTGGCCGCTTTGGCGCAAGCCGCAAACGGGGTGCTGAGTGCCGTGGCCGCCGTTGGCCAGTTTTTTGCCGACAACTGGACGGTCATTCTACCCGCCATTTTAGGGGCTACAGTGGCTCTTGCGGCTTTTGCCGTGCAGTCAGAAATCGCGCGGATTAAAACCGGAAAAGGCATAATCGCGGCGGCTATAAAAGCGGGCGCAGACTTCAACGCCGCCGTCGCCTTGTTCACAGAAACCGCTGCACAGCAGGGCCTAAACGCCGCCATCGCGGCCTGCCCGATCTCCTGGATTATCATGGGAGTCGTTCTGCTTGTAGCGGCGTTTTACGCGGTGGTCGCCGTCATCAACAAGATAACCGGTCAGTCCACCAGCGCCACGGGACTCATTGTTGGCGCTGTTTTTGTCATAGGTGCTGCCGTCAAAAACGCCGGGATGGCAATCGCCAACATTGTCCTCGGCATCAACGACGCTTTCTGGGCTTGCATCAGCAATATCAAGACCTTTTTTAACAATGCTTGGATTGATATTCAAAGCAATTTTCTTGACTTTGTAGATACCATTCTGGGCGGAGTAAAATCAATTATTGACTGGCTGAACCGCATTCCGGGCGTTGAGATTGATTCTTCGGGAATCGAAGATAAAATTCTGGCCAACGAAGACAAAAAAGCGCACCTGTATGCACAAAAGCAGGATTATAAAGACGTCGGCGCGGAGTTTACAAGAGGGGCGAGCACATTTGATGCCTTTCAGGAGGGCTGGGCATCCAACGCGCGGAACAAGGGGTATGACATTGGCTCAAGCTGGGCTGACTCCGCGTTGGATACGCTGAAAAATCTTAGCGGCGGTGCCAACCAGTCGGACGCCTTCACTGATCTGGAAGATAATGGGCCTTCAAATTCGCCCGCCGGGACGGCCAATGACCCCACGACGGTACAGGGCACCGGCAGCGGCGGCACCCTGTCGGTCGACATTTCGGACCAGGACCTGCAGTACCTGCGCGACCTGGCCGAAAAGGATTACATCGCCAAATTCAGCACCGCTACGCTGG
Source organism: Intestinimonas sp. (assembly GCA_022653075.1). GTDB lineage: Bacteria > Bacillota > Clostridia > Oscillospirales > Oscillospiraceae > Intestinimonas. The sequence goes on from JALCSB010000001.1 coordinate 5,477, forward strand.
CGCCCAACATCAGTGTCAGCGTCAATAACTCCACGGCCGAGGACCTGAATGGGCTGAAAAACCGGATTGCAACGATTCTGCGTGAGGGAATTGCCACGGCGGCGGAGGGGAGCTATGCATGAGCTACGCGATTTTTTTTGACTATGACAGCGTGACCTACCGGCTGCCCACCAATCCGGAGGAGCTGAAAATTTCGTCCACGCAGGCCAATGAAAAATATGAAATCCTTGGGTTGGGTCAGGTCGCTGTTCCCACCGGCATGGAGCTGCGGGAATATACGTTTGAAGTGGAGTTTCCCCATTCCCTGCGGAACTATGGGGAGACGCCCGGCCAGCTTGAGGGCCCGTATTTCTACCTCAACCGGTTCAGATTGTGGCGGAAGGCCAACGTCCCGGTCCGCTTCATCGTCGAGAGCGATTTTGCGGAAGACATCAATATTCTTGTGCTCATTGAGGAACTGACCGTTACGGAGAAAGCCGGCGAGGAAGGGGACAAGTACGTTGAGTTTAAGCTGCTGGAGTATAAGTCTTTTGAGAGAAAACTAGTGACGGTGACGACCTCCGGCGACGGTACGGCGGTGGCAAAAACCGCGTCGGCGACGGGCACGGACAGAAACCCCAAGGCCGGATCCACCTACACCGTGCAGTCCGGGGACACGCTGTGGGGAATTGCAAAAAGGGTGTACGGTGACGGAGCAAAGTATACGAAGATTTTCACCGCCAACAAGAGCAAAGTGAAAAACCCGAATCTGATTTACGTGGGGCAGGTGCTGACGATTCCATGAATATGGAGTTTCTTGCAGAAGCGGACGGCGAGATCTATGAGATCAGCCAATTGGTTAAGTCGGTGTCGTGGACGGACACGCTCAACGGCGGGTGCGGCAAGCTGGAGTTTGCCTACCTCGCCCAGGACCTGAATCTGGAAAACGGCGCGGCCGTGTGGTTCCGGTACGACGACGCCGATATTTTCCGCGGGCGGGTGTTTAAACACCAGCACGCCAGGAACGGGGCCGTAACGGCCACCGCGTACGACCAGCTGCGGTACTGTAAAACCAAGGACACCATTAAGTGCAAAGGCGACACCGTGACCACGCTGGTTAAAAAGATGTGCAACTATTTCGGGCTGACCACAGGTACGTTGACCGACACCGGCTATACACTTTCCACCAGTGTACAGGACAGCAAGACCTGGCTGGACATTATCTATACCGCGGTTCAGGACACGCTCCTCTATCACGGCGCGTGGTTTTCCCTGCGGGATGAGTACGGCAAAGTCTGCCTGCGAAACCTCACCGAACTGGAGAGCAGCCTGATTTTGGGGGATGAAAGCCTTTGCTACGATTACGACTACACAAAGTCCATTGACGACGACTTCTATAACCAGATCAAGCTGGCCGTGGACAACGAGGTGACCGGCAAGCGGGATATTTACATGACGAATGACAGCAATTCAATCAGCAAGTACGGGCTGCTGCAATATTTTAATGTCATGTCCTTTTCGGGTGGCTCTTCCGGTTCGGCAAACGCGTCTAGTCAGGCAAAGAAAAAGACGCTGGCCATTCAGATGGCAAACGCCCTGATGAGCCTGTATAACGGGGAGACGGAGTCCCTGACCATGGACTGCATCGGAGATACAAGGATCCGGGCCGGGAGCAGTTTCCACGCCTGTCTTTCGGACTTCGGCATGGATAAGCGCCTGATTGTTAAAAGCGCCACGCACACGTTCCTGCCGGCGCACACCATGAAACTGGAGGTGCGGATATGATCGACGAGATTAAGCTGATCATTGAAAACTACATTAACAACCGAAAACCCGCGTGCCTGATGATCGGCACGGTGGTGAGCGGCGGCATAAAGGTCAGCGAAAAGCTGACCATTCCCGATGAGCTGATCATCGGCAACCTGAAAAACACCGCGGAGGCGGGGGACCGCGTCCGCCTGCTGCGCGACGACGGCGGGCAGCTCTATTATATCCTGGAGGTGATGGCGTCATGACCCTGGCGGGAACCGTTTCAACCGATTTGAAGCTTTCCACGGACACAGAAACCACACGGACCTATCAGCTCTCGGAACATAAGATACAGGGTTTTCTTGACGGCGCGGACGCGCTGCGGCAATCCATCCGGAAGGTCCTGAACACGGAGCGGTACGAGTATCCAATCTATGACCTGGATTATGGAATCTGGTTTGACGACCTCGTGGGAAAGGACCGGGCGTATGTTAAGGCGGAGCTGCGGCGGCGTATTCAGGAGACCCTGCTGCAGGATGACCGGATTAAGAGCGTGGAGAGCTTCTCTTTTTCAGTGACCGACGACGAAATGCTGTGTACCTTTGACGTGACCAGCATATACGGTACGGTAACAGCTTCCAAGGGGGTGACGATGTAGATGTTTGAAGCATATACCTACGACGCGATTTTGAGCGACCTGCTCAGCCGCGTAAAAAGTGATGTGGACAGGCGGGAGGGCTCGGTTATTTACGACGCTCTGGCACCCTGCGCGTATAAGCTGGCGGAATATTACACACAGCTTGACAATTTCATTGACCTGGTTTCCGGCGATACCGCAGTGGGCGAGTACCTGGACCGGGTGGTTGCCGACTATGGACTGACCCGAAAGGCCGCCGTCGCCGCCGTGCGCAAGGTTACGACCAGTGAGGCTGTGAATATTGGCTCCCGCTGGGCTATTGGTGAACTTGTTTACGGCGTAACCGCCGAGATGGAGGACAATGTCTACAGCGCGGCGTGCGAGACGGCGGGGACCGTCGGCAACACCTACACCGGCACCCTTTCCAACATCGATAACACGTCCGATGCCACCGTGACGCTGGGCGATATTCTCACCGAGGGTACCGACGAGGAGACGGACGAGAACCTGCGGACCCGGTTTTATGAGCGGGTGCGGAATCCATCCACCAGCGGCAACGCGGCGGACTACAAGAAATGGGCGCTTTCGGTTTCCGGTGTGGGCGGGGCGAAGGTGTTCCCCCTCTGGAACGGCGCCGGGACGGTGAAGGTACTCATTGTGGACAGCGACATGGCCATGGACGCGGGCCTTGAAAGCGCGGTCGCGGACTACATAGAGAGTGTCCGCCCGATCGGGGCCGCCGTAACCGTGGCGAGTCCGACAGGCCTGAGCATCACCGTATCGGCGGCGGTCAAACTGGACGGATCCCAGACGCTGGACGCGGTTCAGGCGGCCTTTACCGCCTCCCTTACCGCCTACCTCAAGAGTACGGTATTTGAGACGTACCACATCAGCTACGCCAAGATTGGCAGCCTGCTGCTGGCAACCGAAGGTGTGGGCGATTACAGCGGCCTGCTTGTCAACGGCGGGGCGGCTAATATTACGATTGCCGACACGCGGATGCCCATTTGCGGTCCGGTCACACTGACGGAGGAATCGGTATGAAGCTAATGGACCTGCTGCCGCCCGCTTATGAAAATAATGTCACAATGGCAGAACTTCAGGGACTTTTGACGGATCGGGTGAGCACGCTGATCGCCGACCTGAGCGGGACCGTGGATGAGTGCTTTCTTGAGACTGCGTCAAAGCTGCTCAGCCGGTATGAAAAAGTCTGCGGCGTCGATGTAGATGTCAGCAAGTCTGACACCTTCCGCCGCGAAATCCTGAAAGCAAAGATCCGGGGGATCGGCACGGTAACCAAACAGCTCCTGATGGAGACGGCGGCAAGCTACAGTAACGGCGATGTGGAAGTGATTGAGAACCCGGCGCATTACAGCCTTGTGGTGAAGTTTACCGGTACGCTGGGTATCCCGCCCAACCTGGACGGCCTGAAGGCCGCCGTCGAGGAGATTAAGCCCGCGCATCTGGCGTTTTCATTTCTCTACACCTATATGACCTGGGCGGCGTTCGAGTCGTACGCCCACACCTGGGCGGACTGGGACGCGCTGGGCCTCACCTGGGATGAATTCACGGTTTACAAGGAGTGATCGGAATGGGCAGCGCAAACAAGACGGCCAACTACGGGCTGAACCAGTGGCAGCCGAACGAATACCCCAAAATGGAGGACTTCAACCGCGACAACGCCGCCATTGACGCGGCGCTTACGGCGGCGCGGTCGGCGGAGGAATACAACCCGGCGGGGACCTACGCCGTCGGGGACTACTGCACCCATGGCGGCAAGCTGTACCGCTGCACCACGGCCATCCCGGCGGCGGAGGCGTGGACGGCGGGCCACTGGACGGAGACGATGGTTGCGGGGGAACTGCTGGCGATGATTGCGACACTGGCGGGGAAGGCGGACAACGTTACATCCACTATCTTATCATGGGACGATCTAATGGCGGCTAAATCTGGGGTATATCTTGTAAGCAGTACAGTTACGGGTATGCCGGCAACCGGGGCGTGGTGGCATGTATGGCTGCTAACAGACAGTGGCAGTCAAAACAAGACTATCATCGCAAGAAAAGTATCTGCGGAAAACGGCCTTTGGACTCTGTGCATGGTAAACGGAGCGCTTGGAGAATGGTCTGGCCCATACGCCACCGCCACGCCGCCGACGGAGTACGATCTGCCGCTGGCAAGCGGATTTACTAATGTAGAACCATCAAAGTATAGTAAAGACCAGTTTGGACGTTGTCTGGTTGATTTTATTATTAGCGGAACGATAGCAGCAGATACAATTGTGGTTGTCGGAACATTACCATCTGGATATCGACCCGCTAAGACTATGCACACTGTTGGATATTCTTATGCGGACGGCGGCGCAACTATGGAATTATGGATTACCGCGAATGGAGAAATTACGGTGTATTCTCCGTCTGCGATCAGTAGTGCGGCAGGTCAAGTTTCCTTTGTCGCCGGTAATTAAGGGGGAACAACGATGAATTATAAGCACTGCTGCGTTATCAACGCAGCCGGATACTATCAGACGCTTGTGCTGGTGCTGCTCCCGGATGGAGAGGACCAGCAAATTCAGGGGTACACGCTAAAAAGCGGAGAGTCTTTCATTGATACCGCGCCGCCCTCCGGCTTCGTCAAGCCCCGATGGGACGGCTCCGCGTGGGCAGAGGGCGCGACCGCCGAGGAAATCGCCGCGTGGGGGGCTAAGAATCCGGGACCCGACATAGCCTCTATCAGAGCAAAGCGTATTGCTTCCAGCAAGACGCAGCTGGCCGCCTACCTGCTGGCCCACCCCATGACGTGGACGGACGGCAGCCAGTACAGCGTGACGGCGGAGAAGCAGTCCCTCCTGACCAGCCAGCTGGCGCTGTACTCCGTGGCCGCCGCCGCCGGGGAAAGCTATCAGCTCCGGTGGAACACCACCGGCGGGGAATGCACGGAGTGGACCTATGAAAACCTCTCGGCGCTGGCGCTGGACATCGGGGCGTATGTGCAGCCGTTTGTCAGCTATCAGCAGGCGCGGGAGGTGGAGATCACCAACTGTACGACGGCGGCGGAAGTGGAGGCGATCACGATTGATTATGCGTCGGTTTCTGCGTAGCCTGGTTCTGTGGGTATTTGGCGGGGCGCTCTATTTCCTGATGGAAGTTTCCTGGAAACTGGCCCGGGGGCATCCCAACGAAATCAGCTGGACGATGCTGGTGCTGGCGGCCGTCGTGAGCATCCCGCTGGACCAGGTGAACGAGCGCCTGCCCTGGGATATGCCGCTGTGGCTGCAGGCCGTTCTGGGCGGACTGGGCATCACGGCGGCGGAGCTGGTGACCGGGCTGGTCCTGAACGTCCGGCTGGGACTGGGCGTGTGGGACTATACCGATATGCCGCTCAACCTGTGGGGGCAGATCTGCCTGCCCTACAGCCTGCTGTGGGTGCTGCTGGCCGGGGTGGGGATTGTGCTGTTCGACTGGCTGCGGTACTGGCTGTACGGCGAGAGGCGGCCGGAATACATACTATTGAGGAAGTGATTTTATGGAGTGGACGGTGGTAACCGTGATCATCGCGCTGGTAGGGCTGGTGGGCGTGTTCGTCAAGGTGGGGGTGTCCATGTCCCGGTCCAGCCAGCGGCTTTCGGACAGCGTGGATCGGCTGGAAAAGAGCGTGGACGGCCTCAAGGACGACAACCGGGACGACCACAAAGAGTTTTCGGACAAGCTGGATAACCACGAGCACCGGATCACGGTGCTGGAGACACAGAAATGAGCGCGGTGAAACCGAAGCCCCGCCGGTGGCTCACGGCGTCCAAGCTGATTGCGTTCTGGATGCTGGCGCTCACCACGGTGGTGTCGGCGGCGACGCTGTACTTCATGCGGCTGTGCATCCTTCGGGATTTCACCGGGGCGCTGTACCCGCTGTCGGCGCTCATTACGCTGTGCCAGGCGGGAAACGCCGTGGTGCTCACGGCCATCACGGGAAAGTCCAGGGCAGAGAACACAAAAGGCGGCATCACCTACGACGCCGCCATGAGTAATGCCTCCGACGAGGCGACTATTTGAAAGGAGATTTTTTATGAGTGCGATTCTGAGGAAACTGTCCAGCCGGAAGCTGTGGCTGGCCATCGCGGGTGTGGCCACCGGGATTGCCGTGGCGCTGGGAGCCAGCTCCGGCGACATAAGCACCGTGGCGGGCGCCGTGACGGCCATCGTATCGGTGGTAACGTACATCGTAACCGAGGGGAAAATTGACGCGGAGGGTGTCAAGACGGCGGTGGAGGCCGCGCAGAGCGCGGTGAGCGCCGTGACCGGGGAGAGTGAGAGCCATGCCGACAGCTAACGAAATCCTCGCGTGGGCGCGAAGCTACCTGGGCATGAAGGAATCCCCGGCAAACAGCAACAACGTCCCGTTTAACACCCGGTATTATGGACATGCCGTGTCAGGCTCCTCTTATCCTTGGTGCTGTGCGTTCCAGTGGTGCCTCTTCCAGGACATCGGCGCGCCGGAGCTGTTCTACGGCGGCGGGAAAACGGCGAGCTGCACCACGCTGTACCACTTCTACAAGAAGCATGGCCAGACGGTGGAGCCGTCGCGGGTCAAGCCGGGGGACCTGGTGTTTTTTAACTTTGACGGAAACGCCTCCGTTATGAACCACATCGGAATCTGCGAGAGCGCCGGGGGCGGTTCTGTGACCACCATCGACGGCAACACCGGCACCAGCAGCGAGGCCAACGGCGGCGAGGTCATGCGCCGAAAGCGGGCGCTCAAATACGTGGGCGGCGCGGCCAGACCGGCCTATTATCAAAAGGAGGAAGAAGAGATTGTGACACAGGAACAGTTTGACAGCATGATGGACAACTATCTGGCCCACCGGGCGCAGATGGCCCCCGGCGACTGGAGTGCGGCGGAACGCGCCAAAGTGGAGGCGGCGGGAATCATCCAGGGTGGCGCCGGCACCGGCTACAAGTCCTTTGTGACCCGCGAGGAGCTGGCGGTTGTTGAGGCGAGAGCGCTCAAGCTGTAGGGGTATAAACGAGCTTGGGCTTTTTGTTAAGAGAAGTACCCCATTACCCGAAACAACCAGGCGGTAGAGACGTTGTGTCCAAAATCGTGTCCATTTTTCTATTCTAAGCATGGAATATGCTTTCTTGTTACGAAATTCTGTTCTGAAAACAAAAACCGCCGATCCATTGCGGCAGTAAACAAAAAGCCTAGAGCTATTATAGCCCTAGACTTTCAAAATTGGTGGAGGCGAGGGGAGTTGAACCCCTGTCCGAAAACGCTTAAACGGAAATTTCTCCGGGCGCAGGCGGTTATTTAAATTCCCTTACTCAGGCGTGAGCCGTCACACTCAAGAGCTTGGTAGCTTCATGATTCATGGTGCGCTCAAAGCTTTGCGCACACACGTGCACCACTCAAATGACGCCCTGTTCCGGCTCGTGGTCCCTCCGGACAGGACGGTAGCGAACTTAAGCCGCTACGAGTTCGTAATTGTTGTTGTTCTTTAATTTATAAAGAATGCCCATTTTCAGAAGGCTGGGCGCCTTCGCCCGCTATTCCCGCCTCCACGTCCCCGTCGAAGCCGGTACGCCCCCATGAACCCACGCTTACCGTGGGGCAAAGGGGGAAGAGACAGGTTAAATTTCAATAAGAATGATCATGCTTTTTGAGGGTCCGGATAAGAGACTCCAAAGGTATCGACCGTAACCTTTTTCATGCGTTGATCGGTACGGGGACGGTCCGACCGATCCGCTGGTGTGGAAACAATGGTATCGGCTACGTCCATGCCGCTTGTCACTTTACCGAAAGCGGCATACTGTCCGTCCAAATGCGGTGCCTTGTCTACCATAATGAAGAATTGACTGCCGGCGGAATTGGGGTCCATGGTACGAGCCATGGACAGTACACCGCGATCGTGCGCCAAATCATTTGGAAAGCCATTACCGGAAAATTCACCCCGGATGGAGTAGCCTGGCCCCCCCATACCGTTGCCATCGGGACAGCCGCCCTGAATCATAAAACCAGGTATAACGCGGTGAAAAATCAATCCGTCATAGAAGCCGGACTGGACAAGGCTAATAAAATTAGCCACGGTGTTTGGCGCAATATCGGGATAAAGTTCGGCTGTAATGACACCGCCTTGCTCCATTTCAATGGTAATGACAGGATTCTGAGCCATGGGAAGTACCTCCTCATCAAGTTCAAAATGTCTCGAATAGTCAGCAGACCCGCTGTTTCATGGCACGGTCCATTTCCCGCCTGGCATCCTTTGTGGCGGCCGCCGCGCGCTTGTCATAGAGCTTTTTACCCTTGGCAAGCCCCAACTCCAGTTTAATATGCGCCCTGCGAAAATAGAGTGCCAGCGGAATCAGCGTTACACCGTCCTGCTTGATGCGGGCATAAAGCTTCAGAATCTCCCGCTTATGCATTAAAAGGCGGCGCGGCCGGATAGGGTCCCGGTTAAAAATATTACCCTTTTCATAGGGGGAGATGTGCAAGCCATGTACGGTCAGCTGTCCGTCCTTAATAGTACAGTAAGAATCCTTCAGATTTGCATGACCCTGCCGGATAGACTTAACCTCGGTACCCACCAGTTCAATGCCCGCTTCAAATTTTTCCAAGATGAAGTAATCGTGATAAGCCTTGCGGTTCTGGGCGATCTGCTTGACAGCTTTCTTGTCCATAGCAAGTCTCCTTCCAATATGAAAGTATATCATATGTGTCAAGAGGAAGGCAAGCGATTTCCACGTGAAAAGGCGGCGATACGATGTACCGCCGCCGCAGAGCCGGTCAGCTGACCACGTGGATGGGATCTCCACCGAGAAAATGAGAGATATTTTCCGCCAGAATGGTTACCAGACGCTGCCGGGTTTCCAGCCCCTTCCATCCCATGTGGGGGGTCAAAATGACCTGCTCCATCTCATAGAGAGGACTGTCTGGCTGGGGTGGCTCTGTTTCCTGCACGTCAAGTCCGGCGCCTGCCAGACGCCCCGCTTTCAAAGCCGCGATCAGCGCGGGTTCGTCGACCAGCGCGCCGCGGGCCGTGTTGATGAGAAACGCGCTGGGCTTCATCAGCGCCAGCGTCTCCGCATGAATCAGATGCCGGGTTTGAGGGGTCAGCGGACAGTGCAGAGAGACATAATCACTGTTTCGCAGGACTTCCTCCAGCGAGGTAAAGTGGACGCCCTCCTCGTCCGGGCGGGGAGAGCGGTTATAGGCCAGAACTTTCATGCCGAGCGCGAGGCCGATTTTGATGACCTCTCGGCCAATATGCCCGGCGCCCACGATCCCTAGTATTTTCCCATTTACCTCCGTATGGTCTACTTGCAGGAAACGGGTGAAGTTGCTTCGGTCACCGCGGGTCAGCATGGCCTGCTGGCGCTGCATGGAAGAACTGAGGTTTAATATCATCATAATGGCGGTATGCGCCACACGCTGTGTGCTGTAGGCCGGAATATTGCAGATGGTGATACCTCTGGCACGGGCTGCGTCGACGTCGAGATTATTATACCCGGTTCCGGCTTCGCAAATCAGCTTCACCGAATCCGGGAAGCGGGCAAGGATCTCCCCGCGAACAGGTAGCTCTTTGGTTACCACGATATTTTGTCCCTGCACACGGGCAAGAATATCCGCCTCGTCCGTGGCCTCGTACTGCGTGACCTGAGAGGACAGGACAGAGAGGTCCAGCTTACCGTCATAGTTCATGCGCGCTGCGTTGAGTACCACGGTTCTGTTATTCATGGAGATCACCATTCCTTTTTGTCATACTGCACAGAATTTCCCCTGCGCTGATGATTCCATTGTAGCACATGAACGGAGAAAAGGCTATGACTTTCTCAATATTCTTAGGCAGGACCCAAAACGAGAGGCTGGAGTTGCTCTCCGTGCAGCGCGGCGTCGATAGTGGCTGGAATCTGTAAAAAATCCGCCACCAGCGAGGTGGGTTTCCGGATTGGGTCGTCCTGACGGAAGGGGACGAAATAGAAATGTTTCCGGCACAGCAGTGTTCCCAGATTGGGCGCGGCTCCCGCCAATGCGTCATTGGTGGAGACGGCTATGATAACCGGGCCGCTGTTGCGCAGATGCGCCTTAACCGCCATGGTTACGGTGGAGTCGGCGATGCCGTGGGCCAGCTTTGCCAGAGTATTGCCGGTACAGGGGGCGATCACCAGAACATCCAGCAGATTCTGGGGGCCGATGGGTTCCGCTTTGGGGATGGTGTCGATAACACGGCGGTCACAGATGCGCTCCATCTCCCGTAGGTGTTCATGGGCCGGGCCGAACCGGGTGTCGGCAGAGGCACTGATTTCAGAGACAATGGGCACGACCGTTTCATATCGGGCGGCCACCTGTTCCAGTGCCGGAAAAACCTTGTCATACGTACAAAAAGAGCCGCAGAAGGCAAAGCCCACGCGTACAGGTTCCATAGGTTACGCTCCTAACTCACTTAGCATGTTATAGATGGTGTCCCGGATAATTTTACCTGAGGTGACAGGCGCCACCTTGCCGGGGAGGGAGAGGGCCCAGATGACCCGTACCCCCAAACGGGACGCTGCCTCAAGGTCCACCCCGGGGGACGCTGAATTACGATAAGACGCATGCCGGACGGACGAGCGCATAGAATCAAAGCGTAGGGGATGGCGACCCGGAAAGGGGGTATGGGATATGAAAAAAAAGCTGCATGTAATCGAAGTCCATGGGCGGGAAAAGGGACCGGAGCTGGAAGAGCTGCTGCTGACGCGGCTGCGGATGGAAATGGAGCAAAAAGGAATATGCCGAGAGTAGGAGTCTATCTCCGTCTGTCCCGGGAGGACGAGGGCGGTGCACCGGAGTCCCAGAGTATTGAGAACCAGCGCAGAATTGTGGCGCGGTACCTGGACGGGCAGAATTGGAAAGCGGAAGCAGAGTATGTGGACGACGGCTTTTCCGGCATGAAAACGGAGCGGCCCGCGTTTCAGCGCCTGCTGCGGGATATCGAGGCGGGCCGTATCGACACCGTGATCACCAAGGATCTGTCCCGTCTGGGGCGGGATTATCTGGCCACGGGGGAATATCTTGAGCGTTACTTCCCGGAGCACGGGGTGCGATACATCGCGGTGGGCGACCGCATCGACACGGCGGGTGCGGAAGGGGTTGGATTCATGACACCGCTGCTGTCTGTATTTAACGACCTGTACGCCCGTGATATTTCCCGGAAAGTGCGCTCTGCGCTGGACAGCAAAAAAGTGGCCGGACAGTTTATTGGCGCCAGACCTCCCTATGGCTACCAGAAGGACGAACAGGCGCGGGGCCATCTGGTCCCTGACCGGGAGACCGCCCCGGTGGTCCGGTGGATGTTCCGGCGGTATGCCGCCGCTGGTTCGGTACTGGGCCTTGCCAAAGAACTGACCGAGGGGGGCGTGCCCACGCCGTCGGGGATCGGGAGCGGAATATGGAGCGACACCACGGTCCGGCGAATCCTTACAAATCCCACCTATGCCGGACATTTGACTCAGAACCGGTCCCGCAAGGTGAGCCCAAAGTCGGAAAAACGGACCAGATTGCCCCGGAGCGACTGGATTGTGGTGGCGGGTACCCACGCGCCGCTGGTGACGAAGGAGGAATTCGACCGGGTACAGGAACTGTTGGACAGGCGCAGCTATCGGAGGGCCAACGGAAGGCGGCATGTGCTGTCCGGACTGGTTTTCTGTGCGGACTGTGGCAGTACCATGAGCTATGTGCGGGAGGGAGACCGGACCTATTTGGTGTGCCAGCAGTCCCGCCGTGGCGGGCGGCTGCATTTGTGCTCCTCCCACTGCGTACGGGAGGACGCGGTATTGAAGGCCCTCTGCGCCTGTCTGCGGACGATGACCTCCGGCCTGGAACCGGAGGAGCTGGCATCGCGGGCCGAAACGGGAGAACCGGCCCACCGAAAAGCACATCAGGCTGCCATTGAGCGGGAGTGGGAGCGCTGTGCGCGGACGCGCTGTCATCTTTACCAGGACCGGTCGGAGGGGTTACTGGGGGAGGAAGAGTACCGGATGCTACATGCTGCGCTGGAGCGGGAAGAGGCGGAGCTGGAGCGAAAACGGTCGGCGCTGGCCGCTGAGTCTTCCTTCCAGCTGACGGCGGCAGAGAGACTGAAGCACCTGCAGGAGCTGCTGGAATTCTCGGAGCTGGATTTCGTTACGGCCCGCCTGCTGGTGGAGCGGGTTGTGGTTCACGCGGACCGTACCTTGGAGCTGTATACTCGATTCCGGCTCCCGGAGGCCCCAAAAGGGCCGGCCGGGACAAAAGTGTCCGGCCGGCCCTGAACTGGATGGAATTTTTCCGGACCTGCCTCTACAGGGACAGGTCCTCGTCGGTGACCTCTCCCTCGGCCACCCAATTGGTATCACCAATAAGAAACAGACCGGTTACCGCAGCTCCCTCCCGCTGTACCCGCACCCGAAGAGTTCCGCCCGGCACGATCAAGTGGACGGTATCGGAGGCAAGGCCTTTGGCGGCGAGGACTGCGCTGGTGGAACCGGAGCCGGTCCCGCAGGCCAGCGTGAAGTTCTCCACCCCGCGTTCATAGGTGAGCAGACGGACAGCGCCGTTCTCCCAATCATAGAAATTTACATTTGCGCCCTTCCGAAAGGCCGGATGGTGGCGGAGCGCCATGCCCAGCGGCCGCAGCTCCGCCTGCGTTTTTCCCGCCAGACCGGGCATGGGCACCACGGCATGGGGGAGTCCGGGACTCCCCAGTTCCACATAGGCGCAGTCATACGTCACGCCGTTTACATCCACAGGATAATCCGGGATCAGGACGGTGGGCGGATTCAGGCGGACTTCATACTCCCGGCGGCTGTGCCGCCAGGCCAGTACGTTGCCCGACATGGTCTCCATGCACACCCGGTCCCCGGACAGGCCGCTTTCCAGCGCAAAACGGGCCAGACAGCGCGCGCCGTTGCCGCACATCTCGCCTTCGCTCCCGTCGGCGTTATAGAACCGCATTTGTAAGTCTCCGCCCTGGCGGGGAAAATCCACTGCCATGAGCGCGTCTGCGCCGATAGAAAGCCGGCGGGTACACAGCCGCCGCGCCAGTGTGGGAAGGACCGATTCCGGAACGCCCTCGCTTCTGTTGTCAATGATGATAAAATCGTTCCCGGTCCCCTGCATTTTCACAAAATGCATGTGCGCGCCCCTCTTCCATGCTATTTGAGCGAATCCGGGATAACCGCGCAGGTCAGCAGATCATCATAGGTCTGCCGCCGGACGATGAGCTCCGGGCGCCCTTCCTTTACAAGTATGACGGCGGGAATGGGATTATGATTGTAGTTGCTGGCCATGGAATAGCCGTAGGCGCCGGTGGAAAAGACGGCGAAAATGTCGCCGCTTCTGGCAGGGGGAAGCATTACATCCCGCATGAGAAGATCGCCCGACTCACAGCACTTGCCGCATACGGTGACCTGCTCGGTGGCGGGTTCGTCGGCGCGGCCTGCCAGCATACCCTTGTAAACGGCCTGGTAGAGTGCGGGCCGAATGTTGTCCGTCATGCCGCCATCCACCGAAATGTACTTGCGCACACCGGGGATTTCCTTAATAGAACCCACGGTATAGAGTGTAATGCCCGCCTCGCCTACAATACTGCGGCCCGGCTCGATAACCACTGCGGGGCGTTCTATGCCCTCGTCGGCGCAGAACTGATTGAGGCGGGTCATGACGGGGTCAAGGAAATAGGAATAGGGGCGGCGCTCTTCCCCGGTGTAACGGATGCCGTAACCGCCGCCGATATTCAGTTCCCGGACAGAGAAACCAAACCGCTTTCGGGTTTCGCGGACAAGCCCGAGCGCCACCTCCAGCGCCTGAAGATAAGGCGTGTTGTCGAACAGCTGGGAGCCGACATGGTAGTGGAACCCCAGAAAGTTCACAAACTCGGAGCGGATGGCGGCCTCCACGGCGGGATAGATGACGGTATCCTCCAGGGGGATACCGAATTTAGAGTCCTTTTTGCCAGTGACGATATAGTCGTGGGTGCTGGCCTTTACACCGGGTGTGATCCGGTAGAGAACATTCATCCGTACTCCCTTTTTGCGGCAGATGGACTCCAGAAGAGGCAACTCCTGCAGGCCGTCGATAATGATGCGGCCGATTCCGGCATCCACGGCCAGCTCCAGTTCAGAGGGCAGCTTATTGTTGCCGTTAAATTCAATGCGTTCCGGAGGAAAACCGGCGCGGAGGGCGGTATACAGTTCGCCGCCCGATACTACGTCGATGCACATGCCCTCCCGCATAACCAGACGCAGCATGGCCGGGGTGCAGAACGCCTTACAGGCGTAGGCCACCCGCGTGTTGTAATATTTCTCTAGAAAACAAGACCGAAGCTCGGAAAAACGGGACACGATCTCCGTTTCAGAAAAAATGTAGAGTGGGGTGCCGTACTGCGCCGCCAGTGCGGTCGTATCGCAGCCGTCAAAAAAAAGAATGCCGTTCCTGATTTCCTTTACCATATAATCTGGGCTCCTTTTTGGTGGGAATGATGAATTGGTTCTCGCGGTCACATGGCCTTGATTTTGCCTTACACGATCCTCCACAAAAACGGCGATCATGACCACTTTGCGGCTATTATAGCACAGGTCGGCAGGCCCTGTAAAAAATTTCGGGGAAAAAACTTGACGCTGGGTCCGGCGGGGCAGCGTGCAAATCCGCACTCCGCCCCGCCGGGCTTTGAGGCAAGGTCAATGACTAGTGTGTCGGGCCTCAGCTCGGCAAGACGGTCCTCATTAAGCACGCGGGCGGGTACGGTGTTAATCAGCAGGTCATAGCTGCAGAGCCAGCCATCCAGCGTGGAGATCTGTTCCGCGCAGCAGCCGTAGGCCTCTGCCCAGACTAGATCAGACCATTTTCGGGCCGCCACGGTGACACGCGCGCCCAGCGCGTGAAGGCGATGGGCCACCAGCTTTCCCAAACGTCCATAGCCCAGTACCATGGCCCGGCAGCCGTGCAGGGTGATGGGCAGTTCCTCCATGGCGATTTGAACGGCCCCTTCCGCAGTAGGTACCGTCTTAGCGATATCGGTACGCTGTACTATTTGCCCCCATCCGCCCCATATATATGGAGGGAAAACGGGACCACCGGCGGGTGGTCGGAGAAAGGGGACGGATTCATGCTGCGAGTCGCGGCTTATTGCAGGGTATCCACGGACAAGGAGGACCAGCAGCACTCATTGGAGAGCCAGCTGCGCTATTTTAACGATTACATCGGTGCCCGGGCGGACTGGGCGCTGGCGGGAATTTACGCGGACGAGGGACTCAGCGGGACGGGTACCAAAAAACGAGTGGCCTTTCGACAGATGATGACGGATGCCAGGGAGGGCAGGCTTGACCTGATTCTAACCAAGGAGGTGTCCCGTTTTGCGAGAAACACGGTGGATGCGCTGGAGAATACCCGTACGCTCCGGCGGTACGGCGTGGGTGTGGTGTTTCTGAGTGACAATATTGATACCCGGGAAAACGACGGAGAACTGCGCCTGACCATCATGGCCAGCATTGCCCAGGAGGAATCCCGCCGGACCTCCCAGCGGGTAAAATGGGGGCAGAAACGCCGCATGGAGCAGGGTGTGGTGTTCGGCAACAACAGTATCTACGGGTTCGATCTGCACGGGGGGCAGCTCTGCGTTGTGGAGCGGGAGGCCGAAGTTGTCCGCGCCATCTACCGGAAGTATGTGATCGAGGGAAAGGGTACCCATGTGATCGCCCGCGAGCTGTATGAGGCCGGTGTGGACCCGCCTGCTTCGCCGTGTGGACGGTGGTCACCGGCCATGGTGCGGCGGGTGCTGAGAAACGAAAAATACTGTGGTGACTTGGTTCAGAAAAAGGAGATTACGGTGGATTTTCTTACCCATCAGCGGCAGGAGAACCGGGGCGAGGAGGAACTGGTCTGCCTGCGGGACCACCACGAAGCGATTCTTCCCCGTGAGATGTGGGAGCAGGCGCAGGAGCAATTGCGGCGCAGGCGCGGCGGACGCAGTGGGACAGGCCAACGGTGCTGGTGTTCCGGAAAGGTGCGCTGCGGCATCTGCGGCGGGCGCTTTATCCTGCGTACCGCGCGGCGGCCCAACGGAGATCAATACCGCGGCTGGATCTGTAGCAGTCATGTGTATCGGAGCGGGAAACCGCCCTGTTCAGCCGGTATGGTGAATGAGCGGACGTTGGAGGCCTGCGTGCAATTTGTGTTCCGGCTGCTGCTACCGGACCCGGAGGAGACCGCGAGGCGTCTGGAGGAGGAGCTGGATGGGCTGCCCGATGAAAGAGACCGTGAGCCGCGGATCCGGGCGGAGAAACGCCTTCAAAAGCTCCAGCAGAAGAGAGCGCGGATGATGGACGCGTATTTTGACGGGACGATTCCGAAGGAGGAGATGAAGTCCCTGCGGGACCGATATGATCGGGAACGGGAGGGGCTGGAGTCCAGGCTGCGGAACTTTGACCGGAGCCGTGAGCCGGACGAGGTCAGAAAGAAGTGGGGAACTGCCGTCCGGGACAGCCTGAACGGATCAGGAGAGGTTTTTGCCACGGCGGTGCGGGAGATCACGGCCTGTGAAGCGGCGCTGCGGATCTCCATGGAAGGGCTTTCCGGACAGGTGGAGCTGCACTATGCAACCTCCGGCCGGCGGACGTCCTACCGGACCGACATCCTGGGATGGCGCCTGTTGGACAGAGCCCATCCTGCGAAAGATCCGGCAGAATAATAAATAGCTCGGGCCGGAAATCAAATCTCCGGTCCGAGCTTTTCTAATGAAAAGGCGGGAAATATTTTTCAAAAAACTGAAAAATATAACCAAAAAGTAACCAACATATTTTATACTGTACCTACAGAGCGAAACACACGAAAGGGGATAAGCGAATGGACGGTATTTCACAGCGCTTTGTCCGGTATGAGACGCGGATTACGTTTATTCATGTCTACTCTTATGAAAACCGAAATCCCAAGGGGGTCCTTTCCAACCCCTTTTATCCCAAAGATCAGGCATTTGACGGACTGATTCAATTACTGAATCTCATTGAGAATATGCTCAATGCGCTTGGGCTTTCTCAGCAGAATGTGGAGCAGCGGGTATTTCATCAGATGAAAAAAACGTTTGCAAAGTCGCAGCCGGCCCCCGCACAGCCAACGAATGGAAAACCGATAGCCTCTTTCCAGATCAGTGTTCTGTTTCGGCAGAACGCCAGTTGGCAGGGAAGCGTTCGCTGGATCGACTGCAACCTCGAGGCACAGTTTCGCAGTGTTCTGGAGTTAATCGGCCTGCTGGACAGCGCGCTGTCCGTGCAGAAGCCCCCGCTTTGAGATTAAGAAGGAGCCAGTTTGCATTCTCCGTATATACTGTGATTTTGAATGTTCATAACATAAAAAAGTGTCACAGGAATCGGCCTGTGACAGCTTTTTTATAGACAATTCAGTGTGAAGTGATTTCACCGGATAGGCTGCGGACAAAGAGACTGTGAATACGCTCCGGATCTTCGGTTTGCCCTAAAACCCACATGAGCTTGGTGACGGCGGCCTCGGTGGTCATATCGTATCCTTGAATCACACCTTGAGCCAAGGCTTTCTGTCCGGCCTGGTAAAGAGAAAAATTGCTGCTCTCGTACAGGCACTGGCTGCATACGACTACCGTCATGCCGTGCTGCACGGCCTTGTGGAGTTTGGCAATCAGATTGCGCCGGATAAAGTGAAGCCCACCGGCACCGAAAGCCTCAATAACCACGCCGCGGTAATGCATCCGCAGCAGCATATCAAAAATTTCCGGGTTAAGGCCCGGCGTCAGTTTAATAAGAAACACATCCCGGCACAAAGCGTCCCGCAGGGCAGGTGTTTTTTCCCGAAAAGGCGGCAGCGCGGAAGAATCAAGCCGGAGCCCGCCGCCGTCCACCTGAGCGACCAGCGGCCAGTTCACGCTTTCAAAGGCGTCAAAACCGGTGGTGCGGGTTTTAACGGCGCGGCAGCCCAAGATGACCTTACGGTTAAAGGCCAGGAAAATACCGGGTGTTTCGGTGGCGGCCATGGCAAAGGCCACGCGGAGATTTTCCAGCCCGTCGCTCAGGGGGTGCTCAATGGGAAGCTGAGAGCCGGTAAGTACGACTGGAATTTGCAGGCCGGGGAGCATAAAGGAGAGGACAGAGGAGGTATAGGCCATGGTGTCAGTACCATGGGTGATCACCACGCCGTCAAAAGAAGAGGCGGCGGCGAACACATGCCGGGCAATCAGATGCCATTCCTCCGGCTGGATATTGGAACTGTCCAGGTGGAGAATATCACGCACGGTGACCTTGTAGCTGTCCAGAAGCCCGGTCAGCCGTTTGATCAGCGTACCGCCGTCCATACCGGGCGCCAGTCCCTCCGAAGTGGGGCGGGAGGCAATGGTGCCGCCCGTGGTTAAAAGCAAAATATGTTTCATTATGTACTCCGGCATTATTAGGAATCGTCTTCCTCGAAGGTGAGAGTAAGACGGGCAAAGTCCACCATGGTGGCCTTAAGCTGACTTAAAAATTTTTCAGGTGGGAGACATTCCGGCCCGGTAAGCCAGCGGATAATGGCGGCAAGCAGCGCGTCGCTGAAGAACGTGATATAGAACTGCGGGTCGTCGATGTCCTGAAACAGGTCCTGTGTCAGCAAAAAGAGAAAGGGTTCCATCGTCTCGGAAAAGTAGGAGCGGAAGGAATTTTGTCCTTGAATTTCCAGTGCGTTGCGGTAAAAATCACGCTCGCTGTAAAAGTACCGGCAGATATCGGTGATAAGGCCCCAACTGGATAAGTAGTCTTTTTTCTGAATCGTCTGGATGAACTCGGTATAAAACACCCAATTGACCAAATCATGTTTATCCTTAAAATGATAATAGAAACTCTTGCGACTCATCCCGCAGGTTTCGCAGATGTCGCCCACACTGATTTTGGAAAAGGGCTGCTGTGCCATAAGTTTTTTCATCGTTCTGGCAAGCGCCTGTTTGGTGATGTTGGAATCCGGCATGTGCTCACCTCACTGCTCTGCGTCCCACATTTTGTATAAGACAGTATAGCATATTTTCATTGGCAGGGCAAGCATGCTTGGAATATTGTGACAGAATGGAAGAAAAGAAGAGAAAAAAACCAAGGTTTCAAGAAAAAAATTAAAAAGAATTTGAAGAGGTTAGAACCTTACCCGCAGCCGGGCACGGTCTCCCCCAGCAGAAAGTGTTCCGACGAACCGGTGATACGGACGGTGCGGATTTGATTGTGCAACTGGGTACCGGGAGCGCGGACGCAGATATAATTCGGCGCATGGCCCTGCCACAGCCCGCCTTTTTCCTCTTCAAACAGAACGGGTAAGGCTTTACCGACCCAACTCCGCAGCCAGACGCGCTCCAGTTCCGCGGCGACGGCGGCGGCCCGGTGGGCGCGGTCTTCCTTTACGGCGCGGGGGATCTGATTGAGCTGTGCCCCTGCCGACGTGCCGGCGCGGCGGGAGTAAGGAAAAATGTGCATGGCGGAGAAGGCACAGCGCCGTACAAAGGCCAGTGTGGCCTGAAATTCCGCTTCGGTCTCACCGGGAAAGCCGACGATCAAATCGGTGGTAATGCCGGGACGATCGAAGAAGCTTCGAAGAAGCTCTACGGATTCCAGATACCGGGCCGTGTCGTACTTCCGATTCATGCGGCACAGGACGCTGTCGCAGCCGCTCTGCATGGACAGATGGAAGTGGGGGCACAAATTGGAAAGACCGGCGGCACGGTGGCAGAATTCCGGTGTGATGGTACGCGGTTCCAGGGAGCCGAGACGGACCCGCAGGTCCGGTACCGCGGCGCAGACGGTTTCTACCAGGTCGATCAGAGAAAGACCGGCGTGCAGGTCCTGGCCCCAGGAGGAGATTTCGATGCCGGTCAGCACCAGTTCCCGGTATCCGTCCTCCGCCAGCCTGCGGGCCTGCGCGGCCGCGTGTTCCGCGTCCAGAGAGCGGACGGGCCCGCGGGCATAGGGGATGATACAGTAGGAGCAGAAATTCACGCAGCCGTCTTCCACCTTTAACATGGCGCGAGTCCGGCCTTCCAGTCCGTGGGCGGGCAGCCGCTCAAACACGCGGCGTTCCATGCTGTTATCCAGAACGCGGCGGGGGACGCCGTGCCCCGCACTCCCGCGGTCGGCGCACAGTGCCTCCAATTCATCCAAAAATGCCATACGCCCGCCGGTTCCGGAGATCAGGTCCACGCCTAATTCCGCCACCGCTTCCGGGGAGGTCTGGGCATAACAGCCGCAGACGGCCACCACGGCACCGGGGCTGCGCCTCCGTGCCTGACGGATTGCCTGGCGGGATTTCCGGTCGCTGACGGCGGTTACGGTACAGGTATTAATAATGTAGACATCCGCCGGGCGGTCAAAGGGAACCAGAGTGTGGCCACGGGCGGCGAGCGCGCGTTCCAGCGCGGCGGTTTCATATTGATTGACCTTGCAGCCCAGGGTGTGAATGGCAATTTGCATGGTGATAACCTCACAAAAGGAGAAACGCCGTCCCTCAGTTCTGGTGAAAATGGCTGAAATTCAGAAAAGAAACGGTGTTCTTGATTGTATTTTTCGCGCTCCTTGCTATAATTAAAAGCATTGAATCCCTCTTATGCGGCCGGTCGCTCGGAAGATGCCGGCCGCGGGAACGGGATTATTATAACATGCGATAGGAGGGATTGACAATGACCAGCTTTTCGATCATGCTGGAATCGATCGGTGACATTAAGGAGTTTGTCAATGCAGCCAGCCGTCTGGACTGCGAAGTCGACGTGCGCAGCGGCCGTTACCTGGTGGACGGAAAATCCATAATGGGACTGTTTTCCATTGATCTGTCTGAGCCTGTTACCACGGAGGTTCACGGCACGAGCGCCCAGGGTGAGATGTTCCGTCAGGCCATTGCCCGCTTTGTAAAGGAGTAATTCGTGGCATATCATTTTTTCGCAATGATTTCCCGCATGCGCTATATCAGCCGGTGGGGGCTGATGCGGAATACCTTTCGTGAAAATATTCAGGAGCATTCTCATATGGTGGCTGTGATTGCCCACGCGCTGGCTGTGATCCGCCGGGACGTTTATGGCGGAAGCATTGACCCGGGTGCGGTGGCGGTCGCCGCTTTATACCATGACGCGCCGGAAATTCTGACTGGCGATCTGCCCACACCCATCAAATATTACAACCCGGAGATTCGGGATGCCTACAAAAAGGTAGAGAGCGTGTCCGCGCGAACACTCCTATCGCTGCTTCCAGCCGCTCTTCGCCCGGCTTACGAGCCGCTGCTGGAGGAGAACCCGGAGAGTGAAACCTATGCCTTGGTGAAAGCGGCGGATAAACTTTCGGCCTATGTAAAATGTATGGAGGAATTGGAAGCCGGGAACCATGAGTTTGATCAGGCGGCCCGGCAGACGCTGGCCGCTCTTAAGGCATCTCCGCTGCCTGAGGTACATTATTTTATGGATGAGTTTGTACCCGGTTTTGGCCTTACCCTGGATGAACTCCAGTCTTCTCATATGAAAAACAGAAAGGATGATCGAGCATGACAAGAGCCATTGTAACCGTACTGGGGAAGGACCGGGTAGGTATTATGTCCTTTGCCTGTACCTTGCTGGCACAGCACAATATCAACATCCTGGATATCAGTCAGACCATTTTGCAGGATTATTTTACCATGGTCATGCTGGTGGACGCCACCGGCTGCGACCTGCCCTTTGCGGAACTGGCGACTCTGCTGGAGAACCAGGGGAAAACACGGGACCTCGCGATCCACATTCAGCGCGAGGATCTGTTCAACGCCATGCACCGGATTTGAGAGGGGCGGGAAGAATGATCAATACCAATGAAATTATGGATACCATCCATATGATCGACCAGCAGCATCTGGATGTACGGACCATCACCATGGGTATCTCTCTTCTGGACTGCGCGGACGCCAATGCCGACACCGCCTGCCGCAAAATCTATGATAAGATCTGCCGGAAAGCGGAGCACCTGGTCCGGACCGGCTGCGACATCGAGCGGGAGTTTGGCATTCCCATTGTGCATAAGCGGATTTCCGTCACGCCCATCGCGCTGGTGGCCGGCGCGTCGGAGGCGGAGGATTATGTCCCGTTTGCCGCAGCGCTGGACCGGGCTGCACAGACCTGCGGCGTTAACTTTATCGGCGGGTTCTCCGCGCTGGTGCAGAAAGGATTCACGCCCGGGGACCGCCGGCTTATCGCCGCCATACCGGAGGCGCTGGCCACCACTGAGCTGGTCTGTTCCTCGGTGAATGTGGGTTCCACAAAGGCTGGCATCAACATGGACGCGGTGGCACAGATGGGGCAAACCATTAAAAAATGCGCCGAGCTGACCAAAGAGCGGGGCGGTTTCGGCTGCGCCAAACTGGTGGTGTTCTGCAATGCCGTGGAGGACAACCCCTTTATGGCTGGCGCGTTCCATGGCGTGGGCGAGGGAGACTGTGTCATTAACGTGGGCGTTTCCGGCCCGGGTGTGGTCTACCACGCGTTGCAGAGTGTAAAGGGGAGGCCCTTTGACGACGTGGCGGAGACCATTAAAAAGACCGCTTTCCGCATTACCAGGATGGGCCAGCTGGTGGCTCAGGAGGCATCCCGCCGGCTGGATGTGCCGTTCGGCATTGTGGACCTGTCTCTGGCGCCCACGCCCGCCGTGGGCGATTCGGTGGCCCGCATTCTGGAGGAAATGGGTTTGGAAGTTTGCGGAACGCACGGCACCACTGCGGCGCTTGCTCTGCTCAACGATGCGGTCAAAAAGGGCGGTGTCATGGCGTCCTCCCATGTGGGCGGACTGTCCGGCGCCTTTATCCCCGTCTCCGAGGATGAGGGAATGATCGCCGCCGCCCGTTCCGGCGCGCTGCAGCTGGACAAGCTGGAGGTTATGACCTGCGTGTGCTCCGTTGGCCTGGATATGATCGCCGTCCCCGGTGACACCTCCGCCGAAACCATCTCCGCCATTATTGCGGATGAGACCGCCATCGGCATGGTAAATACCAAGACCACCGCCGTGCGTATCATTCCCGCACCTGGCAAGCAGGTGGGGGACACAGTGGAATTCGGCGGCCTGCTGGGTTCCGCCCCCGTTATGCCCGTACACTCCTTTAGCAGCGAGGCGTTTGTCCATCGCGGAGGGCGTATCCCTGCTCCAATGCAGAGCCTGAAGAACTAAAAGCCGTTTACAGCCCCGGAAACGCCAAGTTTCCGGGGCGATATTATGCTGGGGCAGTCAGGACGAAACCACGCCTTGTAAATTTAGCATATTTGTGAGAAAATAGAAAAAATGAACCCGACAGGACGGAGACCGTACACTATGACCGACTTATTTGAAAAATCCATTTACACGCTGGAATTGCCGCGGGTGCTGGACCTGCTGGCGGAGCAGGCCGTAACCGAGGAGGGCAAGGAGCGCTGCCGTGCGCTGCGTCCGCTCACCGACCCTGACGAGGTACGCCGCCGGCTGGCGGAAACCTCTGCCGCATTTCAGCTTTTGACCCTGCGGGGCACACCCAGCTTTTCCGGCGTAAAGCCGGTGGCGGCGGCCCTTCAGCGCGCCGATATGGGTGGAGCGCTCAATACCAGGGAACTCCTGTCGCTGGCTGCTCTGCTGCGCTGCGCCCGCGCGGCCCGGGATTATGCCAGCGGCGAAGGCGGTGTGCGCACTTGCATCGACCACCTGTTTGCCTCGCTGACGGCCAATCGTTTTCTGGAGGATAAAATCACGGGTTCCATTCTCTCGGAAGATGAGATTGCCGATGCCGCCAGCACCGAACTGGCCGATATCCGCCGCCATATCCGGGCCACCTCCAGCAAGGTGAGGGAGATCCTGAACAGACTGATTTCCTCCTCCCAGGCCAAATATCTGCAGGAATCCATCATCACCATGCGTTCCGGGCGCTATGTGGTGCCGGTCAAGTCCGAGTGCAAAAACGAGGTCCCCGGCCTGGTTCATGATGTGTCCGGCTCCGGCGGGACCTTTTTCATTGAGCCGATGGGCGTGGTAAAAGCCAACAACGAGCTGCGCGAATTACAGGCCCGGGAAGAGAAGGAGATCGAGCGCATTCTGTGCGAGCTCTCCGCCGAGGCCGCCGCGCACAAAGAGGATATTATCCAGGACTATGATCTGTTGATCATGCTGGACTGCATCTTTGCCCGGGCCGGGCTGTCGGTGCGCATGCATGCCTGCCAGCCGCGTCTGGCTACCGACGGGATCGACTTGAAAAAAGCCCGTCACCCACTGCTGGATCCTAAAACGGCGGTGGCGAATGATCTTCGTCTGGGCGGAACGTTCCATACGCTGGTCATTACCGGGCCCAATACCGGCGGCAAGACGGTCACGCTCAAAACCATCGGCCTGCTGACGCTGATGACCCAGTGCGGCCTGCACATTCCGGTGGCCGACGACAGCCAGGTGGTGGTATTCCGCCATGTTCTGGCCGATATCGGCGACGAACAGTCCATCGCCCAGAATCTCTCCACCTTCTCCTCACACATGAAGAACATCGTGGGTATTTTAAAGGAGGCGGACGACAGCAGTCTGGTCCTCTTTGATGAACTGGGCGCGGGGACTGACCCTGTGGAGGGCGCGGCTTTGGCCGCCGCAATTATTGAAAACGCCCGGAGCCGGGGCGCGCTGGTGGCCGCCACCACGCACTACGCCGAATTAAAAGTCTACGCGATGACCACGCCGGGCGTGGAAAACGCCTCCTGCGAGTTTGATGTGGATTCCCTGGTGCCCACCTACCGGCTGTTGATCGGTGTGCCCGGCAAATCCAATGCCTTTGCCATCTCTAAACGGCTGGGATTGCCTGAGGAAATTATCCAGCGGGCCGCTGACCGTATCAACGCGGAGAACGTCCGGTTTGAGGATGTGCTCTCTCAACTGGAACGTCAGCGGCAGGAAATGGAGAAGGAGAAGGAGAAAGCAAGCCTGCTGCGGCGGGAGATGGAAGAGTCCGCGCGGACCGCCCGGGAATATCGACAGCGGCTGACGCAGGAGAAGAACAAAGCCGCGGAAAAAGCCCGGATGGAGGCCCGAACCATCATTGAGGAGGCTCGGCGCACCGCGGACCAGGTTTTCGAAGAGCTGGACGATATGCGTCGGCGGCAGGAAAAAGAGGCCAATTGGCAGCAGGCCAACGAGCGGCGTGCCGGTCTCAAGCACAGGCTGAATCAGGCGGACGATGCCATCGGCGTAGAGACGGAGCTGCCGCCTCCGCCTCCCACGCGGCCCGCCAAGGTGGGAGACACGGTGGAACTGGTGAAGATGAAGGGGACGCAGGCCACGGTTTTATCCGTTTCCAAAGAGGGCGTACTGCAGCTTCAGGCCGGTATCCTCAAGGTCACCGCCCGGCAGGATGAAGTCCGGGTAGTGGAGGGCGAGACCCAGTCTCAGAAGCAGGCGCGCCGGATCGCCCAGCGGTCGGAACACCAGCTTCGCGCCCTGGGAGCTTCTCCGGAGGTGGATTTGCGGGGCATGACCGGCGACGAGGCTGTAGGTGCATTGGACTTGTTTCTGGACAGCGCCACAATGGGTAAGCTCACACAGGTTACCGTAATCCATGGCAAGGGAACCGGCGCGGTGCGAAAAGCGGTTCGGGAGCATTTGAAACGTAGCCGTTATGTAAAGACATTCCGGCCCGGACGCTATGGCGAAGGTGAGGACGGCGTGACGATTGTGGAGCTGAAATAGTCCCCGCCCCGTGTTCTACTTTTCGTACGGCGCATGGTATGCAAAATTTGTGCCGAAAAAACAACTTTATAAAAAATATGTCAGAACGTTGAGTTTGCTTGTGAAAATCGGGGGCTTGCTCACATGGATTTGTGTAAATTGACATTGACGATTTGTCATAAATTTGGTATGCTATATAAGTAGTCAAACGCTTTGTTTGAGGGGGGAACACAGAATGTATGTTAAAGAGGCTGTTGTAAACAACCAGGTTGGCCTCCATGCAAGACCTGCCACGTTCTTTATTCAGAAGGCTAACGAGTTCAAGAGTTCCATTTGGGTGGAGAAGGATGAACGGAGAGTGAATGCAAAGAGCCTGTTGGGTGTCCTCTCTCTGGGCATTGTAAAGGGGACCTCCATCAACCTCATTGCCGACGGGCCCGACGAGAAGGAAGCCGTGGAGGCGCTCATCGAGCTGATTTCAACCAATTTCTCCGAGTGAGTTGGAGAATCTTATCCCAAAAAGCGCCGCTTTGCGGCGCTTTTTTTGATAGAAAGCCATATTCTGTATTCAGGGCCACGTATGGGGAAAAATGAAAATAGGAATATGCGGGAGGCTGCGGATGACATTTGATGAATTAAAGGAAAAGGCGCACGCCCTGCCTCTGAAGCCGGGTGTCTATATCATGCAGAACGCCAAAAATGAAGTCATCTATGTGGGAAAGGCCAAGGCGCTCAAAAACCGTGTGTCCCAATATTTTCAGGATTCCGCCTCTCATACGGAGAAAACCAAGGCAATGGTTTCCCAGATCGACCATTTTGACGTGATTATTGCCGACAGTGAGTTCGAGGCGCTGGTGCTGGAGTGTTCCTTAATTAAGCGTCACCAGCCCAGATATAATATTCTGCTGAAGGATGGCAAAGGATATCCCTATATCCGTCTGACGGTAAAGCAGGCATATCCGCGCTTTTCCCTGGCGGGCCATGTGGAAGAGGATGGCGCGCGATATTTTGGACCTTATGGCAGCCGGGGCGCGACACAAAATATTATTGACGCGCTGCGCACTGCGCTGCGCCTGCCGGTATGCAATAGACGGTTTCCACGCGATATCGGCCGGGAGCGCCCCTGCCTGTATTACCGGATGAACCAGTGTGACGGCTACTGCCGGCCGGAGATGGACCAGGGCCGTTATCGGGAAGCCAT
Organism: Intestinimonas sp.; assembly: GCA_022653075.1. Lineage (GTDB taxonomy): Bacteria > Bacillota > Clostridia > Oscillospirales > Oscillospiraceae > Intestinimonas. The sequence goes on from JALCSB010000001.1 coordinate 32,697, forward strand.
CGAACAGGCCATCCGGCTGCTGGAAGGAAAATTCGACGAGGTGGCCGCCGAGCTGACTGCGGAGATGAATCGGGCGGCGGAGGAACTGCGATTTGAAAAGGCCGCTGAGCTGCGGGACCGCCTGAAGGCATTAGAACTGCTGGGTAAGCGGCAAAAGGTGGTCTCCGGTTCCCTGACGGATACGGATGTGACAGGATTTTACCGGGGCGAGGTGAAAAGCTGCTTCACCGTGCTGCACTATGTGGCCGGCGATTTGGCCGCCAAGGATATGGAGCTGATTGAGACTCCCATGGAGGGAGGCGAGGCTGAGAACGTCTCCGCGCTGGTCAAGCAATTCTATGGCGGACGCGGGAACCTGCCCAGACAGATTCTGCTGCCTTGCGAGATTGAGGATGAGGTGCCGGTGACGCGGATGCTGTCCGAGTCCTGCGGCCACCGCGTGGATCTGATAACACCCCAGCGTGGGGCAAAGATGGACCTGATTCGTCTGGCTAATCGGAACGCGATGGAAGAAGTGGCCCGCGCCACCAGCCGGCAGGAACGTCAGAGCAAACTGCTGGAGACGTTCGGAAATCTGTTGGGCCTGGCCGGCCCCCCGGTGCGTATGGAGGCCTATGACATTTCCAACACCGGGGACGATGACATCGTGGCCTCTATGACGGTGTTTGTGAACGGACGCCCCCTCAAACGGGACTACCGCCGATTCAAGCTCAGGGACCTGCTCCATGCCGACGACTATGCCTCTATGGAGCAGGTTCTCACCCGCCGGTTCCACCGCTATCTGGACGGAGATGAGAAATTCGGCGCGCTACCCGATGTACTGCTCATTGACGGTGGTGAGAACCATGCCCGGGTGGCTGTGCAGGCCCTGGCAGGATTAGGCCTGTCAATTCCGGTGTTCGGTATGGTCAAAGACGACCGCCATCGTACCCGCGCCCTGGTGACTCCGGAAGGGAAAGAGATCGGCATTCGCCAGAACCAGGCGGTGTTTGCTCTGGTGGGGCGCATTCAGGAGGAGACCCACCGGTTTGCCATTGAATTTAACCGGCAGCAGCGTACCAAACGGATTCAGGGCTCGGTGCTGGATCAGATCCCGGGTGTGGGCAAGGCCCGCCGCGCCCAGTTGCTGCGGCAGTTCAAAAGCGTAAAAAAAATTCGTACAGCCTCGCTGGAAATGCTGGAGGAGGCCGTACCCAAAAATACAGCCCGGGCGGTCTACGACTTTTTTAACGCCCCCGGTATGGAGAAAAAGGAGCGTCAGTCATGAGAGTGATCACAGGTACGGCCAGAGGCCGGAGGCTCAAGGAATTAAGCGGCGAGGAGACCCGCCCCACCACGGACCGGGTCAAGGAGGCCATGTTCAGCATTGTCCAGTTCGATATTGAGGGCAGACGGGTGCTGGATTTGTTCGGCGGTACCGGACAGCTGGGCATCGAGTGCCTATCCCGCAGTGCTGAATCCGTCACATTTATTGATGTGCGGAAGGAGGCGGTATCCCTGATCCGGGAAAATCTGGCTCTTACCGGTCTGGGAGAGCGGGCTAGAGTGCTGCAAAGTGATTATCTGGCTTTTCTGACCGCGTGCAGGGAAAAATTTGATCTGATTTTTTTAGATCCGCCTTATGCCAGCGGCTTTCTGGAAAAGGCACTGGAAACCATCGCCACGATTGACATTCTGTCGCAAAATGGTATAATAGTGTGCGAATCTGCCATGGAGAAGTTACTCCCGTCTCTGAATGAACCCTATAAAATGGGGAAAGAGTATCGCTATGGCAAGATAAAACTAACTACCTACCGCCGCACGGTATAGGACAAAGGGGATACCTACCCATGAAAACGGCTATTTATCCGGGTAGCTTCGACCCGCTGACGCTGGGCCATCTGAATATTATTAAGCGGGCTTCCATGTGTTTTGATAAGCTGATTGTGTGTGTGATGGTCAACTCCAAAAAGACCGGGCTTTTTGCGCCGGAAGAACGGGTGGAGCTGATTCGCCGTGTTGTATCCAATCTTCCCAATATCGAGGTGGACGCATCCACCTGCCTGCTTGCCGACTATGCCCGTAAGCGCCGTGCCCGGGTTATCGTAAAGGGCCTGCGGGCCATGTCCGATTTTGAGATGGAGGTCCAGATGGCGGTGGTTAACCGCAAATTGAATCCCAATGTGGACACCATGTTCCTGCCCGCTAATGAGAAATACACCTATCTGAGTTCCACTGTTGTGAAGGAGATGGTCCGCTATGGAGCGGACCTGTCCGATTTCCTGCCCCGGGAGATCATTCAGGATGTGAAGGATAAGATGCAAGAACTGGTTAGGAGGGGTGGCTGATGGCCAGTGACGTAGAAGAATTATTGGACATGCTGTATTCCATGATTGACGAAGCTCGTAACATGCCTCTAAGTAGTGAAAAATGCATTGTTGAACGCGACCGGGCACTGGATCTGCTGGAGGAAATTAAAGGAAAGTTTCCGGTGGAGCTGAGCGAAGCCAGGCGGCTGCTGGATTCCAAGGAGGAGTATATCGCATCCGCCAAGCGGGAGGCGGATTTGATCCGCAAGCAGGCGGAGGACCGGGCCCGGCAGATGCTGTCCGAAGATGAGCTGATGGCGCAGGCCAGACAAAAAAGCAGCGAGATCTTGCGTACCACCGAAGCGCGCAGCCGGGAATTGCGCCGTGCCGCCAACGACTACTGTGAGGATGCGCTGCGCCGTACGGAAGAGGCGGTAAACGAGGCGTGTGAAGAAATCAAGCGCTCCCGGGTAAAATTCCGCGCGGCCGCCAATGCTACCCTGACGACCGGTACGGCCGGTACGGCGTACGGCCGGGCAGGCCGCCGGCAGCGGGACCCGCACCGCCTATGACGCCGAGGCGGACAAAAGCTAAACGGATGCAGGATTCTGCGGCAGCACCGAAAAACGTGCTGCCGCGCTTTTTACCTGAAAAGGAGAGATTTGAAGTACATCAAACCTCTTTGATTTTTAATTTTGCTGTCCCTCTGCGGGCAGCCGTAATACATGGTGCAAAATGACGATACCGTTTCCGGTCATTTTGCGCCCTGGGCATAGGGAGAGAGAATGATGGCATTTGAAACAGCCAAGGCATATCTGGAACAATATAACCTTGCGGACCGGATTCATGTATTCGAGGTATCCAGCGCCACGGTGGAGCTGGCGGCGCTGGCCCTGAACTGCCTGCCGCAGCGCATCGCCAAATCGCTGGCCTTTCAGACCGGGGACGGCCCTATTCTCATTGTGGCGGCCGGGGACGCCAAAGTGGATAACCCGCGGTTTAAGGTCCGGTTCCATATCAAGGCGAAAATGCTGAGCCACGATGAGGTAGAACCGTTAATTGGTCATGATGTGGGCGGCGTATGTCCCTTTGGTGTGAGAGAAGGCGTAAAGATCTTCCTGGATGAATCCCTGAAGAGATTTGATACGGTATTTCCCGCCTGCGGCAGCAGTAACAGCGCGGTGAAGCTCACCATTCCGGAGCTGGAGAGAATTCTTCCCGGCGCGGAGTGGGTGGATGTGTGCAAGGGATGGCGGGAAGAGCCGTGATCCGTTCGGCTGCATGACCGCTGACGCGGTGGGTACTGCGTTGGCTACAGCCAGCTCCTCACGGGCAAAATAGTCTCGGATAACAAGGCCGCGCGCCTTGGCCAGCGCGGCGGTGGCCGGATCTACTCTGCCACCGAACAGAAACTGACGGGGTTCCACCCAGTCCAGCAGGTCGGCCAGCAGCGGCTGGTGGTCGGACAGCGGCGCATTCAGCCGCCCTTCCTCTCCCACCACTGGGAGGGGAAGGATGATGCAATCGGCGCGATGCAGCTGGGACAGGTCGGACTCCGCCTGGCCGTCCGTTTCTTCCGGCGGCGTCTTTTCCAGCGCAAACGTATGTATGGTGTGACCATCATCCGTCAGCAGTTGTGCCAGCTTTACCTGGCGCATATCACCGCCGATAAGCCAAATATTTTGTTCGTAATGCAAGCTCCATTCCTCCGTTTCCCGTTCTCATCCTATTCTGCGGAAGGGAAAGCGTGACGCCGTGGATAGCGAGTTGGAATAATATGCGGCGGGTGGATGTTCAGGATCAAAAGAGAAGAAAATTCCGCCCTCTGCGGAGTAAAACAGAACGGATGAGAAACCGGGGAGGAAACACAAACGATGAATTATGCGACCGAAGCATTGAAGAAACATTATGCATGGCGGGGAAAGGTGGAAATGTTGCCCCGCTGCTCCGCCATGACCAGCGAGGAATTGGCACTGGCTTACACACCAGGCGTGGCTCAGCCCTGCCTGGAGATTCAGAAGGATATCAGCAAGAGCTATGAATTGACCCGCCGCTGGAATACCGTTGCGGTGATAACCGACGGGACCGCCGTGCTGGGCCTGGGCGATATCGGCCCTGAGGCTGGCATGCCTGTGATGGAAGGTAAGTGTGTCCTGTTTAAGGCATTCGGCGGCGTGGATGCAGTGCCGCTGTGCATTCGCTCCAAAAATGTGGACGACATCGTGAACACCGTAGCCCTGCTGGCTGGATCCTTCGGTGGAATCAATCTGGAGGATATCTCCGCACCGCGCTGCTTTGAGATCGAGGAGAGGCTGAAACAGCGCTGTGATATTCCGGTATTTCATGACGACCAGCATGGTACCGCAGTCATCACCATGGCTGCTCTGATTAATGCCCTGAAGCTGACCGGGCGAAGCCTGGAGAACATCCGTATTGTGACCTCCGGGGCCGGGGCGGCGGGTGTTGCCATCATTAAACTCCTGCTGGCCATGGGGCTCAGAAATGTCATCATGTGCGACAGATACGGCGTGATTTACGAAGGGCGCCCGGAGCTGGACGGCGAGGAACATCCTATGGCAAAGCTCACTAATCCGGAAAGACGGCAGGGGACGCTGGCCGACGTGATAAGCGGCGCGGACGTATTCATCGGCGTGTCGGCCCCCGGTGTGCTCAGCCAGGATATGGTGCGCTCCATGGCACCTCATCCCATTATCTTTGCCTGTGCCAATCCCACACCGGAGATATTTCCGGAGGAGGCCCGCGCGGCGGGGGCGGCCGTGATTGCCACCGGGCGCAGCGACTATCCCAATCAGGTTAACAATGTCCTGGCCTTCCCCGGGATTTTTCGCGGCGCGCTGGATGTGCGGGCCAGCGATATTAACGATCAAATGAAAATCGCGGCCGCCCATGCGCTGGCGTCTCTGGTTTCCGACACGGAGCTGAGACCGGAGTATGTCATCCCCACAGCGTTCGATCCCCGCGTGAGGGACACGGTGGCGAAAGCGGTGGCCCGCGCCGCCCGCGAAAGCGGGGTGGCCCGCATCTGAGGCCAGGCGAATATAAAAAATCAGACTTAAAAATATGAATTCGTCGCGTGACTGGATGTATCCCACCGAAAACCAATTGACAGCGCTCTGCCTGAAAAGGTACAATAGAAGGCGAAAATAAGTGCGGCTGTACCGCACGGAAGAATACCCGGAGAAGAAGCCGGGGGAAGGAGCAGAGTCATGCGTTCGTTTGAAACCAACGTCCAGGAGCTCAGAGCCAAAGTCCTGCGGGAAGTTGCCAAGCTGGTATGGGAGGACAATCTGGTCGGCGGTATGATGGATATTCAGGAGAAGATTGTACCCGGCCCGGAGGCCACTATGCGCTGCTGCATTTACAAGGAGCGGGCAATTATCGGGGACCGTGTCAAAATGGCATTGGGCGGCGACAAATTTAATCCTGCCGTGGTGGAGGTCCTTCCCATCGCCTGTGACGAATGCCCGGTAACCCAGATTACGGTGGGACCCGCTTGCCGCGGCTGTATTGCTACCCGCTGCGTTCACACCTGCCCTAAAGGCGCCATCTCCATTGTGAATCACCGCGCCCGCATCGACCATTCCAAATGTATTACTTGCGGCAAATGCCTGAGTGCCTGCCCGTATGGCGCGATCATCCGCAACCGCCGTCCCTGCGAGCTTGGCTGTAAGGGGGACGCCATCTCCATGGGGCCGGATAAGAAAGCCACCATTGATGCCAGCAAGTGCATCTCCTGCGGCACCTGCATTAATCAGTGCCCCTTCGGCGCCATCTCCGATAAATCGTTTATCGCCGACGCCATTCATATGCTTCAGGGCACACGGAAATGGGGGTACACGGTTTACGCCATCGTGGCGCCCTCCATCGCCGGCCAATTCAATCCGGCCAGCCTTGGCCAGGTGGTGACGGGCCTGAAGAAGTTGGGGTTTGAAGATGTGATAGAGGTTGCTCTGGGTGCCGATATGGTGGCCAAACGGGAGAGCGGAGAATTGCTGGAAAAAGGGCAGCTTGCCTCATCCTGCTGCCCCGCTTTCGTGAGTTATACCACAAAGAATTTCCCCGAGCTGGCAGAGAAGCTGATCTCCGAAACGCCGTCTCCCATGGTTATGACCGCGCGGTACATTAAAAACCTTCATCCACGCGCCAAGGTCATTTTTATCGGGCCCTGCGTAGCAAAAAAGCACGAGTTTCAGTTGGGCAAGACCATGGGCGCGGTGGACTGTGTGCTGACCTTTGAGGAATTGTGGGCACTGTTTGAATCTCGCGATCTGGACCTTACGGCGCTGGAGCCCGCTCAGCTGGACGAGGCCAGCGGATTTGGCCGGTCCTTCGCGTACAGCGGCGGCGTGACTGCCGCCGTGGCGGAAGCGCTGAAGGAAAAAAAGACAGACTTTGACCTTAAGGCCGCCCCATGCAGCGGCATCGATGCGTGCAAGCTGGCTTTCCTCAAATTGTCCAAGGGCGTTTTGGATGCCAATTTTATCGAAGGAATGGCCTGCGAAGGCGGCTGTGTACAGGGGGCGGGCTGTGTGATTCGCAGCCCCCAGAATAAGAGCGCCGTGACGCAGTACGCCAAGAATGCCGGAGAACGGACGATCGAGTCCGCGGTCGCCACGGCCACGGATGCCATAACCGGGAAGAAATAGTCACAAGAACACAAAAGGGGCGCGGGAATTTTCGTTCCCGCGCCCCTTTTGTGTGTAACAAGTGTGTAAATAGGAAGAAAGCGTTTTCTTTACAGTGAAAAGTCCGCATCGTCCAGACGGGAAAAGTCCGGCATGATCGGTTTGGGTGGCACCCGGCGCAGAGGATCATACCGAAAACTTCGGCACTGCCCCGCAGCGGAGACAACCCCTTTTTTCAGACAGATTACATTTTTCTCATCTACAGGCGCACTGCGCTGACAGTAGGCACAGCGCGGTTCAATCTTTTTCTGGAACAGCATGAAATCCCCCCTCCCAAGACGGGAAACCGTCCGACCGGGAACTTAGTAAATTCATTTCTTATTATAACACATGACGCCGCGGTTTGCTATCTAATTTTCCGGCCGCAGCCACTGCCATGGCAAAAAACAGAAGCCAGACCAGGAATGCGACCGCCAGTGAGAGCGTGAGCACGGTGGAGAAATCCAGTTCGGCGATATTTTCCACTTGCTCGGCAAGGCAGGCGGACACCGGCTGACCGAGTCCGACGAAGTGGACCAGTCCCGTGATGAAGACGGCGGACAGGACGCCGTGCAGGAGTTTCCCCACGAAGTAAGTGCGCGTGGAAAGCCCGGAACCGCCCAGAAAGGACAGTACCTGGCAGTGAATAGATACACCGGCCCAGCCCAGCATAAAGGCCGCCATGGAGAGTTTTCCCGCCAGCGCGCCCGGACCGGTCAGCGACCATACGCCGGAGGAGAGCTCAATGGCTCCGGTGAGAAGGTGCTCCACGCTCTCGCGGGAGAGACCGATGGGGGAGAGCAGCAGGGACAGCACGGTGGCCATCCCGGGCAGAATACCGGAGAGGAACAGCATACGGATGGCCACGCTGAAAAAGATGACAAACGCACAGATATTGAGGATCGAGAGAAAGGAATCTTTTACCGCGGTGGTAAACACCACGGTCAGGTGCTCCGCGGCGATATGAGAGGGATGCGCCCGTCTGGTCCCGCGCTTCCGGTCACCGGAGTGATAAAAACGGAACAACAGCCCAATGCACAGGGAGGCGGCGGCGTGGGCTAGATACAGCAGAATGCCGATCCGGTTGCTTGCGAACACGCCCGCGCCCACTACGCCGAGAATGAAGGCGGGCCCGGAATTGTTGCAGAAGGCCAGCAGACGCTCGGCTTCGCTTCGGCTGCACAGCCCTTTTTCATAGAGGCTCAGCGCGGTCCGCGCGCCCACCGGATAGCCGCCTATAAAGCCCAGAGCGACTGCGGAGGCACAGGCGCCGGGCAGACGGAACAGCGGACCCATCACATGCTCCAGGCCGCGCCCGAGATAATCTGCCAGCCCCAGATTTACCACCAGAGCAGACAGTACGAAAAAAGGAAAGAGGGAGGGAATGATGACATTGCTGCACAGTGTAATCCCGTCCTTTGCTGCCGCAATGGACTCCTGAGGCCAGCACATCAGGGAGGCGGCGGCACACAGCAGGGCAAGAGACAGCAGCATATTCCGGACGCCGGGACGGGCAAGCAGTTTGGACATAAGGGTATCTCCCTTCGGGGGCGCCCCGCGCCCTTTCCTTTCGCGCGGTTCGGCCTTATAATAATATAGAAAATATAGAAAACAGAATGTGGCAGAATAAAGGGAGGAGGAGGGCGTTTTGAAACGGACCGTGGAGACCGTAAATGGACCGGTCACCTATACATTGACGATAAAAAATGTAAAAAATTTAAATCTGCGGGTCGGCCCGGACGGGGAGGTGGACGTATCGGCAGGGCCGAGGGTGCCACCGGAAGCGGCGGACCGCTTGATCCGGGACCGGAGCGGCTGGGTGCTGCGCGCACAGGCGCGCATGCGATCCAGAAATGTCCCGGCCGTGTCTCCGGACCTCACGCGTGGTCCGGAGGTCATTTTTGAGGCGGTGGAACGCCTGTATCCCCTGGTGGCCGCGCTGGGAATCCCAAAGCCGGAGGTAACGCTGCGGAAGATGACCAGCCGCTGGGGCAGCTGCCACTATACCAGAAGGCGCATCACCCTGAACCGGGCGCTGTCCGCCGTTCCGACGGAGTGTTTGGACTATGTGGTCGTCCACGAGCTGACCCACTTTCTTTGTCCTAATCACTCGGCACAATTCTATGCTCAGCTGGCGGCCTTTATGCCGGATTGGGCGCGCCGACGCTCGTTGCTGCGCACTTATGAGGGACTGCTGCGGGATCGTTCCGGACTCTGATTTTTTCGGACAGGCAAACCGCGCCCCCGCCGCTCATATAGATACTGACAGGCGGGAGGTGGGCGCTTTATGGAAAAAAAGAGCCGGCGGGAAGGAATCCTGGAAAAGACGGCGGAGACGTTCGACCTGCCCGGCGATGTGCTGGCGGGTCTGCCCCGGATGGTACTGCTGGGCGACAGCCAGTTCCGCATGGAAAACCATGGCGGTATTCTGGCTTATGGCAGCGAGGAAATTCACATCAGCGGAGGACGCCTTATTGTGAAGGTACGGGGGAGCGGGTTGGAGCTGCGGGCCATGAACAGCTTTGAACTGCTGATTACCGGGAAGATCGCGGGGGTGGACCTGGCATGAACCGTCTGATGAACTATCTGCGCGGCAGTGTCAAGCTCACCGTGGCGGGCGCTTTTCCGGAGCGCTTTCTGAATCTGTGCGCTCAGCACCGGGTGACGTTCTGGAATCTGACGGTGGAAGACCCCCACACTCTGACCCTGTGCGTAACCCGGAAAGACAGCCGGAAGGCCCGGCGCTTGGCCCAGCAGGTGATGTGTACCGTAGAGCGGGACAAAAGCGCGGGCCTTCCCTGGTTTTTGTGCAGGTTCCGGCGACGGCATGCCCTGGTGGCGGGGCTGTGCCTGTCCGTGGCGGCTGTACTGATCCTGTCCCAGTTCGTTCTCACCATCGACGTGAGCGGCAATGAGACGGTACCCACGGCGGTGATCCTGTCCGAGCTGCGCCGGCAGGGGGTGAAGCCCGGGGCGTACGGGCCGGGACTTGACCTGCGGAACATTCGGCAGGAGGTTTTGCTGGATGTTCCCGATCTGGCATGGATGGCCATTAATCTCCACGGCACGCGGGCGGAAGTGCTGGTGCGGGAGAAACTGCCGGTACCCGAGGTACTGGATACCTCTGTTCCCACCCATGTTGTGGCGAGCGCCACCGGCATTATCACGCATATCCAGCCCATGGCGGGGCAGCCTCTTTTTAAGGCGGGTGATACCGTTCTGGAGGGAGAGGTGGTCATCAGCGGCATTATTGATATCCAGGAGCCCCAATATTCCGAGGCGGATATGGGTACCGAGGTTGTACGGGCGCGGGGAAAGGTCTGGGCCAGGACCTGGCGCACCCTGACGGCGGAAATCCCGCTGACGGCGCAGGTCAAGACCTACACCGGAGAGACGAAAGTACGCCATTCGCTGAATTTATTGGGACATCGCGTCAATTTTTATGGAAACAGTGGAATTCCCATGGAAGAGTATGATAAAATAACCACAGTCCGCGTTTTGACGCTGCCGGGCGGCCGGGAGATGCCCCTGAGCCTATCCACGGAGTCCTACCGCGGCTATACCACTGCGGAAGCCGCGCTGAATACCGGCGCGGCGGAGGATTTGCTGAAAACCCATCTGGAAAAGCGGCTGCAAAACCTGATTGGAGAGGACGGACAGGTTCTCCGAACGGATTACACCGCCAAATGCACCGGAAATTTGCTCACCGTGACCCTGCTGGCCGAGTGCAGCGAGCAGATCGGCAGGGAGGTGACCTTCCCGGGAACCGTGGGCCGGTATCCCTCCGGAAATTCGGGGGAATCCTGAGTACAGGGGCAACGCCTGCCGCAGGCAAGGAGCGAATCAATTTGATCGAACAATCTGTCAGCATGGACCGTATGGAGGAGGCCATTGACCTGTTTGGCTCCTTCGATGAAAACATCAAGCTGATTGAGAAAGAGTTGTCCGTCACGGTGGTGAATCGGGACGGGGAACTGAAGGTTTCCGGCGAGGGGGAGAACGTGGCGTACGCCGTCAAGTCCATTCAGGGCCTGCTCTCCCTCTCCGCCCGGGGAGAACGGATCAGCGAGCAGAACGTACGCTATATCCTTCAATTAGTGCGCACGGGAAACGAGGCCCATATCAACGATCTGGCACAGGACGTGCTGTGTGTCACCGCCAAGGGTAAGCCCATCAAGGCCAAAACCTTGGGCCAGCAGAACTACGTGAAGGCCATCCAGAAAAATCTTGTGACGCTGGGCATCGGTCCGGCGGGCACCGGAAAAACCTACTTGGCGGTAGCCGCCGCGGTAGCTGCGTTTCGGGACAAGCAGGTCAACCGCATTATTCTAACCCGGCCCGCGGTGGAGGCGGGCGAGAGGCTGGGCTTCCTGCCCGGCGATTTGCAGAGCAAGGTGGACCCCTACCTGCGACCCCTATACGACGCCCTGTTCGATATGCTGGGGGCGGAAACCTATAACAAGTACCTGGAGCGGGGTAACATTGAAGTGGCCCCGCTGGCCTACATGCGAGGCCGCACACTGGACGACTCGTTTATTATTCTGGATGAGGCCCAGAACACCAGCCGGGAACAGATGAAGATGTTCCTGACCCGCATGGGCTTCAACTCCAAAGTCGTCATTACCGGCGACATTACCCAGATCGATTTGCCCGCCGACAAGATCAGCGGCCTTCGGGAGGCGATGCGGGTTTTGGACGGCGTGGAGGATATCGCCATCTGCCGCCTCGGGCAAAGCGATGTGGTGCGCCATGTGATGGTCCAGCGGATCATCAAGGCTTACGAGGAGGACGAAAAGCGCCACAGGACGGGAAAGGGGAAAAACTGACCATGGCAAAGCTACACCGCATTCCGGTAACGGCCGAGGTATCCGATGTAACCAAAGCCGACGTGGCGCTGATCCGCAAGGCCATCCGCACGGCGCTGGCCGAGGAGGGCGTCGCGGTTCCCTGCGAGGTGGACGTGCTTCTCACCGATGACGGGAATATCCACGCTATTAACCGGGCGCAGCGGCAGGTGGATCGTCCCACCGATGTGTTGTCCTTCCCCATGTTCGAGTACACGCCGGGTCATCCCCCGGCGGACGGACGGGACGCCGATCCCGCCACCGGTCTGACTCCGCTGGGCGATATGGTTATCTCTGTGGAGCGGGTAAAGGCACAGGCGATGGAATATGGTCATTCGACGCGCCGGGAGCTGGCCTATCTTACGGTCCATTCGGTTCTGCACCTGCTGGGCTATGACCACATGGACGACGGACCTATGCAAAAGCAGATGCGTGCGCGGGAGGAGGCCATCCTGGCGGTCCTGGGCATTCCCGGGTGACGCCGGCCCGCCCTTTTTTCGGGCAATACAATGGATAAGAGGAATCAATATGGAAATCAAAAAATCGGGTATGATTTCGGTGGTGGGCCGGCCCAACGTGGGCAAATCCACCCTGACCAATGCGCTTGTGGGGGAAAAGGTGGCCATCGTCACCAATAAGCCCCAAACCACCCGCAACCGAATCTGCGCCGTTTTAAACCGGAACGGCTGCCAGTTTGTATTTCTGGATACACCCGGCCTGCACAGGCCAAAATCAAAATTAGGAGACTATATGGTGAAGGTGGTGCGGGACAGCGTGGCCGACATGGACGCGGTTATGCTGCTGGTGGAGCCGGTTGCCCGTGTGGGCGGGGCAGAGGCGGAACTGATTGGCCGCATCAAAAACCTGAACGCACCCGCCGTGCTGGTCATCAATAAAATCGATACTGTGAAAAAAGAGGATCTGCTGGCGGTGATACGCGCATACCAACAGGCCCATGAGTTCAGCGCCGTCCTGCCCATTTCCGCAAAGACGGGAGAGGGTGTGGAGGATTTGCTTACCGTGCTGGAGAGCTATCTTCCCGAGGGGCCGCAGCTTTTTCCCGACGACATGGTAACCGACCAGCCGGAGCGCCAGGTTATGGCGGAGATCCTGCGGGAAAAACTGCTGCTCTGTCTGGATAAAGAGGTGCCTCACGGTACCGCCGTGGAGCTCACACGCTTTTCCGAGCGGGAAAGCGGTATTCTTGATATCGATGCCACAATCTACTGTGAAAAGGCCAGTCATAAAGGTATTATTATTGGAAAAAGCGGGTCCATGCTGAAAAAAATCTCGTCTCAGGCTCGGGAGGATATGGAGCGATTCATGGGTGCGAAGGTTTATCTGACCACCTGGGTCAAAGTCAAGGAAAACTGGCGGGACAATGTAAATCAGATTCGGAACTTCGGATATCGGGATGAGTAGGAGCCAAGGCCCCGCGTCAGACAAAAGAACGTCAAGGTATGACATACTTTTCCACACATAAGCGCGCGGCACCGGGCCAAGCTAATGTCAGAGGGGGTATCGGCATGACTGCGGAGGCGATGTGGGTTCTGTTCCTGGCCACCGGACTGCCAGAGGCATATTCCCTTTGCGCACACTTAAAGACGGAAGAGGAATCTCCGGAAAAAACAGCGTAGGCCGGGCACTCGCCCGGTCTACATAGGCGAAACGCAGGTGAGGACATGCAGATCGCGACGCAGGGCCTGGTCCTGCGGGAAACAGAGTATAAAGATGCGGACAAGATCCTGACCGTGCTGACCCGGGAGGGCGGCAAACGAACCGTGAGGGCCAGAGGATGCCGGCGGAGGGGGAGCCGGCTGACCGCCGCCGCTCAGCTTCTGGTCTGGTCGGATATGACGCTGTTTGAATACAGAGACCGGTATACGCTCAATGAGGCGGACGCATTGGACCAGTTTTTAGGGGTCCGGTCGGATCTGGACCGGCTGGCGCTGGCTTCCTATTTTGCGGAGGTCACCGAGGCGGCGGCGGAAGAAGGCAGGCCGGACGGCGCACTGCTCTCGCTGATTCTTAATTCCCTGTATGCCCTGGACCGGCTGAAAAAGCCCCTGCCGCTGGTGAAAGCGGCGTTTGAACTGAAGCTCCTGTGTATCACCGGATACGAGCCTCTGGTGGATGCCTGTGCGGTCTGCGGGACTCCGGAGCCGGAACAGCCGAGGCTGAGCCTGGGGGAGGGCGTGATCCACTGCGCGGCCTGCCGGGTGGGCAGGGGAATCTCCCTGCCGCTGGATGCGTCCGCGCTGGCCGCCATGCGGCACATCGTACTGGGGAACCCGAAACGCCTGTTTTCCTTCGAGTTGGAGAAGGAAAGCCTGCGCCTGCTGAGTGACGCCTGTCAGGCTTTTCTGCTGACCCAGATGGATCGGGGATTCCGTACCTTGGACTTTTATAGGCGGTTGTCTGTACCGGATACGCCGACGCAGACGGGAGAAGGCCAGCATGCGCAAAAAGGCAAATAAAAACCGGAAAAACTATTGCACCGGTTAATATTATTGGATATAATAAAAGGCAAAGCAGAGTCATAATTTGCTTTTTTTGGAACATAACGCAGTTTTGTTATTACTTACTGGAGGCGGTTGCATGGTGCGGGAGGAAACTGCTTCGGCGGAGTGGAAAGCGTTGCTGAAGCGGTTACCCGGTATCCTTAATGTTGAATTTGTCGTGGATGGCGAAGAAATCCGCGAACTGCATATTCTGGCCAATCACACCCGCGCGCCCAAACAAATTGTACGCGATGTGCAGTCCGCGCTTCGGGCGCAGTTTTCTGTGGAAATTGACCACCGGGTGATCAGCGTAGCTCAGATTACCGATGCCGATGCCGATGCGCTCAATGCCATACCCGAGCGGCGCCTGATCTGCGAGCGGCTGGCACTCTCCACCGGGAGAGACCATGTACTGGCTCAGGTTACGCTTTCTTATAAAGGACGGAGTTACTCTGGAACAGCCGAGGATAACCCCGCCGAGCCGGACCGCCAGTGTGCGATTGCCTGTGCCACAACAGCCGCGATGAATCAGTTTTTAAGACCGGAAAACAGGTTTTTGTTCCGGGAAATTAAGACGGTTCCCTTTGGAGACGGCCGTGTGTTCCTGGTGGGCCTGCAGCTCAAACGGAGCGGTGTGTCCACCCCCTGCGTCGGCGCCTGCTTTGAGGGCGAGGACGCAGGACTGTCGGTAGTTATGGCCACGCTGGACGGTGTAAACAGGATTATTTCCAAACTTGATTTTTTTTCGGTGGAGCCTGATTCCGCCGAACCAACCGGCTGAACCTTTGCACGTGGCGTCCGCGTGTTTGACGCGTAACCGCGCGAATTGAAAGAGCGAAGCGAATATAGCCTGTCCGATTAGCGGAGGACAGAGTCCTACATAGGAGGCTATATTCGTTATGAAAAATACGAAATTGATGGCTGCTCTGACTTCTCTGGTCTCTTTTATCGTAGCCAGCGGCGCCTTTTTTAGCTGGCGCTAAAAAGAGCGGGTAGCCCCGTGGGCACGGACGGCCAAATTTTATGGCTGTCCGTGCCGCTCTTTTTCCAGGGAAAGGATGTGGTGCATGTGAAAACTGCGTCCAAATGGTATGTCGCAGGGGTTTCAGCCGTCGGTCTGATCGTGGGTCTGTACTGCGCCTATATTCTGTTTACCGCTCAGATCGGGATGTGGAACGGCGAGACGATAGGACGGATGATTACGCTTACGATCTTGTGCGTTTTGTGCCGGTGCCTGCCGCTGTATATCCGGGAGGACTGCACGGTTGACCTGTCCTTTCTCAGCATTTTGGCGGCTGTGCTGGTACTGGGCCCGGAGGCTGCGGTAACCATGGTTTTTATTACCACGCCTCTGGAGATTATCCCCACTGAGGATGGAAAAGGGTACTATCACATTCTGAATACCGCGCCGGTTAAAACTTTTTTCAACATGGGAAACCGAAATATTTCTTTTTATGCGGGCGGACTTGCCTACTATGCCGCGGGCGGCGTTCCCGGGAAAATCGGACTGCCCAGTATACTGCCCGCCATTTTGGCGTTTCTGCTCTGTGCTCTGGTGCTGAACAGTTCTATTTTGACGGGCTGCTTCCGGCTTCAGGGAATATGCCGGGTAAATCCAACTATTTTTCAAATGCTGTGGGGTTTGGTGCCCAGTATCCTCTGCACCGTCCCCGTGGGCTATTTTATCAGCTTTCTTCTGCTCCGGAGCTCTGGACCCTGGCTGACCATGCTCTTTGTGCTCCCGCTGCTGTTGGCTCGCTTTTCCTTCAAACTCTATCTGGACAGCCAGCATCAGCATATCAATATTATTCGGACGCTGGCTGCCGCTATTGATGCAAAGGATCACTATACCAGGGGCCACTCTCAGCGTGTCAGTGTTTATTCCGCCCGGATCGCCCGTAGAATGGGCCTTTCGTCCAAACGGACCGATCGGCTGCAACTGGCCGCTCTGTTTCACGATATCGGGAAAATCGCCGTGCCGGACGAAATTCTGAACAAAAGGGGATGGCTTACCCAAGAGGAACGCGCCAGAATTCAGAACCATCCACGAGATGGCGTCCGGATTCTGGAGAACATGGACAGTTACACCGAACTCTATCCATACATTCTTCATCACCATGAATTCTATAATGGACACGGTTATCCCGATGGTACGGCCGGGGATGACCTACCGGTGGATATTTATATTCTCTCGGCGGCGGATGCCTATGATGCCATTACCAGTGACCGACCTTATCATAAGGGCGTGAGTCCACAGAAAGCGGCGGAGATTATGCTCGAGGAATCGGGAAAACAATTTCACCCGGAAGTGGCGCGTACAGTGGCTGCCATGGCGGCGGACGGTTCAATCTTTGAACCGATTCCGGCAGATAGCTGGTCCGAGGACCCTGACAGAGAGCCGGTGAGTACATGCTGACGCTTGCCATTTTGGGGACGCTGGTGGTTGGCTGGCTGCTGGGCGGGCGGCTGACCCGCTTTGAAAAAGCGGGAATCCGGCTTATCCTGTTGCCGGTGGTGGCCATGGCGCTGCAGCTACTGCTGCAACTGCTGAAAGGCGAGACATACTATCGGTGGGCTGGTCTGATCCTGCTGGATTCCTATGCGCTGCTGTTTACTTTTCTGCTGCTGAACCGTCATCTGCAGAAAAGCACGTTGCTGCTCTTCCTCGGTAGCGTTTGTAACCTGCTGGTAATTATGGCCAATGGATTCCGGATGCCGGTTTCCGCCCAGGCGGGCACACGGCTGAGTGCGGCGGGTTTTGCCTCCCTCGCGGCAGGGGAGATACCCATGTATACCCTCGCTGGCGACAAGACCAGGCTGCTGTTTTTGGGTGATATGCTGTATATTCCAGTTCCGGGTTTCCGGGGCTTTGCCAGTATTGGCGATTGCCTGCTGGCGGCGGGATTTATGTTCCTTTTGATGGCTGTCATGGCACCCAAAAGAGGCCCAAGATGGCTCAAAACCGGGTAAGTTATGAAAATAAGTTTTATAAATGCAGGCAAATTTGAACAATCTCCGGCTGCGGTACCGCAGCCGGAGATTGTTCTATATGTTTCCAAAAATGAGAACAGGATAAAATTGGGATAGAAGGAGACCAAAAGAATAAAATGGAATAATTATGAAAAAATGTTCGAAATAAAACTCTTGCTTTTTCTTCATAGAACCTTTATACTGAGAGCATGTGGAGCGAAATGGAGCAGAATAGAGCAAAGTGGAGGAAGTGAGGGGCTTGGCCAGCGTAACCGGAACCTACGAGCACAGTATCGACGCAAAGGGCCGGCTCTTTATTCCAGCCCGGCTCCGGGAAGAACTTGGCGAGACCTTTTATCTGGCCATGGGTGTGGACGCTTGCCTTGCCATCTATCCTCAGGCGACTTGGGACCAGTTTACTGAGCGCTTTGCCGCACTTCCCATCAGTGAATCCAAAGCCATGCGCTCCTTTTTTGCCAACGCCGTAAAATGTGTGCCGGACAGCCAAGGCAGAGTCAATTTGCCCCAGCGGCTGAGAAATTATGCTTCCCTTACCAAAGACGTGGTCATTATCGGTGTCCATAACCGCGCTGAGATCTGGGATGCCGCTACGTGGAAGAAGAGTGAGGATGAAATGACGCCTGAAAAGATGACCGCTCTCTTGAGCAAGCTTGGAATGTGACCATGGAGCAGGAACATTTCTCCCACAGGCCGGTACTCCTGCGCGAGTGCATCGAGGCGCTGAACCTTCGTCCCGACGGTGTGTATTTAGACGGTACACTGGGACGTGCGGGACATTCCCGCGAGATCGTCCGCAGGCTGACCACCGGACGGCTTGTCTGCATCGACCGGGATCAGGCCGCGTTGGACGCGGCCAGGGAGCGTCTGGACGGGTACATGGACCGGGTTACACTGGTCCATGGAAACTTCGGAGATTTGGCTGCGCTTGCGGACAGGCTGTCCTTACCTCCGGTCGACGGTATGCTGTTTGATCTGGGGGTTTCCTCACCCCAGCTGGACGACGGTTCCCGGGGGTTTTCCTATATGCACGATGCGCCGTTGGACATGCGAATGGACCAGTCCGCGCCGCTGACGGCTGCCACCATCGTCAACCAGTGGCCTCGGGAGGAACTGAGGCGAATTTTTCGGCAATACGGGGAGGAGCGCTACGCCGCGCAGATCGCCGGTGCCATCGTGCTGGCACGGGAGAGCGCCCCTATTAAGACAACATTTCAGCTTGTCAATATCATCCGGTCAGCCATGCCGGCTGCCGCACTGCGGGAAAAACAGCATCCGGCCAAGCGCAGTTTTCAGGCGATCCGCATCGCCGTAAATGATGAGCTTTCCGCCGTGGATTCCATGCTTCAGGCGGCGGTGCCGCTGCTGGCCCCCGGCGGCAGGCTGGCGGTAATATCTTTTCATTCCCTGGAGGACCGGATTGTAAAAAACGCTTTTGCGGGCTTTGCAAAGGGTTGTACCTGCCCACCGGATTTTCCGGTTTGTATCTGTGGGAAAAAGCCCACGATTCGTCTTATCTGTAAAAAACCTATTGTTTCCAGAGAAGCGGAACTTGAGGAGAATCCACGCGCCCGCAGCGCCAAGCTGCGTGTAGCGGAAAAACTGTAGGGTGAAAAGCGGCTTTTGCCGCGGATTGATTATGAAAAGATAGGATGTGACCTCCATGGCATCAGTCAGAAAGTATACACCATACGGCGCCGCAACTTATGGCAACGTGGCTTATGATTTGGCCGGGACGGCCGACCGTCCTCTTCACCAGGGCGGCGCGGAGGCCCTTACACCCAAGCGCCGGGCGCGCTCCGGCGCACGCGCGCTCACCCGCCCCAAGGTGCGGGTCCGCGAGGCGGGTTATGTAGCGCCGTTCGCCGTGATCGGTTTTCTGGCCGTGGCGGTGTTCGCGGTGTTGCTGATGTTCAGTTATGCAAAGCTCACTGCGGTAAATGATCAGGTGGTGTCTGCGCGGAACCAGCTTAATTCCCTGAAAACAGAGGAATCCAAACTGCTCACACAGTATGAACTGGCGTTTGATCTGAATAGTATTGAAAAGCAAGCCCTTGCAGGCGGTATGGTCAAGCCGCAGATCGGGCAGACCTATGTGTTGGACCTCTCCAAACCAGACAGTGTGGTGCGCTACCAGCAACAGGAGGGATCGTCCAAAGCCGACAGCCTAAAGGCGGAAGTAATTAGCATCTGGAATAATCTGGTGGAATATTTCCGCTGATCTGATACATATGCTGAATCAGCGGCCGACGAGAGGTCGGAACAGGAAATAAAAGGGGCGTAAGAAATTGAATTTCTTACGCCCCTATACCGTAAAAGGAGACCGGCATGGCAGAAAAAACGGGAAAAAGTGCACAGACGGCGAGACAAAAGTCCAATCGGATCCTGCTTATCCGGACGATTGTTTTGATGGCCATATTTGGAATCGTCACTTTTATTCCATTGTTCTGGAAACTGTGGCAGATTCAGATCGTAAACCACGATAAATATGAAAAACTGGCTATTGATCAGCAGACCCGTGACCTCACGGTCTCCGCTGCCCGCGGCACCATATATGATGATCGGGGTAACCTGCTCGCCATCTCCTCCACAGTACAAAATGTGGTCATTTCTCCTAAAGACATTGCTGCGGGTGAGAAGGATGCGGAAGAGAAAAAGGAAGCGGGAAAGAAATACAATGAACATATGAACCGGGATTTTATTGCCTCCGGGCTGGCGGATATCCTGGGCTTGAATAAAGATGATATTTTGAAAAAAATGGACCAGACCGGCTATCAGTATGTGGTACTTGCCGAACGGGTGGAGGATGACATTTCCACAAAAGTCCGGAAGTTTATGAGTGACAACGACCTGTACCCCGGCGTTTATCTGGAGCCGACCACCAAGCGGTATTATCCCTATTCTTCCCTGGCTGCTCAGGTGATCGGATGGGTGGGCTGGGCTGATGACGGAACCTTTAAGGGCGCCTATGGCATTGAAGCCAAGTATGAAAGTGACCTGGCCGGAAAACCGGGCCGGGTGATTTCTGCCAAAAATGCCAGCGGCACCGAGATGCTGTCCAGCTATGAGAATTACATCGACGCAGTGCAGGGCTATAGCCTGCATCTCACGCTGGATGCCACAATCCAGAGCTATGCCGAGCGGGTTCTCTCCGAAGGGATCACCCGTTATCAAGTTCGGAACGGCGGTTTCTGCATTGTAATGAATCCGAAGACCGGTGCCATCTACGCCATGGCCAGCGACCCCGCCTATGACCTCAACAACCCCCGCGGGATCTCCGACCCCGTGCTGACACAGTATTTGCAGCGGGTACAGGCTGACCCCGCCAACAATGAAGCGGCCTATCAGAAGGCTTTGCAGACCGCCCAGTACAGCCAGTGGCGCAATAAGACGCTCAACGACACCTACGAGCCCGGTTCCACTTTCAAATGTGTTGTGCTGGCCGCGGCCCTGGAAGAGGGCGCGGTCAGCGAAAGTGATCATTTCTACTGCTCTGGCGCGGTCAAGGTAGCGGACCGGCTAATTCACTGCAGCAAGCGGACCGGCCACGGTGACCAGACCCTGCGCCAGGCGGCGATGAACTCCTGTAACCCCGCGTTTATCGCCATTGGACAGAGGCTGGGTGCGGAAAAATTTTACCAGTATCTTCAGAATTTCGGCCTGCTGACCAAGACCGGCATCGACCTGCAGGGCGAGGCCAGCAATCAGGGGCTGGTGTGGGATAAAGAAACATTTACCAGCGAAAATGGCATCACCTCTCTGGCCACGGCTTCCTTTGGCCAGCGTTTCCAGATTACGCCCATTCAGCTTATCACCGCCGTTTCCGCAGTGGTAAACGGTGGTCATCTGATGCAGCCTTATGTGGTCCAGTCGGTCACCGACAGCGACGGGAATACGGTTCGTACCACGCAGCCCACGGAGGTCCGGCAGGTTATCAGCGAAGCTACCTCCGAAGAGACCCGCTCTATTCTGGAGAGTGTGGTCGGCGACGGTGGAACGGGTAAAAATGCCTATATGGCGGGCTATCGGATCGGCGGCAAAACCGGCACGTCCGAGACCCTGGTCAAAGGCCAGAACATTGTTTCATTCATGGGCTTTGCGCCCGCCGACGACCCGCAGGTTATCGTCCTGCTGGCCTATGACAGCCCCACGCCGTCCGCACCGGGGTCCAGCATTACGTCGGACGGCTATTACATAAGCGGTGGTAATATGGCCGCACCGATGGCGGGCGAGCTGATCGCGAATATCCTGGACTACCTGGGGGTTCAGAAACAGTATTCTGCGCAGGAAATGGCCGATGTGCTGGTACCAAACCTGGTGGGCCTGTCCTCTGCCGATGCCCAGAGCAACCTGAAGAGCAAGGGCCTTACTTACCGTACGGTGGGTGAGGGAACGCAGGTAACGGGGCAGATTCCGGCACAGGGCGCCTCTATCCCCAACGGCAGTCAGGTGGTGCTCTATTTGGGGGCGGAGGTACCCACGGCACAGGTGGAGGTGCCGGATATTTCCGGCTGTACTCTGGATTCCGCGCAGAGCGCGATTTCCAATGCCGGCCTCTATTTGCGGGCCACCGGCGTTTCCGGATACTATTCCTCTTCCACAGTGGCGATCAGCCAGTCTGTTACCGCCGGTACCATGGTAGACCCCGGAACCGTTGTGGAAGTTAAGTTTGTGGACACTCATATTCAGGATTACGCGGAAAATTAAATCTGCCTTACCGCGGAAGCACAGTCTCCCGCATCAACCAAAAGGGGTGATTGCATGAAGCTCCAGGACCTTTTGGTGGACGTGGCCCTTACCCAATGTCAGGCCGCGCCAGAGACAGAGATCACCGACCTCAGCTATGATACCCGTACCATGCGGCCGGGCGCGCTGTTTGCCGCGCTGCCCGGTTATAAGACAGACGGCCGAAATTTTATTCGAGAAGCTCTCGATCGGGGTGCCGTCGCAATCCTGTGCCAGAAAGCGCCGGACTATGACGGACCGTGGCTGGTCGCGGAGGACCCACGGCTGACGCTGGCCCGGATGTCTGCCAACTGGTTTGGCAGGCCGTCCGAGCGTCTGTGCTGCATTGCCGTGACTGGAACAAATGGGAAAACAACCACGACCTATCTGCTGAAAGCAGTACTGGAAGGCGCTCTGCATACAAAAGTGGGGCTGATCGGGACCAATCAGAACATGATCGGCGACAAAGTCCTGCCATCCAGCCGCACAACGCCCGAATCCTACGAAATTCAGTCGCTCATGCGCGCCATGGTGGACGCCGGCTGTACTCATGTGGTAATGGAGGCGTCCTCCCACGCGCTGGTGATGCACCGCACGGCTGGCATTCGCTTTACCGCTGGCATTTTTACAAATCTGACTCAGGACCATCTGGACTTTCACCATACCATGGAGGAGTACCGCCGTGCCAAGGGCCTGCTCTTCCAACAGACCGATTTGGCCGTTTTGAACCTGGATGACGAGGCG
The DNA here is from genome assembly GCA_022653075.1 of Intestinimonas sp. Lineage (GTDB taxonomy): Bacteria > Bacillota > Clostridia > Oscillospirales > Oscillospiraceae > Intestinimonas. The sequence continues at coordinate 55,472 of JALCSB010000001.1, forward strand.
GGGCGTTGGTACGCCGGCCATGTGTCCTGCCCGGTTTTTACCTATTCCGAGCATAAAGACGAGGCCGACCTGGTGGCGAAAAATATTCGCCTCTTTCCCGACCATGTGGAATTTGAGGCGGTGGCACGCAGCACGATTGGCCGTGTCTGGCTGGCGATTCCAGGCGGGTTCACAATTTATAACGCCCTGGGGACAATTGCCTGCGCGCTCAATCTGGGTTTGAAGCTGGACAACATCACCACCGCTCTCCGCACAGCCAAAGGTGTAAAAGGAAGGCTGGAAACCGTCCCCGTTCCGGCACCCTATACCGTACTTATTGACTATGCCCATACCCCTGACGCACTGGAGAACGTGCTCACGACCGTGCGGGATTTTACCGACCGGCGGGTTATCTGCCTGTTTGGCTGCGGCGGCGATCGGGACCGTACCAAGCGTCCGCAAATGGGCGAAATCGCCGGCGCGCTGGCTGACCTTGTCATTGTCACTTCCGATAACCCGCGCACGGAGGACCCCACGGCTATTATCCGCGATATCCTGCCCGGGCTGGATGGGGCAAAGTCGGAATGCCTGCTGGAACCGAACCGCCGCGCTGCCATCCGCGCTGCGCTCAGCCGGGCGGGGCCGGGGGATGTGGTGCTACTGGCCGGAAAGGGCCACGAGACTTATCAGGAGATCAACGGGGTCCGATATCCGCTTGACGAGCGGGAGGAAGTTTTCTCTTTTTTTGCGCATTGAAGTATGATATAATCCTTTCCCGGCGTGGGGGTAAAGCTCTGCGGGGCCAGACGTACGCCGGTTAAATTGAAAAAAGGCGGTGGAGCCGGGCGGACCACCGCGAAAAACCTGGAGGTCCCAAAATTATGATGGTACAAATCCTTTTGAGCATCGTTCTCTCGTTTGTAATAACGGCCATCGCCGGGAAGCTGCTGATTCCCGTCCTGCGCCGCATGAAGGCGGAGCAGTCCATTAAGGAGGATGGCCCGACGTGGCACATGGCCAAGCAGGGCACGCCCACCATGGGCGGACTGATGTTTATTCTCGGCATTGCGGCAACAATCTTTACCGTGGGGCTGCCCCAACTGCAGGCGGGAGAATTCGGCGGCGTGACTGTGTTCCTGTTTGCGCTGGTATTCGGCGCCATAGGGTATCTGGACGACTATCAAAAGGTGAAAAAGCACGAGAATACCGGTCTTACCGCCGGCTCTAAATTTTTGCTTCAGCTTGCCGCGGCACTCTTATTCACGGTGCTGCTGCGAAATTTCGGATATTTGAGCCAGGGTATCTACGTCCCCTTTGTAAATGTGGAGCTGCGCTTGCCCTGGACTTTGTACATGATTTTTTCCGCCTTTGTTATGGTGGGTACGGTAAACGCGGTCAACATTACCGACGGCCTGGATGGCCTTGCCGCCAGTGTAACGCTTCCGGTGGCCGTATTCTACACCATTACGGCCATCTGGTGGGGGCAGACGAACCTGGGTGTGTTCGGCGGCGCGCTGGCGGGTGGCCTGGCGGCATTCCTTCTGTATAATCACTACCCGGCCAAGGTATTCATGGGGGATACCGGATCCCTTTTTTTAGGAGGAACGGTATGCGGGCTGGCATTTGCCCTTGATATCCCCCTCATTCTGATTTTGGCGGGCATTATCTACATTGTGGAGACCATGTCTGACATTATTCAAGTGGCCTATTTCAAAGCTACCCATGGAAAACGCATTTTCCGCATGGCCCCGCTCCATCACCATTTTGAAATGAGCGGCTGGAGTGAAAAGAAGATTGTGGGTGTGTTTGCAGGTGTTACCGTCTTATTCTGCCTGCTGGCGCTGTGGGGTGTATACGGGCGCTTCCCGATCTGAAGAAACGGGCAGGAAGCGGGAGAGGGAAAGGAGGCACATGAATGGCGACCAAAGCAAAACGGGACCTTACGGTGGAAGAACAACTGGCGCGCGGCCCCCTGGACCTTCCCTTCCTGATGCTGGTGGTGCTGCTGACCGGGATCGGCGTCATCATGGTCTTTTCCGCGTCTTACGCCTCCGCCTATTATGAGGAAAACAACCCCGCAGCCTATTTCATCCGGCAGGCCATCTTTGCGGTGATGGGCCTTGCAGTCATGTACTGCATTTCGAAAATTAACTATCAAACTTTTCGCTGGCTCGGCGTGTTTGTGCTGATTCTTGCCGTCGTGCTCATGCTGCTGGTCCTTGTACCACACATCGGCGTTAAGCGCAACGGCGCCCAACGCTGGATTCGCAGTTTTGGACCCATTCCTCAGTTCCAGCCGTCTGAAATCGCCAAGCTGGGCGTCATTCTGTATTTTTCCGCGCGATTATCCAAACGCAGCAACCAAAAAGCGCCCAAGCGGGACGTGCGCACACTCTCCGGCCGCCTTTGTAACTTTGCCGACCATATCGGCCTGACGGAGTTACTGCCCTATATCGGCGTGCTGCTGGCCATTGTTGCGCTCCTCTCCCGAGAGCCGCATATGTCCGCCACCATTTTAATTTTAGGCGTTGGGGCGGCGCTCCTCTTTGCGGCGGGTGTCAATATGGGATGGTTCATCTGCGGCGGCGTCAGTGCGGCGGCGGCGCTGGGTTTTATCATGCTCAACACCCACTATATGACCAACCGCCTGCAGATGTGGCAGCACCCGGAGTCCGACCCGAGGGGGAAAGGCTACCAGGCACTGCAATCGCTTTATGCCATTGGCTCGGGCGGATTGCTGGGGCTTGGTTTCGGGCAGAGCAGACAGAAGTTCATGTTTCTCCCTGAGGAGCATAACGACTTCATCTTCTCCGTAATCTGCGAGGAGCTGGGCTATGTGGGTGCAGGCCTGATTCTGCTGCTGTTTGCGCTGCTGGTCTTACGGGGATACTGGCTGGCTCTTCACGCCAGGGACCGGTTTGGTGCCCTGCTTATCGTAGGCATTACCACCCTGCTGGCCTTTCAGGTATTTCTTAATATAGGTGTGGTGACCAATCTGTTCCCGGTTACGGGCATCTCGCTGCCGTTTTTCAGTTACGGTGGTTCGGCGCTTATGATTCAACTGGCGGAGATGGGTGTGGTACTCAGTGTTTCGCGTCAAATTCCCGCCCCTCGGGCGAACTGAACGGGATATTCATGAAAATACGAGCGGAGGCGTTTCCTCTTGAAAATTCTCTTTACATGCGGCGGGACCGCGGGGCATATCAATCCGGCCATCGCGCTAGCCCGGCTGTTTCAGGCCCGGCATTCAGACTGCAAGGTTCTGTTTGCCGGTGCGGATAACGGCATGGAACGTATGCTGGTGCCTCACGAGGGTTATGAACTGCGTACGGTTCATGTGAATACTATTCATCGAGCGTGGAAGTGGAGGGATTTGAAGCATAATGTAGAGACTGTTATTACGCTGCCGCGGGCCCGCCGGCAGGCCGCCGCCATTTTGGACGAATTCCAACCGGATTTAGTAGTGGGAACCGGCGGTTATGCCTCTTATCCGGTGGTAAAGGAGGCCGCCCGGCGGGGAATTCCCACCGCTGTTCATGAGTCCAATGCGGTTCCAGGCCTTACCACAAAGCTGCTGGCCAAGTCGGTCGACCGGATAATGGTGGGGTTTGAGGATTCTCGGGCTTATTATCCCCATCCGGAGCGGGTGGTGGTTACCGGTACGCCCGTGCGGCGGGATTTCTTCGATCACACCCGGAAGGAGGCGCGCGCCGCCCTGGGCTTTACCGACGGCCGGCCGGTGGTTTTGTCCTACTGGGGCTCTCTGGGCGCCGAGGTTATGAACCGTTATACCGCTGAGATGATCGGTATTGAGGCGAAAGCGGGCTGGCCGTTCCACCACATCCACGGTGCGGGGCGCAACTATACCTGGCTTATGGACCGACTGGCCCAGATGGGAATTAAGACCGGAGAGGACACCTCCGCCGAGATACGGGAGTATATCTATGACATGCCCTGGGTCATGGCGTCGGCGGATTTGGTGATTTGCCGGGCGGGTGCATCCACAATTTCAGAACTGACCGCCATCGCCAAGCCGGCCATTTTGGTTCCCTCGCCCAATGTAACCAATCACCATCAGGAAAAGAACGCCCGCGTACTGGCCGACCACGGCGCGGCCGTGCTGCTTCTGGAACCGAACTGTTCGGGCAAGGTCCTTTTCAGTACGGTAACCGCTTTGCTCGGCGACCAGGAGAAGCTGGCCGCCATGGCAAAGGCACAGTCCACGCTTTCTGTTACCGATGCGGGAGAGGAAATCTATCAGGTCCTCCTTTCCCTTATGAAATAAGCTGCCGCACCCCGCCCGTACTATACGCATAGGATGGTCTGAATCCTAAAGGAGCGGGGGACAAAACATGAGTGCTTTTTTGGTGGAGGGCGGTGCCAAACTGTACGGAAGTACCGGAATCCACGGTGCAAAAAACAGTGTGCTGCCCATTCTGGTGGCCACGTTGCTGGCTCCAGGAGTCAGTGTAATCCATAACTGCCCGGAACTGTCCGACGTACGCGCGTCGCTGGAGATTTTGGAACATCTCGGCTGCCGGACCACACGGGAGGGCGACACGATTACAGTAGACGCATCTGCACTGACCCACTGCGATGTACCGGACCAACTGATGCGGGAGATGCGCTCCTCTGTGATCTTCCTCGGCGCGATTCTAGCGCGGACAGGGGAGGCAAAGATGTCTTTCCCCGGCGGCTGTGAACTGGGGCCGCGTCCCATTGACCTACATCTGGCGGCGATCCGCAGCCTGGGTGCCACCATTGAAGAGCGGGGAGGTACCCTTTTCTGCACCGGCGGTAAATCCATGAAGGGACGAGAACTGGTACTGAGTATTCCCAGTGTGGGCGCCACAGAGAACGCCATGCTGGCCGCTGTGGGCGCCGATGGTGTTACCACTATTTCTAATGCCGCGCGGGAGCCGGAGATCACCGACTTGCAGACCTTCCTTCAGTCTATGGGCGCCGATGTGCACGGGGCTGGAACTTCGATTATTACAATCCAGGGCGGGCTGCCCGTCCGAGGTGGAGAGCATACGGTGATGCCGGACCGCATCGTGGCCGCCACGCTGCTGTGCGCTACGGCCGCTGCCGGGGGCGAGGTGGAACTGGACGGCACCGACTACCGTCATCTGTCTACCGTGACCGCGGTGCTGACGGAGGCGGGCTGCAAAATCCACAGTGGTCACGACTGTGTGACCATTCAAAGGACGGAACCGCTCCACGGCGTTTGTCCGATTCGCACGGCGCCTTATCCTGGATTTCCCACCGACGCGCAGGCCCCGGTTATGGCCGCGCTGGCCGCCAGCCGGGGTACAACCGTGTTTGTGGAGAACATTTTTGAAAGCCGTTACCGCCATGCGGCGGAATTAAGCCGCATGGGGGCCAATATCCGCGTGGAAGGCCGGGTGGCGATTGTGTGCGGTGTGGAGCATCTGCACGGCGCAACGGTGCGCGCCGCCGACCTGCGGGGTGGGGCCGCCTTGGTGGTGGCCGCGCTGGGCGCGGAAGGAGACAGCGAAATCACGGGGCTTACCCATCTTGACCGCGGCTATCAGGACCTGGATGGAACGCTGCGCACATTAGGTGCGCATATTACACGTACGGATTGAATTTTCAGATTGTAAGCATTTTTTAACGATTTGACGCCGCATTTATGGTAAACTGGTTTACAGACGTTTATCGGTGCATAGCCTGAAATATAAAATAGAATTCCCCAGGGGGAGAACGTAAATGGCAGCAAAGCGCAATTCAAAACGCGGACGCCGGAACCGGGGCCGCTTCGGCGGCCTCTATAAGATTATGTCCGTGATTCTCATACTGGCCGCCCTGGTGGCAGGCTCCGCCGTGTTTTTTCGAGTGGACGACGTGGAGGTTACCGGCCAGAATCGTTATACGGCGGATCAGATTATTCAGGCGGCCGGCGTAAAGCAGGGCGATAACCTGTTTCTTATGAATAAATTCAATGTGGCCAAGCATTTGCTGTCCGCCCTGCCCTATATCGATGAAGTAAATATCCGGCGTGCGCTTCCCGATACGCTGCGGATTACCGTAACCGAATGCGTTCCGGCGGCCGTGGTGCCGGGTGAACAGAATACCTGGTGGATCATCGATACCAAAGGGAAGGTACTGGAGCAGACGGACACAGACACTGCCGACGGTACGGCGAAAGTAAACGGCCTGACCGCTATCCTGCCCGCGCCGGGTACCAAACTGGCGGTAGGCGATGAAAACAGCGGCAAGCTGCAGAGCCTGTTGGATCTGATGTCGGCATTCGCACAATACAATATGATCGGACAAGTTTCCGCCATCGATATGACGGGAGACGCAAATATTGTCTTCGGTTATCAGGGAAGATTTGAGGTCAAAATTCCCATGACCTGTGATTTTTCTCAGAAGGTATGGGCGCTGGATGCCATGGTGGCGCAGCTTCAGGAAAATGAGAGTGGCGGTATTGATCTAACCGGGGACGAAAAACTCTATTTTAATCCAAATCAGACGATGGAAATATTCAGCTGACTCTTGACCACGCAGATATTTCAGGATACAATAATAACAAAATATAGGAATTGAAATGGTACATTCGACATAATTCTCACTTTTTTGAATTTTACCTTTAACAAGTGAGGTACATAGGAGGAGCGGGCATGGCGTTTGGATTAGATACAGGACCGGATAATGTGGTTAACATTAAGGTAATCGGAGTTGGCGGTGGCGGAAGTAACGTAGTTAACCGCATGGTCCGCTCTGGAACCAAAGGGGTGGATTTTATCGCGGTCAACACGGACAAGCAGGCGCTGTCCACCTCCAGCGCCACATTTAAAATTCAGATCGGAGAAAAGCTGACCGGCGGGCAGGGCGCCGGTTCCAACCCCGAGGTAGGCCGTAAGTCCGCCGAGGAAAGCCGAAATCAAATTTCCAAAGTGCTGGAAGACGCCGATATGGTATTTATTACCGCCGGTATGGGCGGCGGCACTGGGACCGGTGCCGCCCCCATTGTGGCCGATATTGCCAAGGAGATAGGTGTGCTGACCGTCGGCGTTGTGACGAAGCCGTTCCACTTTGAAGGGCGCCGCCGCATGGATCAGGCGGAAAAGGGAATCGAAGAACTGCGGTCCAAGGTGGACTCCCTGGTCATCATCCCGAACGAGCGCCTGAAATTTGCCACCGATCAGAAAATTACTTTTGCCAATGCTTTTGAAATCGCCGACGACGTGTTGCGTCAGGCGGTGCAGTCCATCTCAGACCTGATTAAAAATACGGGCTTTATCAATCTGGACTTTGCCGATGTGACCGCCGTGATGAAGGATGCAGGCATGGCACACATGGGCGTGGGCCACGCGGCCGGTAAGAATAAGGCCGAGGAGGCTGCCAAGATGGCCATTTCCAGCCCGCTGCTGGAGACCTCCATTAACGGGGCCCATGGCGTTTTGGTCAATGTGACCGGCTCCATGGATATCGGCCTGGAGGAAGTGGAGACGGCTGCCAATCTGGTGCAGCAGGCGGCTCACCCCGAAGCGCTTATTATCTTCGGTGCCGCGTTCGACGATACGCTGGAGGACGAGATCCGGGTAACCGTAATCGCCACAGGTTTTGCCGATGCCACTCCGTCCATGCCTACCGCACCCTTTACCAAGGCGGGAGAAAAAGCGGCCGCCGCCTCTGCTTCCGGTACGCCTGTTGCGCCGCCGGAGCCTCTGCCCGAGAAAGAGGAAGACGACCCCTTTGCGGACATCTTTAAGATATTTAACCGGAACAAGGATAATTTCCGGCCCTAAGTTCTGAAAACTGCCGGCGGAACGTGTTCCGCCGGCAGTTTCTGCTTGCAATTATGGGCGCGGGCGCATATAATAATTCTACGCTCTGAAATCAGGGCAATCTGACAAAAAAGGAGTGGGACCGTCGTGAGCAGCGACCCTGGAAGTCGAGAACCTATACATACTGACGGTGTGTCTCCTTTGGGCGCAGCATAGGCTGGGTCCCGTCGGTGGCGCGCCGGGAAAGGCGTGATACCGATGCTGACAATTCATAAGACTATTGACGGAAAAATGACCAAATTGGACAAAGTGGAAAACGGTTGCTGGGTGAATCTCACCTATCCTACGGAGGATGAACTGACTACAGTGTCCAAGACATTGGGTGTGGACCTGGATTTTCTCCGGGCTGCGCTGGATGAGGAAGAGACCTCCCGGATTGATACGGAGAATGGTCAGACCCTTATAATTATTGATGCTCCCTCCGTGGAGCAGGGGGAAGCGGTGGTCTATTCCACGATTCCTCTGGGAATTATTGTCTCGGAAAAACAGATTATCACGGTATGTCTGAAAGAAAATTCCGTTATTCGGGATTTTCAGGACGGACTGGTCCGTAATGCCGAAACCCAGAAAAAAACCAGCTTTATTCTTTACATGCTGCTGTGGGTGGCTAAGCGCTATCTGCAATATTTGAAGCAAATCGACAAGATCTATAATTACATGGAGCGCCAGCTTTACAAGTCACAGCGGAATAAGGAACTGATTCAGCTGCTGGACTTGGAAAAATCCCTGGTCTATTTTAATACATCGTTAAAGGCCAATGAAGTGACGTTGGAGAAAATCCTCCGCGGACGGATTGTCACCCTCTATGAGGAGGATCATGATTTGCTGGAGGACGTCCTGATTGAAGTTCGTCAGGCGATTGAAATGGCCAATATTTATTCCTCCATTATCTCCGGCATGATGGATGCGTTTGCCTCCGTAATTTCCAATAATCTAAATGTTATTATGAAAGTGCTGACGTCCCTTACCATTTTACTCACGCTGCCCAATATTATTTTTGGGTTTTACGGGATGAATGTGGCCGGGTTGCCCTTGAAGTATTTGTGGTGGTTTCCGCTGCTTATCGCGGGCGTACTAATGGCGATTGTGGCTGTTATTCTAAAAATAAAAGACCTGTTTTAGGCCCGGAAATAGTGAGAGCGCTGCAGAAAACCTGCGGCGTTCTTTTTTATGTAGAAAAACGAAGCCCCGGGTTTATGGGCTGGAAAAAACGCATATGCTCCTGTTGAGGTGAGTACTTTGACAGGACAACTGTCTCTGGAACCGTGGAGGGGTTTACGTGTCCGCACGGAGCGGACGGCGCTTCGCGGCATGCCGCTGTATCGGGTTTCCGTTCCCACGCCTTGGAGCGAACGCCGTATCAAACGGGCCGGACGCCTCATGCGAAAAAACGGCGTACGTCATATGCTGGCTCCCAATTGGTTTGACCAGTGGGAATTGCTGGCTCCGTTGGGGCTGGCACCGGTGGAAGCGGGTGTCCTGTGTACCGCGCTGGCCGCTCCGCTGGCACTGGCCTATCTGCAGCTGCACAACATTCCGCCGGAACAGGCAGAGGTGGATCTGCGCGGGTCACGGGTGACGATGGAGCTGGAGCGGGCCGCGCGCGCCCTGTGCCCGGCTGTGCGTCGGGTGACGGTTTCCGCGCCACGGGGCGGTGCGGAACTGACGCGGGCGCTGCTGCGGGAATATGGAATGCCTGAACTGGATTCGCGTGGTCCGGACGCGGCGCTGTATTTTACGCCGGCAGAATGCCGGAAAAAGGAGGGAGAGCTGCTGCTTTGCGGGCCAAAACCAGATTTGTGCGGACTGACACTGCGCCCGGAGGGCTGGATGCTCCCGGACGGAACCGAATCCCTTGCCCTGCTGTGCGCTTTGTGGGAAAGCGGTCGGCAGGACCTCGAAAAACTGGATGCAGTTCCCGCTGATGCCCTTGACAGACCGGAACAAACTACATATAATACAGAATCAGGTATTCGTACCCACCATTTATATTTATAATGTGGAAGTATTATAGGGCCGCAGGGCACGCAGGAGGTCCCGGCGGTCGTTTTTCAGGAAAGGAAGCACGACCATGGCTAAGGAATTCAAACTCAGCGCCGAGCGCCTGAAAGAATTGCAGGATGAGATGATTTATCTCAAAACTGTGCGGGAAAAAGAGGTTGCTAATCAGATTAAAGAGGCCCGCTCTTTCGGGGACCTGTCTGAAAACAGCGAATACGACGAGGCGAAAAACGAGCAGGGCAAGCTGTATTCCCGCATGGCAGAGCTGGAAAATATCCTCAGCAACTATGTCGTGATTGAGGAACATAACGACGATACCGATACGGTTCGTCTAGGCTGTAAAATTACGGTTCTGGACGTGGAATTTCAGGAAAAGGAGTCTTATCAGGTGGTCGGTTCCCAGGAGGCGGACCCCATGAATGGCCGTATTTCCGAGGATTCCCCGTTTGGCAAAGCACTGCTGGGCAAATCCGTGGGAGACGATGTGACCGTGGAAGCGCCCGCAGGCGTTTTACACTATCAGATTCTTGATATCCAGAAGGCGTAACGAAGGGAGAAGCATGGAATGAGCACAGAAGAGAAGAATACAGCCGACCAACAGGGGGAGGCCAGAGAGCAGTCTGAACTGCTGCGCATCCGCCGTGACAAGCTCCGTGAGCTGCAGGAGGCGGGTGAGAACCCGTTTGAAATCACCAAGTACCATGTGACCGCCCACAGTGCCGAAATCAAGGAAAACTACGAGACGATGGAGGGCAAGCCGGTTTCCGTGGCCGGCCGGCTTATGTCCAAACGCGGCATGGGCAAGGCCGTATTCTGCGATATGCAGGACGGTGCCGGCCGGATTCAGCTGTACGTCCGCATTGACGAGCTGGGTGAAAAGGCGTTTGTCAAATTTAAGAAACTGGATATTGGCGACATCGTCGGTATAGAGGGTGAAGTGTTCCGCACCAAACGGGGAGAGATTTCTATCCGTGCGCATAAAGTTACGCTTCTTTCCAAATCATTGCTGCCCCTGCCTGAAAAATTCCATGGTCTGACCGACCGGGAAACCCGTTACCGTCAGCGCTATGTGGACCTGATTATGAACCCCGAGGTGCGCCGCACATTTGAGATTCGCACCCGGTTTATCAAACATGTGAGAGAATATCTGGATGCGCGTCATTACATGGAGGTGGAGACGCCGGTCCTCAATACGATTTCCGGCGGTGCCACCGCCCGTCCATTTGTCACGCACCACAACACGCTGAATATCGACATGTATATGCGGATTGCCACGGAGCTGCATCTCAAGCGCTTAGTGGTGGGTGGATTTGAGCGGGTATACGAGATCGGTCGTATTTTCCGCAATGAGGGCATGGACCCCAAGCATAACCCGGAATTTACCTCCATCGAGCTGTATGAGGCCTATGCTGATTTCCATGACATGATGGACATTGCCGAAGGCATTCTCTCTACGGCTGCCAAGGAAATCCTGGGCGGCTATGAGGTGGAGTGGCTGGGTGCCCAGATCGACCTGAAGCCCGGTTGGCGCAGACTCACTATGATTGATGCCGTGAAAGAGTATGTCGGTGTGGATTTCGGTGCCGTTACCGATGACGCCGAGGCCGTGGCCGCGGCAAAGGCCGCCGGCATCGACATGGACGGCGTGGAGCAGACCTGGGGCCGCGCGCTGTATGAGGCATTTGACCAAAAGGTGGAGGAGCAGCTGATCCAGCCTACCTTTATCACCATGTACCCGGTGGAGGTTTCGCCCCTGACTAAGCGCTCCCCCCAGGACTCGCGGCTTACCGAGCGGTTTGAGCTGTTTATTAACCACGCTGAATTTGCCAATGCTTTCTCTGAACTGAACGACCCCATCGACCAGCGCAGCCGGTTTGAACATGAGATCGCCCTGCGCGATGCGGGCGACGAGGAGGCCGGTATGATGGATGAGGACTATATCAATGCCCTGATGTACGGACTGCCCCCAACGGGCGGTATGGGGATCGGTATTGACCGGGCCGTGATGCTTCTGACCAACAGCGACACCATCCGTGAAGTTATCCTGTTTCCCACGATGAAGCCGTTGGATTAAAACCACTCTGACAGCATACCGCCGACTTTCGACGGTATGCTGTTGTGCATAAAACTTTGTCCTCAGGAGAGTGTGGAAAGGAGTACCCCTGGTTTGCAAGAACGGCTGAAACGCCGGTTTCGCCATCACCGCCGGAACCGGAAAAGAATAAACCCCACCCGTGTGGTGGCCGAGTCCTTCGGCTTCATCATTTTGGTGGGTACCCTGCTCCTGATGCTCCCGGTTTCCTCCCGCAGCGGCCTGGGAACGGATTTTATCACCTGCCTTTTTACCGCGACCTCTGCTACCTGTGTGACGGGTTTGGTCCTGGTGGATACCTGGCTTCATTGGAGCATTTTTGGGCAAATAATTATCCTCTGCCTGATCCAGCTGGGTGGTCTGGGCTTTATGACCATCATTACACTTTTCTCTTTTCTGCTCCACCGGCGTATCGGCCTGTCGGAACGGCTGATCATCATGTCCACGCTCAACCTTAATGATATGGACGGTGTGGTGCGGATGGTACGGCATGTGCTGATCGGCACAGCTACTTTTGAGGGTGCGGGTACGCTGCTGCTGGCAATCCGGTTCGTGCCGCGTTTTGGATGGGCCAACGGCCTGTGGCGCAGCCTATTTCACGCAGTTTCCGCGTTCTGTAACGCCGGATTCGACCTCATGGGGAGCCCCGGACGTCCTTTTATCAGTGTCATGGAGTACGCGGATGACCCGCTGATCCTTTTTACTATAATAACGCTTGTCGTCATGGGCGGCTTGGGATTCTTCGTTTGGGAAGATGTGTGGCGTAACCGGAATTTCCACAGTCTGCGCCTGTACAGCAAGGTGGTTCTTGTTACAACGGCGGTTCTCGTTTTGGGCGGCACAGCCTACTTCTTCTTCGCGGAATACAATAATGCCGGTACATTAGGTGGTATGCCTGTGTGGGAAAAGCTGATGAACGCCATGTTTCAGTCGGTGACCCTGCGCACGGCCGGATTCAATACCATTGACCAGGCCGCCCTGCGTGACAGCTCTCAGGCATTGTGTGTGGTGTTTATGCTTATTGGCGGCTCCAGCGGATCCACCGCCGGTGGTGTCAAGACAGTTACGGTGGTGATTCTTCTGCTGGCGTTACGGGCTGGCCTGCGCGGCTCCGATGCGGTTACGTTCCACGGCCGCGCGATCCCCGTCCGGCGCGTAATGAATGCCGTTACACTTGTCCTCATGGCGATGTGCATGTTTATGCTCGGCTCTATGGCCATCTCACTGGTAGACGGTATCCCGTTCCTGCGGGCCGCGTTTGAAACGGCGTCCGCCATGGGTACCGTGGGACTGACTGCCAATGTGACGGGCAGCTTGGGCCATTTCTCACGGGGAGTTGTCATCTTGCTGATGTATACGGGCCGGGTGGGTATTCTGTCCTTCTCGCTGGCCTTCCTCACCCGGGGAAAGTATCAGACCAAGATCAAATACCCCACCTTTGATATTATGATTGGATAACCCCCCTATTTTTACCCGAAAGGAATGTGTTTCCTGTGAAAACATTTGTTGTCATCGGTTTGGGACGCTTTGGGACCGCCGTGGCTACTGAGCTGTGTGCGTTGGGCCACGAGGTGCTTGCCATCGACGGCAAGGAGGAAAACACGCAGGCGGTGGCGGATCTGGTTACCCACGCCGTAACCGGAGACGCACGGGATCCCGCCGTCCTGCGCGCGCTGGGCGTGCGCAATTATGACTGCGCCATCGTGGCGGTGGGCGACGATGTTGGCAACAGCGCCCTCATTACGCTGAATTTAAAGGAACTCGGCATTAAGGAAGTGATCTGCAAGGCGCAGAGCCATGTTCACCGCAAGGTTTTGCAGAAAATTGGCGCTGACCGGGTGGTGTTTCCGGAGCATGAAATGGGAGTCAAGTTGGCACAGGGGCTTTCCAGTTCCAACGTGCTTAACTTTATTGAACTGTCTGACGATTTTGGAATCGTAGAGCTTGCCGCACCGAAAAACTGGCAGAACCGATCGCTGAAAGACCTTGATGTCCGGGCTAAATACGGCGTCAATATTATCGCCATCCGTAACCCCAAAACCCATGAACTGGAGGTCGCGCCTGGTGCGGATTACGTGATCAATACGGAAGACGAAGTCGTCACCTTGGGCCGCATGGAGGATATCAACCGCCTCCACGATTTATAATGGAGTCTATTACAAGCCGCCGGAACCCGTTTCTTGTACAGGTCCGAAAACTGGCAGGCTCCCGGCGGGAACGCCGAAAGGCCGGTCTGTTTCTGGGTGAAGGGCCCAAGCTTCTTGAGGAGAGCCTGCGATGGGGTGCGGCGGTGGATACTGTGATTGCAGGCGAAGAGATTTCTCTGCCGCCGCTGTCCGGCGGAGTCCGCCAGATTCGGGTTCCGAACGATGTGCTGCGCACGCTGGCTGACACGGAGAGCCCCCAGGGGGTCCTGTTTCTCTGCCGCCTGCCCGACGTCCGCCTGCCGGAGCAGATGACCGGACAGCGCTACCTGGTGCTGGATGGTGTGCAGGACCCCGGCAACATGGGAACTATCTGGCGCACCGCCGACGCCTTTGGAGCGGACGGGCTGATCCTGACAGGGTCCTGTGTGGATCCCTTTTCCCCAAAGACCGTCCGGGCCACCATGGGGGCCTGTTTCCGCCTGCCGGTATGGGAGACGGAGCCGGACGAGCTGGTGGGGCGGATGCGTCTGGCTGGAATTCCGCTGTACGCCACTGCGCTTTGTGCGGACGCCACAGATTTACGCGGGGCCGAACTGAACCGTGCCGCCGTTGTGGTGGGCAGCGAGGGGCATGGCGTATCCGAATATGTTCTCAATGCCTGCGCAGGTACTTTGAAGATCCCCATGCGGGACCGGTGTGAGTCTCTTAATGCCGCCGTGGCAGCGGCCGTGGTCCTGTGGGAGATGATACGATAAAGGAGGCAGTTCGCTGTGGCAACGCTCAAATACTGGCTTTGGCTTACCACCCGGCAAGGGATGAACGCGCGGCAGCGGCTGATGATTCTGGACCACTTCGGTACGCCTGAGACCGCTTACTTTGCCGATCCGGCCGAATATGACCTGACGCCTAGTCTGACTCCCCGTGGGCGCAAAAGCCTGGAGGACAAGTCTCTGGATAGCGCGGAGCATATTTTGGAAGCCTGCCAGCGTCTGGGCATCCGCATCCTCACCTTGCAGGACGCGGGCTATCCTGAGCGTCTGAGGCAGATTTTTGATCCGCCGGCGGTACTTTATGTACGAGGACGCACCGTTGCCTTCGACGAGGAGGTGGCCATCGGCATGGTGGGCTCCCGTGCGCCGTCGGTTTATGGTGAGAAAATGGCCGGGAAACTGGGATTTGAAGTGGCGCGGGGCGGCGGCCTTGTAGTTTCTGGAATTGCCCGTGGGCTGGATTCCTGTGCGCTTGTGGGGGCGCTGAAAGGCGGCGGAACGGTGGCGGCCGTACTTGGCTGCGGTATCGACGTGGTCTATCCGCCCGAAAACCACTGGCTGTATGAGGATGTGGCGGCGTCCGGCTTGCTTATCAGTGAATACCCACCCGGTACGGAACCGACCGGATTCCATTTTCCCATACGAAACCGAATTCTGAGCGGACTGTGTCTCGGCGTTGTGGCGGTGGAAGCAGCTTTGCACAGCGGAACCCTCATCACCACCCGTCTGGCGCTGGAGCAGGACCGGGATCTGTTTGCCGTGCCCGGAAATGCCGATGCGCCCATGAGCCGCGGTACGAACCGCCTTATTCAGCAGGGAGCTGGCCTTGTGACTTGCGGATGGGATATTCTGGGGGAGTATCAGTCACAGTTTCCCGATAAGATCCGAGCGCCGGGTGGCGAACCTTTGGCGGAAGAGGCTGTGCGGCTGACGGTTTCGCATCCGGAGCCATTGCGGGAGCAGGAGCGGAAGCAAAAAACAATTGACAAGATTCCGGAAGAGGCATATATTGAACTCGATATGGAAAAAAGCGGAATTCCAGAAGAACAGTGGGAACTGTTGCAGACTTTGGATGAAAAGCCGCTGACGGCGGACGAACTGGTGGAGCTGACGCAGATCCCCGCCGGAAGAGTGCGTTCCGCTTTGACCCTGCTGCAAATTCAGGGCTATGTAGAAGAACTACCAGGCAGACGGTTTCAGACCAAGGTCCGTCTGCGTGAATGATAACTGGACCATGGGGGTATTTTCGTGGCAAAAACAAACTTAGTGATTGTGGAATCGCCGGCAAAGGCCAAGACAATAGGAAAGTATTTAGGACCCGGCTACGAGGTAAAGGCCTCCATGGGCCATGTCCGAGACCTGCCCAAGAGCAAACTGGGCATTGATGTGGAGCATGGCTTTATGCCGGACTATCAGCCCATTAAGGGGAAAGAAGAAGTTATCGACGACCTGCGCAAGGCCGCCGGTAACAGCGATAAAGTCTTTCTCGCCACCGACCCGGACCGTGAAGGAGAGGCAATTTCGTGGCATTTGAAAGAGCTTTTGAACATTCCGGATGATAAGACCTATCGCGTTACGTTTAACGAGATAACCAAAAATGTAGTGAATCAGTCCATTACCGCCCCCCGCGAGATCGATCAGGATCTGGTGAACGCCCAGCAGGCGCGCCGTATTTTGGACCGTATCGTGGGCTATCAGCTGTCCCCGCTTCTGTGGAAAAAAATTCGGAGAGGGCTGTCCGCCGGGCGCGTACAGTCGGTAGCGACCCGTCTGGTTACGGAGCGGGAAGCGGAAATCCGGGCCTTCCAGCCGCAGGAATACTGGTCGCTGAACGCGGACCTGAACCGTGTTCCACCCAACTCCGGCGTGTTCACCGCCGCGTTCTACGGCAAGGAGAAAAAACAGGAGCTGCACAGCCGGGATGAGGTGGACACAGTATCCGCAGCCGTACGCGGCGACGCGTTTACCGTGACGAGCGTAAAGCGGCAGGACCGGTATCGTTCCCCCGCGCCTCCCTTTACCACCTCTACGCTTCAGCAGGAGGCCAGCCGCAAGCTCAATATGACGCCAAGGCGTACCATGTCCGTGGCGCAGCAGCTTTATGAGGGCGTGGATATCGAGGGCCAGGGTACAGTGGGCCTTATTACCTATATGCGAACCGATTCCCTGCGGCTGTCGGAGGAGGCGCTGGCCGCCGCCAAACAGGTCATTCTGGGGCGCTATGGTGCCTCGTATTATCCACCTGAAACCCGGCGTTACAAGACAAAATCCGGTGCGCAGGATGCTCACGAGGCCATTCGTCCTTCTGATGCGGCCCTGTTTCCCGAAGATATTAAAAAGAGCCTGACTAACGAGCAGTACCGCCTGTACAAGCTTATTTGGAGCCGGTTCCTCTCCTGCCAGATGGCAAACGCCGTCTATGACAGCGTGGCTATTGAGGCCGCCAGCGCGGGTTACCGTTTCCGCGCCAATCATTCCTCCCTCAAATTTTCCGGTTACACCGCCGTCTATGTGGAGGGGAAAGATGAGGACGAGGAGGTCAGCCAGTCGCCTCTGCCCGATTTGAAGCAGGGGGAGCCGCTGAATCTTCGCGATCTCAAGCCGGAGCAGCACTTTACGCAGCCGCCTGCACGCTACACCGAGGCGACCCTTATCCGCGCACTGGAGGAAAAAGGAATCGGCCGCCCGTCCACCTATGCCCCTACGATCTCCACGATCATGGACCGGGAATATGTGGTCAAAGAGGGAAAATACCTGCGCACGACACCTCTGGGCGAGGTGGTGACCGGCCTTATGAAAGATAAGTTTCCCGATATCGTGGACCCGGCTTTCACGGCTCACATGGAGGGAGAGCTGGACGGCATCGAGGCTGGCAAAGAGAAATGGCGGGATGTACTGGCACGGTTTTATGGTGAGTTCAGCGCTGAGCTGAATAAAGCGGAGAGCGAACTGGATGGAGAACGCATCAAGATTCCCGACGAGGTCTCCGATGAGGTTTGCGACGTATGCGGCCGGCGGTTGGTGGTTAAGTCCGGCCGGTTTGGCCGCTTCTTGGCCTGTCCCGGCTATCCGGAGTGTACCTTTACGAAACCGCTTGTGATTGAGATGCCCGGTAAGTGCCCCAAATGCGGCGGTCGGATTTTGAAAAAAACCTCTAAAAAAGGTTACACGTATTATGGGTGTGAGCATAACACCGACAAGGATGAGCAGAAACACTGTGATTTCATGACCTGGGATGTGCCGGTAAAGGACAACTGCCCTGAGTGTGGGCAGACTATGTTTAAAAAGTCCGGCCGCGGGTTCCGGAAGCCGTTCTGCATTAATGAAAAGTGTCCGAACTTTACGCCGGAGGAAAAGCGGGGCGGATATCGAAAAAAAACCGCTGACGCAAAGCCTGGCGATAAGGCCGACGCGGAACATGCGGCTGATGCCGGAAAGGCCACAGAGAAAGGAAAGAAAAATCCGGCTCCGGGAAAGAAGCGGACGGCGAAAAAATCTGTGGCAAAGAAACCCGCGGGAAAAAAGACCGCCTCGGGGAAAAAGCCGGCGTCCAAGGCCGTCACAGCGCGGAAAGCCGGGGAAAAGACAACCGCGGCAAGAAAAACGGCGGCAAAGAAGCCCACTGAAGAGATATGAGCATGGAGCAGGTGATGGTAATCGGCGCGGGGCTTGCCGGTTGTGAAGCCGCATGGCAGCTGGCTCAGCGGGGAATCCCGGTGCTTTTGCGGGAGATGAAACCCCAGAAAATGACGCCCGCCCACCACAGCACAGATTTCGGTGAGCTGGTCTGCTCCAATTCCCTGCGTTCAGACCAGATAGAGAATGCGGTGGGCCTTCTCAAAGAGGAACTGCGGCGCGGCGGTTCTCTCATTCTTGCCTGTGCCGACGCTACCCGCGTGGAGGCGGGCGGCGCGCTGGCAGTGGACCGCACGGGATTTTCCGCACTGATCACGGAAAGGATCAAGAGCCACCCCTTGATTACGGTTTTGGAGGGAGAAGTCGCCGAAATCCCGAAGGAGGGACAGGTGGTAATTGCCACAGGGCCGCTGACCTCACAGGCACTGTCGGAACGAATCGCGGATCTGTTCCCGGGTATGGACTACCTAAGCTTCTATGATGCGGCCGCTCCGCTGGTCACCTTTGAAAGCGTAAATATGGAACATGCCTGGTTTGCCTCACGGTACGATAAGGGAACGGCCGATTATATCAACTGCCCGCTGACCGGGGAAGAATACGACGCTTTCTGGCGGGCTTTGTGTACCGCGCAGGAGGCGCCTGTCCATGGTTTTGAGGATAAAAGCGTTTTTGAAGGCTGCATGCCGGTGGAGGTTATGGCACGGCGCGGACGACAGACCCTGTGCTATGGCCCGCTGAAACCCCGGGGCCTTCGGGACCCGAAAACGGGGCAGGAGCCGTTTGCCGTGGTTCAGCTGCGCCGGGACAACCGGGAGGGTTCAATCTACAATTTGGTTGGCTTTCAGACCCATCTGCGGTTTCCCGAGCAGAAGCGGGTCTTTTCTATGATTCCAGCGCTGCAAAATGCAGAATTTGTGCGCTATGGCATCATGCACCGGAATACCTATCTGGACTCGCCCCGCCTGCTGGACCGGTATTACCGGGTACGAGGCAGCCGGCGGCTCATGTTCGCCGGCCAGATCACGGGCGTGGAGGGCTACGTGGAGTCCACGGCCTCCGGCTTTTTGACCGGTGTGGAGCTGGCACGGCGGCTGCTGGGACAGCCCCCGGCAGATTTCCCACAGGAGACCGCCGTCGGAGCACTGGCGCTGTATGTAAGTAATGAGAGCATAGTGCAGTTTCAGCCGATGAACATTAATTTCGGCATTATCCCACCATTGGACCATCGGGTGAAGGGGAAGAGAAACAAAAACGCGGAGCTGTCTCAGCGTGCACTGGAGGCCTTGGCGCGGCTGGATTTTTAAAGAAGGCATCGCAACAGAAAAAGAGATGCTTCGGACAACGGCGGTTTGGAGCAATTTGGAATGGAGTGTTAGCGTATGAAGATCATCGTGGACGCCATGGGGGGCGACAATGCGCCTGAGTGTAATGTCCGGGGCGCGCTGAATGCCATCAAGGAATACGGTGTGGAGATCATTCTGGTGGGCCGCGGAGAGGATATCCTTGGCACGTTGGCCGATGAAGGAATCGGCGACCTGCCCGCCGGGCTGGAGATCGCACACGCCAATCAGGTCGTGGAGATGAGCGACAATCCCGCCACCGCCTTTAAGGAGAAGAAAGACTCCTCGCTGACTGTGGGACTTAATCTGCTGAAAAATGGAAACGGCGATGCGTTTGTCTCAGCCGGGAGCACCGGCGCACTTCTCTCCGCTGCCACGCTGCTGGTGCACCGGATTAAGGGCATCCGCCGGGCGGCTATGGCACCGGTGGTTCCCACGGGCGGCGGAGGTGCGGTACTTATCGACTGCGGGGCCACTGCCGAGGGCACGCCCGAGTATCTACTTCAGTTTGCGTTCATGGGTTCCTATTATGCCGAGCATGTGCTGGGGCGTCCGGAGCCGCGGGTAGGCCTTCTCAACATCGGTGCAGAGCCGTCCAAGGGTACCGAGCTGCAGCGGCAGGCCCATGAGCTGCTGACCAAGGCTGGCACGGAAGGGCGTATTCACTTTGTGGGCAATGTGGAGGCACGGGAGGCCGTGCAGGGCTCCGTGGACGTGATTGTATCCGACGGTTACTCCGGAAATATTTTTCTTAAAACCATGGAGGGGACCGGACTGTTTCTGGCCCAGAAAATGAAAACCATGTTTATGAAAAATACAAAGAGCAAACTGGCCGCCCTATTGGTCGCGGACGGGATTCGTGACATCAAAAAGACGCTGGATTCCGGCGAGGTGGGCGGGACCGCTCTGGTGGGGATCAGCAAGCCGGTCATAAAGGCCCATGGCTCCTCTGACGCGTTCGCTATCAAAAACGCTATTCGGCAGGCCTGTACTTTTGCCAACTCGGGACTGATCGAGGATATCACTGAAAATATTGAATATATGCGGCTTCCTGTTCCAGCCAAAAATGGGAACAACGACCAGAGTACACTCTGAAAAAATCAGGGAACCCTATTGACAGGTAGAAAAAATGTCCCTATTATGTGAAGGGACCCAAACAGGGGATATACCGAGTGCAAAGGAGCCGAGAGTCATGATTTTCGAAAAGCTGAAACAGTTGATTTCAGAACAATTTGGCGTTGAACCCAATACTATTACAATGGATACGACGTTTGAGGATGATCTGGGGGCGGATTCCCTGGATATCGTTGAACTCTCCATGGCTTTGGAGGAAGAATTTGGGGTTGAAGAACTGAGCGAGGAGGAGATTGCCTCCATTACCACCATCGGTGATCTGGTTCGCTTTTTACAGAATAAGCTGGATGACTGAGTGGATGCTCCGGGTTCCCCAGTCCTGGAACCCGAAGCACCAGGGGCCAATTCGTCAATGCCGGGAGCGGTAGGCGATTGGTCCCTGTTTATTCCAACGCCTGATCAGCAGCGGGTCCGATCCGCTTTTGCGGGCGAAGGAGGAGAGTACCTTTCCATGAGCTGAGACTCTGCGTGGGCGGGGTCTCGCTTTTTTACGTACCCAGACAATTTTTGGACGTGGGTTCATCAAGATGCTTTGGGTGATGGTCCGGAGCACCTTGATGTGCCTGCCGTAAGCAAGGAGACAGAACGATGAAAAAACTGCAAGAGATTTTGGGCTATACCTTTCACAACCCCCGACTGCTGCATAACGCGCTGACGCACAGTTCCTATGCCAACGAGAACCGCACGGCCGGCGAGACCAGCAATGAGCGGCTGGAATTTTTGGGTGATTCCGTTTTGGGTATGGTGGTGGCGGATTATCTGTACCGGGGCCATCCGAACATGCCGGAAGGGGAGCTGACGCGTACCCGGGCCGCGCTGGTATGCGAGGACAGCCTGGTGGAAGTGGCCAGAAAGTGGAATTTGGGCACTTATTTGCGTCTGGGCAAAGGCGAGGATGCCGGCGGAGGCCGTCAGCGCCCTTCCATCCGGGCCGACGCTGTAGAGGCCGTAATCGCGGCCGTCTATCTGGACGGTGGGGTAGACAGCGCCCGGAATCTGATTACGCGATTCATCCTGACCAATAATGACCGCGAGCAAGACGGCTTGGACCGCGATTATAAGACGGCGCTTCAGGAGCTGGTGCAGCGGGAGAGCGGTCGGGTATTGGAGTACCGCCTGATGGGCGAAAATGGGCCGGACCATGCCAAAATATTCACCGTGGCAGTCTATCTGAACGGGACATCCATCGGTTCCGGCGAGGGCCGGAGCAAAAAGGAGGCGGAGCAGGCCGCCGCCCGTGCCGGCATCCAGCGGCTCACCGAAGCAGAGGGAAAATAAGGTGGGAGCGAACCCACGTGGAAAGATGAAAGCGCGGCGCCGGACTGGATCCGGCGCCGCGCTTTTGACCGTTCGTTCATTAAGCGATGACAACTTTGGGGCCGCAGCGTGTGATGATATCGCGCTGTGCAGGAGAGATATTATCATCTGTAATCACAGTGTCCACGTCGGAAAGCGGAAGTGCGGAGGCAACCGCGCTTCCGCCGATCTTATCCGAGGAGGTAAGTACGATCATTTTCCGGGCCGATTCCGACATGGCGCGCACCACTTCGGCACGGAACAGATTGATGGTGGAAATGCCCTTGTCCACGCTGACGGCATCCGCACCAATAAAGCATTTGTCCACCGCAAACTGTGACAGACCAAGCTTGGTGAGCGGCCCAACATTGGCCTCCGCATCGTGCTGAAAAGAGCCGCCTAATAAAACCACGTCCAGAGAGGCATGGCTGCGGACAAAATTGCACAGAAACACAGAATTGGTAATAATGGTAATACGGCGCTTGGACGCCAGTTCACGGGCCAGCAGGGAACAGGTGGAGCCCGTTTCAATGATGACGGTCTCCCCATCCGTGACCATAGAGGCGGCACACTGCGCGATGCGCTGCTTCTGTTCATAATTGTTCCACATGCGGGTGGAGGTGTCATAACCGTTATCCACCGCCACGGCACCACCGTGCGTACGTTTCAGGACGCCCTGCTCCTCCAGCTTTTTCAGGTCCTGGCGGACGGTGACCAGTGAAACACCAAACTGCCCGGTCAGCTCGCTGACGCTGACGCGGTCGCGGCTCTGGAGCAGCTCGATAATTTTTAATTGCCTGTCATTGAACACAGATGTGTTCCTCCCTTAATTCTGATTCGCTTTACGGCTTGCGAAAAGCCGTCAACATTCTATCCTTTAGCATAACCTAAGTTTATTCAAAACGCAAGTGATTTCACTTTCCTAAGTGTGAAGAATCCTCTTGCAACGGAACAGAAGCTGGATTATACTATCAGTATCTTAGGTTTTCGCCAGAACGAAAGGATTGATTCGATGGAACCAAGCCGCGCGCACGCGCTTGCCGTGACCGCCGCTAAGGCCCGCCTGCTGGCCATGGAGATGGTCCATACCGCCGCTTCCGGGCATATCGGCGGCTCTTTATCTTCTATGGATATGCTGACGGCGCTCTATTTTGATGTGATGAACGTTGATCCTGAAAATCCACGTGATCCCGACCGGGACCGTTTTGTACTGTCTAAGGGCCACTGTACCCCGGCCCTGTACCCCATCCTGGCACTCCGGGGCTTTTTCCCTGTGGAACAGCTGTCTATGTTCCGCAGGATCGACGGGCATATGTCCGGCCATCCGGATATGGTGAATGTGCCGGGGGTGGATATGTCCACCGGCAGCCTGGGTCAGGGCTTTTCCGCCGCCGTAGGTATGGCCATCGCCGGTAAGCTGGATCACAAAAACTACCGGGTCTACACGGTCCTGGGTGACGGTGAGTTGGCGGAGGGACAAATCTGGGAGGCCGCCATGTCCGCCGCCAAGTACAAACTGGACCATCTCTGCGCCATCGTGGATGTCAATGGACTGCAGATCGATGGCAGAACTGCCGACGTTATGCCCACTGAGCCGCTGGACCGGAAATTCGAGTCGTTTGGTTTTCATGTTATCAAGCTCATTAGCGGGAACGACCCCGCCGCTGTCTCCGACGCGCTGCACGCTGCCGCCACGGTCAAGGACAAGCCCACGGTAATTTTGGCTGCCACGGTCAAAGGCAAGGGCGTTTCCTTTATGGAGAATAACGCCGACTGGCACGGCAAGGCGCCGGATGATGCACAGTATGCCGCAGCCAAGGCGGAGCTGGAAGCCGGTCTGGCAGAATTGGAGGGGAACTGACATGGGAGAAAAAATCGCAACCCGCGTTGTCTACGGTGAGACTCTGGTAGAGCTTGGAGCCAAATATCCCGACCTCATTGTACTGGACGCAGACCTCTCCGGCGCAACCAAAACCAAGGATTTTTCCAAGGCCTACCCGAAACGATTCCTCAACATGGGAATTGCCGAGTGCAATATGGTGGATGTGGCCGCCGGCCTTGCCACCTGCGGCAAGAAACCCTTTGCCAGTACCTTTGCCATGTTTGCCGCAGGCCGTGCTTTTGAGCAGGTGCGCAACTGTGTGGCCTATCCCCACCTGAACGTGAAGGTGGTCGGCTCCCACGGCGGCCTTTCCGTGGGTGAGGACGGCGCGACTCATCAGTGCTGCGAGGATTTTGCCACCATGCGGGTCCTTCCCGGCATGACGGTGGTCTGCCCCTGCGACGGCTATGAGATGAAGCAGGCCGTGCAGGCACTGATTGATTATAACGGCCCCGCCTACTTGCGGCTGGGCAGACTGGCGGTGGAGACGGTTACTGAATTTACTCCCGGCTATCGGTTCGAGCTGGGTAAGGGCGCAGTCCTGCGGGACGGCGGGGACGTGACCATCATTGCCGTTGGTATGATGGTGCAGATGGCGTTAAAAGCGGCTGACCAGCTTCTGGCCGAAGGAATTTCCGCCCGGGTTATCGACATGCACACGATTAAGCCGCTGGACGAGGAGCTGGTGCTGAAAGCTGCGCGGGAGACCGGGGCCATCGTGACCAGTGAGGAGCATAACATTATCGGCGGCTTGGGCGAGGCCGTGTGCGGCTACCTCTCCGGGATGTGCCCCGTGCCCGTGGTGCGACACGGGGTAGAAGATAAGTTCGGCCGCTCCGGCAAGGCGCAGCTGGTACTGGAGGCCTATGGCCTGACGCCGGACCGGATTGCTGCTAAAGCAAAGGCCGCGTTGGCGATGAAAAAATGAAGCTGCTCTGTCTGGGGGACAGTCTGACCTATGGATATGGTGTTTCCCGCCGGAACACTTGGGTTTGTCTGACCGCGGAGCGTACCGGCCATACCTTGATAAATTGCGGCCTGAACGGTGATACGGTGGTTGGAATGCGGGAACGCCTTCCCCTGGAGGCGGAATGGGAGCGACCGGACGGTGTATTCGTGATGGGAGGTACCAACGATATTCTTATCACGGGTGGAGACGCCGTCGCGCGCCGTGATCTGGCAGACCTCGTCAGGCAGGCGCGCAAAATGGAGATTACACCTATTTTAGGAATTGCCCCAGAGGTCAGAGGCGATGCTGAGAATTGTTTCTGGCCGGACCGGGAGGGCCTGCGCACCCGGATTCCCATCTTTGAGGCATATGCCGCATGGCAGCTCCGCCTTGCCCGGGCGGAAGATATTCCGGTTGTGGATTTTCGTCCGGCATTTGCAGGGCGCCCTACCAGGGAGCTCTATTTGGACGGCATCCATCCAAACGCAGCCGGGCATGCTGAAATGGCTGACGTACTGTGCCGCGCGCAATCAGAGCCGACTGGTATGCTGGGAATGTTCTGACCGGGAACCTGACGGCTCCGGAAACGTGATCACGTTTCCGGAGCCGCTTTTTACCAGGGCCTTATCATTTATTAATTATTTCTGAATGCACCTTAAAACAGCCGAAACGGTTTGCAAAAATCTCCAAATCATGATAACATAATATATTCCTATATCTCTCATGGATAAAGAAAAGGAGGCACGGTAATTGTACTTAAAGGCGTTGGAAATTCAAGGGTTCAAATCCTTTCCCGATAAGACCGTGCTGACCTTTAATGCGGATATTACTGCCATCGTGGGTCCCAATGGAAGCGGAAAATCGAACATTTCCGACGCAATCCGGTGGGTCATGGGGGAGCAGTCCACCCGGGCGCTTCGGGGCGGAAAAATGGAGGATGTGATCTTCGGCGGAACCGCCCGGCGGAAACAGCTGGGGTTTGCCGAGGTCTCTCTGGTGCTGGACAACACGGGCCGTTTTTTCCCTTTGGAAGAGAGCGAGGTCATGGTGACCCGCCGCTATTACCGTTCTGGTGAGAGTGAGTATTTTATTAACCGCCGTGCCGCCCGCCTGAAGGATGTCAATGAACTGTTTATGGACACCGGGCTGGGCCGGGACGGCTATTCAATGATCGGTCAGGGCAGGATCGATGAGATCCTATCCGTGAAAAGCGGCGACCGACGCGAGGTCTTTGAAGAGGCCGCCGGCATTTCCCGTTTCCGCCACCGCAAAGAGGAGGCGGAACGCAAACTGGAGCGCACGCAGGAGAATCTGGTGCGGGTAAGTGATAAGATCGACGAGCTGGAGCTTCAGGTGGAACCGCTGCGCGCCCAAGCCGAAAAAGCGAGGAAGTATCTGCTTCTCCGGGATGAGATGCGGGGACTGGAGATCTCCGTTTGGATGGAGCAGTTGGATAAAATCCACGCAGGCACGGTCAAGCTGACGGGTGACTATGACAGCGCGGTCCGCCAGAAAGAGGAGGCCCGGACGGCGCTGGAGAAGCTGTACGCGTCTGCGGAGCATTATGCTGGGCAGATGCGGCAGAAGGATGTGGAGGCGGAGGGAATCCGCTTCCAGCTTATGAAACGGCAAGCCGACGCCAACGAGTGTGAAAGTGCCATCGCGGTACTGAAAAGCAGTATTGAGCATAATGCGGAAAACGCCCAGCGGGTGCGGCAGGAACTGGACCAGCAGGAGGGACGGACGGGCAGCCTGGCCGCTCAGATCCGGGAAGGCCGAACACGTCTGGAGGGAATCACCGAAAAAATGAACGGCCTGCGCGGGCAGTTGGAGGAGCAGAATGCCGCCGCCAAAGCGGCGGAGCATTCCGCTGGAGCGCTGGGGGATGAACTGGAGGCGCTGCGCCGGAAAGAGGCCGTGGAGACCGCATCTGCGGCCGAAGCCAGGCAGCTGCTTTCCGCACTCTCCGCGGCCGCGCAGGAACTTTTTGACCGGGACGCGTCGGTCCGGCGGGAACTGGCGGCTGGTGCGGAAAAACTGGCGGCGTCCTGTACGGAGCGGGACGCCGCTGAGAAAGCGCACACCAAGGCGGAAGAGGACCGGAAGTCGCTGCTCAATGTGATCAGCGGATATGCCCTTCGGGCGGAGGCAAGACAAAAAAAAGCGCGGGACGTGAAAGAGAAGCGAGTCCGGCTTCAGATGGAGGAAAACGCGCTTGCCTCCCGGATCCATATGCTGGCCGAAATGGAGAAAGTCTACGAGGGTTATTCCAAGGCGGTGAAGCTGGTGATGGGGGAGGCACGCCGGGGAAATCTCAGGGGAATCCGGGGGCCTGTGGCCAGTCTGCTTCAGGTGCCGGACTCTTACACCGTGGCCATTGAGGTGGCGCTGGGCGGTGCCATGCAGCATATCGTAGTGGACCGGGAGGAGGACGGCAAGAACGCCATCGGATTTCTCCGGCGGCGGGACGGTGGCCGTGCCACCTTTCTGCCGCGGGACGCCGTCCGGCCTTCCAACTTTCGGGACCGCGCGGTGGAGCGGGAACCGGGCTTTGTGGGCATGGGCGACGCGCTCATCACCTTTGCCCCCGACTGCGCCGGCATCTTTTCTAATCTGCTGGGACGGGTGGTCATCGCCGAGACGCTGGACGCGGCGCTGGCGATTGCCCGCAAATTCAGCCACCGCTTCCGTATTGTCACGCTGGACGGACAGGTGCTCAACCCGGGCGGCTCCATGACGGGCGGTTCGGTATCCCGCAACGCGGGTATTCTCAGCCGTCAAAACGAGCTGGCCCGGCTGAACACGCAGGCTGAGGATATCCGTAAGCGGCTTTCTCAGGCTGCGAAGGCCGTGGAGGAGGCGGACCGGGAAGCCGCGGCCGCAGGCTATGAGCTGGAAAACGCCCGGGCACAGCAGCGAGAACTGGAGGACCATATTCTGCGGTTATCCGAGCGCTGTGCGCATTATGCCCAAGGCGTAGAGGAGCTGGAGGGGCAGAAGAAGAATCTGCGCGCGGAACTGGAGCAGATCGGAAGGCGCGTCGGGCAGACCGAAGCCGACACCGATGCCGCGCGGGCACGAATCGAACAGTTGGAGGGTTCTGCCGCCGCTCTGCGGGCGGAAAGCGAGAATAAAACCACCGGGCGGCAGGAGATCAGAACGCGGGCAGATGCCATCCGGCAGGAGATCGCTGCGCTGAACGTGCAACTGGCCGCGCTGGAAGCGGAGCAGACAGCGTTAAGAAAGTCGATGGACGAGCTGGAGAACCTGCGCAGGGATATCGCCGGCGACCGGACCGAGCGGGAGCGCCTGTTGGCGGGGTATGAGGCGAAGAATACCGAACTTTCCGCGCAGATCGGGGAGAAGCAGGGTCTCCTGGAGAAGATTCAGGCGGAGAACCGGACCCAAAACGAGGCCATTGGCCGTATCAATGAGGAAAAGCTGACACTGGAGCAAAAACGCAACG
Source organism: Intestinimonas sp. (assembly GCA_022653075.1). Classification (GTDB taxonomy): domain Bacteria; phylum Bacillota; class Clostridia; order Oscillospirales; family Oscillospiraceae; genus Intestinimonas. Next base: position 83,978 of record JALCSB010000001.1, read on the forward strand.
AGACAGACCGTGCCAGCCGGGATAAAAACACGGAACTGCTCAATATGGAGCGCGAGGTATCCGTGTTGGAGCAGAAAAAAGCATCCGCCGCCGTAGAAGAAAAGCAAATTCTGGATAAACTATGGGAAACCTATGAGCTCTCCCATGAGGCCGCCAAGGCCCAGCGTCAGGAGCTGGAGAGCATTTCAAAGGCCCAGCGCCGTATCGGGGAGCTTCGGCGCTCTATTTCTGGACTGGGCAATGTGAATCTGGATGCCGTGGAGGAATTTCAGCGGGTCAACGAGCGGTATACCTATCTGACCGGCCAGCGGGACGATGTCATAAAGTCCAAAAAAGAGCTGGAGGGGATTATTGCCGACATCACCGCGGAGATGAAAACCATCTTTTCCGAGCAGTTTGCCTCCATCAACGCCGCTTTTGCCCAGACGTTCCAGGAACTGTTTGGCGGAGGAAAGGCCGCGCTGGAGCTGGAAGATGAGAAGGATATTCTGAACTGCGATATTGAGATCAGGGTTCAGCCGCCCGGAAAAGCGCTTAAGACCATCACACTGCTCTCCGGCGGTGAAAAGGCGTTTGTGGCCATTGCCCTGTACTTTGCAATTTTGAAGGTGCGGCCAACCCCCTTCTGCGTCATGGATGAAATCGAGGCCGCACTGGACGACGCCAACGTAGTCCGCTATGCCCGCTATCTGCGGCAGATGTCCGGGCGGACTCAGTTCCTTGTCATCACACACCGCCGTGGTACCATGGAGGAGGCAGACGTGCTGTACGGTGTTACCATGCAGGAGCAGGGTGTGAGCCGTCTGCTGACCATAAATCTCAATGAACTATCGGAGGAGCTTGGCGTGCAGTGAGGCCGCATAAAATAATCGGAAAGGAATTTGACCCATGGGATTTTTTGATAAAATCAAAAAAATCGGGATTTTTTCTGCATTTTCTTCCATCGATGAGGAATTTTACGACGAGCTGGAAGAATCCCTTATCCTGGCGGATATGGGCGTGGACCCCGCGCTCAAGGCAGTGGAAGAACTGCGCCGCCGGGTAAAGGCGGAGCGTTTGCGTGAGCCGGACCAGGTTCGCGTCTGTCTGCGCCGAGTGCTGTGCGATATGTTGGATGTGGGCAGTACCGAGCTTGACCTGAGCACCTGCCCGTCTGTAATTTTGTTCATTGGCGTAAACGGTGTGGGCAAGACCACCACCATCGGTAAGCTGGGCGCGGCCCTGAAGGTACAGGGGAAAAAGGTGCTGCTGTGCGCGGGGGATACGTTCCGCGCCGCCGCCGCCGAGCAGCTCACCATCTGGGCGCAGCGCTCCGGCGTTGATATCGTGAAGCAGGGCGAGGGCGCGGACCCTGCCGCCGTGGTCTATGATGCGCTGACTGCCGCGAAAGCCAGAGGAACCGATGTAATTTTAGTGGATACGGCGGGGCGGCTGCATAATAAGCAGAACCTGATGAATGAGCTGAACAAAATCAGGCGGATTGTTGACCGGGAACTGCCTGAATGCGCCTGTGAAACCCTACTGGTGCTGGATGCCACTACCGGCCAGAACGGCCTCATACAGGCCAAACAGTTCCGGGAGAGCGCCGGCGTGACCGGTATTATTCTTACCAAACTGGACGGCACCGCCAAGGGCGGCGTCACTGTGGCCATTGCGGACGAACTGAAGATCCCTGTCAAATATGTGGGCTTGGGCGAGGGAGTGGACGATCTGCGTCCCTTTGACGCACAGGCCTTTACGGAGGCATTGGTATAATGAGAATTGACGGAAGAAAATGGAATCAGATGCGGCCGGTGGAAATTCTCCCCGGCGTTAACCAGTTCGCGGAGGGCTCCTGCCTGATCCGCTGCGGGAACACTCATGTGCTCTGCACCGCCTCGGTGGAGGAGCGGGTGCCGCCCCATGTGCCGGAGGGAGAGGGGTGGGTCACCGCCGAATATTCCATGCTGCCTCGGGCCAACCGGGAGCGTACCCGCCGGGACATCTCGAAGCTGAAACTGTCCCCCAGAAGCGCGGAGATCCAACGGTTAGTGGGGCGTGCGCTCCGGGCAGCGGTGGACATGAAAAAACTGGGCCCCCGGCAGATCACCATCGACTGCGACGTGCTTCAGGGTGACGGCGGTACCCGCACCGCTTCCGTGACCGGTGGCTTTGTAGCGCTGGCGCTGGCCTGCCGCAGACTAGAGGAGGGCGGTGTTGTTGCGGAAACACCTATTTTAACTCAGGTGGCCGCTATTTCCGCGGGCATCGTCAAGGATGAACTGCTGCTGGACCTGTGCTATGAGGAGGACTCTGCCGCCATGGTGGATTTCAACTGTGTGATGACCGGTGAGGGAACACTGGTGGAAGTGCAGGGCACCGGCGAGGGCCGCGCTTTTAGCATTGAGGAGCAGAGCCGTCTGCTGAATCTGTGTGCCGGCGGCGTCCGTGAGCTACAGGCGGCACAAAAGGCCGCGCTGGGGGGATGAGACGATGAAGGCGGTACTGGCGAGCAAAAACCCCAACAAACTGCGTGAGATGAGTGAGATTCTCTCCGCCCGGGGGGTGGAGGTTGTGCTGGAGTCCGACGTGGGTGTGGATGTGGACGTGGAAGAGACCGGCGCCACCTTTGAGGAGAACGCGCGGCTCAAGGCGAAGGCGGTTATGCAGGCCACCGGCCTTCCCGCCATTGCAGACGACTCCGGCCTGTGCGTGGACGCATTGAACGGCGGGCCGGGTGTCTATTCCGCGCGGTACGGCGGGCCTGACCTGGACGACCGGGGGCGCTGCCGCCTGCTCCTTCAAAATCTACAGGGCCAAATCAGTCGGAAAGCAAAGTTCGTTTCGGTGGTATGCCTGTGCATGCCGGATGGAGATGTAATTTCCTCCCGGGGCGAGTGCCCCGGCACCATTGCCTTTGCTCCACAGGGGGAGAACGGGTTCGGTTACGACCCGGTTTTCTTTATCCCCGCGCTTCGCAAAACATTTGCCCAACTGACTGCGGAGGAAAAGAACAAGATCTCGCACCGGGGCAATGCCCTCAAAAAGTTTCAGATAGAATTGGAGAGTTACCTTAATGGAATTAACAAGTAAACAGCGTGCGCAGCTGCGCGGACTGGCCAACGGCATCGACACCATTGTCCATATTGGAAAGGACGGGATCGGTGAAAATTTGATCAAGCAGGTGAACGATGCGCTGGAGGCCCGGGAACTGATTAAATGCCGGGTGTTGGAAAATTCCATGCTCACCGCGCGGGAGGCCGCCGATACTCTGTCCGTGACCGCCAGGGCCGAGGTGGTGCAGGTCATCGGAACAAAATTCGTTTTGTTCCGTCAAAGTCATAATAAAGAGAAAAGAGACAAGATTATACTGGTCAGAAGATAGAAGACCTCAGACTGGAGAGATGGAGCAAAATGAGGATCGGTATTTACGGCGGAACCTTTGACCCGCCTCATATAGGACATATGGAGGCGGCCCGGACGACCATGGAAGCCCTGGGGCTGGACCAGCTGCTGCTTATTCCTGCGGCGCTCCCACCCCATAAACAGCTTCCACCCAGAGCCGCATCGGCGGAAGAACGTCTGACCATGACCGCTCTTATGGCGGATGGGCTGGGCCTGCGGACCGGGCGGGGTAATGTGGTGAAGGCGGACGGCATGGAGTTGGCCCGCGCCGGAAAAAGCTATACCTCCGACACGCTTCGGCAACTCCATGAACAGATACCGGACGGTGAGTTCTGGCTGCTGATGGGGGCCGATATGCTTTTCACTCTGCCGAGCTGGCATGAATCGGAGGTCATTGCAAAACTGGCGGGTATTGCCGCCTTTGCCCGTTCCAAATCGGATACCGGAACCGTGCTGGAGGAGCAGGCCCGGCGACTGCGCGCAGACTTTGGAGCTAACGTTCAGGTAATCACGCTGCCGAAGGTCATTGACCTATCCTCCACCCATCTGCGCACCCTCCTCCAGGACGGAGGAGGCGCGGACCTTCTGTGGCCGCCGGTTTATGGCTATATTCTGATGCATGGCCTTTATGACACGCATGCCGACCTTACCAGGCTCACCGACGAGCAGCTGCGTGCCTGTTCCTGGTCTATGATCTACGCCAAGCGTATCCCCCACGTGAAGGGAACCGAAGAGGAAGCAGTTCGTCTGGCTAAACGCTGGGGCGCCGATCCGGAGCTGGCCCGCCGGGCGGGTATCCTCCACGATTGCACCAAATACTTTACCCTGGATGAGCAGTTGAAATTATGTGATAAATATGGTATCGTACTAGATGATTTGGAAAAAAAGGCGGTCAAGCTGCTTCATTCCAAAACGGGAGCGGAAATTGCCCGCCATGTATTCGGCGTCTGCGACGAAATTCATGATGCCATCTATTGGCATACCACAGGCAAAGCCAATATGACCACCCTGGAAAAAGTCCTGTACCTTGCCGATTACATCGAGCCGTCCCGATCTGATTTCGAGGGACTGGCACGGTTGCGGAAGCTATCTTACGAGGATTTGGATGCCGCTTTGCTGCTCGGTTGTGAACTTACTATCCGGGATATGGAAGAGCGGGGCATGCCGGTACACATCAATACCATGCGGGCCAGGGACTGGCTGAAAGGACAGAGCAGATGAGTCCACAGAGAGAAGACGGCAGGGGCGGACAGCGCCTGGAGAAGAAACATAAAAAACCCAAACGGGAAGATAGTCCGATGGCCCGTAAAGCGCGGATCCGCCGCCGGATTCTAATTTTGGTGACTATAATTGCCTTCCTGTTTGCAGTAGGGTTTGTTGCCTATAAGCTGATGGTGGTTAAGCCGGAGATCGAAATACCCGCTGCAGAGGATAATACGCAGACCGACAGCACCACGCTTAACAGTGAGGCGCCTCATTTAAGCGGGGACCGGAAGGAGGACTTCTACACCTTCCTGATCATTGGCCGCGATACAGGCGGCGGCGGCAATACGGACACGATTCTTCTGGCCTCCTATGACGTACCCAATCAGAAGCTGAACGTGATGAGTATTCCACGGGATACCATGGTGAACGTTCCCTGGGATATCAAAAAAATCAATTCCGTCTATAATTATTATGGATGCGGAGACAAGGGCATCAACGCACTGGACGAGGAAATCAGCCAGCTTGTGGGATTTAAGCCGGACTTTCAGGTGACTGTGGAGTGGGAAGCGGTGGGCCAACTGGTAGAGGCTATCGGCGGAGTCTACTACGACGTACCGCGCGATATGGACTATGACGACCCGACGCAGAACCTCCACATCCATGTGAAGAAGGGGTATCAGAAGCTGGACGGTGAGACCGCCATGGGCGTGGTCCGCTTCCGGGACGGAAGAAATGGATATAATGACGGAGATCTGGGCCGCATCAAGACCCAGCAGGGATTCTTGAAAGCGGTGGTGGAGCAGTGTCTCCAAATCAATAAAATTGCTAAAATCTCAGAATTTTCTAAAATCTTTACTGAGAATGTTACCACTAATTTTACCATCAACAATCTGGCTTGGTTTGCGCAGCAGGCTATTTTTGGCGGACTAAAAATGGAAAACGTGAACTTTGTTACCATGCCGTGTACCGGCGCATCAGTCTGGAGCCGAAGCATCGGGCAAAATTTGTCCTATGTGGTTCCCATCACTGATGATTTGGTGGATTTGGTAAATGAGGATTTTAACCCCTATCAGGAGAAGTTGGAGTCCAATGAGCTGGATATTATGTCGGTCGATAAGAATGGAAAAATCTATTCTTCCTCCGGTACGGTGGAGGACACCAAGGCCAACTCTCACTCCAGCAGCAGTTCTTCCAGCAGCGGCAAAACGACCAGTACGCCGTCTACTTCTGCTTCTCCGACGAAGAATCCCCCTGAGACGCAGGAACCGAAGGAGAGTGAATCGGTAACGACCGAGGAGCCGGTGGAAAGCGGATCCGTACCCACGGAGGAGCCGGCGGAGAGCAAATCCGTGCCGACGGAGGAACCGGCGGAGAGTGAACCTGTGGCAACGGAGGGACCGACGGAAAGCGAGCCCATTATAACGGTGGAACCGGAACCCAGTACAGGGATGACAACGGAACCCGCTTCCCCGACGGAAACGCCGCCAGAGGGAATTCCCATCGACTGATTTTACTGCGGCCGATTGGCCACTCAGTTTCAGAGAAGGAGAATGTCTATGGAATCCAAAGAACTGGCGATTTTGCTGGCAAAAACCTTGGATGCAAAGAAGGGACAGGAGATTAAGGTACTGGAGACAGGTACGCTTACTACGCTGGCGGAGTATTTTGTCATCTGTACGGCGACCTCCACAACGCAGATTAAAGCTCTGGCCGGCTTCTGTGAAAAGGCGGCCAGAGAACATGGTGAGACGCCGCATCATATTGAAGGACACCGTGGTGAAACCTGGGTCCTGCTGGATTTTTCCTCTGTGGTGGTCCATCTGTTTCTGGATGAAACGAGAAAATTTTATAACTTGGAGCGGCTGTGGAGCGATGCCAAAGAAATGGATTTAAGCGGGATTATGCCCCAGGAGGAAGTGCCCGGCCAGACCGCTGATTTTTAGAATAGAAACGCGGCGTTGGGCGTGGGCAGCGTCTGCCGCCTGCGCAAAGAAAGTGTGAGGCAAGTTGAAGTACGAATTTTCTGAGATCGAATCAAAATGGCAGAAAAAATGGCAGGAGGAGAAGACTTACGCCTGCAAAAATGGGGATAAACGTCCCAAATATTATGCATTGGTAGAATTCCCCTATCCCTCCGGTCAAGGGCTGCACGTTGGACATGCACGTCCGTATACCGCCATGGATGTAGTGGCCCGGAAAAAGCGGATGGATGGTTATAATGTTTTGTTCCCCATTGGGTATGACGCTTTTGGCCTGCCCACGGAGAATTATGCCATTAAAAATCATATCCATCCCGCTAAGGTGACCCACGATAACATTCAGAACTTCCGTAAACAACTGCAGATGCTGGGCTATTCCTTTGACTGGGACCGTGAAATCAACACCACCGACCCGGAATACTATAGATGGACCCAGTGGATTTTCCTCCAGCTTTGGAAAAAGGGCCTGGCTTATAAGACCACCATGCCGGTCAACTGGTGTACCTCCTGCAAATGCGTTTTGGCCAACGAGGAGGTTGTTGAGGGTGTGTGTGAGCGTTGCGGCGCGCCGGTTATCCGCAGAGAAAAGAGCCAGTGGATGCTGAAGATTACCGCATATGCTCAGCGGCTTATTGATGATCTGGATGGCTTGGACTTCATTGAGCGGGTTAAGATTCAGCAGAAAAACTGGATTGGCCGTTCTACCGGTGCCGAAGTGGATTTCAAGACTACGGAAGGGGATATCCTGACCGTTTTTACTACCCGGCCGGATACGCTGTTTGGCGCCACCTACATGGTCATTGCCCCCGAGCATGCCTATGTGAAGAAATGGGCGGGTAAGCTGACAAATTCCGATGAAGTCAGCGCTTATGTCACCGAGGCCGCCCGGAAATCCGACTTTGAACGCACGGAGTTGGCGGCCGATAAAGAGAAAACCGGTGTGGAGCTGAAAGGCGTCCGTGCCGTCAACCCAGTCAATGGAAAAGAGATTCCGATTTTTATTTCCGATTATGTCCTGTCTACCTATGGCACCGGTGCCATTATGGCCGTACCCGCTCATGACACCCGCGACTGGGCTTTTGCCAAAAAGTTTGGCCTGCCCATTGTAGAGGTGGTGAAGGGCGGCGATGTGGAGAAGGAGGCATTCACCCTCAAGGACGATACCGGCATCATGGTGAACTCTGGTTTCCTGAATGGCTTGACGGTTAGACAGGCCATTCCTGCCATCACCCAGTGGCTTATCGAGCAGGGAATTGGTCACGAAAAGGTGAACTTTAAGCTGCGCGACTGGGTGTTTTCCCGTCAGCGCTATTGGGGAGAGCCAATTCCAATGGTCTACTGTGAAAAATGTGGCTGGGTACCGCTGCCCGAGGATCAGCTTCCCCTGTTGCTGCCCAATGTGGACAGCTATGAGGTCACTGATACCGGCGAGTCCCCGCTCTCCAAAATAACCAGTTGGGTGAATACTACCTGCCCGCACTGCGGCGGTCCCGCCAGACGGGAGACCGACACTATGCCGCAATGGGCAGGTTCCTCCTGGTACTTCCTGCGCTACATGGATCCCCACAATCATCAGGCGCTGGCGTCCAAGGAGGCTATGGACTACTGGTCTCCCGTAGACTGGTACAACGGCGGTATGGAGCACACCACGCTGCATTTGCTGTATTCCCGGTTCTGGCACAAGGTTTTGTACGATATCGGTGTCGTTCCCACGAAGGAACCGTATCAGAGGCGCACCAGCCACGGCATGATCTTGGGTGAGGGCGGCGAGAAGATGTCCAAGTCCCGCGGCAACGTGGTAAATCCCAACGATATTGTGGCCCAGTACGGCGCGGATACCATGCGCCTGTATATCATGTTCATCGGTGACTTTGAGAAGGCGGCGCCCTGGTCCTCCAAGGCAGTAAAAGGTTGCAAGCGGTTCCTGGACCGGGTTTGGAATCTAGCCGACCTGTGCACGGACGAGATGGGATATTCCCACGCCAATGAGAGTAATATCCATAAGACGATTCGCAAAGTGGCGGACGATATCGAGGCAATGAAGTTCAATACCGCCATTGCCGCCCTGATGACTCTGGTTAACGACTTTTATCAGAATGGTTGCAGTAAAGGCGACTTGGGCACGCTTTTGCTGTTGCTGTCCCCATTTGCCCCTCATATTGTTGAGGAACTGTGGCAGCGGCTGGGTTATAGCGGGAAGGGTATGGCCTGTCAGCAGCCCTGGCCCACCTATGACGAGAGTAAGACGGTAAGTGCGGAGGTCAAGATGGTGGTGCAGGTTGGCGGTAAGCTGAAGGGCAGCATTATCGTTCCTGTGGACAGCGAAGAGGAAACGGTTGTAAGTGCCGCGCTTGCCGAGCCAAAGGTTGCCGCTATGCTGCAGACCATGCAGGTGGTTAAAACCATTGTTGTTAAGAACAAATTGGTAAACGTGGTTATGAAACCAAAAGCATAGAATACACTTGTCCACGGGCGGCGGATTGGAAATTGTCGCTTGACATTAATTCGAAAATCACATATAATACTACTGTTAAAGCCATAGGAATGGCCCTTTCGTGACGGGAGCTCCCCGCCACTTCGGAGGGAGGGGAAACAATAATGTCGGAAATTCGTGTCAGAGAAAACGAGTCGCTTGAGAGTGCTCTGAAGCGTTTTAAGCGTAGCTGCGCCAAGTCCGGGGTACTGGCCGAGGTGCGTAAGCGCGAGCACTATGAGAGTCCAAGTGTCAAGCGCCGTAAGAAGTCTGAGGCCGCTCGCAAGAATAAAAAGAGATATTATTGATTCTCTTTCCTTGTCTCAGCAGTCCATGAAGTAGAATGCCGTCGCTCCTGAAAGCGTCTGCGTTCCAGAGTATAGTTGGGGGGCTGATGCCAATATGGTGTCAGTCCCCTTTTAAATTGTTTTATGAGATTGAATAGAGGAAAAATGAAAACAGAGGCGGACCGATTCCTCATCGGTCCGCCTCTGCTTATTTTATCATGTTACAAAGAGAAAAGAATCACACTTAGTTATTCCTGATCATCATCCGTGCTATGTCCGCAACCACAGTCGCTGCCGCAGTTGCATTCGGAATCCTCGTCGCTCATTTCCAGGGAAAACTTCTGGTGGCAATTGGGGCATTCAATAAAGCCGGCGTCCAGAACATCCTCGTCAATTACGAGTTCTTCCTGGCAATTGGGACATTCGACCTCGAAGAAATCGCTGTCGTCGTCGTCGTCCTCGTCGCCCTCATTTTCCGCATCGTCCTCGTCGCCAAAGAGAAACTCCTCCACATCGGACAGATCATCGGAAACCGCATCCACTGCCTCGCCCAGAGTACCGGTGGTATCCTCCAGGTCCTCAATGGACATGCTCATATCCTGGAGCACGTCAATGATGGAGGTGATGAGTTTGCCCTCTTTGGACTTTTCCGTGTCAATGTTGAGGCCATCGGCCAGGCCCTTGAGATAAGCAACCTTTTCAGAAATGGTCATAATACTCTCCTTCCGCGGAAGCGACCGCTCCCTGCGATGCTCCAGATATTTTATGCAACTAACATCAAATAAACCAACTGGAGTGCAAATGGTTATTTTTTGCAGCGCTCCAGATACTCGCCGGTTCGTGTGTCTATCTTGATCTTATCGCCAGGATTGATAAACAGTGGTACTTTGATCTCGGTGCCGGTCTCCAGCGTGGCGGGTTTGGTCACGTTTGTGGCCGTATCGCCTTTAAAACCGGGGTCGGTGTTGGTTACTTCCAGCTCTACAAAAGTGGGGGCCTCCACACCAATGACCTTTTCCTTATAACTCATAACCTTGCAGGTCATATTTTCCTTTACGAAGCGGAACGCATCACCTAGATCACTGGCGGCGATAGGAGTCATGTCATATGTCTCCATATCCATAAAGTAATACAGGTCACCATCATTATAGCTGTACTGCATATCTTTGCGCTCAATGTAAGCGCTTTCAAATTTTGCGGTGGGGTTAAACGAGGTTTCGGTCACTGCACCGGTGATCACATTCTTCATCTTGGTACGGACAAAGGCCGCGCCTTTGCCAGGCTTCACATGCTGGAACTCGACGACCTGCATGATCTGACCGTCCATCTCGAAAGTCACACCATTGCGAAAATCGCTTGCACTTATCATGGGTATCCATCCTCCCGGTCGATTTCATAATGAACTAACTGATTATACCGTGTATTTCTAGAATTTGCAATACTCTTTAAAGAATAATGAGGTTTTTAGGAGCTTTTGTAAGATTTATACAGCCACCTTCGTGGAGAACCACTACATCCTCGATCCGTACGCCAAAGCGGCCGGGCAGATAGATACCGGGTTCTGCGGAAACCGCCACACCGGCGGGGAGAGGAGTGGTACAGCGCGGACTGGCGTTGGGCGATTCATGGATTTCAATTCCTACACTATGGCCGAAGCTGTGTCCGAAATACGGACCATAGCCGGCGTCGGCAATGATTTTTCGGGCGGCGGCGTCCACGTCGCAGCCCGGTACGCCCGCCTTGGCCGCAGCGATGCCGGCCAGTTGCGCCTCAAGGACGATACCGTAGACCTTCCGCATCTCGGCGGAGGGATCGCCTACCGCCACCGTGCGGGTCATGTCAGAGCAGTATCCGCCGAATTTGCAGCCAAAATCCATAGTGATAAAGTCGCCTTTTTCAACCCGGCGCGCGCCGGGTACCCCGTGGGGCAGACTGCCGTTGGGCCCGGATACCACGATGGGATCAAAAGACATTTTTTCCGCGCCAAAGCGGAGCATGTCGTAGGTGAGCTTGGCGGCGATTTCCTTTTCCGTCATACCGGGTCGGATAAAGGCAAGAATTTCATCCAGCGCCCGTTCGGCGATGCGCTGGGCTTGTGTCATGCGGGTGATTTCCTCCTCATCCTTACAAGCCCGAAGACCGGTGAGCAATTTGCCTGCGGGAATCAAATCTGCGCTCAGTGCGTCCCGATAGCGGTTAAACTCATCTACTGTCATGTAGTTTTCCTCAAAACCCAGGGTTTTGATTCCACAACGGTTCAAAATAGACTGGACCATTTTATGGTAATTTGTGCCGGGCTGCGGCATGGATACTTGGGCGTCTGTAACGGCCGCCTGGGCCGCCTCGATATACCGGGAGTCGGTAAAATAAAAGTTCTCATGTGCGGTGACCAGCGCGATGCCCTCGCCGTGGAAGCCCACGGCGTAAAATTCGCCGGGCTTGCTGGTGATCAGCATGGCGTCCAGATCATAGTCCGGCAGTTTAACTGCAATTTCCCTCAAATGGTTCATGGTTTTAAGACCTCCCAAAAAGATTATTCAAAATAATACATCTCCATGCGGTTGCTGTTCCAGCAGTACAGCGCGGGCGGCCTCATAAGTCTGCTTCATGGCAAGGGCGTCCTGTGCCTGGGTACCGGCGGACTCGCAGATAAAGGTAGGACTCCAGCCCCGCCGGGCCACCGCATTGGCTAGGGGTTCAAATGCGGGGCCGTAGTCGTGTTGACGGAACGTGAGGTGGCGCACTTCGCCGCCGTGGGGCGAAAATTCTATTTTGGAAAAATGACTGTGAAACCGGGCAGCCCGGGCATCCCCCAGCGCCCGCGCCATCTTGTCCAAAATCCCCTCCATGGCGGCCTCACCATCAAGCTTGCCCAAAGTACGGGCGTAAAGATGGCCAAAATCCACGCAGGGAATCAATCGTTCATCTATGCTGCATAGAGCCAGAACTTCATCCAAATCACCCAGCTGATTGATTTTACCCATGGTTTCCGGACAGAGGGTAATTGCTCCGTAGCCCGCTGCATCGCAGGCACCCAGAACCCGGTGCAGTGACTCCTGCGCGGTGTCCAGCGCCGCCTGCCGCGTGCGTTTCATCAGCGAGCCGGAATGGATAACCACCCGTTCGGCACCCATCCAATCGGCGGCCTGGCAGGCCGCCAAAATATAGCCGGTGGTTTTGGCCAGACGCTCCGGGTCCGGGTTGGCCAGATTGATAAAGTAAGGTGCGTGAAGCGAAAGGCCGATCCCTGCCGCCCGGGCCCTTCTGCCCAGCTCACGGGCAGTTTTTTCGGAAACATTTACACCCTTGCCGCACTGGTATTCATAGACGTCCAGGCTGAGGCCTCTGATCCACGCGGGGGCCTCTAGCGAGGATTTCCCGGGAAAGTCGGCGGCGTTTCCAGCGGGGCCGAACCTGGCGCTCATGCGCGGTTCCTTTTCCGCCCAAGTGCCCGAAAGGGCTGCTCAGCGGCATAGCGCAGGGCTCGAAAAGGGTTATCCAGACGAATCGGGCGCACCAGTAAGATTAGGATGCCGGCGTTTTTTGCACCGGCTACGTCCGTAAAAATCTGGTCGCCCACCATGACGGTTTCCGCCGGAGTGCGGCCCATCTGTTCCATGGCGCGGCGGAAGGCCGCAATTTTCGGTTTGCCGGCGTGAGTGATATAAGGCACACCCAGCATAGTACAGTAATCGTGCGTGCGCCAAGCAGAACGGTTGTTCGATAAAATAAACAGATCGATTCCGCTGTTCCGAAGGCTGTCAGTCCAGGTCCGAACGGCTTCGGAAGGCTTGGAGACAGAATATGGCGCAATGGTATTGTCTAGGTCGGCCAGCATCAGGCGAACACCGGCTTCTGCCAGTGCCTCTGTGTCGATGTCATAAATGGAGGAATAGACTCTGTCTGGAATGAGAGACCATGCCATCGTATATTTTCTCCTTCCCATGCATAGAGATGAAACTACCGGGTCGGTGCCCGAATCATTTGCTTTTCAGTATATCACAACGTAACAAGGGGGTACAAGCCGCATGCCGGTAAAAACTGAACTCATTTTTGCCGTTTCTCCCTCTGACGAAACATCGGCCCGGGGAACCGGACGGAAACTGGCCCATATGGCATACCGGGTTGGTGCCGGGGCACGTCTGCTTCGGGCCGGGTCGCCGGGCCGGAACGGCCTGCTGTTTCTAAATGACGGCGATTTCGATGGCCGGGGAGACCCCACTGCGCTGAGCCGCGAGATCATACGGGAGTGTGCCGCACGGTCCTATAACGGCGCGGTATTCGATTTTTCACGCAGGGTGCCCACGTTAAGCCGTGCGGTGAACCTCCTCTCCGGCGCGTTCCGGGAACGGGGCTGGTCTTTGTATGTGACGGAACCCTATGCCCGCGAAGCCGCAGGGGCAAAAGTCCTGATTCCCACGGCGGTTTCCGGCGGTTCTTTGCATCAGCGCTTTACGGAAGCGGTAGAGCAATACGGTGCGGAACGAGTCGCGGTGGCGGCGGAACGGGTCGCTGAAGATTTTTCCCTGCCGGCGCCGAATGGACAGGGCACTGCTATGACACAGGAACAACTTCGCGCCAGGATGGAGCAACGCTCTCCTTCCGTGTTTTTCTCCGATATGCTATGCGCTCATTACTTTACTTATATGGACCGAAAGACCGGTGCCCACTTTATTCTGTTCGATACGGCGGATTCCCTGAAGAAAAAAATTCAGGTGGCGCGAGAGGTGGGAATCTCCGACGTGATGCTCCCGTATCCGGAAGTGGCAGATCTACTGCCGGATTTGCTGGAAAATTTCTAAAAATAAGATGAGGGCTGCCGCGAAGCATCACGGCAGCCCTCATCTTATTTTACTTAGCGCCTGCGTCTGCGCCGTCCGTTGTAGCGGGACGTACCTCCGCCATGACCACCGCGGCCATAGCGCCTCTTGCTGCGGCCGAATAACAGCCGACGCAGCACCAGTACGGCCAAGAAGAACAAAAGGGTCGCCAGAGCGATGCGTACTGCCAACAGGCCAAAAAAGCCCTTGATCCGGTGGATATAATAGAGCAGATTAGAGCGCTGCACGTCCGCAACCGCCACAAGCGGAAGGGAGCCATAATTTTCCCCGTCGTAAGTAAGCGTAACACTGCCTAGGGTCTGTCCCTTGGTGACCGGTGCTTCCACGCTGTCAGGCAGGTCGGTTTGCTGCTGGAAGGACGAGGGGTCGATATCCTTGGGCAGTGTGGCTTCCAGCGTGCCGTCAGGTTGAACACCGACGTAATTGGTATCCTTGGAAAGCGTCACCGGGACTTCGCCGGAGAAGGAGGAGGGGTCCAGAATGGTCTGACGGGAGAAGGTGTCAAAGCCCCATTCCAGCAGCCGACGGCTTTCAGAAAAGGCCTGCCGGTCCGTGCTTCCATCCGGCTGGGTTACGTTTTCAGCGCCCATCACCACGGCAACCAGAGTCCGCCCGTCCTTTTCCGCGGCAGAGGCCAGACACTGCCCCGCCTCCGGCGTGGAACCCGTCTTAACGCCAATGGCATATCGGTAGAGATAGCCGCGATATCTCCAGTTTGAGATAAGCCCGTTAGTATTATGCAGGGTGCGCTCCGGTGACAGATTGGTAGCCGGTACGACATAGTTGGGAGTACGTACAATAGCACGGAACGTGGAATTTTCCAGTGCCGCCATGACGATAAGAGAGAGGTCGTAGGCGGTGGTATAATGGTCGTCCCGGTGCAGGCCGTGGCAGTTGGCGAAATGGGTGTCCTGACAGCCCAGTTCAGTCGCACGGGCATTCATAAGGTCCACAAAGCTGTCGGTACTGCCGGCCACCTTTTCCGCCAAAATATTGCACGCTTCATTGGCGGAGGGCAGCAACGCACAGTACAGAAGCTGTTCCACGGTTAACTGCTCACCCGGCTTAATATTTTCGGTGGAGCCGTCGTTGGAGAGGTCGTGGTTAAAGGTACTGCTTGCCGTGACTACGTCGGTGAGGGACAGCTCACCCCGGTCGATGGCCTCCAATGTCAGCATACAAGTCATGATCTTTGTCATGCTGGCGGGATAATTCTTATCATGAGCATTCTGCTCAAACAGAACTTCGTGGTTATCCGCATCCACCAGAATGGCGGCTTTGGCAGCCACCTGCATTTCATCCACGAGTTTAGAACCGGTGGCCTGAGCGGATAGGGGAAGTACGAGCCCGGCAACGAGGGATACGGTCAATAATAAAGAGAGGAAACGAGATTTTTTCATAGGAAACTCCCACCAACTATGTTATAATACAACATGAATAGATCGCCGCGTGTCGGTTAGGCCCACGGCGATTGACATAATTCTTCCCTATCATTATAACAGGCTCGGTAAGCAGACGCAACAGGGGGAGCGAAGAAAGCTCATGAAAATTTCACGTCTGGAAAAAGTATCGCTGGCGGTTACAGCGGCATTCCTGCTGCTTACGACGGGGTATTTCCTTGGCGTGCGCAGTACGGCTGTCCCATATCGGATCGACACACAGTATGCGGCGGAGGATACGCTGGAATCCGCTGCGCCGGAGACAGCGGCGCCTGCTTTGCCGTCGAAGCCACCCGCCGGAAGCAACCCTCCCGAGCCGATGGCATCCGAATCTGCTCCTGCGGAGCCGCAGGCCGCCGCCCCGCCGGCACCGTCCGTGTCTGCGGCGGCACGGGTCAACATCAATACGGCGGATGCGGCGGAGCTTGCCACCCTGCCGGGGATTGGAGAAAAGAAGGCGGCCGCCATTGTGGCGGACCGGGCGGAAAACGGTCCCTTCCGCATCCCGGAGAATCTGACCCGGGTCAAAGGGATTGGGGAAAAAACACTTGAGAATCTATTAGACCTGATTACGGTTTCGTGACAACAGGAGGCGCAGAATGAAAATTCTGGTGGTGGACGACGAAAAAGTCCTGGTCAAGGGCATCAAGTTTAACCTGGAAAACGAGGGATATGAGGTGGATACGGCCTACGATGGCGAAGCCGCTGTGGAGCTGGCACGTGCGGGCGCGTACGATCTGATTATTCTGGACCTTATGATGCCTAAGATTGACGGCCTGCAGGCGTGTATGCGCATCCGGGAGTTTTCCAATGTGCCCATCATTATGCTGACGGCCCGCAGCGAGGATACGGATAAAATTATCGGCTTTGAATGCGGGGCGGACGACTATCTTACAAAGCCCTTCAACATTCTGGAACTGAAGGCCCGCATACGCGCTATGCTGCGGCGGGCGGGCAATCCCGTCCAAAAGGAAAAGAACACCCGACTTGCCGCCGGCCATATCTCGCTGGATACCGACGAGCGCACGGCTTGGAAGGACGACGCGTCGGTGGAACTGACCGCCAAGGAATTCGACCTGATGGAGCTGCTCATGCGCAATCCAGGCCGGGTGTACAGCAGGGAAAAGCTGCTTAACATCGTATGGGGCTACGACTATATGGGCGAATACCGCACAGTGGATGTCCATATCCGCCGCCTACGGGAGAAGCTGGAGCACGACCCCGGCAACCCACAGTATATCCTCACCAAATGGGGTGTGGGTTACTACCTGAAAAACGGATGATGCGCATGGGCATGTTTCCCGGACCCCGCCCGGAGGGGAGAGGAGGCGGTTTTAATGGCGAATCGGGCTGACCGTGTCCCGTTCCGGCGGTCCCTGCAGTTCAAATTCGCCGCGCTGTTTATCCTGCTTATCGCAGCGGTGCTGCTGGTGCTGAACACCTATCCGGTACTGGCCTCACAGGATTTGGTGTTCCAGTCCAAGCAGAACTTCTTGCAGAATCAGGCCAATATGGTGGGCAGCGCGCTGGCCGCTGCGGAAAACTTGACCACAGACAATGTGACGTCCTCCCTGGAGCAGTTGGGCAGCATCGGCGTTACCCGCATTTTGGTGACGGACGCCTCCGGCTGCATTCTCTATGATTCTGACGACGCGCGGGAGAATGTGGGACATTATTCTCTGATGGGCGAGGTCACGACCGCCCTGCACGGCTACGATGTGTTCCACTCGGAGTATCAGGACGGTGCCTTTCGCAGCCGGGCGGCTGCACCGGTTATTTACCGGAATATGACCATTGGCGCGGTTTATCTGTATGAGTACGACCCGGACCAGGCCGCGCTGCTGGCGGGAATGCAGTCAAAACTGCAGATGGTGTCCGCCGTGGTCAGCGTGGCCGCCGTCCTGCTCAGCCTGCTGTTTTCTTCTGCGCTCACCCGGCGTATTGCCGATTTGCTGCGGGCCATCCGCATTGTGCGGGAGGGAAATTACAGCCACCGGGTCCCGTTCAGGGGAGGGGATGAGCTGTCCCGTCTGGCCGGTGAGTTTAACGAGCTGACCGACCGGCTTCAAACCACGGAGAAGGTCCGCCGCCGCTTTGTGTCCGACGCGTCGCACGAGCTGAAGACACCTCTGGCCTCGATCCGCCTGTTGACCGATTCCATTTTGCAGAGCGACCGGATGGATCTGGATACCGCACGGGATTTCGTTTCCGATATCGGAGAAGAAGCCGACCGGCTGACCCGTATTTCCGAAAAGCTGCTGACTTTGACCCGTATGGACAGCGCGGTGCCGGTACAGAATATGCCGGTGAATGTGGCGAAGACCGTTCGCTCGGTGGAGCATATGCTCTCCCCGCTGGCCGCCCAGCAGGGTATTTCCATGGAGCTGGAGCTGGATTCAAACTGCGTGGTTCTGGCCACGGATGACGATCTCTATCAGATTATTTTCAATCTGATGGAAAACGCCGTTAAGTACAATCAGCCCGGAGGACGGGTCATGGTAAACCTGCGCGCCGAAGGAGATCTGGTGACGCTGACGGTGGAGGATACCGGCGTCGGCATTCCGGAAGAGGATCTGTCCAAAGTGTTTGACCGCTTTTACCGGGTGGACAAGGCCAGATCGCGGTCCGCCGGAGGTACGGGGCTGGGGCTTTCCATCGTGCGGGATACCGCCCGTCAGCACGGCGGCGCGGTGACGGTCCACCGGAGGGCGCCGGAGGGCACCTGCTTTACAGTGTCCCTGCCGCGCTGGCACGGGGAGGAGGAAAGACAGCCGTGAAGCAATCTTTTTTCGTCCGCCTGACCGCGTTGACGGGTGCTTTGTGCCTGCTGCTCTCCGCCTGCGGCGGAAACCGTGTGGGCGGTACGGCAGAGACGCTCTATTTTGAGGCGGCGGACGCCACCTCAGGTTCCGTCATCCGGACGGAGAAACGGAACTTTGAACAGGATACGGTCACACCTGCCGATCTGGTCCAGGCGCTTCTGGACGGACCGCAGGACGGAGATCTTACCGCGCCCTTTCCCAAGGGGACCATACTCCGCGCCTGTACGGTCAATCCGGACACCGAAACAGCTAGCGTGGATTTTTCTGAACCGTATGGGGGCCTCTCCGGTGTGGATCTCACCATTGCCAACAGTTGTGTGACGCTGACTTTGTGTCAGCTTTCGCAGGTGGAGGCGGTTACCATCACCGTGGATGGCCAGCCGCTGCCCTTCCATGACCGGGCACTGCGTCTCAGTGACCTTGTTCTGACCGGCGCGGAAGGCGAACCGATTCAGGTTACGGCTCAGCTTTACTATCTGCGGGGAAACGGCTTGGCGAAAGAGGAGCGGGAAGTGCTGATTATGGAATCGGAAACCAGCGTAATTGCTGTTCTTAACGCGCTGCTGGACGGCCCGAAGTCGGATGAGGACAGGCTGCCTTTGCCGGATGGAACGGAACTTATTTCCGCCGCAGTGGAAAACGGCGTTTGCTATGTGAACTTTTCCGCTCCGTTTCGGGACGGCGCGCCGGGAGGCAGGGAGGCGTCCCTGCTACTGTATGCTATTGTGGATACGCTGTGCGCGCTGGACAGCGTCAGCGCGGTTCATCTGCTGGTGGAGGGTGAGTCGTTGGCTTCTTACGGTGGGGTTCCCACGAGCGCTCCATTGGAACCGGATCAAACCTTAGTTCTGCCATAGAGCGGGGAAGGAAGGTTAATCCCACAGCGGCCCGTGCTGCGTCCGGAGGTTAAATATATGGGGAGAATTTTAAAACGCGCAGTAGGCGTGTTTGGTGCCACGGTGGGGATACTGATGCTGTTTGGCCTGTTGATCGGCGCGCTGGAATCCAGAGCAAACGGATATCTGGTCGCCGCATTCGGCTGGGGCGGGATTGTATTTACCGGAGTGGTGGGTACGCCGGTTCATGAGTTTGGTCACTGGGCTATGTGCAAGCTGTTCGGGTTTTCCGTCTTTGACGTGGCGCTGTTCCGTCCCGTGGCGGGCCGGGCCGACGGTGTGCTCGGCTACGTTCGCTACGGTTATGACCCCGCCAGCCTGTGGCAGCGGCTGGGCTGCTTTTTTGTAGGGATTGCGCCCATGGTGATAGGGGTGCTGGTAATCCTTTTGATTCTGCGGCTGCTGACGCCGGAGGTATTTCAGCGGACCTCGTATTTTATGATCCGCACGGCGCGGATTTCGGCCAACCCGGTTGCCTTGCTGGGCGCCGCCCTGCGCGGATTTTTCGGCGGGCTGGCCCGCCTGCATGGCTGGGGCATCCTGAGGGGCCTTCTGTGCCTCTATCTGATTTGCTCCATCAGTATGCATATGTCGCTCAGTCCTGCGGACCTCAGGGGAGCGGCCGCAGGAGTGCTGTTGGTTTTGCTCCTGTGCGTTCTTTATGGAGTGGTTACAACCGCACTTGGATTGGAGGTACGGGACTCCTTAATCCGTCTGGCCTCGGCTGTGGCCGGGTTTCTCAGCATCGGCGCGGTGCTGTGTCTGCTGACCATGGCGGTGGCCCGCATTGTGTTGCTGTTCCATTAGCTTTTTCTTCTTTTTTATATGGAAATCGTGGCTTTTTTCCGCCATTCTGGTTGACAAGATACCGGAATGTGGTATAATCATTCAGAATTAAGTAAAAGACAAAGACGGAACGAGCCAGACCGGACGGCCCATAGCGAGAGGGGATAGTGCAAGCCCTCGGTCAGGCAGGTATGGCAGCCACTCCGCCGTCGCCTGGGTAGACCAGGACGTTTCCGCCCGCGTTAAGGGCCACTGAGATGCCTGCAAATCGGGCAGATTAGGGTGGTACCGTGGAGATACTTGCTCCGCCCCTGACAGATATTCGGGGGCGGGCTTTCTTTTTTTCCACGGCCGTTTCAAAAATTATTGGGAAGGAAGAAACCAAGTGAAAAAATACGGGCTCAATGAACTGCGTGAGATGTACCTTTCTTTCTTTGAGAGTAAGGGCCATCTGCGGCTTCCAAGCTTTTCCCTCGTTCCTCAGAACGACGCGTCCCTGCTGCTCATTAACGCCGGGATGTCGCCCATGAAAACCTGGTTTACCCGGGAGGAGGAGCCGCCCTGCAACCGCGTTACCACCTGCCAGAAATGCATCCGGACCGGCGATATCGAAAACATCGGTAAAACGGCTCGCCACGGTACCTATTTTGAAATGCTGGGCAATTTTTCCTTTGGCGATTACTTTAAGCATGAAGCCATCGCATGGGCTTGGGAATTTCTCACAAAGGTGGTGGGCCTGGAGGCCGACCGACTGTATCCTTCCATTTATCAGGATGACGACGAGGCGTCCGAGATCTGGAACAAGGAGATCGGCATTCCGACCGAGCGCATTTTCCGATTCGGCAAGGAGGACAACTTTTGGGAGCATGGTTCCGGCCCCTGCGGTCCTTGCTCGGAGATCTACTATGACCGGGGCGAGAAGTACGGCTGTGGTCAGCCGGGCTGCACCGTGGGCTGCGACTGTGACCGTTATATCGAAGTCTGGAACATCGTTTTTTCCCAGTTTAATAACGACGGTGAGGGGAACTATACCGAGCTGGCCCATAAAAATATCGATACCGGCATGGGCTTGGAGCGCTTGGCGGTGGTGTGCCAGGATGTGGACTCTCTGTTCGATGTGGACACCGTAATGAACATCACAAACAAAGTCAGCAAGATTACCGGTGCCCATTACGGACAGAGCCACAAGACCGACGTATCCCTGCGCGTGATCACCGACCACATCCGCTCCGCCACCTTTATGATCTGCGACGGTGTGCTCCCCTCCAATGAGGGCCGCGGCTATGTACTGCGCCGTCTGCTGCGCAGAGCCGCCCGCCATGGAAAGCTTCTGGGTGTGGACCATCCATTTTTATATGAAGTGGTGGACACGGTAATTCATGAGAACGAGTGCCATTATCCGGAGCTGCGGGAGAAGCAGGGGTATATCACCAAGGTTATTCAAGTAGAGGAAGAGAACTTTTCCAAAACGATCGACGCCGGTATGAAGATTTACGAGGAGATGCTGGCAGAGCATAAGAAAAAGGGAGACACCGTGTTTTCCGGTGATGACGCATTTAAACTATATGACACCTATGGTTTCCCCATTGACCTGACCGTCGAAATGGCGGAGGAAGCGGGTATGACGGTGGATACCGAGGGATTTGGCAAACTGATGGAGGAGCAGCGGGTCCGTGCCCGTAAAGCCCGCGAAGCGCTGGGTGATCTGGCATGGGCCAGCATTGACTTGGGTCTGGACAACCTACCCACCAGCTTCACTGGCTATGAGCGCAACTCTGATACAGGCAAAGTTCTGGCGCTGGTGGAGGATGGGGAGGTCTGTTCTGCCCTGACCGCCGGAAAAGAGGGGATTGTGGTTCTGGACAAAACCCCCTTCTACGCCGAAATGGGTGGTCAGGTGGCCGACCATGGTACCATCGTTACGGCAGGGGGAGGCAAATTTACCGTAACCGACGTGCAGAAGACCAAGGGGGGAAAGTACCTCCATCACGGAACGATGACTGAGGGTACCATCAGTGTGGAAAATACCGTGACGGCTTCTATTGATCCGGCGCGCCGGGCCGCCGTGGCCCGTGCCCATTCCGCCACCCATCTGCTTCATAAGGCGCTGCGCACTGTGCTGGGCGACCATGTCCAGCAGGCCGGCTCTTTGGTGGAACCGGACCGCCTGCGCTTTGATTTTACCCACTTCTCGGCCTTGACGCCGGAAGAACTGGGCAAGGTGAGCGCGCTGGTGAACGAGTCTATCCTGGAAGGTTATGAGATCCACACCGACGTGATGGACCTTCAAACGGCAAAAAAAACGGGCGCTATGGCCCTGTTCGGTGAAAAATACGGCAATGAAGTTCGTGTGGTCAATATGGGCGGCGGCTATTCCATTGAATTATGCGGCGGCACCCATCTCAGCAACACCGCCAAGGTGGGGCTGTTCCATATTAACAGTGAGTTCTCCGTTGCCTCCGGTGTCCGCAGGATTGAGGCGACTACCGGCAAGGTTTCTTTAGACGTAATGAATGAGAACCAAACGCTGCTGTTTGAGGCGGCTGCGGCGCTCAAGGCAAAGCCCGGCGAACTGCGGGAAAAGGTGGAGCAGACCATGAACGAGCTGCGCCAGCTGCGCCATAAGATCGAGCGCTTTAAGGATAAGGAACTGCTGAACACGGCCGAGCGTGTGCTCTTTTCCGCCCGTGCGGTGGGCGGCCTTAAGGTTTTGACGGCCAGTCTGCCTGCGGAGACCGGCGCGGACGGACTGCGTAAAATGGGTGATTTTCTACGGGACAGGGATGCCGGCGTCGTGGCGGTTCTCTCCTGTGTCAAAGACAATAAGATAACGCTTCTGGCCGTCTGCGGCAAGGAGGCGGTTGCTAAGGGAATCAAAGCCGGTGAGCTGGTCCGCAGCGTTTCCGCTATTTGCGGCGGTAAGGGTGGTGGCAAGCCCGACTCCGCCATGGGCGGCGGCAAGGATGTTCTGAAGCTGGATAATGCGCTGGCTGCGGTGGACGATTTTGTCCACGAAAAGCTGAAGTAAAAAAGCCCCCTGCCGTTAAGGCGTATCCAAAGTAGCGTGGAAAGCGGCCCCGCCACAGGGCGGAGCGCGCCCAGAGAGATGAATTTTCAGAGCGGCTTCTGGATTTTACTTTTTATTGTGATAAGGAGGTGAATGGCTATGTCAGATTGTCTGTTTTGTAAGATTGCGGCAGGTGAGATCCCCTCTAAAAAAGTATATGAGGATGAGCAGGTCTATGCTTTTTACGATATTGACCCACAGGCCCCGACCCATTTCCTGGTGATTCCAAAAACTCACATCGGCTCCTGCGGAGAGATTACGGCGGAGAACTCCGCTGTGGTGGCGCATGCGTTTGAAGTTATCTCCAAGGTGACGAGGGAGATGGGGGTTACCGATTTTCGTGTAGTTTCCAACTGCGGCGAGCAGGCGGGACAGTCAGTACGCCACTTGCACTTTCATGTGCTGGCGGGCCGCGATATGACTTGGCCTCCCGGTTAACCGCCTGAATATGGAAAAAGCCGGACCGTAAAATTTACGATCCGGCTTTTCCGTAAGTAAAGAAATTTTGTAAGCCAAACAACGACTTTATTTATTGAAATCATATCCCAGATCAGGACGAACGTTCAAATCAATAATGTCGGCTGTATCATAAAACTGCAGGTAATGGCTGCGACTCCAGCGGAGCGTAGTGCCGTCGGGATGAAGACGGTCACAGATGACGGCGGAAATATCGCTTTTAATTTTGGAGTAGGACTCAATGCCGACCGAGGCGAAAATGCGGAAGCCTTGGCTTTGCAGATATTTAAAAATCGGGCCGGTCTGCTTCACATCGTCGCCGTCAGGGCGGGCGCCGTGAGGATAGATCAGAATATCGGTTGGTCCAACCAGACTACCCACCTCGTCAGCCCAGCGCTCGGTATCGTTTTTTACCGTTGCCAGTGATTTGTCGGACAGGCGGATATGGCCCCAGGTATGGGAAGCGAAGATCCATCCGGTTTCCTTCAGACGGGCGATGATGGGTTTTACCGCTGCGATTTCGTTCTGACGGTTTTCTTCATAGGCGGCTTTCTTCGCAGAATCGGTAATGTCCCGGTCGGTCTGGGTACGGTAGCCCAGAATACCATAAAAGCCGGTAAGGGACAAGATGGCCTTGGCACCATTCAGGGAGAAATCCGGATGCTGCAGGACGAATTTATCCAGAATAGTGGTGGCGTCCAGATCCTGAGTAACAACCTCCTCTCCGGTATGCGGGTCGGTTCCCTCGGCCCAGATCTGCCCGTCGTCGCCGAGAATTAGCTTAGACATGAAGCCTTCTTCCAGCATATAGGGATAATAGTTTACATCATCAAAGGAGATAATGAGGGGCTTTTTTCCCTCCGGGAGCATGAGCGTGTTGCGCTTCATGCGGGGGTTCCCGTTTTCATCGGTGTATTCCGACCACACGTCGTTTATATTGACCAGAATATATCCCTTATCATAAATACTTTGCAGGATTTTGTTAAACTCATCCACGGTAATCATCCAGTCATCCAGCCCTTTGGCGTCCGAACTGGAAAAGGCTACGTCAGGATAGGCGATAAGGGGGTGGAAGAAAAGGTGCTCCACCACTTGGTTTGGACCCCATTCCTGCGTGAGCTGGTCGGTGGACCAATAATTTTTAACCGCATCATAGGGATCGCTCTCCGGCTCTGCCGAGGGGCTGGACTCCGGCTCCTGCGAAGCAGTGGCGCTGTTGTCGTCGGAAGGGGTTTTTCCACTGCTGGCGGCTGTTGTGCCGCAAGCGCTCAGAGACACCGCCAGCACAAATACCAGAATCAGCGCCGTTAAACGCTTGTACCATGTTTTCATTTCTCATGTTCCTCCCAGATATTCCACAAGGATCTCCCAAGGGAAGTTTTCTATTTGTATAAGCATACGACAAATTGCAAGGGAAAGAATCACAACCTGATTACAAATTCTTAAAAAGTTTAAAGGTGCCGCATAAGGCCTGATGCCGGGAGACGTCGAATCAGCAGGATAGAGGCCGCGCCCGTCGCCGTACCCGTCGCAAGCGAGGACAGCAGCAAGGGGGGGAGGTAGGCCAGCGCGGCGGAAGAACCCAGCACCGCCATGGCGGCCAGAATCTGACCGGTGTTGTGGGCGGCCGCGCCGGCGATACACACGCCGAACAGGGATAGACCGGGCGCATGGAGCAGCGCCCACATAGCCAAAAAGGCCAGCAGCCCCCCTGCCAGAGAGAAAGCCAGGGCGGTAAGATTTCCACCCACCAGCGCGCCCAAAAGACAGCGGGCAGACAGAATGAGCAGCGCGTCCCGTCCGGAAAGACGGCACAGGGCATAGACCGTCACCAGGTTGGCAAGCCCCAGCCGCAGGCCGGGCAGAGGAAACAAAATCGTAAGGGGTACCAGACCTTCCGCCACGGAGAGTGCCAGAGCCAGGGCGGTGAGCACGGCGCAGCGGGTCAGCCGCTGGATATCGAATTGCATAACGATGCGCCTCCTTAGCCGGTCACGCCGTCCACCGTGGATTCGCTTGACCCGGTGACGGAGATGATAAGACGGTTGGGCAGACAGATGATTTGACCGCCCGCGGAGGAGATCCAGCCGATGTGGACGCAGTCATTATCGGGACAACTGCTCTTTTCCACGCGGATGCGCCCCGGTTCGGCCCGGATGACCAGCGGGTAGGGTACATCGGATACCTCCAGTGTCTCCGGTTCGGTGAGGTGGGTCAGGTCATACTGAGCAATGACCTGACCGTCCACCGTCACCGTAGCGGTCAGTACTGAGCCGCCGGCCGGCTTCAAAGCTATGAACAGCGCCACGGCAGCCACCACGATAAACAGGACCACTGCCCCGTCCAGCAACGTGGGGCGGGTCCGGTCAGCGGCGGACGATCTGGCATTCATAGCCACGCTCCTTTCCCTGGAAATCCAGCCCTTCTTCCAGACCCTCGGTGATTAGAACGGTGCCGTCGGTCTTTACCAGAATAAGTTCGGTGCCGTCGGTCCACGTACGCCAGGCGTCCAGTGCGCGGTCCGCGCCCAGGACAAAACAGTAGGTGGAAAGCAGGTCGGCCTTTTTGCTCTCATCGGCCACCACGGTGACCGACAGCAGGCCGCTGTTGGCTGGATAGCCGGTGGTGGGGTCGATGATATGGTGATAGGTTACTCCGTTCTCCACAAAGTACCGCTCGTAGCCGCCCGAAGTAGCGGCAGTCTTATTGACGAGAGGAATGACGCAGATATATTTGCTGGTATCCTTAGGGTCCTTGACCGCCACATTCCAGGCGGAACCATCCGGCTTGGTTCCGAGCGCGGTGATGTTTCCGCCCAAAGCCAAAATCGCGGAGGTGATACCGTGTTCCGCGAGAATGGCCACTGCGCGGTCTCCAGCGTAGCCTTTGGCCACGCCGCCCAGATCCACGGCCATGCCAGCCTGCGGCAGTTGGGCGACGGAGCGGTCAGCATCCACTTCAAGCCGGGACGCGTCCACCAGCGGCAGCAGGCGGTTCAGTTCCTCCTGACTGGGAACGCGGTTGCTATCTTTTGTAAAGCCCCAGGCGTCCATGACGGGGGCAATGGTGATGTCAAACCAGGGGGCGTAATCCCGGGCAAAATCCAGCAGGGAGACTGTCTCAGGGTCCAGGGTGACCGCCTGCCCAGAGCCGGCTGCGGCATTAAGCTTGGAGATGTCACTGTCGTCGCGGGTGCGGGAGAACAGGGCTTCCAGCCGGTTAATCTCCTGCTGGGCGGCCACCATCGCGCCGTCTGCGCTGGAACCGTAGGCCGTAATGGACATTATGGTATCCATAGCAAAAAACTGACAGGAAGAGGCCTTGCTTTCCGTGCCGGGTAGAGCGCAGCCGGTCAGTAAGAGAAGACAGGTCAGAGGAAAAATCAGGAGCTTTTTCATGGAAACAATCCTTCCAGACATATTTCCGCGGCAAAACAGGCGCGGATTTCCAGTAGCTTATCGACATCCTGTGACAGGAACGGAACTATTTTAGCACATCAGCCGGATAGTCACAACCCTGACAACTCAGTGAGTTTTCGGAAAAATCCACGGTGACGGCGGCACGAAATACAAAAAATCTCTGAAACTAATATTTCAGAGATCTGAGGATCGTTCCGCTAGAACGAAACGGTGGGCTTGGCGTGTCATTCGCGCTTTACAGCGGTACATTTCCGCATCGGCATATAAAAGAATATCATCCAGATTATCCGTGGGACGGTATACCACAACGCCATAGGCAAAAAAGATGCGCTGCCCCCCGATTTGACCGCAGCCTTTCTGGGCGGCGGAAAGTACCGCCTTCATGGAGTCAGGAGCTTCGCTATTTTGGATCAGGATAAATTCATCGCCGCCATAGCGGTACAGAGACATGTTTCGGGGTATGACGTTCAAAATGGACTGGCAGACTGTGTTAATTACCGTATCTCCAACCGCGTGTCCCTGGTGGTCGTTAAATTGTTTCAGGCCGTTAATATCGATGATAGCTAACGTACAGGCAGATTTCCCGTTTATTTTCTCCAATCTTTTGTGATACGCCATGCGGCTAAACGCACCCGTCAGAGGATCGTATAGGACTTTTTGAATATTGAGCAGCAAAAAGTACAGGATCATGGAGGTTGTGGTGGTGCTCCAGATCATAAACCGGATAGTAAAGGCCACCTCCATGAGAGTGGCACCCGAAAGTGCCGCCAGAATGACGGCAAGAAAGATGGTCTCCACCCGGCGGTTTGGTTTGTGCTGCCTGGAGGAAGAAATTAATAGAGAGAACAAATAAAACGCCGAGACTGCAAAAGGAATAAAGAACAGCCGCCCGCGGTGGTAGGTGTTTTCCGGCGTAATACAGAAAATACAGCCCGTTGAAACGCTTATGATACAAAAAATAAAATTGATTAGTTCCGGAAGGTAAAACAGCCATCTCCTTTTGGACGAGCTTACGTAGTAGATTAAAACAAAAATCATAGGAGAACAGGGGCTGAATGCGAAGTTAATAAATGTAGTAGCCGTGCGCAGTTTCCATGCATTTCCGCCGAGCCATACCATGCTTAGGCAGCGGTCCGCCCAAGTGGCGGAGATGATCAGAAGAATGATACCAACCTCGTGCAGGAACATATGCTTAATGCGTGCAGAAAAAAGCCGGTCGGTCAGGACAAACACGGTGAAGATCAGCAAAGTCACGCATGGGGCATAATAGGACTGCAAACCCTCAAAAAACATCATATCACATCCCTGGCTTGAGCCGGCCCCATAGGGTTTTATCTACCTTTACAACTTGTCATGGTATATATAAAAGCCATAATATTATACGCTTTGTTTTAAGACTTTTCAAGACAAAGATAGGACTAATTCGCAAAGAACTTTCATCTTTTTTTGAAGAAGAATGCGGCCACGTTTAAAATACGTAACAAGGGAGAGGAAACCAATGGTTATCTTGATTAGTGCGTGCCTGATGGGCGTGAATTGCAGATACAGTGCCCAGCCGAGCGTAATGGAGCATTTGGACGAACTGATGGAGCGGCATACGCTCATCCCGGTCTGCCCGGAGCAGTTCGGCGGCTTGCCTACGCCCAGGGAACCGTGTGAGCGGAGGAATGGCCGGGTCTATTCCAGAAGCGGGGAAGATCAGACGGAAGCCTATGAGCGCGGTGCGGCTGAGGTTCTGCGTCTGGCGCGGCTGTATCATTGTAAGTACGCCGTTCTTAAGGAGCGCAGTCCTTCCTGCGGCGTTGGAGCGGTTTATGATGGGACGTTTACCGGGACGCTCGCTGGGGGAAACGGTGTCTGCGCGGACAGGCTGGCCGGTACCGGAGTAACCATACTTGGAGAATCCGACGCAGCAAAGCTGCTTTGACTGTGAGCCCATCAGCGGGATCGGCACGCGCCCCATAGAGACGCAAAACAAATGGGCAAAAGAGAATCAATCTTGCATGATATCAGAAAAGCATGTAAAATAAATAAAATATATGATTTAATATGATGTATGAGAAATCCGGGGAACTGAGAAACAGGAAGGGTGGGCGGCATGTGCAGAATTTGGAGCGGACTGTACGAAGGAGTACGCCTGTGCCTGAAAAAGCAGAACGATTATTTTATGGAAGCGCGCGAGGAAATTGCGGATAAAAATATGAGGCTGCTGTGCCTGACCAGCATGTATGCTACGATTGTAGCGGCTGTTCTCATGCTAATTGCGCCCTGTATGGTCAAAGAATGGAAGATTACCATTCAGTATGTTCTGTTCCTGGTGGTAATGCTGGACTTTGTCCTGTTTTCCTTCTGGTATGCGGGCCGCAAAGTGCAGCGCACTGCTGTGGTTACGGCGGCATGCATCCTATTTTACATTACACTTTCAGGATTTGCCATTGTCATTGATATTTTTCCATACCCAGGTTCACCGGCCACTTATATGCCGATGATCTTGATGGTATTTCCGGTCATTTTTATTCTGCGATTCCGAATACTATTTCCCATTATGCTGGGCAGTGAAATTGTTTATATTATACTGGATACAGCCGTGAAGGAATCGTTCCTCGCCCAAAACGATGTGTTCAACTCGATTGCCGGGCTGTTTTTTTCACTTGTGATACTCTTCATTATAATGGGCTTGCGCTTGGAGGACAGCAGCGCGAAAAATCGGTATAAGCGCTTGAGTACCATCGACTCTTTGACCAGCATGTTCAATAAGACAGCGTACAGAGAGGAGGCGGAGGCATATCTGCGCAGACGCGACCCATCTGGGCAGTGTGCGTTTATGATAATAGATTTAGATGATTTTAAAAAGGTGAACGACCGTCTGGGGCATTTGGCGGGAGATCGCCTTTTGGAAAAAATCGGAACATTGCTGCTGCGTTCCTTTCGAACGACGGATATTGTGGGCCGCTTTGGGGGCGATGAGTTTACGGTAATGCTTAAGGACCTTGCAGATGCGGCCATCCTCGCGCCAAAGTGCCGGGAGATTCAGAAGGCGGTGGGAGAACTGGCGTATCTGGATGGGGTGTGTTGTGTGGGGTTCAGCATTGGGATCATTGTTATAGTGGGAGAAAGCCCCGCCTTTGATGAGGTGTTTGAGGCGGCGGACCGAGCACTGTATGCGGCTAAAGCGCAGGGAAAAGGCCGCCATGTTATTCGGACGATGCGCGGTGGCTAGCGAAAGAGAACCGCAGATGAGCGTGAACTGCCGAACGCTTTTGCGCTGCACTTTTGACTGCGGATGGTGAACTTTAGTATGGAGATGCTTTTGTGATTCGAATTTCAAATATTCCGCTGCCGATTGGCGGCGATCTGAATCAGCTTAAAAAGAGGGCGGCCCGGCTGCTTGGCGTGCATCCAGACCAACTGCACCAGGTGACGCTGGCCCGTCAGTCCATTGACGCACGGAAAAAGAGCGAGGTGCACTATGTGTGTACGGTGGATTGCACCGTTTCCGGCGGAGCGGACGGGGAGGCGGCGCTGGTCAGGCGCGCGGGGAGCCGGAATGTGACGCTTTATGCGCCCCAGCCATATCAGTTTCCCGTACCGCGGCGCGTGTCCACGCTGCGGCCGGTTGTGGTGGGAATGGGTCCCGCGGGGTTGTTTGCCGCCTTGTATCTGGCCCGGGCGGGTATTCCAACGGTAGTACTGGAGCGCGGACGGCCGGTTGAGCGCCGTACTGAGGATGTAGCTGCCTTTTGGTCGGGCGGTGCGCTGGACCCGGTATCCAATGTTCAATTTGGCGAAGGCGGTGCCGGTACCTTTTCCGACGGGAAGTTAACTACGGGAACCCACGACCAAAGGATCTCGGCCGTGTTGGACGCGCTGGTGGAACATGGCGCGCCCACGGATATCCGCTGGCAGCATAAGCCTCATATCGGTACAGATGTGCTGCGCGGCGTTGTAAAGCAAGTGCGGGAAGAACTGCTTGCGCTGGGCTGTGAGATCCGGTTCGAGCACCGGCTGGATGGTATCTCCATACGAAACGGTACGGTGCGGGAAATCATGGTCTCCAGTCCGTCCGGCGTTTACGACATGGAAACAGATGCCCTGATTCTGGCACCAGGCCACAGTGCGCGGGATACGTTCCGTATGCTGTTCGACGCAGGCGTACCCATGAGGCCAAAGCCCTTTGCCATGGGGGTGCGCATCGAGCACCATCAGGCGGATATCAGCGCCGCGCAGTATGGCGCGGACTGGAAGCGGCTGCCGCCCGGTGATTATAAGCTGGCCTGCCATCTGCCCAATGGGCGCTCCGTTTTTACCTTTTGCGTATGTCCGGGCGGGCAGGTAGTTGCCGCAACTTCCGAGCAGGGCCGCTTGGTGACCAACGGTATGAGTAACCGCGCCCGTGATGGGGAAAATTGTAACGGTGGACTGCTTGTGGGTTTGGCACCCGCGGATTTTGGTTCGGAGCATCCGTTAGCCGGGATGCGCTGGCAGGAGCTTTGGGAGGAGACCGCATTCCGGCAGGGTGGTGGCAAATATCGCGCCCCCGTTCAGACCGTCGGGCAGTTTCTGGGTGGAGACCGCCCCCCTTGTGCAATTGCGCCGACCTATCTGCCTGGTGTAACCGAGACCGATTTGGCAACCTGCCTCCCTGATTTTGTAGCGGAGTCTTTGAAGGGGGCACTGCCCCTGATGGGACGCCGCCTGCACGGATTTGATGACCCGCGCGCACTGCTTACCGGAGTGGAAACCCGGTCCTCATCTCCGGTCCGCATTCTGCGAGGTAAGGATTTGCAGTCTCCGGTTCGCGGCCTGTACCCCTGCGGCGAAGGGGGCGGCTGGGCCGGCGGCATCATGAGCGCTGCCGTGGATGGGATTCGGGTGGCGGAAGCCGTAGCGGAAACGGTGTGAGCGCTCTGCCAATAAACCGACAGGAGGGTGCGTTATGCTGGACCTGGAACATATTGCGCAGTACCATGAAAATAATCAGTTGGAGGCCAAGCTTGCCACCGGCGGTCTGCCCCACAGCATCTGGGAGACCTATTCTGCCTTTGCCAACAGCTATGGCGGGGTCATTCTGCTGGGGGTAGAGGAACTGCCGGACCATACGCTTCGGGTACAGGGCCTTTTGAACCCCAAGGAGATCGAGGCGGAGTTCTGGAACAGCGTAAACGACCCGACGTTGGTCAGCGCCAATATTCTGCGCCGTGACCAGGTCTATACGGAACGAACGGAGAAGGGGGATGTGGTGGTCATCCAAGTTCCCGTGGCAGCCCGGAACCAACTCCCTGTCTATCTGGGCGGAAACGTGTTCCGTGGGGCTTACCGCCGCAGTGGGGACGGGGATTACCACTGCACCTACGCGGAGATTGTGACCATGCTGGAGGGAAAAGATCATTGAGAAACGGGCCTGCGGAATGATTCCGCAGGCCCGTTTTGTCTGGTCCCATCATTTTTGTCAGGATTGAGTTAGTGCGGCAATTGCGGCTTGAATCTGGGGATCGTCCGCCGGGTCCAGCGTGCGCGCCTTGACCGCGCTGTCCTGCGCTTCGGTTAAAGTCACTACATGGTCGGGTACGATACCTCCTGTTTTTACCAGGGAGACGCCGTTTCCCGTACAATAGCGCGCGGTAGAGAGATTGATGGCACCGCCGTTGGGAAGCGGGAAGGTCTGCTGGGAGTACCCCTTCCCGGTGGTAGCGGTCCCAACCGTGGTGGCCCAGTTGAACTCTTTCAGTTCAGCCGCAAAAAGTTCTGCCGCGCTGTATGTGTTCTCGTTGACCAGTACCGCCATGGAAAGCTTTACACAGCTTGCGTCCGATTCCACGATATTGGCCTTGCCGGATTTACTCTCCCCCCGGAAAACAATACCTTCCGGAAGCAGGTAGTCCAAAAGGTCGGTCAGTTCCTTCAAATAGCCGCCGCCGTTATTCCGCACGTCAAATACGATACGCGTGGCGTTTTGCTCCTGCAGCGCACGGATGGCCGCTTCGGCTTCGCTGGCACAGCGGCTGTTGAAATTTTTTATTGTAACAAGGCCGGTGCCGTCATCCAGAAGCGTCCAGGTTACCGGATCTTCCTCAACCTTGGAACGGGTGACGGTCAAGGTGCGTTCTACGCCATCCGTACCGCGAATGGTGAGCGTTACGGTACTGCCTTCCGCTCCGCGGGTGAGCGTGGGGCCGTTTTTCCGGTCCTCACCCGTCAGGTTCACGCCGTCTACCGCCACGATGGTCTCGCCGGCTGTGATGCCTGCCTGGTCGGCGGGGCCGCCCTTTATTACGCTGGTGACGGTAAGACCCTCGTCTCCGGTGGAGAGGTCCACTGTGGCGCCGATGCCTACGTAGGCGTTGCTTTTGCTTTCCAGAAGCTGAGAATAGGCATCCGGATCGGCATAGTAAGACCATCGGTCCCCCAGACCGGAAATCAGGGCGCCCAGCGCATCGTCGGTGGCGGTACCGATATCATGGTCGCCTACGAAGCGGGTCTGGATCAGAAAGATGGCCTCCCCCATGGAAAGACCCTCGGTACCGATGACATGCCATACAATGCCAACCGCGATGGCCAGCGTCAGAATAACTGCGGCCAGAATGGAAAACAACATGGACCAACCGGAAAAGCGCTTCTTCTTCATGCAGAATACCCTCTCAAAATAGCGGAAGGGGCGGGAAAGTCCTCCCGCCCCTATTTTTTACTTAACTGAAAACAAACTGACCGGCCAGACTGGGATAAAACTTCAGTCCATCCACCGTTTTACCATTGTAGCGCACCTCAAAATGCAGGTGATTGCCCGTGGAGGAGCCGGTGGTGCCTACGTAACCGATGACCTGGCCCTGGGTTACCACCTGCCCCTCGCTGACTGCCCGGGAGTTCATATGGGCATAGAGGGTAATGTAACCGTCGCCGTGATCGACGACCACATAATTCCCATAAGAATTTCCATATGTGGATTTCGTGATCACACCGCCCCGGGCGGCATGAATGGGTGTATTCCGGGGTGCGCCGATGTCGTTTCCGGTATGGAACTGAGGAAGACCGGTGATGGGATGGATGCGGTTGCCATACCGACAGGTAATGCGGTAAATTCCGGGCAGCGGCCACTGCCAGCCGGTTCCGGTGTCAAAGCTAATCTGGCCTGAGGCGATCTTCTTCTGAAGTTCCTTCTGCTTTTTTAAGATCTGGGACTGAATTTCCTCTTCTTCCGCCTTAAGCTCGTCCTGAGCCGCCTGGTATTCGCTTTGCTTACTCTCGTATTCCTCAACCAGTTTTATAGCGGCGTTTAAATCGTCATCCAGCTCGTTTTTCTGTGCCACGAGCTGATCTTTCTGCGCCTGCTGGTCAGCCCGGGCGGATTCCAGATTGGCCTTCAGGTCTTCAATCTGGCGGCGGGTTTCGGCGAGCTGGTCCATGACCGCATTGTCGTATTCCATGACCTCACCGACAAAGGAGACGCGGTCCAGCAGATCGGAAAAATCCGCGGCATTAAAAAGAATGGACCAATAGGAAACCGTTCCCGCCTCCTCCATAGAGCGTACCCGTTTACAGAAGAGTTCAAACTCTTCTTCCTCACGGGCCACGGCTTTTTGCCGTTCCTGCTCCTTTTGGCTGATCAATGCGTCGTAATTTGCGATAACGGTTTTGGTATTCGCGATTTCCTCTTCTTTAGCCGCTACTTTTTCGTCCAGCAGCCGTTTTTGCTCCAGAGCTTTGGACTTGTCGCCGGCGATGGCGTCAATATTGCTTTGCAGCTTCTTGATCTTAGATGACAAATCAGCCGCCTGCTGCTTGCCGGAGTTGATTTGTTCCTGTAATTCATCTTTGGTGGCCGCGAACGCGGACTGAAACACCATGGTGAAGACAGGCAACAGCATAAGGATTGCCAACAGACAGGCAATCACCGCGATTAAACGCTTCTGCCAGGTGCGTTTGGGTTTCTGCGTTTTCTTTTGCTTTTGCGTTGCCATGGAGCGCTCCTTTCCTCAGACTTGAAGGAATTTACGAATAGCCAGCAGACTGCCGCCTCCGCCAATCAACAGCCCGGCTCCGCCAAAGGTCACGCCAAGCCGCCCGGCCAGGTTCCGGAAGGGAATAATATCCAGAAGCTGAAGGCCGCCATAGTTGGCTACGGCGTTCAAAATCAAAGAATAGATTCCCCATTGGATAAAGAAGGCGATCACGGCGCCGGCAAAGCCTAGGAGCATGCCCTCAAAGATAAAAGGCCATCGGATAAACCAGTTGGTGGCGCCGCACATCTTCATGATGGCGATTTCCTCCCGGCGGTGGAACGTGGTGAGCTTGATGGTATTGGCGATAATAAAAAGCGAAATGACGAGAAGGAG
Organism: Intestinimonas sp.; assembly: GCA_022653075.1. Taxonomy (GTDB): domain Bacteria; phylum Bacillota; class Clostridia; order Oscillospirales; family Oscillospiraceae; genus Intestinimonas. The sequence continues at coordinate 119,363 of JALCSB010000001.1, forward strand.
CATCACCAAAATAAACGCCACAGCGCTGGCCACGTTGCGTACCGCCACAAAACCCTGGGCAATCTCCAGTTCGGCCCGCACTTTGGCGATACCGTTGACCTGTTCCACAGACTGTACGGTGCTGCTTATGTCCTCAATGCTCACCACATGAATCTGAAAGCGGTTGCGGAGCACTTCCTGAGGCAGACTTTGAAACAAATCGCTGTTTTCACTGTCGGAGTACCGCTGGATATAATCCTGAAGCGCCTGCTCACGGCTTACGAAGGTAACCGTGGATACGTTGGGGATCGCCTCTATCTGGGACTGAAGCTTCTGTATCTCCGTCTCGGAGAGACTATCATCTATGTATGCGGTAAATTCGTTCTGCGCTTCTAAGTCGCCCAGCGTGTTGTCCAGATTGACCGCCACCAAGGAAAAAGACCCCATAATAATGAGGCAGGCCACAATCATACATACAGCGGCGAAGGACATGAGCCCATGCGCAAAAATGCTGTGAAAGCCCTCTTTAAATTGATAACCTGTATTATATTGTCTCATCGCTGTAATATCCACCCATTTCGTCACTGATGACTCTTCCGTTTTCAATGGCTACCACACGCTTGGAGAAGCGGTTGACCAGTTCTTTCTCATGAGTAACTACCAGTACGGTAGTACCCAGCCTGTTGATGCGCTCCAGCAACATCATAATCTCCAGAGAGCGCTGGGGGTCTAAGTTTCCGGTTGGCTCATCGGCAATGATGACGCAGGGATTATTAACCAGAGCGCGGGCAATTGCCACACGCTGTTGTTCACCGCCGGAGAGTTCGGAAGGCAGAGCATGTTCTTTCCCCTCCAGCCCCACCAGATTCAAAATATAGGGAATACGTTTGGCGATTTCGCGGGGGGAGGCGCCCACCACGCGCATAACAAAACTCAGGTTTTCCATCACGCTTTTTTTCTCAATCAGACGGAAGTCCTGAAAAATGACGCCAAGTGTGCGGCGCATTCCCGGAATCTGGCGGGGGTGTATGGTGTTCATATTGTAGCCATTTACCATCAGCCGGCCTGTGGTGGGTGCGATCTCACCCGTGATGAGTTTGACAATGGTGGATTTGCCGGAGCCGGAGGGGCCGACCAGAAAGACAAATTCACCATCGTCAATTCGCATTGACACGCCCTTGAGCGCCTTAGTACCGTTGTCGTACGTTTCCTGAATATCAATGAGCTTAATCATATGGAATTCCTTACCTCATGGGACAAAATGCCATAGCGTTTACGATTCAATGCCGCGGGACACCAGATATTTCTTGACCATCAGGGCGACTTTAAAGGTGATGGCGTCGTCAAATTCCCGCAGGTCAAGCCCGGTGAGCTTTTTAATCTTTTCCAGCCGGTAGACCAGTGTATTCCGGTGCACAAACAGCTTACGCGCCGTCTCGGACACGTTCAGATTATTCTCAAAAAATTTATTAATGGTAAACAGGGTTTCCTGATCCAGCGAATCAATGGGATTCTTTTTAAAGACCTCCTGGAGGAACATCTCGCACAGCGTTGTGGGAAGCTGATAGATCAGCCGGCCGATACCCAGATTTTCGTAGTTGATAATGGACTTTTCTGTATCGAATACTTTGCCGACCTCAATGGCGACACCAGCCTCCTTATAGGCGCGGGCCAGTTCGCGAATGTGGCCGACGACGGTTCCAATGCCGATGACCGCTTTTAGATTCAGTTCGTTCTCCAACGCCTCCGCTATCTGCTGGGCCAGCTTTCCAAGCTCCTTGCTGTCGGCGGTATCAGACAGCTGCTTGATGATAGTGATATCCGTTTCGCTGGTGGAGAGAACGAAATCATTCTGCTTGTCGGGGAAAAGACTCTGGATAACGTCGATGGCCGACATATCGGGTGTATCCACCTGACGGACCAGAAGTACGGCGCGGGGGACTTCGGAGACAAAGTGCAGCTCCTTGGCCCGGACATAAATATCGCCCAGCAGGATATTATCGGAAATGATGCTTTTGACGAAGGTTGCCTTATCGTGCTTTTCTTCGTAATAGGTTTTGGCACCGTTGAGTGCTACCACGGCCATGGAGCAGATCATGCGTGCCTGTTCATCCTCTCCTCTGGTAAAGGCGGCGTAATCAAAATGAGAACTCCAGCCCGCCAAGGATTTGAAGGTGTTACCTCCATAGGCGACAATCTCGGAATCCGAGCTGTTTATGGCTGCTACGGCTCCCGCCCACTTTTCACCAATACAGGTGAGTTCATTACTGGCTACCACAGTTCCCTCTGCGTCAATTACACCAATGGCACGATCTGTACTGTCCTTCATCTGGAGTACTACGCTCTGGAAAATCCGACTGGACATTCCGTTTTCCTCCTTCTTTCAGCGCCGCAGGCGCTTCAATTGTTTCTCAGTCAATCTTTATTATACTGTCTTTTTCAGCCTTTTTCAATAGGAAGAATACTTTTTTTTGTGGAAAATGCCGAAAGCAACTGGAGACCTCTAAGTGCCATTTTCAGAACCGGTTAGTGCGCTTATTTCTTCTGCAGACAGAAAACGCCACGTGCCGGGGGCTAAATCATGGTCCAGGGTCAGATTACCCATGGAGATTCGCTTCAGATACCGGACCGGCTTTCCACGGGCGGCCATCATGCGTTTGACTTGATGAAACTTCCCCTCCCGCAGGGTGACGTAGCCGGTATCAGGAGGGTCCAGAATTTCCAGCCCCGCGGGCAGGCAGGCCAGCCCGTCGCCCAGCGTCATACCGCTGCGGAAGGCCAGGACGTCCTCCGGGGCCAATGCTCCATCAACCCGAACATAGTAAATCTTGTCCACGTGCTTCCCAGGGGCGAGCAGCCGATGCGCCAGCGGACCGTCGTTAGTGAGCAGCAGCAGGCCTTCTGTATCCTTGTCCAGCCGTCCCACAGGGAAAAGCCCGACGCGGCGCAGGTGCTCCGGCAACAAATCCAGCACCGTTTTCTGCCTGGAATCCTCTGTGGCGGAGAGCAGACCCGCTGGTTTATGCAGCATCAGGTAGAACAGACGATCGGTTACCACCATTTTACCATTTACCGTCAGGATCAAAGAAACCGGGTCGTACTTGGCGGACTCATCTGCCGCGGTGGCTCCGTTGACCGTGACGCGGCCGGTTCGCACCAGCTCACGTGCTTCTTTCCTGGACCAGTGGCCGGTTCTGGAAAGAATTTTATCCAATCGCTCCGCCATATAAAAGCATCCTTTCCTATTTTGTTATGAGCAGTGTATCATATTTCGGAGTTATTGCACATAGAAATCAGTACAAGATTTGAGAGGGGCGTTGTGCTGTGTTTATTTGGACCGCAAAGCTGCACCGCGGCAAACTGATCTTGGGCGTGGTGATGCTGGTGGCCATTTGCGGGGCGGTGGCTATTCTGGGAGGACTGCACGCCGCCCTCGGCGCGGACACGGCGTCCGCTTCCGCCAAGGCAAGCCCCAAGGGAGTCAAAACCAATGAGGACCGGGTGGCCTACCTGCAATCCTATGGCTGGCTGGTTTCGGATGAACCGCTTGCCGTGGAGGAATTGCTGATTCCGGAGCAGTTCGATGAAACCTACGATCAGTATCTGAAGCTTCAGAGTGATCAGGGGTTCGATCTTACAAAGTATGCCGGAAAGCGGGTCAAACGTTATACCTACCAGGTACTCAATTATCCCACGGGAGAGACAGGCGTCCAGGCCGGGCTTCTCATTTATAAGGACACCGTGGTGGGAGCGGAAATCATGTCCAGCCAGCTAAATGGCTTTATCCACGGACTGGAGGGAGGAAAATAAGGACAGCGCGCCGCGTCCACGGAGGGGACGCGGCGCGCTGTCCTTACGGTTTATAGACGGCATTGCAAGGGTGACACTGCGTTCTCCCGGTTGGGCTTAGGTTTGATTCTCATTTGAAGACAGATGGTCAACCAGGTCCTGCAAGGTCACGCTGTCCACATACTGCCGGATGACTTCATCCAGTCCCTCCCAGAAGGAGAGTGTGGCACAGTCGCCACAACGGGGACACTGATTTTCGTCATCCTCCAGACACGCGACCGGAGCCAAGTTCCCCTCCATGGTGCGCAGAATTTCACCGGCGGTGTATTCTGTGGGACGGCGGGTCAGCCGATAGCCGCCGCTGTTTCCGCGGGAGCTTCGAAGATATCCGGCGCGGCTGAGCGAGGGAATGATCTGTTCCAGGTATTTAACCGTGATGCCCTGACGGGCAGAGATATCGCGCAGAGGGATATATTTACCCCGGTCGTGTATAGCCAGATCAATCATGACGCGCAGGGCGTAGCGGCCTTTTGTTGTGATCTTCATTCTGCGGCCTCCTTCCCAAAACTTTATCATATTATTAATACCATAGGAATTCAAGGAAAATAAAACCCGGGCCAGGCGATACGGATTTGCTCCAAGCTAGACAATACGCAGAAAAAGCCGCGCCATACCGTATCCGATCAGACCACAGCCGGGAAAAGTAAACACCCAAGCCAGAAGAATGGAACGCGCTACATGCCAATCCGCCTTCGATTTTTCAGAGGCGGCGCCCACGCCGAGAATCGCGGCCGTTTTAGTGTGGGTTGTGGAGACAGGCAGCCCCAGCAGGGTACACAGCAACAGGCAGGCGGAACCGGTTAGATCGGCGGAAAGCCCCTGTACGGGCGTCAGGCTGACCATGTTGCGGCCCACGTTGTCGATGATGCGTTTTCCCCCCAGAGCGGTGCCCAGCGCCATGGTCACGGCGCACAGAAGCATAAGCCAAAATGGGATGGGAAAGGTCTCCGTGTCACAGCGCCCCTGTGCCAGCGCCGCGCTCAGCAAAAACACGCCGATCAGTTTCTGACCGTCCTGCGCGCCATGGAAGAAGGCCATGACGCCGGAGCCGGCAATCTGGCAGGCGCGGAGAGGGCGGGGACGCAGCCTGGTCTCCATGGCGGCCCCAAACCGGACCATATACCAACGGCCCAGCAGGAACCCGGACAGAACGGAGAGAAAAAGACCGGCCAGAATCCGCATCCATACACCGGGACTCAGATTATAAAATCCGCCCTCCAGTGCCAGCGCTGCGCCCGAAAGCCCCGCCACAAGGGCATGGCTTTCACTGGTGGGGATGCCAAACCGCCAGGCTACGGTCGCCCATAGAAGAATTGCGGTTAGGGCTGCGCACAGCGCGGTCAGAGCCACTCTTGTGTCACCGCCGAAATCCGCCACGTCGTATATACTCTGCGCCACGGCGTTACTGACAGCCGCGGAGCAGAGTACGCCCAGCAGGTTGCATACGGACGCCATCAGGACTGCGCTGCGGAAGGAGAGCGCCCCGGTGACCACTGTAGCGGTGATGGCGTTGGGCGCGTCGGTCCAACCGTTCACCAGAATGACGCCCATTGTCAGGCAGACCGTCAGCAGAAGGCGCGGATCAGAGAGCCGGATCAAGAATTCAGAAAGAGAAAGAGTCAAGGACAGCCACCCCCATAGAGCCAGTCTATGAGCGGTAAGGGCGGAACATGTCCTAATACTGATAGGGGGATCCGATGGAATGGGTGCCGAATTTATGGCGAATGGCATCCACGGTCCGCTCCAGCCGCTCCCGCTTTTCACGTGCGGGAGCCCGGGAGGCGGTAAAAAGGTCCAACTGCTCGGAGGTATCCTCCGCAGATACCAGATTTTGTGCGGTGACCGTAAGGGCGCGGATGGGGGCGTTGGGCCTCCAGGCGGCAGAGATTAAATCCATGGCGGCCTGTGCTAACTCTGTGGAAATGCAGGTGGGGACCTCCAGGCGCTTCTGACGGCAGATATCCCGGAAATCCGGAGCACGGATGCTGACCTGTATGGTGGTGCATCTTCGCCCACACCGGCGCAGACGCATGGCTACGCTGTCGGCCAAAGGGACTACGCCCGCACGGATCTCATCCATTCCCACCAGGTCGCGCCGGAACGTCATACCGTTCCCAACAGATTTGGGCGGGGATGCGGCGCTGAGCGGGTCCACCGGACTGCACTCCAAGCCGGCCGCGTAATCATAGAGCTGACCGCCCTGACGGCCCAGAAGCCGAACCAGTGGTTCACGCCCAAAATGCACCAGCCCGCCGATCGTCCGTACGCCATAACGGGTTAATGCTTTGGCGGAGGCGCGGCCTACAAAAAGCAGGTCCATTACCGGTAGCGGCCAGACGATCTCCTTAAAATGCATGCGGTCAATGACAGTGGTGGCATCCGGCTTTTTCAGGTCGCTGCCCAATTTGGAAAAAATCTTATTAAACGAAACACCTACGGAGATGGTAAGCCCCAGTTCGTTTCGGATATCCGCCCGCAGACGGTCGGCTATGGCGCGGCCGCTGTTGCCGAATAAGTGCAGAGAGCCAGTCACATCCAACCAGCTCTCGTCAATGCTGAACGGTTCCACCAGATCGGTATACCGCTCGTAAACGGCCGCGGCCAGCCTGGAATATCGGACATATTCCTCATGATGGGCGGGGAGAAGGACCAGCTCTGGACACTTTCTCCGGGCCTGCCAAATGGTTTCGGCGGTCTGGATGCCAAAGTGACGGGCAGGTTCATTTTTGGCCAGAATAATACCATGGCGGCTGTCCGGATCACCGCAGACGGCCACTGGAACCTTACGCAATTCAGGATAGCGCAACAGCTCCACCGAGGCGAAGAAACCGTTCATATCACAGTGCAGAATGGTCCGGTCCACATAAGGTCCCCTCCTTTTGCAGTATGATACCACAGTACAGGTGGAAAGTCAAACTTTTGTTCGATAAGCACGCCACGTGAGGGAGAGAATAAAATAAAACAGGACAGCTTGCTTTGCAAGCTGTCCTGTTCCAGACAAAAACGGACGAAAAATTACTGCTCGGCCGCGGCCTTTTCTTTGGTGCTCATGAATTCCCCGTGGACCAGGTGGCGCGAAACAACCTTGTAAACCAAAAATGTAACGATGGAATTGATGCCGGCCTTCATCAGATTAAAAGGAAGCATGATGGGAAGGAGCATCTGATCAACCGCGGCGGTAGGCACCATCATAAAATAAGGTGTAATAAAATGATTGGCGACCAGCATAATGCCCGTCATGGCAAAGGTGCCGATAACCAGGGCCACAACGGCACCGTTGCGGGTGTGATAAATACGATAAAAAATACTGGAAACCAGAACCAGAGTAGCCGTCGCGATAATGTGCATAATGATACCGTAGATACCACTGGCGGCACTGACGGTGACACCCTGAATCACACTGGCTACCAGAGTCAAAATAAGACCAGCCACCGGGCCATAGGCAAAAGCGCCGATCAGGATGGGAATGTCGGCGGGGTCATATTCCAAAAACGCAGCCAGAGGGAAGGGAATATGGATGACCCATACGAGGACAATGGATACGGCCACCAGCATAGCCATAACGGTGAGCTGTTTGGTACGGGAATTCATAAAAAACGCCCCTTTCAGACGCGGCACAACCGCGTCCCCATAATAGAAAACACCAGAAAGACAGCATGTCTTCCAGGTGTTAAAAACATGGGTAAGGTGCGCGTTTTAACACATCTTCTTCCATCCAGACTATTACTGTCGGTCCCGGAGTTACACCGGGTCTGCGGGCCGTGAAAACGGTCGCTCGCGGACTATACCGCCGGTGGGGAATTACACCCCGCCCTGAAGACATATCCATTCAGTTGTTTTCAACATCTATTATAATCATTGGCGGGAAAAATGCAACCCCTAAAATTGAAAAAACAGATTCATGACGAAATATTGACAGTATAGCGGGAACATGCTACCATATGAATGAAATAATGTTACAATAAGGAAGCAAGGAGGCTGCTGATTGAATAGAGATATAACCTGTTGCTTCACTGGTCACAGACCTGAAAAACTTCCATGGCGGAACGACGAGGGGGATCCGCGCTGCGTTGCGCTGAAAGAGCGTCTGTCCGCTGAAATCCGGCGCGCGTACAGCGATGGATACCGGCATTTCATCTGTGGCATGGCACGCGGAGCGGATTTCTACTTTTGCGAGGCGCTGCTCGCCTTTCGGGAGCGGTGTGCGGATGTGACGCTGGAGGCTGCTCTCCCATGTGAAGAACAGACTAACCGGTGGTCGGAGCGGGATCGAAACCGCTATTTTTTATTGGTATCTCAGTGTAACTGTGAGACAATGGTCCAGCACCGTTATAGTAACGGTTGCATGCAGCGGCGCGACCGCTATATGGTTGACCACTCTTCACGGCTGATTGCCGTTTATGACGGATTGCTGGGCGGAACCATGTATACGCTGACCTATGCCATGCGCGGCGGAGTCGATACGGTGATTCTGGACGTGGAGGCTGAACAGGAGCAAAGCGGAGAGCCACCGATCGGTTTTCTATCCGGCGGATGAAAAAACGGAGCCGGAACGGCAGCTGCCGTTCCGGCCCCGTTTTTTATGTAATTCCAACGTGTTGTGGAGCTCAGAGACGCACCATGTCGGGTGTGATCTCATCCAGGCTGTGCGCACCGCACATGGACATGGTATCCGTCAGTTCGGCCGCTAGCTTTTGGATATAGGCTGCCACACCCTCCTCTCCGCCGCCGTAGACGGCGGTAACGAATGGACGGGCAATCATTACAGCATCCGCGCCTATGGCCAGCGCCTTAAAAATATCCACGCCGGAGCGGATTCCACCGTCAACAAGGATCTTCATGTCGTTACCCACGGCCGCCACGATTTCCGGCAGGACCTCCGCGGTCGAGGGACACTGGTCCAGCACACGGCCGCCGTGATTGGATACCACGATGGCGGCTGCACCGGCCTCGCGGGCCTTACAGGCTCCTTTTACGGTCATAATACCTTTTACAATAAACGGTATGCCGGCGTCCGTGATAATGCTGCGCAGTTCCTCCATAGACTTATTTCCGGCCGGCGGCGTCATATTTTTCAGGAAGGGTAGACCGGCGGCGTCCACGTCCATCGCGGCCGCGAAAGCATGGCAGGCGCGGACGGCGTTCATTTTGTCGCAAACGGTCTCCGCGTTCCAGGGCTTGACCGTGGGAATACCCATGCCGCCGTTTTGACCGATGACCTTGGTGGCCGAAGTCATGACATCGGGGTTAGTGCCGTCGCCCGTGAAGGCGGCGATGCCCGCTTCCGCGCAGGCGGTTACCAGAACATCATTATAAGTAAGATCGTTGTATTTATCGCCATAGTGGAGATTTACGGCACCCACCGGACCGGCGAAAAAGGGGTACCGGAAGGTGCGCCCGAACAACTGACAGGCGGTATCTACCGGGCCGCCGGCGGTCAGCGTGTCCATGTTGATACGGATTTCTTTCCACTTATCATAATTTCGAATGGCCGTGTCGCCCACGCCTTTGGCGCCTGGCCCGGGAATCTGGTTGCGACAGGCTCTGCCGTTACATTCCGGACACCCCTTGCAGTACGTTCCAAGACAGGTTCGCGCGTGTTCAATTACTTCTGCATAAGTCATACCGAATCCTCCTTTTTATTGTGGGTAAAGCTTGCACCTTTTTTGAGTGTAGCACAAAGGCGAAGGATAGTCCAGCAGACAATAAGGGAGAAAAAAACGGCGCTTTTTTGGAAAAGGAATAAAAGCAGAAAAAACACCGCAATATGGGAGGATTTTCCGAGATATGCTACAAAAGTGCAGCCTGCAGGAAGTATATGGAGATGACAGCGGTGGGCCGCTTTACAAAACGTTGGGCGCGGAGGTATAATAAAAAACAAATCGTTCCCATGGCCGCAGTATGGCCTCGGAACAGAGGAAGTGGTACCATGAAAACCGGGATTGTGTTGGAAGGAGGGGCCCTGCGCACGATTTTTTCCAGCGGTGCCTGTGATGGATTGCTGGAGGCCGATCTGATGCCCGATTATGTGATCGGCGTTTCGGCGGGCATCGCCTACGGGGTAAGTTATGTCTCCCGGCAGAAGAAACGCAATCTGGAGATTTTAACCAGGTATGCCAACGACAAGCGCTATATGGGTAAGCGGAATCTGCTTGTCCCCAGAAACCGCTGCTATTTTGGTTTGAAATTTACTTATGACGACATTCCCAACCGGCTCGTGCCGTTTGACTATGAGGCTTTTTCCGCTTTTCCTGGAGAAGTGGAGGCAGTGGTCACCAATTTGAACACGGGGAAGGCGGAGTATCTGCCGGTACCCCGAAGGGACGACAAATTTCTGATGCTTCAGGCCACTTGCGCCATGCCGCTGCTGTTCCCCATATTCCGCCTGGATGGAAAACCCTGCCTGGACGGGGGAGCTGCTGATGCCATTCCCTATCAGCGGGCGTTCGATATGGGCTGCGACCGCGTGGTGGTTATCCTGACCCGGGAGCGGGACTATATCCGCCAGCCGGAAAAGCTCCAGCCGTTCATTGACCTGCGTTACCGCCATTACCCCAATTTCTGCCGTACGATGCGGGAGCGGGCGGACAGGTATAACGCGTCCCGGCGGCGCCTGTTTGATCTGGAGCGGGAGGGAAAGGCTTTGCTTCTTGCGCCGGAGAATACGGTGGGCTTTTCCCGGATTGAAAGGGACGTGGATAAGATCAGAAACCTCTGGCGGGACGGTTATGAGAAAGCGTTGGCCCGACAGGAAGAGATCCGCGCTTTTTGGAGTCAATAATGGTACGGAATGGTACGGCGGCACCGCTAATTTAAACGGTGCCGCCGTATTTTGATGGAGGGAAATGGACGCTTGCGGGAGATTACACGCCCAGGTTTGTTTTAATCGACTTTGCCACGTCGTCGGACTTATCGCACATAACCAACAGATACGTGCCGTCGCTCAGCTTTTCCACCTTTGCGGCGTTAGCGATGTCATATTGGTCGGCCCCATTGTCCTGATAGGTCTGCTTCTGACTGCTTACATAACTGTCCAGTCCTTTTTTCACCGTGTCGTTCTTGTCGGCGGCGGGCCGAATCAGGGCGATGGCGTAGGCGTTGGTATTTACCGAAGAAATGGAGATGGCATACGAAGTCATATCGTCCGCCGTGACGCCCAGAAGCGGAAAAATCTCATCAGCGTACTGGTCTCCGGAGGTGGTGATGAGAGGATAGTTAGTGTTGTCTGCCTCCGAGCGGGCACTCTGGATGGCGCTGACAAAGTTCTGGGTAATTTCTTCCGGTGTTTTGACATCCTGGCTGGGGTTGGCTGTGGTGCGGGTACAGCCGCTTAGAACAAGAGCCAGCAGAGTCAAGGGCAAGAAAAAACGTTTCATTTTCATAAGTTAACTTCTCCTTTGTTTTAAATGGGGGATTTAAGAGGCGGCAGGCGGCGCCGAATGGGGCAGCAGGCTTGCCTTCCCATTGGCGATGTCGGGGGTAGCCGCCTCCTCGGGCCCAGTTTCCCGAATGGCGGGGGGGGCAGCAAGGGGTTGGGGACAGAGCTGAATGGTGGTTCCGTCCGTTTGGGCCCGTACATGGCCTCCCGAGGCGACCGCGCCGGAGAGCAGAAGTTCAGCCAGCGGATTTTCAATGTTACTGCGGATGGCACGTCGGAGGGGACGCGCTCCATTAGCGGGGTCGGTACCTTCCCGGCATAACAGGTCCAGCACGGGACCCGGCACGTCCAGAGAAACGCCCAGTGGTTCCAGACGCTTGGAAAGAGCACGGATTAGATCTTTGGCGATCTGCTGTAATTCCGCCGGCTCAAGGGGATGGAACAGGATGATTTCATCCAGCCGGTTGAGAAATTCCGGACGGAACACGCGGCGCAGATCATCCATGACCGCTGAGGAAATGGCGTTTTTCCCGTTTTCCTTCGAATCGGAAGGGCGGAAGCCCAACCGTGCCCCGCCGCTGACAATGTGTTCAGCCCCGGTGTTGGAGGTCAAGACTACCACCGCGTTGCGAAAATCCACGTGGTGGCCTTGGGCGTCGGTCAGAATGCCGTCTTCCATGATTTGGAGGAGAAGACTCCACACATCCGGGTGGGCTTTCTCAATTTCATCGAACAGGACCACACAGTATGGCCGGCGACGAACCTGTTCCGTCAGCTGGCCGCCCTCATCATATCCCACATAGCCCGGCGGCGAGCCGATGAGCCGGGAGACCGTATGCCGTTCCATATATTCCGACATATCAAACCGCAGCAGGGCCTCCTCGGTGCCGAACATGGCCTCTGCCAGCGCCTTGCACAGCTCGGTTTTCCCCACACCAGTGGGGCCGAGAAACAGAAAGGCCCCCACAGGGCGGTTTGGTTCTTTGATTCCCGTCCGGCCGCGGCGCACCGCGCGGGCCACGGCGGAAACCGCTTTTTCCTGGCCCACCACGCGTTGGTGCAGCGCGCTTTCCAGGCCCATAAGCCGCGCCGATTCGGCCTGAGTCAGGCTGGTCACCGGGATACCGGTCCAATCGGACACCACTGCGGCCACATCTTCGGGCCCCACCTGATTGGGTGGATGCTGAAGCCTCCAGAGTGCACGCTGCAGTTCCAGCTCCCGGCAAAAGTCCGCCTCCGCATTCCACAGCATGGCCGCCTCTTTATAGCTCTGACGGCGGATGGCGTCCTCTTTTTGGCGGGTGGTGCGTCCGATTCGTTCCTCCAAAGTCCGCAGCAGAGGGGGGGTAGAGAGCGTTTCCAGACGGACCCGGGCGGCCGCCTCGTCCATCAGGTCCACAGCCTTATCCGGTAGAAAACGGGCGGGAAGATAACGGCAGGAGAGTGTTACGGCGGCGGAGAGTGCCTCATCGGTGATATGCAGCTTGTGATGAGTTTCATATTTACCGCGCAGACTGCGGAGAATGGCCAGCGTTGTGTCCCGGCTGGGTTCCTCTACTAAGACGGGCTGGAACCGGCGTTCCAGCGCGGCATCCTTTTCGATATAGCGGCGATATTCATCCAGCGTAGTGGCCCCGATAACCTGAATGTCGCCCCGCCCCAAGGCTGGTTTAATGATATTGGCGGCGTCGATGGCGCCCTCTGCGCTGCCGGCGCCCACGATGGTGTGCAGTTCATCCAGAAAAAGAATGATGTTTCCGGCGCGGCGCACCTCCGCCAGGATGTTTTTGACCCGTTCCTCGAACTCTCCCCGGTATTTGGTGCCCGCCACCATGGTGGACAGCTCCAGCGAAAGAAGATGCTTACCGCGTAGTTCCTCCGGCACGGTGCCCTCCGCGATGCGGCAGGCCAGAGCTTCCGCCACGGCAGTCTTTCCGACGCCGGGTTCACCGATCAGCGCCGGGTTATTTTTTCTGCGGCGGGACAGGATTTGAATGACCCGGCGCAGCTCCTTATCCCGGCCAACGACCGGATCCAACGCTCCATCGGCGGCTGCCCGTGTTAAATCTCGGGAAAATTGGTCCAGCAATTTTAATTCCCTCCGTTCCGCAGATTCCCGCTCACTGCAAGGTTTTCCCCCGCTCTGGGAGGTCCCTTCCAGAGCCGCCTGCATGTTGTCGTACATTTGAGCCGGTTTTATGCCGCCTTGCGTCAGAACGCTGGCGGCCGTGCTGTCTTTTTGCTGTAAAATGCCCATCAGAAGATGTTCGGTTCCCACAAAGCGCCGACCTAAGCGCTCTGCTTCGTCCAGCGCGTGCTCGATCACAGACCGGCACCTGGGAGTAAGGCCCTGAAAAGGCATGCGTGACGGTGCACCTACGCCCACCAGATGGATCACGGCGGCCTGAATGGACGATGGGGTCAGGCCGGCACCCGCCAGCACCCGCGCGGCCATACCGTGCCCCTCCTGCGCAAGGCCCAGCAAAAGATGCTCGGTGCCGATATAGCTGTGACCCAATTGAGCAGCGTAGGCCTGCGCCAGCTTCAGGGCTGCTTGAGAACTTTTGGTGAATCTGTTTTCCCGAATGAAGGGTCACCTCCTCCTTTTGCCGGCGCGTGGGCACCGCGCAGCCGGTTTGCGTGTGCCTGAGAGCGGGCGGACAATTCCAGCTCGGGAGCCAATGTCCCCGAGAACTCCACGCGGAATGAAGCCTGGTCCTTTTTCATTTCATTTGCCCCTTCCTGCAGAAACTGTATGATTTTCCGACTGGAAGAAGTATACCCATAAATTCACAGGATATGGCCAATTTTTCAAAGAAACAGGGATTGCATTTTTTAAAATCTGTGCTAAAATAACATCATACTTATTTTGGAGGTGTTCCCCATGGCCTATGTCATCAGCGATGCCTGTGTGAGTTGTGGCGCTTGTGAGAGTGCTTGCCCCACTGGAGCGATCTCTCAGGGCGATTCTCAGTTTGTAATCGACGCCAATACCTGCATTGACTGCGGTAGCTGTGCTGATACCTGCCCCACTGGAGCAATTTCCCAGGGCTGAGTTGCACACAACAAAAGGCAGCGGCATGATTTTCATGCCGCTGTTTTTTAGCTTGAGTTGTAAATTTATAGATAATATGGGAAATTGAGATCGCTGTTTTGGGCCTTACGCTCCACCGGGAATGGTTTCCCAAATAATCAGGAAATGGTGCAGGGAGGAAGGTATGTGCGGAACAGCGGGTCCCCTTTCTTGAAGCTGCATAAAAGGCATTGGTAATTTTGTAATAAAATGTTTACACAAAATTTATGAAATATACCATTTTGTCTCTTGCATATTTATGACCGCCGGATTATAATAAGCACAGTTAAAAGAAAAGGAGGTGTTGAATATGACGAAGGACACACATGCTCATGTTCCTGATGGAGAAGATTTGATGTTTGGCGGAGAAGATGTCATGGTCATCAGTGAGCGGTAATGTAAGTGTAAATTGAGTCTGGACAAAGAAGTACCCACACCAGTTTTTGGTGTGGCTTTTTTATTTCTTTTGTAAATTTTTCTTGTGCAATATTCTTCGCAAAAAAATGCAGATTTTGTATAAAATAGAGTTAACATTCTTTCTATCATAATCAGACGAAAAGAATGATGAGTGTTGAGAGGGGCGATGGAAAATGAAACGGCTGCCGCGTATTTTAACTTGTCTGCTGATTGTTTTCATCCTGGGATTGCTGTTGTTTCTGGCGGAAACCGGATTCTTCTCCGCAGCTATGTCAATGGAAACCATGCGGGCCTATATCCGGCATTTTTCGCCCTACTCTCAGATTATATTTTTTATCATTCAGCTTGCCTCCGTCATTGTGGCCCCCATTCCCAGCAATGTGACGGCGGCTGCGGGTGCCGTGGTATTTGACATGTGGACCTGCTTCTGGCTGACCTGCGGTGCGGTTCTGCTCGGCTCTGTGCTGGTGTTCTGGCTGGCTCGCGCGCTGGGGAAGCAGTTTGTAGTCCGAATTGTGAGCAAAAAGCTGACGGAACGATATCTGTCCATTATCCAAAAAAAACGTGATGTTTTTCTGGCCTTGGCGTTCCTGCTCCCATTTTTTCCCGATGATATTCTCTGCATCTTGGCGGGGTTAACTGATATTCAGGCCAGAAGATTTTTTTTCATAGCTGTGTGCACCCGCCCTTGGGGTTTGCTCGTGTCGTGTGCGGTGGGAAGTTCGCTTCTCAGTTTTACGCCCGCCGGCTTGATCTTTGCCGGGTCGATCGGAGTCGAACTGTTTTTGCTGGGCCTTAAATATGGCGATCGTGTGGAGCAGTTCCTGCTTCGGAGGCTAAGCCGGGAAAGAGCGGTAAAACAATGAAAAAAGAAAACGCTATCCCCGGGTGAATAAAAGAAAATAGAATGGAGCTGCTGAGCGAATGGGGAAAGCTCAACAGCTCCATTTTCTATGACAACCGGCTTTGTTGGCCGGAGTCGCGCCATGCCGGGCGCGTGGGTGGGTGGCTCAGTTACAGTTGTTCCCGCAGGACCCGCGGAAGGGTGGATAGCTGCCGCCGGACAGTTCATTGGGCGGGAAAAACTCATTGACGGGGAAGTTTACTTGACTGAAAATTTCGCAGGGATCATCTTCGCTGCCGGCGTTGGTGCATTCCTTATCGGGCATGCAGTAGTCATAGGCGGGGATGAGCAGCTGCGTGTCACGCTCCAGGCGGATGATGGAGAACTGGCCCAGTGTCACATAGACGCGCCGGCCTTCATTGCTGAAGCAGAGATCGCTTCCAAAGCAGGCGCAGATGCTGGGCGGGACCTCGGTCAGGTCACTGTCGCAGGGGCAATGATCACAGACGTCCACCAGACGCATGCTGAGTACGATGGGGTCCACGGCCTCGACCACCGCGATGGGAAGGTTGGTTCTGCCCATTTTGCGCGGGTCAGGCCCGTCGCAGGTACCGGCAGAGGTGAATACTTTGGCGCTGCCTTCACTGCCGAACAGAATAACGCGCTTATCAAAGACCGCTAGGCCTGAGACTTCCACTGGGCGAGGCGCGCCGACAAAGGCGTCGGCAGTGATGCGGTAAAAGTAGCGAACGTCCACGGTGTAGAAACCCCGATGGTAGCCGGCAGGGTCAACGTCGATGTACACATGCAGCAGTTCCGCGGTACCTGCCCGGATACTAATGGCGCGGTCCACGACGGCTTGGTCGTTCTTCGTGGGATAAAATCTCAGATCGTCGATACAATCTTTATCTTTGCAGGAATCAAAGATTTTCATAGTGTGTATACAGACCGCCTCCCGGATGCAGGCGTTATCCTGCACGGGACCGGGTACGACCTTTTCTGGCATTGCAATACCTCCTAGAATGATGGTTTCCGGATAGGCTGGCTTCCATCCCATTCTATGAGGTGGGTGCGCTTCTGTGCATGCAGGGGAAATCAGGACCAGGAAATGTTATTTTCCAGCGGAATGATATTTACATAAGAGCGGCCTGCGCCCAAGGACAGAGGAGAGCGGTCTTCCGTCGTGTAAATGAGAGGAGCATTCCGATCCGCTTTACTCCAGTGGATGGGAATCAGTTTTCCACCGCAGGCAAACCATCCGTCCCCACTTCCCGTAAGGGTGACGGACAGACGGCCTTTGTCATCGCCGGGGATGATGTGACAGTCGGTTTTCAGCACCAGAACGTTGGTAACCTCAACCTGAGCGCCGGTATCGCCGTCCACATAGGCCGCGCCATATTCGTCCACCTGATAGGTACGGGACTGCGCGTCATAAGTAAAGATTCCGGTTTTGTAGGAGGAGAAGGGCACGGTAATGCTGGTGGCCGCCTCACCATCCGACGGCGTGCCGGTTTCCGTAAAGGTTTGCGGATAAGAATAATCGTCCTCATGATCCAGTCGGATGCCGTAAGTGGGGAGCAGGGAGGAGATGGTATCGCCTGAGGTGAGGACGCTGTGTTCAAATCCCATGTTTTTCCGGCGCTCTGGGTCTCGCCAGAACAAAGTACCCTCATAGGGTCCCCGGACGCAGTCCAGTGCCGTAACGTTCCAAGCTTGTATGTCGTCGTAGGCGGCCTCGCTGCCGCCGGCATGAAGATAGACCGCGTCCAGCCCTAAGGCCAGCTCCAGATAGTAGGGCCGGGATGAGCGCACGGATCCAATTTCACCGACGCCGTCCACGTCCTGGAATACAGCCAGCATGCGGGTAATCCCGCCCTCCGCCGGCGCCTCATAGATGATGTCCGCCTGTGACACACCGAGCTGGGGCAGCGAGACACGAATGTTGTTCAGCATAATAGCAATAGGCCGGCGATTTAGAAAAGAGGCGTCCATGGACAGCCCGGTCAGCGGATTGACGGCGCGGTTCGTTTCTGCGGAGGCGGCCGGATCAGAAGACGGTGCCGCGGAGGAGCCGGGCGGTATGCCGCAGGCGGAAAGCATCAGCAGTAAAAGGAAAAGAGAGGGGATACAGCACTTTTTCATGGCCGGTCGCTCCTTTCATTCAAGGAAATGGCAATTTTTAACAAATAAAATCATACCGCTTGTACGCAAGACTTGTCAAGGAGAACCGTTCCCGCCGTTCTACCCCGATCAGGCAGGAAATTCACCGGGAAGCACAGTTTCCTCTTTACTTTCATACTTCACTGAGGTAAAATGATGCTGTCATAATGTCGGCCTCGGGCGGACAGAATAAGGAAAGCGAGGGCGTATCATGAGCGTCAAGGACAAAAAAGAGCACGATGACCTGCTGTACGAAAGTATACTCAGCCTGAAGAATCTTGACGAATGCAAGAAGTTCTTTGAAGACTTGTGTACGGTTGCAGAGCTGCGGGCCATGGAGCAGCGGTTTGAGGTTGCACTTCTGCTCAGCGACGGCATGATTTATAACGATATTCTGGAGCGGACAGGTGCCAGCAGTGCTACCATCAGCAGGGTGAACCGCTCGCTCAATTACGGCGCGGACGGTTATAAAGACGTATTGCCGAGGGCAAAGGAGCTGCGAAAAAAACGTCATGAACAGTTATGAGGCGCTGGCCTGCCGGTATGATGCGCTGACCACGGATGTGGATTATGAGGCGTGGGCGGATTACATTGAAAAACAGTTCGCCAGGGCAAAGCTGCCGGTTCATACCGTGCTGGACCTGGCCTGCGGGACTGGTACCCTGACCTGCCTTCTGGCGGAGCGGGGTTACGAGATGATCGGCGTGGACCTGTCGGAGGAGATGTTGGCGGTGGCGTCGGAAAAGGGACGGGATGTGAAGGGAATCCCGCCTATTTTTCTGCATCAGTCTATGGATCGGCTGGATCTGTACGGAACCGTGGACGCGTGTATCTGCTGCCTGGACAGTGTGAACTATATGACGCGGCCGTCGGCCCTGCGCAGGACCTTTGCCCGGGTGCATCTGTTTCTGATGCCGGGTGGCGTGTTCCTGTTCGACATCAATACTCCGGAGAAACTGCGTGGTCTGGACGGCGGTATGTTTATCGACGAAACTGAGGACACATACTGTGTCTGGCGGGCAGAGTATTCCACACGCCGCCGGATCTGTACGTATGGGATAGACCTGTTTTTCAAAGAGGGTGCTCTCTGGCGCAGAGCGGAGGAGATCCACGAGGAGTACGCCTACGAGACGGACGAGTTGGAGGGCTATCTCCGGGAAGCAGGCTTCCCGGAGATTCGGCGATTCGGTAATCTAAAGCTTCGTGCACCGAAAAGCGGGGAGGAACGAATCTTCTTCGCGGCACGGAAGGGGTGATTGTACCGTGGCGGATGAGCTGGTACGCATGATAACAAAAGACGGTTATGTGAAGGGAATGGCCATTACAGGCCGGAAACTGACCGAACGGGCGCGGCAGATCCATAAGACGCTGCCGGTGGCTACGGCCGCGCTGGGGCGCACTCTGATGGCCGCGTCCTTGATGGGAAGTATGCTCAAGGAGCGGGAAGGTTCCGTGACACTGCGCATCAAAGGGGGCGGCCCGCTGGGCGTTATCACAGCGGTGGCGGACAGCGAGGGCAATCCACGCGGCTATGTGCAGAACGGCCATGTGGAGCTGCCCTTGAAAGCGCCGGGAAAACTGGACGTAGGAACTGCCGTGGGCCGGGATGGTTTTCTCACCGTGATTAAGGATATGGGCCTGCGGGAACCCTATGTGGGCAGCGTGGCCCTGGTCAGCGGCGAGATCGCCGAGGACATTACGGCCTACTTTGCTCAGAGTGAGCAGATTCCTACCGCCTGCGCGTTGGGTGTGCTGGTGGACCGGGACCAGTCAGTGGCCTGCGCGGGCGGTTATCTTGTGCAGCTGCTGCCGGGCGCGCCGGCGGAGATAGTTGACCGGCTGGAGACGGCGGTAGCGGCGCTGGGTCCCGTTACAACCGCGCTGAGCGACGGTTTGGATGCGGCCGGTTTGCTGCAAAAGGTGCTGGCGGGCGGAGAACCGGAGCTGCTGGAGCGTACGGCGATCACGTACCGCTGCCAGTGCAGCAGGGAGCGGGTGACCCGCGCGCTTATCAGTATGGGGAAAAAGGAAATGGGCGATCTGATCCGTGAGCAGGGCGGTGCGGAGCTAACCTGCCAATTTTGTGACAGGGTATACCATTTTACCAAAGAGGAGCTGGAGCGGCTGCTTCAAAACGCCACAAAAGAGTGAGAAACGAAAAAGCGGGGAGCCTCTCCAGGAGGGAGAGGCTCCCCGCTTCCGTATGGATTGGGCAGCATATTGCTACAGATCAAAGGCCAGCAGAGCCGCGCCCAGCGCACCGCACAGCTGCGCCTCGTCGGAGATAAAAAGCGATACCCCAAGTTTTTCCTCCAGCGCTTTTACCACACCCGCGTTTTTCGCCACGCCGCCGGTCATGCAGTAGTCGCCCTCCATACCCAGACGGGCCGCCAGCGCGGCGGTTTTAGCGGCCACGGATTTGTTGAGACCATGGACAATGTCGGAGACATCCTTGTTCTGGGCTACCAGCGATACCACCTCGGACTCGGCAAACACCGTGCACATGCTGGAAATGGTGATGTCCTCCCGGCAGGTTAGACCGGTGCGGCTCATTTCTTCCAGGCCCATGCCCAGTGTGCGGGCCATCATTTCCAGAAAGCGCCCCGTTCCGGCCGCGCACTTGTCGTTCATGACAAAATTGATGACATGTCCGGTTCCGTCGATCCGAATGACCTTACTATCCTGTCCGCCGATGTCGATGATAGTGCGGATTTTAGGATTTAGAAAAAATGCACCCCGGGCATGACAGGTGATTTCAGTGACGCTCTGTTCCAGTCCACCGCCGAGATTGGCGCGGCCATAGCCAGTGGCGACGGTACGTGCCAGCTGATCCTGCCTGAGACCCGCGGAGCGGAGCGCGGCTTCCAGACTTTTTTCGGCGCCGGCGGAGGCACCGGCGCCGGTGGGTACAATGGATGTGCCCACGATTTTTTTGTCCTGATTCAGAATGACAACATCGGTGCTGGTGGAACCGCTGTCGATTCCCGCCACAAAAAAAACTCCCTCGGTCGGCAATTTGCTTCCTCCTGTCTCCGGGGCCGGGCCGGAGACAGTTTCTGAAAAGGCCTCCAGCCGCGTCAGTATCTGCCCCTGACTCTGACGTGTATAATCCGTTTCCACTTTTAAAATGGGTACGTCCATCTGACGCCGGATTTCGGCGTACTCAAACCCATAAAAGTCGCAGAATTTGATGGTGTGGTAGACAATACCGCGCAGGTCAGGGTCCCGATACAGGGCCTGACGGGCGGTTTCGTCGTCCATGCGGCGGCAGGGGACCTGGTGCAGCAGCTCGGCGGCGTAAGCGTCCAGGGCACTTTCCAGAGTCCCGGCGGCACGCACGCTGTCCCCGTTCAGGCAGCGTCCCTGTGTGCAGGTAAGGTTCCGGACCGGAAGGGAAAAGCAGCGGGCCATCATCCGCTCCAAATCACGGCCCACCCGCACGCCCAGAATTCCTACATAAGGCCCGCAATTTTTAGCGTTTGTCCGGAAGGCGGCTTGAAATTTCGGCAGCGAAAATTCCATTCCGCTATACGTGGCATAGGTGTTCAGAAGCCGGTTCAGCTCACCCGTGAGCAGGGCGCGGGAGCAGCCGCAGGCTTCGTGGGGCAGATCCATGAGAAACAGAAAATCACATGCTCCGGTGCGCTGGAGTACGTCATAGACCCGCCGGATGGTGTCGCAGCAGTTCACCAGCACCAGCTCCCGCACGCCGCCGGACAGAACCGCTTCCAGAACCGACTTTCCGAATCCGCACAGATTGGGGTGAGCGGTTTGTTCCGCGCGGTCAAAGCACTCGGGTATGCGATCCAGTACGGTACAGGTCTGTCCGAAACTGGCCAGCAGCTCGGTGGGTGTGTATTTGCAGATGGTGTAGATCATGAATTCCGAGCCTCCAGAAGTTCTAGAAATGCGTCCAGCCGGGTGGAGACCTGCCCGTCGCTGCTGTTCCCGGGGTCACAGCCGTCGCCATCCAGAATGAGTGTGGGGAAACCGGCGGCCTCCAGGGACTGCTTAACCATCTGGGCCGCGCCCAGCGTGGCTTTGCAGCCCCAGTGGCAAAAATAGACGACTCCATCCGCGCCTACGGTCCGCGCGGCCTGAAGTGCAGCTTTCACGCGGTACTCCGCCGAGCCGTTAAAACCGGAGTAGACCATGCGCGCCGCCATGGATTCATAGGGCTTGCTCGCATCCATATGAACCAGTCCCTCATAGGACATGTCGCACGCCGCAATGCGGACCCGGTCGCTGAAATTGAGCCGCTGGCGTACCGGCTGCTGCCAGAAAGGGATGGTATGTAGCCACAGCAGGTTGAGACCGCTTCTTGGGGGAGCGTTCTGAACGTCTTCCAGGCACATCTGGCTGAACCGTTCCACCTGAGGCGTACCCAGCAGTACATGGTTCATAAAGGCGGCGTACAGTTCGCTGGTTACGTCGCCCGACAGCCAGTGATCATTCTGAAGAGAAAGATAGCGACGGTAGTTTTTTGCCGTGCGCGCGCTGCGTCCCACAGCGGCCCGCAGCGCTTCCTCCGGCAGCTTTTGGCCCGAGCAGTCCTCGATAAAGCGAACCATCTTCCGGAGCTGCTCCGCCACATATCGCACTGCCTCCTCGCTGTGCGCAAAAGGTACATCCACTGCAAAGTCCGGAATGTGGAACCGGCCGGCCAGATTACGGAAGGTGAGCTGGTTGGCGTCACAGGCCAGATTAGTGTGCAGTACGAACCGGGGAGCGGGCATCACGTGCATCCCTGCCGCGCCGAGAAAGACACGGTGATAGGAACACAGCGTTTCCGGCACGCCATCTTCTACGGTATGGTCCAGAAAAGCGCGGTAAGCGCCCGCACCGGTAAGATAGCAGGACAGCCCTTCCACGGAATAGGGGTGGACGCCCAGGGCTGTCAGCGGCTCACAGGGAACAAAAAGGCTGACCATGGCGGAGTGTTCCGGCCGACGCAGGCAGTCAAGAATGGACTGCATCATAATCAGGCACAGCTCCCGTTTGGATGGAGGCAGGCCGCGGTCTGGCGCCAGCCGCATCTGCCATTTTTTTGCTTCATAGGCAGCGATAAGCAGCCGCCTGGCCCGGACCGGGTGAGCGGGCGCCTGCCGGTCCACAAAGGCGCCAAAGGTATCAATCAGATGGCTCATTAAGGGAACTCCCTCGATATGGTATAGTTTGGAACAGGTTTGAAATAAAAGCATTCCCCGCCCCAAAGCCGCCAAGGCGGCGCAGAGACGGGGAATGGAAAAAGCAGGGATTACTTCAGCGGCGGCGGATCTTCCTTAGGGGCGGGTGCAGGGGGAGAATCAGATACGGAAAAGCCAAACAGAATCTTGCGCTTCCCGTAATAGAAGGTGACACAAGCGGAGAAAAGAAGCCAATATCCAAAGCGTTCCGCACTGGTTATCGCATTGCCGGAAGTGATTCCCAGAAAAATCAAAATCATCAGGGTGAGCTGGATGAGCGTGTTGAACCACACCAGAACAAAAATACCGTAAAAGCCGATCGGGCGGAACAGCCGCAGTCCGTTCCAAGCCACCACCGCCAGCAAGGCGGAGAAAACAGAGATAAAAAAAGCAAAGAAGAACTGCACGAAGGAGAGCTGTGCCCGCGCCTGTAGCGCACAGTAAGCGGCATAAAGAGAACCCGCTGTGTTGAGTGGAAGTAGGAGCATCGTCAGAAAGAGGTGAAATTTAAGTGGAATTTTGTCGCGGAACGAATAATACTTCATCCTGTGCGCCTCCTAAAATCCCTCAAAAAGCAGAATAACGCGGTACGGGTGGACTGATCTCTGCCAAAACTATTTTCACTATATTTTATCATAAACTCTTTTCCGCTCCGCGTCAAGAAGCCGCTGCCGGTTAAGAAGATTCCGGCGGAACCGATAAAAGAGTCCTGGTTACTCGGAATTTGAAAAGAAGAAGATTTTGCTATATAATAAATCAAAACTGAAAAATCGTTCTCCGGAGGTGTTTCCTTGAACGAACTGAAACATTTGCCCATTCCCCTTTTGCAGTGGTATCAGGAAAATGCCAGGGTACTCCCCTGGCGCAGCGACCCGACCCCTTATAAAGTGCTGGTATCGGAGATTATGCTCCAGCAGACCCGGGTGGCGGCGGTTAAGGACTATTTTCAGCGCTTCATCAAGGTGCTGCCCACAGTGGCGGATCTGGCCACTGTGGAGGAGGACCGCCTTTTGAAGCTGTGGCAGGGGCTGGGATATTATAATCGGGCGCGAAATCTTCAGAAGGCCGCCCGACAGGTTATAGAGCAATTCGGCGGGAAGTTTCCGGCCAGCTATGACGCGCTGCGCACGCTGGCCGGGGTGGGAGACTATACGGCGGGTGCCATTGCGTCCATCGCCTTCGGTATCCCGGTCCCTGCGGTGGATGGGAATGTTTTGCGGGTGGTCTCACGGATTACCGGGAATGGGGACGATATTACCAAGCTGTCCACCAAAAAGCGGATGAGTCAGGCGGTTGGGGCGGTCATTCCGGTCCGTGCTCCAGGGGATTTCAATCAGGCCCTGATGGAGTTGGGCGCTACGGTGTGCCTGCCCAACGGCGCGCCCCTGTGTCACCGCTGCCCGGCGGGAGAATTCTGCCGGGCCCGGCAGGAAAACCGAACCGACGCGTTGCCGGTCAGGCCACCGAAAAAGATGCGAAAAATGGAAAAGAGGACCGTGTTTCTGCTGTTTTATAAGGGGCGGGTGGCCTTGCGCCGCCGGCCGGAACGGGGGCTGCTGGCCGGTTTATGGGAATACCCCAACGAACTTTTTCCAGTGGAGAAAATTCCGGAGGAGTGGGGCCTCGCAGCGACGGGTGTCTCCTTTGCGGCAGTGGGAAGGCATATTTTTACCCATGTGGAGTGGCGGATGACCGCCCTGGTGGCCGATCTGGAAAATGACTGCCTGCCGAAAGGCTGGGTGTGGGCCGGCAGGATGGAGTTGGACCGGGATTACGCCGTTCCCAGCGCGTTTGGGCTGTTCCGTTCTTTTGTGGAAGATCGCCTGCGGGCCGGAGAGAGGAGCGAGAGACCATGATCTGCAGGCTCTGTCCCCGCGGGTGCGAGGCTGAGCGGACAGAGACCGCGGGCGGCGGGTACTGCCGGATGCCGTCCCTTCCCGTGGTGGCACGCGCCGCGCTCCATCGGTGGGAGGAGCCGCCCATCTCCGGAACGCGGGGGTCCGGCGCGGTGTTTTTTTCCGGCTGTCCGCTGGACTGTGTATTCTGCCAGAACGACGGCATCAGCCATCAGGACTTTGGGAAGAAAATTTCGGTTTCCCGTCTGCGACAAATCTTCCTGGAACTGATCGGTAGGGGTGCCCATAATATCAATCTGGTTAATCCCACGCACTTTGCCCACGCTGTGGCAGCGGCGCTGGATGTGCCGCTGCCGGTTCCGGTGGTGTGGAACAGCGGGGGATACGACCGGGTGGAGACACTCCGTGCGCTTACGGGCAAGGTACAAATTTATCTGCCCGACCTCAAGTACCTGACGGCGGAATTGGCGGGCCGTTACTCCGGTGCGGCCGATTATCCGCGGGCGGCTGTGGCCGCCATCCGCGAGATGGTGCGCCAGACCGGGCCGTATGTTTTGGAAAACGGCATGCTGCGCTCTGGCGTTCTGATCCGGCACCTGATTTTGCCGGGCTGTCTGCCGGAGGCCAAACGGGTGATGGACTGGGTGGCGGAGAGTTTTCCACCCGGGACCGTACTGTTTTCCCTTATGCGCCAGTATGTGCCGCTGGGGCGGGCCGGAGAATTTCCAGAAATCAACCGCCGGCTCCGAGCCTCCGAGGCGCGCGCTGCGGAGGGCTATATGGCCGACCTGGGCCTGGAGGGCTTTGTGCAGGAGGATGCCTCCGCGGACGCGGGCTTTGTACCAGCCTTCGATCTCACGGGGGTGTAACGTTTTTAAGCTGTAAAAGAACAAAATGCTCCGCCGGAAGAAACACACGTTTCTTCCGGCGGAGCATTTTGTTTTGCGGAGCGTTTTGTCTTATGGATCAGATCTCGATTTTGGCACCCAACAGCTTGATAAACTCTCTGCAAATGGCGGTGTCGCCCGGCCACGCGGGCGCAGTGACCAAGTTGCGGTCCACCACGGCCTGATCCACCGGAACCTCCACATAGGTGCCGCCTGACACAGTGATATCTGGTCCCACAGCGGGGTAAGCGGTGGCTTTGTAGCCCTTTAGTACACCGGCGGCGGTTAGAATCTGCGGGCCGTGGCAGATGGCGGCCACGGGTTTGCCGGCGGCAAAGAATTCCTGCACGATCTCAATAACACGAGGATTCAGACGGATGTACTCAGGTGCGCGGCCCCCCGTCAGGAAGAGGCCCGCATAATCGGAAACTTTAACCGCGTCAAAGTCGGCAGTCAGGGCAAAATTATGTCCGCGAAGCTCAGTATAGGTTTGCTCACCCAAAAAATCATGGACTGCTGTGGCCACGGTATCGCCCGCTTTTTTTTCAGGACAGACCGCATCGACCTGGTATCCCAGCATGGATAGCGCCTGGAAAGGGACCATGGTCTCATAATCCTCCGTAAAATCACCGCAAAGCATCAGAATTTTCTTTTCCATCACAAAATCCTCCTTTTATTGTGGAAATATATGGCGTTTCTGCCGTTCCTATTGTAACATCGGTGCCGGGTCAATGCAACGGCATGAGTTATTTTTTACAATTTGTCCACATATCCATGGCAGGGAGGAGGTGACGTCGTGACACTGACCTTGCTGGCCGACCGGCTTTGGAATCCGTGGCTGCTGGCGGCGTTTCTGCTGACGGGGCTTTATTATTCGGTCCGCAGCGGCTTTTTTCAGATATTTGAATGGAAACTCTGGATGCGCACCGCCATAGGCGGGCTGCTAAAGCGGCATACGCCGGGGAAGGACGGAGATCTGACCCAGCTTCAGGCCCTGTCCACGGCCCTAGCGTCCACTATCGGAACCGGCAGTATCGCGGGTGTGGCTACCGCTATTTTCTTCGGCGGACCAGGCGCGGTTTTTTGGATGTGGGTTTCAGCGTTTTTGAGCATGATGACGGGCTGCGCGGAAAAGACGCTGGCGGTGCGTTACCGCAGGCGCGGGCCGGATGGAAAATGGCGGGGCGGGCCAATGGAGTATATGGAAAGAGGACTGCACATGCGCCCGCTGGCGGCAGTATTTGCGCTGGCCTGCATAGCGGCTTCCCTGTGCGGCGGGGATATGGTACAATCCAATTCCATCGCAACGGCCATGAAAACCGCCTTTGGCTGGGACCGGCTGGCGGTTGGAGTGGTGCTGGCAGTTCTGACGGGCCTTGTAATGATGGGCGGCATTGGGCGGATTGGTACGGTATGTGAGCGGCTGGTACCGGCGATGGCGCTCCTCTTTCTTTGCGGCGGCGGGTATGTCCTGTGGATCCGCCATACCGCGCTTCCGTCTGCGCTGCGGGAAATTGTACTCTGCGCATTGTCGCCCCGCGCAGCGCTAAGCGGCGGGGCCGGGTACAGTATGGCCGCCGCGATGCGATACGGGGTGGCGCGCGGCGTATTTACCAACGAGGCGGGGCTCGGCTCCTCCGCCATGGCCCACGCCGCCGCCCAAGTACGGGAACCGGCGGAGCAGGGCATGCGGGGCCTGTTTGAAGTGTTTTTTGCTACACTGGTTGTGTGTACCGTTACCGCCCTTGTCATCCTGACGTCCGGCGCCTACGACCCTACGGCCGCAAGGTTTGCCATGGAGGGCGGCATGGCAACGGAGGACATGCTGGGTGCCGCGTTGTCGGCCCATGCGTTTTCTTCCGTCCTGGGCTGGCTGGGTGGCCCCTTCGTAGCTCTGTGTTTACTGCTGTTTGCATTTTCCTCGCTTCTGGGCTGGAGTTATTACGGGCAACAGTGCCTGACCTGGCTCACGGGAGGCGTGCGGTGGGCCAGACCGTATCAAATACTGTTTCTGCTGTTTACCGTGGCGGGCAGCGTGGGAGAGGTGGGAACGGTTTGGCAGCTAGCCGATCTCTGCAACGGACTGATGGCAATGCCCAACCTGCTGGCGCTTCTGCTTCTGTCGCCGGAGGCTTTGCGCCTTATCTTCGACTGGACGGGTGTGCAGAAGAAAAGCGCGTAGCCCCGGCAGTTTCCATGGGCAAGTCCGGGGACCTGCTGCGGCCCGGGAGCTATTTTGTAAAATAAAAAAAGCCGATGCTGGAAACAAGATCATATCTGTTCCCAGCATCGGCTTTTGTGAATAGGATTTAGGCTGTGGGAGAAATAGCGGAGGCCAAAATTTTATCAGCATCTCCATTGGACTGAGTGCCTTCCTCCATCGAAGGCTGCGACTCAGTGGAAGTGGCCGACGTGGTGATGGGACTATCAGAATTTTTCCCGTCTACCGTGATGGAGTAGCCATCCAGAATCGCGGCCGGATTTGTCTCATCCGACTGAGGAGCGTGGTCAACAGAGACGGTGTCGCCGGGATTCACGACCACCACAATGGGATTGCTGGCAGCGGAAATCGAGTAAAAGACATCTTCGCCATCCAGACGGATAAAGTAATAGGAATTCCCGTCCAGAACAGCGCTGCGGACCTCAGCCACGGTGCCGGTAACGGCAGTCTCGGGTAATACATCCGGTACGGTGATGTTGTTCTGCGCCAACAGCTTTACATATTCTTGCTCACAGGTTGCCACGCTGGTTCCAGTGGCCACGATCTGATACTGTGCCACATTTACCATGGCATACATCTTAACCAACTGGGCATTGTCCTTGAGTGCCATAAAATAAGTGGGCTCACCAGAGATGTTTAGCAGCAGAGGGAAGGTGGCAGAGTAATTCAGGTGCTGGACCACACCTTTGGCCGAGTCCATGGCGGAGTACTCAGTGGCACCGGCGCACTGGTAGTATTTAGTCTCTTTGGTCCGCTGATTGGAGAGAAGAAAACCTACGTTGGACTGGTCGTTACCGATAGAGGTGACGCCGGTATACATATAGACGTCATCGTTCAACGCAATATAGTTATAGCCTTCGGTGGTGGTGGTCACATCTTTCTGTCCAAATACGGAATTCAGGAAGCCGTGAGCCAGTTTGCCATGGTAGTTATACTGCTCCGTAATGAGGTCAGCACTGTAAACCCGGTCGACCCAATTTGGAACGTCCTGATAATAAACGCATTCACCGGTTACAGCATCCATCAGCACAGCGCCGTCGATGTCAGTGCCGCCAAACAGGCCGATGGTCTTTTTCAGCTTGGGACAGACCCAGTAGGGGTGACCGCTGTCATCAACTTCAAAGTTGGGTGTGCTGAACATATAGGTGGGATAGCAGAAGCGCAAGTGGCGCATCACGTTTCGATTGAACGGTTCGGAAGGGGAGTACTTCATCCCATCGTCCAGCCGGACCACTTCTGCCTCTTGCGTGACCATGTCCACAATGATATAAGCGGGCAGACCGTTTGCCCGGTTGTTGAACCATTTAATCAGGTCGCCGTACTTCAGCGGTGTAACGCGGACAGGGCGGCCCTTATAGTTAATTTGGGTGTAATCGTCGGTGACTTCAAACTGACTGACCATGTCGGACAGTTCGCCCAGCTTCCGGTCGCCTAGACGCTGAGCGGAATCCTCGTCCAGCATGGGAATTTGATCATAGGAGATCTCATCAACTTCGGCGGCGAAATCGCCGGTTTCCACGTTAAGCAGGTCACGATAGGACCCTGCGCGGAAAATTGGCAGAGAGATTACCGTACCCACGACGCCTATGATGACCAGCGCAATTAACAAGATACCAACGGGGAGACACTGGTTTCGGACGAAATGGAAATACTCCTTGAACCCGCTTCCATAGTCCATGTGAATTCCGGATGTGAACAATGTTACCACAATAAATACAAGGCAGAGGAGGAAGATAAACACGTAAAATCTACTGTCTTGAAGGTTAAGAGCCGGCAGAGATACGTAATAGTACCCAGCGCCGACAATTAACGTGATCACTAAAGCAAGCAGTACACGCCCGACTTTGCTTTTAGGTCCGCGGTTTTTATTATCATCCATGAGGACTCTCCTTTACGAAACAGAAATCAGACTGCGGCTGGTTTATGAGGAAACCAGCCTTCTTTTTCTATTATAACAGAATAAGTATAAAACAAAGCAGAAAATAAAAATAATCAGAGTGCGGCAACTTCCGCCTCTACGGTGGATTCCGTCTCCTGCATGGCGTGAAGGGTTAATTCCAGCAGATGATCCAAATCCCATCCGAGTAGTTCCGCGCCCTGACGGATTACGTCCCGAGAGCAGCCCGCAGCGAACTTTTTGTCCTTGAATTTCTTTTTGAGAGACTTTAGCTCCATGTCGGTACAGCTTTTGGAAGGACGCATCAAAGCGGCCGCACCGATCAGCCCGGTCAGTTCATCGGCGGCAAACAGGACCTTTTCCATTTCATGTTCCGGCTTTATGTCACAGACAAGTCCCCAGCCATGACTGGCGGTGGCGTGGATCAGATCTTCGCTGGCACCCGCCTGACGCATCAGCTCCTGTGATTTTACGCAATGTTCCTCCGGCCATTGTTCAAAGTCCAGATCATGCAGCAGCCCGACAACAGCCCAAAATGCCGCTTGGTTTTCGTAGCCTAATTTACGGGCAAACCAGTCCATGACAGCCTCCACCGTTAGCGCGTGGCGCAGATGAAAAGCATCCTTGTTATACTGCCGCAGCAATTTCCAAGCCTGCTCACGGGAAAATTCAGCCATACGGGGTTCCTCCTTAATGTGTAAATCAATCGACATCGTATGTATATATATCACATACCCGGTATAAATTCAACATTTCCGTTATTTTATTTTAAATTTCCCCTTGACGAAAGCAAAAAAAATGGTATAATAAGCAACGTCGTCTGAGCGAACAAAAGGCATTATGTGCTTGTTATTTGAGCAGCGCCATGGAGAGATGGCTGAGCTGGTCGAAGGCGCACGATTGGAAATCGTGTAACGGTTAATACCCGTTCGAGGGTTCGAATCCCTCTCTCTCCGCCATGTCATTTGCCCAAAATAGATACATGGCCGAAAAAGCCAGTGTTTATGCGGGCTTCGGGGGTTTTGAATGGACAAATTCAAAACCCCCGATTTTCATAGATGCAGCCCTCTTTTTGGTGCTGCTAATGAAAAAACGAATCAGAAGCCGCGCCTTAAAAAGGGTACGGCTTCTTTTTCATAGATCCAAAATTAAATAAAGGTCCCATGCCGGGTGACATTCTGAGCGGTTGTGTTCTTCGTAACGGAAAACACAGCCGCTTTTTTTGTTGCCCATTTTTAAGTTGAAACGAAATGGAGGAACGCATATGAAACAGGATGATTTAAAAACGCTTCGCTTATTCAGTCCCCTCTACCCCCATATTTACAGGCGGGACGAATACGGCGATCCGGAAGATATGCCGGAGGATCTCACTGCGGAAGAAGCCCGCGATTACGAGAGAGAAATTCTCGCGCTCATCAGCCGGGAGCGCCTTCCCGATGAAGGCGATCGTGGGCTTGCCGTCTATCTGAGCGATGACGCGTTGAAACGCAAAGTTTACAGCATGAAGCCAACGGTTGAGGAATGGGATGGCAAACTTTGGAGCGTGCTGGAAGTGCAGACGCACGGAAATCTATCCCCATCCGAATTGGAGACGCTAAAATCCGAATGGTGCGGACAGGAATCCGATGGGTGGGGCGAAGGGCTGGAGCAGAGGCCGATCCGCACATCGGAGGGCGAGCTGTACGTCAGCTTTTGGAGCAGCAACAGCGATTTCTTTATTAAGACCAAGGAAGAACTGAAAAGCGCCCCGGAACAGCGCTGGGGCCTGCGGATGGGAGGAATGTGAGATGCCGAATCATGTTGCCAACATTCTCATTGCTCATGGCGATGAGAAGAAGGTCAGGGCCATGTTTGAAGCGGTTAAAAACGATAAGATCGGGGTCGGCAGTCTGGACTTCAATAAGATCATCCCCATGCCGGAGAATATCTTCCGGGGAAATCTCGGCACGGAGGAATTCGCACTGTACGGGAAAAACAACTGGTACGATTGGAGCGTCGCCCATTGGGGAACGAAATGGAACAGCTACGGCTACAGCGAGAATACGTCAAAGGAGTTTGACGGCAGCCGGATCGAGTTCGACACCGCGTGGAGCAGCGCGGCTCCCGTTATTGAAAAGCTCTCTTCCCTTTATCCGGAGATTTCCTTCGAGTATCAATGGGCAGACGAAAACCTCGGGTACAATACCGAAAAAAAAGAATACGAACACGGTAAGGAAACCTTCTCCTTTGTCCCGCAGGGCGGCTCTTCCGAAGCTTTGGAGCTGGCCGCGAAAATTCACGGGATCGATCTGCAGGACGAAGGGTATCTCTACAATGAAAAGACAGGCGAATACGAATATCAGGAGCTGCCCTCCATGCAACTGACATGACGCGCGGCCCCTGCTTTTTACAAAGGGGGTGGTGATATATCAACAGCTTCATCAGTTGGATCGGCGGCAAAAAAGCGCTGCGAAAAGTTATTTACCGGTTTTTCCCCAAGGATTACGGCAGATACATTGAGGTATTCGGCGGTGGCGGTTGGGTTTTGTTCGGCAGAAAACCAAAGCGCGGAACAATGGAAGTCTACAACGATTTTAATTCCAATCTGACCAATCTTTTCTGCTGCTTGAAAAACCGCACATGGGAATTTCTCCGATACCTTGGCTTCCTTCCCCTCAATTCAAGGGACGAGTTCCGCGTCCTGCGCAAATTCATCGAAAAGGAAGAATTCACACAGGAGTATCTCTCGGAAGAATTGGAGCTGGCTCAGCACAATCTGTCCCCTCCGGAATTTGAGGATATGAGGGAGCTGATGCTGGAAAACGCGAAAAAAAGCGACGTGCGCCGCGCCGCCGCCTTTTACAAGCTCATCCGGTACAGTTACGGCAGCGGCTGCACATCCTACAGCTGTCAGCCGTGCGACATCCGGAAAACCTTCTTCCTCATATGGAAGGCTTCCCGCAGACTTGCGGACACGGTGGTGGAGAATAAAGACTTTGAGGCATTGATCCGGCAGTACGACCGGGACAATGCCTTTTTTTATTGCGATCCGCCCTATTACGAAACCGAGGGGCATTACGCGGTGGTATTCCGCAAGTCCGACCACGTGCGGCTCCGGGATACGCTGAAAAGCTGCCGGGGCAAGTGGATGGTATCCTACAACGACTGCGAGTACATCCGGAATCTCTACGCGGGATTCTATATTCTGTCCGTCACCCGCCTGAACAACCTTGCGCAGCGGTACGACGGCGGCTGTGAATATCCGGAAGTGATCATTACCAACTACGATCCCCGTGAGTGTCGGAATTCCGAGCCGATGCAGCTCAATCTTTTTAATTATGAGAATGGAGATGATGAG
Organism: Intestinimonas sp.; assembly: GCA_022653075.1. GTDB lineage: Bacteria > Bacillota > Clostridia > Oscillospirales > Oscillospiraceae > Intestinimonas. The sequence goes on from JALCSB010000001.1 coordinate 152,447, forward strand.
GACGAATGGTATCGAGCGGATGAGATGGGCCAAAGACCTGATCTTTGAAAAGACAGGCGGCCTGCAGGAGATAGCCGTCGGCAGCCTGCACGGCGAGCCGTATATCCGCACTTCGGACAAGGCAACGGTCGGGTTGTATCTTTCCGTACCGCCCAACCGCGAAACCGGGCGGTATGACTGCCTGTTTAAAGGCTATCTTCGCACCTGCGGCGGCTACAACACAGCCGAACAAATGCAGGCACTTGCCGACGAGATGCAGAGTATCGCCAATCTGTTGAACCAGCTTGAATCAGCAAAGATTTCGCTGACAGAAGATGAGCTGAACTCTTCCGCCGGAGAGCTGAAATCGGCAGAAGAACAACAAACACCCGCCCTGCAAACGGGGCAAAAGGAGAAATTTATATGAAAATGAATGGTGCAGGCCCCTGCGAGCTTGACGATCTCGTTCTCCCGCGCTGCCTTCTGGAAGCGTCAGAGCTGGACGGAACCTGCGATCTGAAAATCCAGTGCGTTCCCGGAGCAATCATCATTGCCGCAGGCGATATGCCGGACGGCGTTCCCGAACCGCTGGCGGCTCTGTTCCGCGAGTTGGGGATCGGCGGCGCTGCCGTCCGGAGCGTTCTGTCGGAAGGAGGACCGCAAAATGAGTAATGGTAAACCCATGTACAAGCTGATCGATGGGAAAGGCCGCGTCCTGATTCCCAAAGAACTGCGTTCAGCCGCAGGCATGGATTACGGCGACATCGTGCGCCTTGGCGTTACGAACGGCAGAGTCAGTATCCGAAAAATAGACATCATCGAAGTGGGAGATCAGTCTCCGGATGCGGTGGAAGCCTATGTCAGGGCGGCGTTTAAAACCATGCCGGACGATACCCGTCTGAGCCTTATCACCGATCTGACTGAGCTGCTGCGCCAGAAAAAGGAGGTGTGAGCTTTGGAAGAAAAAGAGCGGTACAACGAAAACGACTGTGTGGAAACCGGTCTTTCCCGCTCCATCAGAGGTAAAGTCGTAGCTTTGAACCGTGAGGCGCTGCCGCCGCGCAGCCAAAATCAACTATATTACTGCCTCTGCGGGAATGGGGCCGGGGTCAATCCCACAGGCCGCGCTGTGTTCCTGGTATCCCTGCGTACCGGCGAATTTTCCCTGAAAAACCGCAATGAGGTTGTCGGCGTGCTGAAGCCAGAGCTACTGCCGGATCAGGCAAAACTTCAGCTTTCCCAAATCAGGCCGTTGGGAGCGCTGGATTTGAAGAATCATGAACCGAAGTACAGCGGCTACAGCTTTCTGCCGGATGGCCGATACGCGTCCGGTGTCTGGTTGTGCAGCGAACAGGAGGCGCTGGATTATGTGGAAGTGCAGAGGCCCTACCAGCATCGCATCATGATCTGCGACCGGGAGGACTTCTGTGTGCTGGAAATGGAAAGCGGCAAGCTCCTGCACCCTTCTCAAAAAGAGCTGGAAACCTTCCGCAGTCCGCAGGACGGAGGAATGAATATGACTTGAGAGAGGAGGACGCGATATGCGCGGGATTCGAATGGAGAAGGACACGATCCTGTATTATGGGAATGCCGCAGGATACGTTTCAAATGGCAAAGCCGTGGTCGATCCATTGTTTCAATCGAAAGAACTGCAGAATTTTCTCGACCGTCAGAAGGATGTGATCGAGGTGAAATGGGTAAACGGTACCTTCGACCGTCTCATGAATGGGCAGCGGGATAACCGGGAAATCACTCCGCTGAAAAATGTTCGTATTTGGCAGCTCAAACCGGATGTGGATATCCGGATGAAATTTATCGGCTACGACGAACTGCTGGAACACTTCGGCGAGCCGATTCCTGAAAATTATCAGGCAGCGTATGACGGGACTTTGAACACCAATGATCTGGAAGAAATCTACGCCAAATTTAATGTGGAGCACCCGGAAGGATTCACCGGGCATTCCCTATCCATGTCGGATGTGGTGGAGCTTTACGACGAGGCCGAGAGCGAGTTTCACTATGTCGATCGCTTCGGCTTCAAACAGATCGGCTTCCAGCCTCCCGCCCAAACGCAGACCATGCGGCTATAACCCAAGTTTCACCGACAGCGCGGGCTGTCTTTTTTTGTACCCATTAAACAAAATTAACGGAGGTTAAACGAATATGAAAAAGAGATTTCAGAAGGCTCAAAAGGCCCTTGTTGTCAAAATAATGACTGCCAAAGCCGCCCTTGCGGACCGTCGCGGCGAAGGCTTCATTGATACGGCCATTAAAATTTTGATGGCCGTGGTTATCGGTGCGCTCATCTTGGCGGGATTGTATGCCCTGTTCGGCGATACGATCCTGCCCACCCTGACGCAGCGCATCAAAGAAATGTTCAACTATGCGGGCTAATTGCATGAGCTTTAGTAATTTTCCGGTGCCGCCGGTCCATGTACCGATTCCGCCGCCCGAAACCGTATTGCAAACGCTGCCGTGTGTACAGGCGGCGCTTTTTATTGTCTTTCTCGCCGCAGTGTCGGCACGGGATATCAAGACCCGGATAATTCCCGACTGGCTGCCCCTTTGCGTTACCCTGACGTCACTGCTGGATTTTCATCTGATAAACCTGTGGGGTGTCCTTGTCGGCCTGCTGTTCCTCCTTGTCAGCGTGCTGCTCGGAGGAATCGGCGGCGGGGACGTCAAGCTGATGCTGGCCGCCGGTCTGGTGCTTGGACTGCCCGGTGCCGCCGCAGCCGCCGTCATGGGGCTTGCGGCGATGGTGCTGTATTATCTCGTCAGCAAAATGGCTGCCCGTCTACGCGGGAGGGAGGCTTCCAAGCGCCTTCCCCTCGCGCCTTTTCTGTCGGTCGGCTGTATCGCCGCCTATTTCATGACAAGGGAGGACTGATTATATGAGCTTTTTCAAAAACAGAACCGTCATTGGTGTGATCTGCATTGTGCTTTCTCTGCTGATCTGCTTCGCGGTCACACCGCTTTTTAACGCGGAAATATCCCAGAAAACCAGCATTGTGCGCGTCGCCAAAGACATCAAGGCCGGGGATCAAATCACCAAGGACATGGTGCAGAGCGTTGAGGTGGGCGGCTACAATCTGCCGGAAAACGTGCTGAAAAGCAAAGACAGCGTCATTGGAAAATATGCCGCCGCAGATCTTTCCGTCGGGGACTATTTACTTCCCTCTAAGCTGTCCGATACGCCATCTGCTGAGAACGCCTATCTCTACAGCCTGACCGGGGAAAAGCAGGCCATCTCCATTTCGGTAAAGACCTTTGCGGACGGGCTTTCCGGCAAGCTGATGGCCGGGGACATCGTCTCGGTGATCGCCCCGGATTACAAAAAGCAGGGCGCGACCGTCATCCCTTCGGAGCTGCAATATGTGGAGGTTATCGCCGTTACCGCAAGCACAGGCTATGACACGGATACGGAAACCAGCGATGAAAACTCGTCCGGGCAATCGTCGGATGATGAAAAGAGCCTGCCAAGCACGGTCACGCTTCTGGCCACTCTGGAGCAGAGCAAAATTCTCGCCATGCTGGAAGCGGACGGCACGATGCACCTGTCCCTCGTCTATCGCGGCGATAAGGAGAATGCCGACGAGTTTCTCGAGGCGCAGGACGACGCGCTGGCCAAGCTGTACCCGGAAGAATCCACAGGAGAAAAAACGGAAAGCGAGGCTTCTTCGGATACCGGCTCTTCCGCTACGGGGCAGGGGGCCGATTAAATGCTGAATTTTATCAAAACCGGCATTTTCAGCCGCCAGACTGAAGAACCCGCGCCGGAGCCGGAAAGTAAAAATCAGGTGCTGGCCGTGTGGGGCAGCCCCGGTTCCGGCAAAACAACCGTGTCGGTCAAGCTGGCAAAGCATCTGGCCGACCAAAAAAAGAATGTGGCGCTGCTGCTGTGTGACATGACCGCGCCCATGCTGCCCTGCATTTGCCCGCCCTCGGACCTGGAATGTGAAAAATCTCTTGGTAGCATTCTGGCGGCAACCCATGTGACCGACTCTCTCATCCAGAACAACTGCGTCGTTCACAAGAAAATCAGCCATCTCACCCTCATTGGGATGAGGAAAGGCGAAAACGAATATACCTACCCGCCGTACAGCGCGGCGCAGGCATCGGAACTGATCGACCATCTGCGGGACATCGCCCCGTATGTCGTCATTGATTGCGGCAGTTATATTGCAAACGACATTCTCTCGGCGGTATCCCTCATGGCAGCGGATTCCGTGCTTCGGCTGGTCAACTGCGATTTAAAATCCGTCAGCTACCTTTCCAGCCAGCTTCCCCTCCTGAAAGACAAGAAATGGGACGCGGACAAACAGTACAAAGCGGCAAGCAATGTCAAAAGCAGCGAAGCCAGCGAGCATGTGGAACAGGTTCTGGGCAGCGTCGCGTTTCAGATTCCCCATTCCGAAGAGCTTTTCAATCAGTCCCTCGCCGGGGATCTGTTTCAGGAGCTGTATCTGAAAGACAGCCGGGGTTTCCGCAAAGAAATCAAGAAAATATCCATGGAGGTGTTTGGCGTATGAAGCTGTTAGAACGCGGGCCGATAAGCCCGGATACGCTCATGGAAACCAAGGCTCTGTGCACCCATGACCTGTTTTTCTCGCCGCAGGAGGACGCGCAGAATTTCGACTCGGTCCTGCGTCAGGTGCAGGAATACATCTCCGGCAAATATTCCACCCTCATCGTGGAAGGCGGCACCGGCGAGGTGAAGGCGCAGGTGAAACGGTACATCGCCAAATATGTGCAGGATAACCGCATCGCGGTCAAGGGCATGACCGGGGAGCAGCTCGTGGATGCCCTGTATACGGAAATGGCCGAGTTTTCCTTCCTCACCAAATACATCTTTGGCACCGGAATCGAGGAAATCGACATCAACAGCTGGCGGGATATTGAAATCCAGTACAGCGGCGGCAGGGACGAAAAGCTCGCGGAGCATTTCGACTCGCCGGAACACGCCGTTAACGTGGTGCGCCGGATGCTTCATGTGTCGGGCATGGTGCTGGACAACGCCAGTCCCGCCGTTCTCGGTCACCTCAGTAAAAACATCCGGATAGCCGCCATGAAAACCCCGCTGGTGGACGAGGACGTGGGCGTCGCGGCAAGCATTCGGATCGTCAATCCACAAAACATGCGGAAAGAGGACTTCATCAAGGAAGGTACGGCGACGGCTGAAATGCTGGATTTTCTTACCGAATGCGTGCACTACGGGATTTCCGTCTGCGTGGCCGGGGCCACCGGCTCCGGAAAAACCACCGTGGCAGGCTGGCTTCTGACCACCGTTCCGGATACGAAACGGATCTTCACCATTGAAAGCGGCAGCCGGGAGCTTTCCCTCGTCCGGGAGAAAAACGGCAAGGTCCAAAACCGCGTTATACACACCATTACCCGCGACAGCGAAAATGAGCGCCAGAGCATTGATCAGGATTTGCTCCTCGACATGGCGCTCCGCTTTAATCCGGAGGTCATCTGTGTTGGGGAAATGAGAAGCTCCGAAGCCTACGCCGCGCAGGAGGCCGCCCGCACCGGGCATACGGTGCTGACCACCATCCATTCCAATAGCTGCGAGGCCACCTACCGCCGCATGGCTACCCTGTGCAAGCGGAAATACGACATGGCCGACAACACTCTCATGGATTTGGTGACCGAGGCATTCCCCATTGTGGTCTTTACTAAACAGCTTGAGAACAAGCAGAGAAAAATGATGGAGATCATGGAATGCGAAATTCTGCCGGACGGTACCCGCAGCTTTCGCACTCTGTTTCATTACAATATCACGGAAAACAGGCTGGACGGGGACGAGTTTATCGTCAACGGTTATTATGAGCAGGTCAGCCGAATCTCCGACAGCCTGTGCAGGCGGTTTCTGGAAAACGGCATGCCGCAGGAAACCATCAATCAATTCAGAAAAGGGGGCGTTGCTTGATGACATGGATACAACTGATTGCCTGCGCCGGAATGATTACCGGTTTTTTTCTTTTATTGCGTCTTTCCCCGATGGAGTTTACGAACGGGCTGTTCGGGTTTCTTCAGAACCACCCTAAAAGCATTCGGGAGGAAATCAACGAGGTGGCCCATCGGAAAAAGCCGTCTTTTTTTCGCAGGGAACTGATCGAGGCGAAGGACATTCTCGCCATGATCGGCAGAAGCAGCCGGTTCCCGACTGCCTGCGCCTGTTCGCTGTTGCTGTTTGCCATCGGCGCGTCCATCGCCATTGTGATGGGCAACTTTCTCCTGGCTCCGGTGATGGCGGTGGGTTTTCTGTTCTTTCCCTTCTGGTACATCCGACTGACGGCGGGCCACTTTAAAAAGGATGTCGCCGCCGAACTGGAAACGGCGCTGTCCGTCATCACCACGGCCTACCTGAGAAACGAGGACATCTTGACGGCGGTGGAGGAAAACCTCCACTACCTGAACCCGCCCGTTCAAAACGTGTTTCGGGAGTTTTTGCTGCAGGTCAAAATGGTGAACCCCGATGTGGACGCGGCGCTGAAAAAGCTCCGTACCAGAATTGATAACGATGTGTTCCGGGAATGGTGCGATGCAGTGGCCGACTGCCAGTACGACCGGAGTCTGAAAAGCACGCTTACGCCCATCGTTTCCAAGCTCAGCGACGTGAGGATCGTCAACGGCGAGTTGGACGCTCTCGCAGCGGAGCCGAGGAAGGAATTCATCGTCATGGTGGTATTCGTGATCAGCAATATTCCGCTGATGTACGCTCTGAATAAGGACTGGTACGCCATCCTGATGCACACGGTGCCGGGGCAGATCATTCTGGCGGTGACCGCTGCCCTGATCTTCCTGTCGACGGCCCGTGTGATCCGGCTGACCAAGCCTATCGAGTACCGGAGGTGACGTTGAATGAAGGGATTACTCTTTTTATTTGGCGTTTTTCTGGCAGCGGGCCTTTTCCTGATCCTTTCCGATGCTTTAAAACTGCCCTATCTGCGCACGGCGAAGGCCATGTTGAATACCGGCAGGCGGGAGAAAAAAACGGCGAAAACGCTGGAGGCGTATCTGCTTTCCGTCTCTGTGAAGCTCGCCCGATACGTCCGCATGGATGAGTACCGGAGGAACCGGATGCAAAGCGTCTTCAAGGCCGCCGGTATGAACCTGTCGCCGGAGGTGTACCAGACGTATGCCCTCGTCAAGGCCGGAGCGGTGCTTTTGCTTGCGATTCCCTGCCTGCTTTTCTTCCCGCTGCTGGTTCCCGTGGTGTTGTTTTTATCCATTATGGTCTATTTCAAGGAAAGCAGGCGGGCCGAGGAAAAGCTCGCGGCGAAACGGGAGAGCATCGAAAGCGACCTTCCGAGATTCGTGGCCACCATCGAGCAGGAGCTGAAGAACAGCCGGGACGTGCTTTCCATTATTGAAAACTACAAGAAAAACGCGGGCGCGGACTTTGCCGATGAACTGGACGTTTTGGTCGCGGACATGCGCTCCTCCAGTTATGAGGCGGCGCTCACCCGTTTCGAGGCAAGGCTCAATTCTCCCATGCTGTCCGACGTGGTGCGCGGGCTGATCGGCGTCCTTCGCGGGGACGACAGCGCTATGTATTTTCAGATGCTCTCCCATGATTTCAAGCAGATCGAGCTGCAGCGGCTCAAAAAAGAGGCGCAGAAAATCCCGCCCAAAATCCGTGCACTTTCGTTTGTGATGTTACTGTGTTTTCTGTTTACCTATCTCACCGTCATTGCCCTGCAGATCATGGATTCGCTTGGCAATCTGTTTTAATGAAGAAGGAGGTCGTCCGTCATGACGGAAAAAGAAATTCAAAAACAGCTCCAAAACTTCTATGCCTGGGAGGAAGAGACACAGGGCGGCGGCGAAGAGGAGGTGCGAATGTGCTGAAAGTATGGAGAAGCAGGCGGGGCGAGGGTTATGTGGATATCTGTGTTTTCGTGCTGTGCGCCATGCTGGTGCTGGCTCTGGCGGTCAAAGTGTTTCCGGTATTCATTGCCAAGAATCAGCTCGACACCTTTGCGACGGAGCTGTGCCGGGAAGCGGAAATCACCGGCTGCGTCGGCAGCGAAACCAGCCGCCGCGCCGCCGTTCTCCGGGAGCAGACCGGCCTCGATCCGGATATTTCGTGGTCAAAGACCGGGAATATCCAGCTCAACGAGGAAATCACGGTTACCGTCACGCTGCGGAAAAACCTTGGTCTGTTTGACAGCTTTGGTTCCTTTCCCATCACCCTGCGGGCGCAGGACAGCGGCAAAAGCGAGGTGTATCACAAATGAAGAACAGCGTGACGCTGTATCGAATTCGCACAAGGTTCCGTCAGGTTTTAAGGGATCGGCGCGGCACCGCCTTTCCTCTGGTGATCGCCCTTACGCTGGCACTGATGCTCATCCTGTGCGGCGTTACCGAGTATATGAGGCTGAACATTATCGCCTCCGGTGTTCGGGACGCGCTGGAATCCGGGATTATTACAACGGTCAACGACAACTACGCCAACGTCTATCACGGTGTCCGGGAAGGCTACAGCGGCGGGTATCAGCCGAACGGCTCCGGTTTTGAGGAAGTGCTCGACTACGGCGATATCTACCGCTATCTTGATAAAATACTCGGCACGGAAAGCAGCGGAGGCAAGCATGTGAAATATGCCGGGGATATTGTTGAGTACACACTCAGCGGTCTGTCCGTCAGCATTCGGAACGTGTCTCTCGCCCCTTCCAGCCCGGAAAACGCGCAGAAATTTGTCGCCGATGCCACAATTCGGCTGGAAGTGCCGGTTCGGTTCGGGGGCAAGGTTTTGCCGCCGATGTCCATTAATTTGAAAGTACAGGCGGGATATACAGAGGTATTCTGAGATTGTCTCAAATATCTCTGGACTTGTGAAAAAATGTAGAGTATGTTGAAAATCAGAAAGAATAAAGCCTATCGGACAAGGAGGTTTTTACGATGAAAGACAAAAAGAAAAGACTGCTGGTTGTGGCGGGCGGCGGCATCCTCGCGCTGGCGCTTATCCTTGCCATCGCGGGGCAGTTTCATACAGATACCCCGGCAGAGGACGTCCTGTCCTCCTCCGGCGCGACCGATTCGAAGATATCCTCGGCACCAGAAGTGAATGTGCCGGAGCAGGACGAAAGCGCCGTTTCCGTCCTGCTGGAGGATATGGAATCCGAAGCATCGGCAAACTCAATGCCGCCGCAGACGGATCAGTCGGAACAGAGCATCCAGCCGGATGTGTCCAAGCCCGCAGCGCCGGAAAAACCGAAAGTGGATAACGATGCCGATATAACGAATCCGAAGCAGCCGCCGACCTACAGTCCGGAAAATACGGAAAAGGAAACGGGGACGGAATCTTCAAAAAGCACTCCACAGGGCGGTGATACGCAGGACGGAAAAGTATATCTGCCTGGATTTGGATGGGTTACTGATACTGGAGGAACTGGATCAACCGCCGATGATATGTATGAAAACGGCAATAAAATTGGGGAAATGAATTAAACTCGTAATATTTCAGGGGACGCACGGTAAAATGCCGTGCGTTTTCTTTTGCAAAGGAGGCGACCCAATGAAACGGTTATTCAGTGTTCTGCTGGCGCTTATCCTGCTGTGTTGCCCACTGTCGGCGATTCCGGCCTACGCCATCGGCGACGGAAACGTGGACGGCGGTGGCGGCGGTATGGGAGATGGAACAAGCACCAACTCATGGACTCCCGGTAACGAGGGTGTGCGGGTTACGGTGATTCGGGCCTCCGATCACGCAGTGGTCACCACGCCGATTGATTTGACAAACAAGAAACCTGACAATATCCAATCTCATTTTGGAAAAGTATGCAAATTATCTTACAACTCAGGTCAGGGACTCTCTCCTTCAAGTGCAAAATACAGTTATACGAATCCAGCGCAGGCTCTGCCAAAAATCATCAGCACCAACGGCACCAACAACATTGCCGCCATCAAAAGCTATTTTACCGACGAACAGGTGATCCGCAGTATCGCGAACCTCACCGGCATGGATTTTGATGTATTGACAGACGGAGACTACCGGTTGTTACTTGAACCCATTGCCTATTACAAATTTGAGGGCGTGATGATCGCCACCACCGCCACGGAAGCCGCGCTGTATGATAAGCAGGTCGGCGGCCTGCTCAGAAGCAGAATGGTGTCCCTGTCTCATAAGAACCTGCCGCTGGCCATGTTCTTGGAGGCGGCGGATCTCGGTTACCCCGCATGGTCAGGCAGCACGACCACGGCGGCTTCCGACGCGGACATCATTTATTCTCTGGGTCTCGGAATCGTCCGGTTTAAGGACGTGGCGACGGAACCGCCAAACGTTTCCGCTTACAATTATGAGTACCGGGTCAACACCGAGGTCATCACGTCGGTCACGGTCAGCGGCGGTCAAAGCGACCCGGATCATTCGGTAACGGTCACGTTCAACGTCGGCGGCAGAAGCATGCGGGTCAGCAACGTGTATTATCCGGAAGGCGACAGTCAGATTGCATGGATACGCTGGACAACGCCTTCCACGCCGCAGACCATGACCATCCCCGTGACCGTGTCGGGAGGCGGCAGTACCAGAAGCGCAGCAATTACCGCCAAAATTGTGGATCTGTCCGGCAACGATCCGCCGAATCCCGTAGCCGACGACCGAAACGATTCCTATTCCACGCCGTCTGTCCCGAGTAAAGCGCAGAAAACCTCCGCTTCATGGAGTGTGTGGCGGCCTTGGTGGAAGGCGCATTGGGTTTGGCACAGCGACTGGAACTGGTACGGTGACGGCAATGGCGGCGGCCATTGGGAGGATGACGGCGAATGGGTCGATGAGGGCTGGTGGGAATTTGACCTCAATCAGTACCGCGCAAGCCTTTCCGCTTCTATGAAAATACAGCCGGACGAGAAATCCCCGACTGCTTCGGGGAAAACCATGAAGTCCGGCTACGGAATCAACCAGACCGTGACCGCAAATGTCAGCACCAATCAGTCCTCGGCAGTGACCGGCGCGCAAAATGCCGTGACCTATTTCCCGGAATTCGGGTATCAGACTTACTGGCGGCTGCTGGAGTGTATGGGTTCCGGGTACAACTCCCAATTTGAGTTTCAAAAGAATCCGTACAGCACCTACGACCGCAGAACGCATTTCACGCCGCTGTGGTTTCCTGACGGGAGCTACACGCCATATACATGGTTGATCGACTGCTGGACGCCGGATGGAATGCTCTCTATGAATCTCACTGATTCGGTAACCATCCGGGGAAATCTGTGGTCGGACTGGCACATCGCGGCGCAGAATCCGGATTAAAAACAGAAAAAGAATAAGGGCCGCATACTTCAAAAAGCAAGAAGCATGCGGCTTTTCTTTTTCAAACATTCAAAATGAAAGGTGAAAAAATGATGAAAATGAAGCGAATCCTGACCGTACTTTGCGTCGTTGTACTGCTGGTCTGTATGTTCAGCGTCACCGCTTATGCCGCTGGCAGCGGTGATGTCGCCGGAGCTGTGGAAGGCACATGGAAAACGGCATCGCAGCAGATTAAGACTGTTGTTAACAGCGTTGTCTTCCCCGCAATCGACCTGATTCTCGCCGTGTTTTTCTTCGCCAAACTCGGTACGGCTTATTTCGACTATAGAAAGCACGGGCAATTTGAGTGGGCGGCCCCGGCAATTCTGTTCGCTTGCTTAGTGTTTACGCTGACGGCTCCACTGTACATTTGGAGCGTCGTAGGAATGTAGAAACCAAGGTAGCCGGACAAAGATAATTCTCTTTGTCCGGCTAAATAACTTAATGGCTTAATTGAAAAAACCTAGATTGGGATACTTTCTGATAAAGAAACCGTCTTTTATTTGGCTTTTATCGAGACTTCCAATTTCGTTATCAAATAATGAATCTTTCATTTGAATTAGCATTTCAATAATTTTTTCATTTTCTTTATCGTATTCACTATCACCAAGGTATTTTTCCACTATGAGTCTTATGTGCTCTTTTGGTCGGCTTTCATAAAAGGCTGTTAAAAATTCAATAAGCTTTAACTGTAATTCAATAGAGTCATACGCTAAATCATAATAAGATTTTTCTTCTTCAACGGTGTCATAATTTTCACCTTCAACTGTGACCACACCCTCGTAAATTTTTGTGAACACAAACAAGGAAAAAAACAGTGTTAGCAATTGAAAATTGTTTTTGTGATATGTATAAAGCTTGTCATCAAAGTAGCAAAGAAGAGCGCCAAAGGAACAATGGGTATACTGGCACAAAAACTGGTAGAAGTTGCTGTAATAATCTGTTTCCTTCCCCATTTTAAAACCAGCAGGCATTGGTATCTTTCCGACGGAACTTCCTTGTTCATCAATAATCTTAGATCCTTGCAAAGAGAAGTAATTCAAAGTAACAGACAAAGGGTTCAATATGAACTTCTTGACGACGCTTTCCCGTTCGTTATCAATGTCAATATGATCACGGACATACCTATTCATAATATGGTTTTCAAAGATGCTTCGGATTAACATGAAGCAGTCTTCATTAAAAAAATAGGTTTTATCGTTTAGCAAGGATTTCAAAGCCATTAATGTCTTTGTGCTCTTTATAAATGCAAAATAATCATAATCGTACCCCAATTTGGTATTAAATTTTTCTTCTTCAGGAATGGTTCCAGTTGCTTTATACAGCATTAAAATGTCGCCCAATCCATCAGGTACACAGTAGCAATCACAAAAACGTCTGGACTTTAAAATGAATCTATTCAACATTTTATGTGAGAGCTTAATTAGCTCTTGTTCACTCATAGAATTCACCTCAATCTATAAAAATTATTTCGATTTAATATTACTGTGCTTAATTTTATCATGTATAAGAGCGGTTAACAATTGTTTTAATGGCAACCGCATAAAAGGAGTGATTACACTAAATGTTCATATGGGACTTTGTCGCCGACACGGTCCTCGGTCAGATTGTGGAATGGATCTACAGCCAGATTGTGGGCTTTCTCGGCGATTTCTTTATGCAGATGGGCGACATGGGAGCCGATCTGTTCGAACTGCCGTGGGTGCAGTCCATCGTGCTGTTTTTCTCCTATCTCGCGTGGGCGCTGTACGGCGTCGGCCTTGTGGTGGCCTGCTTTGAGTGCGCCATCGAATATCAGTCCGGCAGGGGCAGCATCCGGGACACGGCGCTCAACGCCATCAAGGGCTTTATGGCCGTGGGCCTGTTCACGACAGTGCCGGTGGAGCTGTACAAACTGTCCGTGTCCCTGCAGGGAAGTTTTACGGCTGGCATTACCGGGCTTGGCACCGATTTCGGGACGGTTGCCGCCAATATCATTGACACGCTGAAAAACGCGGGCGACGTGAATCAGGCCATGAGCAGCAATGTGTTCGGCGGGCTTACCGTCATCACGAGTCCGATTATGATGATATTTATTCTGATCCTCATGGGCTATGCGGTGATTAAAGTGTTCTTTGCCAACCTGAAACGCGGCGGCATCCTGCTCATCCAGATTGCCGTGGGGAGCCTTTACATATTCTCTGTTCCGAGGGGTTACATCGACGGTTTCGTGGGCTGGTGCAAGCAGGTCATCGGACTGTGCCTGACGGCCTTTTTGCAATCAACCATCCTCATCGCGGGCCTTATGGTGGTCAAAGATCACGCCCTGCTCGGCCTGGGACTGATGCTGGCGGCGGGCGAAATTCCCCGGATCGCAGGACAGTTTGGGCTGGACACCAGCACCAAGTCAAACCTCATGGGAACCGTTTATGCGGCTCAGACCGCCGTGAACATGACGCGCACCATTGTACAGGCGGTGGCGAAATGAGTGAAAACAAGCTGGTCTATATCTGTTCGCCATACGCCGGTGACGTGGCGAACAATGTCAAATTTGCAAAGGCGGCCTGCCGGTATGCGATTCGGAAAAATTGTACGCCGGTGGCTGTTCACCTGTTATATCCACAGATTCTGGATGATGCTGTCCCTGCTGAGAGGGAAACCAGCATCCGGATGGGGCTTCGGATCTTAGAGGCCGCCGACGAGCTGTGGTTGTGCTCCAGCCGAATCTCCGAGGGTATGCGCACGGAGCTTGCCGCTGCCAAGCGGCTCGGAATCCCTGTAAAAGAAATACCGGAATTAGAAATTAAGGGGGGACTATCTATGAATCAATATGGCGTATGGGCGGTTCGCAGCGCAAATTCTGTGTGCGGCGCGGCGCAAAGTTGGTGCAAGCACAATGGCGAGCCAATCAAATTTGATACCTATGAGCAGGCGGCGGCACACGCGAAAATGTTAAACGATAACGCCTACAGTCCGAATGTTTATTATTACCCGAAAGAGATCGAACCGGAGCTGCGGCAATACCCCGGCATGAGCCTGAAATTCTGAAGGAGGCCGAAACATGTATATTTATCCTGATAACCTGAAGGCGAAGGCTACTCTGTGGCTGTGGCAGCTTCGGGATATCGGCGTGATCGGCGTGGGAGCACTGCTTTCCATTCTCGCCCTGACGCAGATAAGGTTTATACCGCCCATCGTCCTGACCGCCGTATACGCCTTCCTGACCATCCGTTTTGAGGACACAAGCATTCTGGATTTTCTCCGGTATGCTTGTGCCTTTTTTATCGGCAAGCAGCAAATCTATGAATGGGCAGACTGAGTCTGCAAGCTAATCGCTCAATCATTTATTGCGGAAGTCGCGGCGCGATCCCCGCGCCCCGGATTTCGCGGAAAGGAGAACTATGAGCAGAAAGAAAAAAGAGGCCAAGCGGAAAGCCTCCACAAGGCAGCTCATGAACACCAAGACAATCACTGACTACAGCCTGCAGACCTATGGTCACGGGGAACTGGTGTATTTTCAGATCAAGCCGAGCAACATTTCCGTTTTGTCGGAGGAAAGCATCAGCGCCCGGATCTACGCCCTGATGACCGTGCTGAAAGGAATCGCCGAAATTGAGATGCTGTGCCTCAACAGCCGTGAAAATTTTGAGGACAACAAGCACTTTCTTTGCAGCCGGATGGAGCAGGAGCAGAATCCCGTGATGCGGAAACTGCTGGAAAAGGACCTGTCCTTCCTTGACCGGATACAGGTGCAGATGGCCACAGCCCGTGAGTTCCTCATCATCATCCGTCTGCGCGACGAGAAGCAAAGCGAAGTATTCCCCTATCTGTCCCGGATCGAAAAATCCCTCAAGGAACAGGGTTTCATCGCCAGCCGCGCCGGGAATGAGGACATCAAGCGGCTGCTGGCCGTTTATTTTGAGCAGAACATGACCACGGAAAAGTTTGAGGATTTCGACGGGGAAAGATGGGTGATTCTGAATGAATAAGAATGGGCCTATGCAAAATCAGAAGCCGAGAGCTATTATTCTCGGCTTCCGATTTTGCTCATAATATAAATTACTTATTATTAGGTAACTCAAATTCTGCAAACAAAATTGCATGGTCGGGAAGTCCTATTAAATCAGATTTATAATCTTCTGGCTTTCTATTTCCGTAGCCATTGCCGTTTGTCACAAAACTCCAATCATACACTATGCTATCGCTATGCATTTCAATACCTATTGTTACGATATGATCAATTAAAGCTTTACCAACTACATCAGTTTTAGGATTTCTAATCACCGCACTCCAAGTGTCAAGAGTGTTAAAATCGCCGAACTCCATCGCATACTTTGGGGTAAAAATATTATCTGAAATTATACCCAACTTTTTTGAAAGGGGTTTTTTCCATACATTAAAATCACCTGCACAAAGTACATTTGTGTTCTTTAATGACTTTAAGTGATCTTTTAAGAATTCAAATTGAGATGCTATCTGTTCTTTAGTTCCTTGGGTCTTAATTCTCACACCCATAATAGCTAAAGATGTACTATCCAATTTTGCTTCAATTTGTAAAGATTCTGGTTTTTCTTTTTCCAAGGGATTCTCTGTTAGGACTCTTTTAATTGAAAATCCTGTTTCTTTTTTCAAAGCAATCATAACCTGATTTCTTTCACTTATATATGGTGAAAGAAATAAATTATAAGTCTTTTCCAATGTCTTTTTTAAATAATCCCATTGTTTCCCAGCTACAAACTCTACAATAATAGCAATATCTACCTTTTGGTATAAAATTGTATCTGCAACAAAATTGGGTATGGCATAATTTCCATAGCCACCGGCACCATGAATATTCCATTCCATGATTTTAATTGTTTGAGACATATTTATATTCCTCTTTAATTCAAAAAGTTTGTAATCAACATATTATATTGCGAATTTATATACAACCATTATACCATGTTTTTCCTCAGATTTGTCCAAAGCCGTCACAGAAATGTGGCGGCTTTTCTATGTTCAGAAAAAATCAGAAAGGAAGCATGCCTCATGGCAAAACAGCCGAAAACCAAAGCTCCTCCGCAGGAGGATGTACATGTACAGGATTTTCTGGAAATGATCGCGCCTTCCATCATCAAATTTAATACCGACCATTTCATCTGCGGCAACACGTATCGCTGCGTCTGGGCGCTTCGGGAGTACCCGACCTCCACTGACGAGCAGGCGATCCTGCGGCACCTCGGTGAAAAGGACGGCATCACACTGCGAATCTATACCCGCCACGTTACGCCGGTGGAAGAAAAAAAGATCATCAGCAATGCTGCCAATAAAAACCGAATGAGCAAAAGCAATACCAACGATCTGCAGCAGACTGTGCTGGCCGAAAGCAATTTGCAGGACGTGGCGACCATCGTGGCGCAGATGCACCGGAACCGGGAACCGCTGCTCCATGCCGCCGTTTACATCGAGCTGTCCGCTCATGATATGGATCAGCTTAAACTATTACAGACCGAGGTTCTGACGGAGCTGATCCGCAGTAAGCTCAATGTCGACCGGCTGATGCTCCTCCAGCAGCAGGGATTTCTCTGCGTCATGCCGAGCGGCTGGAACGTGTTCGGCGACCAGTTTGAACGCGTTCTCCCCGCGTCTTCGGTTGCCAATCTCTATCCCTTCAACTACTCCGGTAAGACCGATCCCCACGGATTTTACATTGGGCGGGACAAATTCGGCAGCAACGTGCTGGTGGATTTCAACCGTAGGGCCGATGACAAGACCAACGCCAACATTCTCATCCTCGGCAATTCCGGTCAGGGAAAGAGCTATCTTCTTAAGCTCATCCTGTGCAATCTGAGGGAATCCGGCATGAATGTAATCTGCCTAGATCCCGAAATGGAGTACGAGGATTTAACCAACAATCTCGGCGGCTGCTTCATTGATTTAATGTCAGGGGAACATATCATCAATGTTCTGGAACCGAAAACATGGGACGAGCAGGATTGCGCGGATGCCCGCGAGGACGGCGAGTATGTGCCGGAAGCCTTCCGGAAAACAAGCAAGCTCAGTCAGCACATCAGCTTTCTCAAGGATTTTTTCCGGACATACAAGGATTTTACCGACCGGCAGATCGACGTGATCGAAATCATGCTCCAGAAGCTCTATGAGAAATGGGGCATCACCGATCACAGCAACTTCGACCGGCTGAAGCCTGCGGATTATCCGATTCTGTCCGACCTTTACGCGCTGATTGAGGACGAGTACAAAAATTATGATACGGTCAGCCGCCAGCTCTATAACGCCGAGCTGCTGCAGGAAATCCTTCTTGGCCTCCACTCCCTATGCAAAGGGTCGGAGGCCAAATTCTTTGACGGACATACCAATATCACGGACGGCAGCTTCATCACCTTTGGGGTGAAAGGCTTGCTGCAAGCCAGCAAAAGCATCCGGAACGTTATGCTGTTCAATGTGCTGTCCTACATGAGTAACGAGCTTCTGACTACCGGGAACACCGCCGCCAGCATCGATGAATTTTATTTGTTCCTGACCAATCTCACCGCCGTGGAGTATGTCCGCAACTTTATGAAACGTGTCCGCAAAAAGGACAGCGCCGTGATCCTTGCCAGCCAGAACCTTGAGGACTTCAACATCGAGGGTATCCGGGAGTACACCAAGCCTCTGTTTTCCATTCCAACCCATCAGTTTCTGTTTAACGCCGGGAATATCGACGCGAAGTTTTACATCGATACGCTTCAGCTTGAACAGAGCGAATACAATCTGATCCGCTACCCGCAGCGAGGCATATGCCTTTATAAATGCGGAAATGAGCGGTACAACCTGATGGTGAACGCGCCGGAGCATAAGGCGGCTCTGTTTGGAAAGGCGGGCGGGCGCTGATGGGAGGAAGTGAAGAAATTGTATGGACATGAAGCAGCAGCGATTCGGCATTGAAATCGAGCTGACCGGAATCACCCGCAAGGCCGCCGCTGAGATTGCCGCCGAACATTTCGGTACCGCCGTCAATTTTGACGGCACCTACTACAATACCTACAGCGCGCTGGACGATCAGGGACGCAAGTGGAATTTCATGAGCGATTCCAGTATTTCGGCGCAGAAAAAGTCCGGCGGGCAGGTCGTATCCGCCTCAGATGAGTACAAAACCGAGATGGTCAGCCCGATCTGCCGGTGGGAGGACATCGAAACCGTACAGGAGCTGGTGCGCAAACTCCGTAAAGCGGGGGCCATCGCCAACGAGAGCTGCGGTATCCATGTTCACGTGGACGCTTCTCCTTTTAACGCCAACACCCTTCGGAATATTACCAATATCATGGCCAGCAAAGAGGATCTGATCTACAAGGCGCTGCAGGTCACCGTGGCAAGGCAGCATCGCTGGTGCAAGCCGGTGGATTCGCGTTTCTTGGAGGAACTGAACCGGAAAAAACCGAAAACGCTGAACGAGGTCAGCCGCATCTGGTACAACGGCGGCGACCGCAGCAATATCCACTACGATGAAAGCCGCTATCACTGCCTCAATCTGCACAGCGTATTCCAGAAAGGCACGGTGGAATTCCGCTTGTTCAACTCCACCACCCACGCCGGGAAAATCAAGGCGTATATCCAGTTCTGCCTTGCCATCTCCGCACAGGCGCTGAACCAGCGGTGTGCGAGCCGCCAGAAAACGCAGACCACCAACGAGAAATACACCTTCCGCACCTGGCTTCTGCGGCTCGGTTTGATTGGCGACGAATTCAAAACCGCCCGCACTCATCTTTTGGAGCATCTGGACGGCTGCATCGCGTGGCGCGATCCGGCGCAGGCAGAGAAACAGAAGGAACGGATGCGGCAGAAAAAAGAACAGGAGCAGACGCAATCCGTGCCCGCAGAAACAACCGAAAGCGGACAGGAACAGGCCGGGGATCAGAACGAATCCCCGGCCTTTGTCATGCGCATGTAAGAAAAAGGAGGCTGATCATGAGTACGAAAAACACATTGTATATCGCCTACGGCAGCAACCTGAATCTGCCGCAGATGGCGTTCCGCTGCCCGACTGCCAAGGTGGTCGGCGCAAGCGAAATCAAGGGATACGAGCTGCTGTTCCGGGGAGGCCGGAAAGGAGCCGTGGCAACTGTGGAACCTTTTGAGGGCGGCTCGGTGCCTGTGCTTTTGTGGAAGATCAGGTCCGGTGACGAGCAGGCCCTTGACCGTTACGAAGGGTATCCTCACTTTTACCGCAAAGAAATGATGGAGGTGGAGCTGAAAGGAAAAGCTGTTCCGGGCATGGTTTATGTGATGAACGGAGGCCATGAGCTTGGCGCTCCCTCCGATTTTTACCTCAATACCATAATGGAAGGATATAAAACTGCCGGGTTTGATACGGATTTCCTCGATCAGGCTGTGGAGAAATCTGTCCGGTTGGCAGCAGAACAGCAGGAAGCGGAATCAATGCAGGGCAGTTTGTTCGGCCCGAAATGGTGGTGATGCCCCATGGCTGATCCGGCAACCATAGCCCTCGCGGTCAAAGCCGCCATTGCCGCCGCTTCGGACAAGCGGACGTGGAAAGCCGCCGGTGTGCTGATTGCCGTCGTTCTGACTCCCTTCATTTTAATCATTGTAATGATTATGAGCCTGTTGTCCGGAACGGCGCAGCACAACGACTCCGCTGTGGATCTGGTTTTCAACGGCGGCTCCATCTCGGCACAGGTACCCGCTGAGTACCGGCAGTACATCGAAGATATGCGGGACAGCTTCTCCGCTTTAGACGGCGCTGTGTCGGAGATCACACCTCAGATTGAAAGCGGCAGTATCGACACTACCCGAGTGAAATCCATTTTTTATTCTCTGTATTTCGGCGCTGAAAATCTTCGAATGGACAAAAATGGCTACCGAAAATTTGCCGACACTTTCATCCGGTACAAAAAGCGCACACGCACCGTCACCGACAAGGATGGCAAGCAAATGGAAGAAACCTACACTGTGGCGGTTCCGATTTCCGACCTGAATGAAATTTACGCCAACCTTGAAAGCGCGCTTGGCAGAACGATCACCAACGAAAACAAAGTCAACGCCGCTCAGATTTACAGCCGTGTGATCTATGGACACAGCCTGCAGGAAAATGAAAACTTCGGTGAAGATGAATGGAAAAAAGGCGTCGGAACAGATGACGTGTATACAGGCGGCGGCTATTTTGCCAGTCCTATCGGGGCGAACTGGCGCAGTTTGGTCACCTCGGAATTCGGGTGGAGGCCAAATCCTTTCGGCGGCAACGGCGGCGAAGGCCACTCCGGTCTTGACCTCGGTGCACCCAAAGGTACGCCCATCCATGCTGCCCGTGACGGTGTTGTGAGCAGCGTGGTGGACTCCGGCAGCAGTGGCTACGGCTATCATTTGGTCATCGATCACGGCGACGGGATGGTCACTCTTTACGGTCACTGCTCTAAGGTTTATGTCCGTTCCGGCCAGACTGTAAAGCAGGGCGACGTCATCGCAGCGGTGGGCAGCACCGGCAGAAGCACCGGAAACCATCTGCATTTTGAAATCCGCGTAAACGGAAAGGCGGTTAATCCGAGAAATTATTTACCTTAAGGGGGACGAATCATGTTAAAGACCAAAGCTGTTTTTGAAAGAAAGCTGGATTGCTTCCAACCGCAGGACTGTGTGATCGAGGCAATCGAAGAACTGTCGGCAGCGGAATTCAAAGACTTTTGTGAAAATATGCTGGCCGACAGAAACTTTATTGCCGACCGTATCGGCGATATGTATTTGGATGGAAACGGAGTGCAGCACGGGCTGCTGGTACTCGGTGAAGGCTCGGATGATGCTGTTCTGGTGGACAGCTCCGGCTATTCCTACGGCAGATATACCGCTTTCCTTCCAAACTTTAAGCCATATGTGAACCATCAGATTTCGCTGCTGGCTGATGAGATCATCCGGGACGGAACTCAAAAAACCGAAAACGGCAATTGGGAAATTTCCTTTGATGAGATCGAGGAACGGTACGGTGTTCACGTTACACCGAACAACGGCATCGGTACCATGCTGCTGAATGCGTTGTCCGCCAGTGATGAGGTAGCGGAAATTGAACCGATGGAGGACAACTTTGACATCACCTATTATCTTGATTACTGCCCCAAGTGCGACGGACAGCAGGAAAAAGGCTCCAAAAAAATAACAGAGCAAATTGCCCCGGCTGCCAAGCTCCGTGATATGCTTCACACCAAATGGGAGGACATCCATCTCATCCACCACGAGATTGAAAACGAGCCATCCACCATTGTGGAGCTAGATGAATCTACGCTGACCGAAGCCGGAAAGGAAGCGTGGGCTGATGTTCTGAATGCAGATGTCTTGCGTGTCTATACCGGCTATTACGGTTTGCAGATGGAGCTTGCCGGTGTGAAGGCCAGCCGACTGGATGCGTTTTCTTCCATGCTGGCTGGCTACTGCTCGGTTCAGAACTATGAAAAATGGGTAAACGAATCAGGGGATCAGTCGTCGCAGACCCCGGAAATGAAATTATGAAATGGAGGAAACCAACATGAAAAACACAAATTTAACCGTTTCTTTCGACACAGAAAAACTGGACGCCCTGACCTATCACATGGGCAAAAAGGACGCGGATCTGCAGACGGAACTGCAGTATACCGTTCAGAAGCTCTATGAAAAATATGTCCCGCAGGCTACCCGCGAATACATCGACGACAAGCTCTCCCGCGAAACCGCAGAGAAACCGAAGCCCAAACGCCCTGTACGCCCTGTGGTATCGAACGGTTCTGCAGACAGCCTGACATAAGGAACAAAACCGTTGGCGCGTGTTGGCGGCTGTGTTGCCCCGTGTGGCGTTTTATGAGGCCGAGTGGCATCCATATACCTGTTGGCAGCAGCAGCCCCGCGTTGCGCCCGTTTGACAAAGCTGTGAGAAAACCCCTGAATTCCTTGAAATTGCTGCTTTCCGGAGGCAGACTGGCAGGGTCGAAAGTGGTGCAGGTTAAAGGCATTATGCTGCTTTCGCAGCCTAATGCCGAGAAACACCGACCGGCAAAGCCGTTCGGTGATTGCGAAGTGACATAACTTCTCCCCAAAGTCCTGATTTGTTATGCTGAATTTTGAAATAAGCGAGATGTTCCGGGCGTTCTGAGCGTTTTCATTGTATACTCACGACCATCGCCAGAAAAAGGAGGCAGTATGGCAAACGAAACGAAAAAAGTGCGCACCGGTTTTTATATTGAAAAGGAAGTGTTGGATCGGTGCGACGAGCTGCTGCCCGTGGCAAATGTAAAATCGAGAAACGAGTTTGTCACCGAGGCACTCAAATTTTACTGCGGTTACCTGACTTCTCAAAAAGCCGAAAACTATCTGCTGCGAGCTTTGTCTTCTGTGCTGACTGCTACCGTTCATGACAGTGAAAACCGCATTGCACGAATGGATTTCAAAATGGCCGTGGAGCTTTCCGAGCTGGCGCATGTGATCGCCTGCTCGCACAATATCGACGAAACGGCTCTGCACAAGCTACATCTGAAATGTTTGGACGAGGTGAAGCGGATCAACGGCGCGGTGGATTTTGAAAGCGCATATAAATACCAGAAACGGGAAATCTGAAAATGCTTTTGGATATGGACTAGCGGGAAATCCTCACCAATTACTTTGAGCAAACCAATCTCATCGCGGATCATGAGTGCTGCGAAAGCTTAGGGTGCTGTAGAGGAAAGGGCAGAATCTACATCTGATTCTGCCCTTTTAGATTTGGCGGCCCGTTATGGATTCGAACCACAATTTTCCCCTTCATAAATGCACTTAGTTAAAATGCATTTATGAAGGGGGACGTCCTAACCATTGGACGAACGAGCCAAAATAAGTCTAATAATATTGGGTAACTGACTTTTAAAGTTGGTGTCAACTTTAAAATAAGTTTTCATATATAGACATATTGAATGTTTACGGCGCTCTGGTTTATATTTTTTCCACTTTGCAAGTTGCTGATTAGGAATATCAGCAACTATTTTTATGTAATCGAACTCGCAGTTTTCATACAAGTATGTTGCGAGTTCAACACAAGAACGAGCAAACAGAATAAAATCATCAAATGAAATTTTCTCATAACTATTGGGGGCGGTCAATTTGGAATATTTTGTGTCTTTCTTAAAATCGTAATCAGATAATCTCTTATACTCTGAAGAATGAGTCTCAACATTACAAAGGTCGTGGACGGCACTATTGCGGACCAAGCGATAATATTCACAAAGTGCATACATCGGTTTTATATCAGGAGAAAATCGTTCACCATTTATATTTTTACTCACACTTTTTAACCAAGATTCCTCTTGCTTTTTTTCTTGAAATTGATTTTGTCCATAATCTTTAATTTGTTGATAGAGTTGCTTTAGAAAAGTTTCAAAACATAGATGAACGTTAACAATATAACTCAGAGAGATAGAATGCACCATCTTTAATGGATCACAGTATGTCAAAGTAATAGAGTTGTTATTTGCAAACTGAGCAAATTTATCTGTATCTGTTAGTAACACAGAATGGTCTGCCAAAAAACTTCGCTTTGATAATTCGACGAATTGATTTATCGCACAATATTCTCCCAATATCTGTTTAAAGCTATTCAGGATATTCCTGTTTTGCACATCGCTCACCTTCGTTTGTTTTGATAATTTTATCATAGAAACATCTGCGTTTCAACACTGAAGGCATTACTATAATAGCAATAAAGACGATTTTTATTAAAATAATAAAGGTGCTTTCATTTCGAAGTGGAAAGGCGGTCGCCGTGCCAAAAATTATTTTTACTTTCCACTATATGCGGACGCTCTGCCGTTTTGAGAAAAACCAATCTCATCGCGGATCATGAATGGCAGCACCTCTATTTGCAGGGTGCAAAGGACTGCGCGGGTTGCTAAAAAAGCTGGGCGTGCTGTAAGGGAACATAGGTGGGCCTTTGTGTGAACAGAAGCTGTTTTACATATTGCTGATGAATTTTATTGAGTAGAATGTTATAATCAATTTCAAGGAGGAATAAAATGGGAAAGAGAAAAAAAGAAGTCAAAAAACCTCGGATGAGAACATATTCTGCAAATTTTATTGGTACTTCAGATGAAATCCATATATCTACAGATTCTAATGGTGCCTTAGTTATGAGAACAAAATCAGGAGAAATTCCTTTATCTGATAGGCAAATGTGGAGTGGATATGAACGGCCTAAAGGTGAAAAAAAGTTAAACTATTTTACAGATGCAATTACTATTGACCCTAATAAAGAGATTGTAAATAAGTATAATCAAATATATGGAGTTGATACAAATTCGAAATTCTTCAATAATCGTCTGCATGTTTTAGCTGTTTTAACCAAAGCGGAAATAGTAGAAACAGATGAACAAGGTGGCAAGGTTAGCTGTAGAATTAAACAAGTTTTGAGTTGGAAGTATGAAGCTCGGCAAGAAAAGTTGGAACAACAAGCTTGGTGGTATGCTTGTGAATACATACTTAGGGAATGTGCAATATATGCTAATCCAAGAATAGCCTTAATTGTTGATTGCGACTTGGGTAATATTTTCCGATATAATAAAAGAGAATTGCCTATAATAGAAAATAAGTTTTTACCACCTCAAATTCAACTTGTGTATGGCAGTGTTGATTCAGGAAAAGAATTTATACCTAATATAATTATTAACTATACCGACAAAAAGGCAACTGAATACTTAAGCATGGAAATTAAAGGAGATTTGAAGTCGCTTTGATTTTGAGCGATCAGCAGTGGTCGCTCTTTTTCTTTGCCCCAAACACAGAAAGGAGGCTGCCATGCCCAAGATTATTTTTACTTCCCGCTACATGCGGGATGCTCCGCCAGAGCAGCTTCAGAATTACGTCAAGTACATCGGCACTCGGGAGGGCGTAGAGAAAATCGACGAGAGCAAAGCACAGCTTCCGGCGACGGTAAATCAACAAAAATTGATTGGCCAGCTTCTCCGGGACATCCCGTCCGCAAAAGATATGCTTGAGTACGGCGATTACCTTCTGCGCCCCACAAGGGAAAACGCCTCTGAGTTTATCTCCTGTGCCTTGGAGCAGAACCTTGATCTTGTTGGCAAGAGGGAAAATTATGTGGACTACATCGCAAACCGTCCCCGTGTGGAACGGATTGGTGAGCACGGTCTGTTCACCGATGCCGGAATTCCGGTAGTCTTATCTCAGGTGCAGGAGGACGTAATCAATCACAAAGGGCCGGTCTGGACGCATGTGATTTCTCTTCGGCGCGAGGACGCCGCCCGGCTCGGATATGACAGCGGCAAACAGTGGCGGGAGCTGATCCGCAGCAAGCGGGCCATACTGTGCAAGTACATGAAAATCGACAGTGAAAACCTCCGCTGGTACTGCGCTTTTCATAATGAAAGCCATCATCCGCATGTGCATCTCATGGTCTACTCCGCGAAGGATAACGACGGATTTCTCACCGAGTCTGCCATTGAAGCCATGCGTTCCGAGTTGGCGCACGATATCTTCCGTCAGGATTTTGCCAACATTTATGATCAGCAGGATCAGGCACGGGGTAACGTTAAGCAAGGCACTGCGGATTTGATGGAAGAACTGCTGCGACAGATATCCTCCGGCATCTGTGAGAACAAGGCAATCGAAGAAAACATTTTGCTGCTCTCCGAACGTCTTCAAAATACAGGAGGGAAAAAGGTATACGGGTATCTCAAGGCAGACGTCAAGGCTATCGTCGACCGGATCGTGGATGAGTTGGCCAAAGACGAGCGCGTCGCAAGGTTCTATGCCGCATGGGGCGGCTGGCAGAATGAAATCTATCGAACGTATACCAATCAGCCTCCGCCCCTGCCGCCGCTATCCAAACAGAAACAATTCAAGAGTATCAAAAACATGGTGATCGCCGAAGCAATGAAAATCGGCGATCACCATGTTTCATTTGAAGATAAATCCATGCCGGAGTCGGTGATACACCCGGAAGTTGCAGCCGATCTTTCTGAACGGCAAGGCGGCAGAGTTTCTGATCAAAGGATCGCTTCCGGCCTTGGCGCTCCTCATGCGCAGTGCGCCTTGGCGAAGCTGTACCTCACCGGAGAAGATGTCCCAAAGGACATTCCAAACGCAATCCGGCTGTTCACTCTATCGGCAGAACAGAAAAATGAGTACGCCGCCTATCAGCTCGGGAAGCTCTATCTCTCCGGCGAAGATGTTCCGAAAGATGTGGAGGCCGCTGTCCGCTGGCTCACTATATCAGCTGAGCAGGGAAATCAGTATGCTCAATATGCTCTCGGAAAGCTGTATTTCTATGACGGGGATGTTCCCCGCGATAAGGAGAAAAGCCTGCACTGGCTTTCCCTCTCCGCACAGCAGGGAAACGTCTATGCGCAGTTTCTCATCGACCACATCAGCGAGTACCGCAATCCGTCCGTGTTGCTGGCGGCGACAAGGCTGATGCATCGGCTGGAGAATCTGTTCCGCGCGAATTATCACAAGGCGGCGGGCGGCGCTGCATTCCGCATCGATCGGAAGCGCCTGCGCAGGCTGCGGGAAAAAAAGCAGGCGCAGGGCCACGCCCGCGATGATCACGAACATCAACATCAAATCACTTTATGATTGGAGGTTATGCCATGTCAGGCTATGTACATTTTACCGATGAAGAAAAGAAAAGAGCCAATTCCGTGGATCTGGTTGACTTTCTGCAGCGTCAGGGAGAGCGCCTCCTGCCCTCCGGTCGGGATAAACGGCTGACATCGGATCACAGCATCACAATCCGGGGAAATCAGTGGTTCGATCATTCCTCCGAAGAAGGCAGCCATGCCATTGATCTGGTACGGAGGCTGTACAACTTGTCTTTTCCGCAAGCCGTTACCCTTCTACTTGGCGGTGAACAGAGAATCGAATACCAGCAGAGCGACAGAAGTAAAGAACCGGAGCCGAAAAAGCCCTTTGAGCTGCCACCTGCCAATCCGGATATGCGCCGCGTGTTTGCTTATCTCATCAAGCAGCGGTTTATTGACCGGGATGTGGTGACTTGTTTTGCCAAAGCGAAGATGCTCTATGAGGACAAGAAATATCACAACGCCGTGTTTGTCGGCTGCGACGCGGATGGAATCCCGCGCCATGCCCATAAGCACGGCACCTATTCCGGCGGCAAAAGCTACAAGGGCAATGTGGAGGGATGCGATCCCCAGTTTAGTTTCCATTACACCGGAACCGGGAACAGCGTCTATGTGTTTGAAGCGCCCATCGATTTGCTTTCTTTTCTTACGCTCTATCCGCAAGACTGGAAACGGCAGAGCTATGTTTCTCTCTGCGGCGTCGCGGAACACGCGCTGCTGGAGCAGCTGCAAGAACATCCGAATATCCGGGAGGTGTTTCTTTGCCTGGATCACGACGAGGCAGGGATCAAGGCGACGGAACGCCTCGAAAAGATTTTACAGGGACACGGATATTCCGATGTATCCGTGCTGCAATCGCAGTACAAGGATTGGAACGAGGATCTTAAGACGCGGCATGGTGTAGAGCCGCTCGCTGCCGAAGAACCGGATTTCGAAGAACAGCACTGCGGAATGAAAATGACGTTGTAAAAACGGAGGTGAAAATTATGCAATCATCGCAGATTATCACATTGCTTGTGGTCGGGATTGGAATGTTTGCCGTCAATGGGTTTATCTCCCTTCTGGCGCACTACTATACCCTAAATGGGATCAAATCCAAAACGGTCGGCGACGGTCAGCACGGAACGGCGCGGTTTGCCACGGAAAAGGAAATTCGGCAGACCTATACCCGTGTTGCATACGAGCCTGAAAAATGGCGAAAGCGTATTCAAACACCAGACGCCTCTGCGGAGCATCTTCCGCAGGGACTGGTTGTCGGCTACAAAAAGAAAAGCGGCTCCGTCACCGCGCTGGTGGATACCGGAGATATCCACTGCCTGATGATTGGAGCCGCCGGTGTCGGCAAAACCGCGCATTTCCTTTATCCCAACATCGAATACGCCTGCGCGTCCGGAATGAGTTTTCTCTGCACCGATACCAAGGGCGACTTGTTTCGCAACTACGCTGGCATCGCCAAAGACTGCTATGGTTACAATATTTCCGTGTTGGATCTCCGCAACCCGACGCGCTCGGACGGCGATAACATCCTGCATCTGGTGAACAAATACATGGATGCTTACAAAGAGAATCCGGAAAATCTGTCCTTTAAGGCAAAAGCGGAGAAATATGCTAAGATTACCGCCAAGACCATCATCACCAGCAGCGGCGAGGACACGGCAAACTACGGACAGAACGCCTTCTTTTATGATGCAGCCGAGGGCCTGCTTACTTCGGTGATTTTATTGATCGCGGAATACTGCTCCCCGGAAAAGCGGCACATCATTTCGGTGTTCAAGCTGATACAGGATCTGCTGGCTCCCTCGCCGGTGAAGAACAAAAGCTTGTTTCAACTGCTAATGGATAAACTGCCGCCCGATCACAAGGCGAAGTGGTTCGCGGGGGCTGCACTGAACACAGCGGATCAGGCGATGGCTTCTGTGCTTTCCACCGCCATGTCCCGGCTCAATGCCTTTTTGGATTCCGAAATGGAGCAAATCCTGTGTTTTGACAGCACATTGGACACGGAAACCTTTTGCCGGGAGAAGTCGGCAATCTTCATCGTCCTCCCGGAGGAAGATAACACAAAATATTTTATGGTGTCGTTATTTTTACAGCAGCTTTACCGCGAGATGCTGACCGTTGCCGATGAATGCGGCGGCAAGCTGCCGAACCGGGTGATGATTTTTGCCGACGAGATTGGCACCATCCCGAAAATCCAATCAATGGAAATGATGTTCTCGGCAGGCCGTTCCAGACGCATCAGCATGGTGCCAATCATTCAGTCTTTCGCACAGCTTGAAAAGAACTACGGCAAAGAGGGTTCCGCAATCATCGTTGACAACTGTCAGGATGTTCTTTTCGGCGGGTTTGCCCCCAATTCGGAAAGCGCGGAGATACTCTCCAAGGCCCTCGGGAACCGGACGGTCATGTCCGGTTCCATCAGCCGGGGTAAGAACAATCCGGGCCAGAGTTTGCAGATGATCCAGAGGCCGCTCATAACACCGGACGAACTGAAAACGCTTCCCAAGGGAAACTTTATTTTGGCAAAGATCGGCTGCTGCCCCATGCGAACCAAGCTGCCGCTGTTTCTCAAATGGGGCATTACGTTTGACAAAACCTATGAAGTAGAAGAACGGGCGGCACGTAAAGTGTCCTACGCCGACCGCTTTGAGCTTGAGCAGGAAATCTTGCGGCAGAACTGCGCCTACGAAGACGATTATGATGAATCCCCCGAACCTCCTGACGCCGCGACCGGAGGAATCGCTCATACGCCCGCACCGGAACCGCCGGAGCAGCAGATGCCTCCGCTACGGACAGATTAGGAGGCGGCGCTGTGGGTTATTTTACATCCATCTATGCGGAAAATCTGCCGCACCGGGCCAAGGCCGTCTATATGTACCTTCGGGATCGGGCAGACCGGGACGGCAGATGCTATCCGGCCATCGGCACTATCGCAAAGGAACTGAAGCTCTCCCGCAGCACGGTCAAGCGCGCCATCGTCGATCTTGAAAAGGCCGGCTATCTTTCCAAGAAACAGCGGTGGCGTGAAAACGGCGGCAAAAGCAGCCTGCTCTACACACTGAAACTGTGAAAAAAGAAATCAGGCCGCCAAGAAATATATGTGCTTTTTTAATGGACTATGGCATGGTTCGTGATGAACCATGCAGAGAAGGACTCACTCTATCAGAGATTTATCTACAGAGAAATAACATCATATAGATAAGAAATTATTTCTTCTGTAAATATAATTTCTATATTTTATTTTGCTGATAGTTAAAGACATTTTAAAACAGAAAAAATTTTACGTTTTATGCTTTTTTTATAATTGCATTATTCATTTTTTAAAGCAATGTTCTATTCTGGGTTCAGCAAAACAAAATGAAACGGAAGGGGAATTCCATGACTAATATTATTGAAGTAAATCATTTCACAAAACGATACGGAAATTTTACAGCGGTAGACGATATATCTTTTTCTGTCAAAGAAGGCGCCATCTTCTCGTTTTTGGGGCCAAACGGAGCGGGAAAAAGCACTACGATCAATACGTTATGTACGATCCTCGATAAAACGGAAGGAGAAATATATATCGGCGGGCACGACGTAACCAAACAAAAAGATCTTGTCCGAAAAGATATTGGTATCGTCTTTCAGGAATCGACTCTTGATCAAAAATTGACCGTCGAGGAAAATCTGCTGTTCCACTGTGATTTTTACGGTGTACCGAGGAAAGAAGCAAATCAGCGGATTGATTTCGTATTAAACCTTGTGGATTTAAAAGACCGTAAAAAAGATGTGGTGGGCAGTCTGTCCGGAGGTATGAAAAGGCGCGTGGAAATTGCGCGCGGGCTGGTGCATGACCCAAGGGTGCTGTTTCTCGATGAACCGACGGCGGGGCTCGACCCGCAGACGCGGGCAAATGTCTGGGATTATATCCGCAGGCTTCAGAAGCAGAAAAACATCACAATTTTTTTAACTACTCACTACATGGATGAGGCGGAAATCAGTTCCAGTGTCGCCATTATGGATCACGGTAAAATTGTGGCATCCGGAACACCGGCAAAGTTAAAATCGCAGTTTACGGGAACGCGGATGGAAATTACAGCGGCTGACCCGAACAACATGGCGGCCTGTTTGAAAAAATCGAATTTTCAGTTTTCCCAAGCAGACTGCCATTTTGATCTGTCAATTAAAGAGAATAAAAAAGCGATTGATTTTCTTAGCAGGGAAAAAAATAATATTCAGGACTTTGAAGTCACAAAGGGTTCGTTAAATGATGTGTTTTTGGCGGTAACGGGAAGGGAGATTCGGGAATCATGAAAAAAACAGCTGCAATTTTACGCCGCAATCTGCTGAATTTTACGCGCGATAAAGTGCGTATGATCGGAAGCTTTGTTATGTCCTTTTTCTTTCTGTTTGTTTTTTCTTTTGTGATGAAATCCTCCGTTGGCAGAATAGCGCAGCCGATGAATTATTTAATCAGCGGTATCATTATCATGACGGTGTTTCAGCAGGCTCTCAACAATTCCACGGCTATTCTGGATGATATTTCGAATGGATTTATGAAAGAAATTTTAGTAGCGCCGATCTCTCGCCGAGAGATTTCAATTGGGCAAATCCTTTCCTCTTCCGTCATTGCGGTACTGCAGGGGTTGATTATCCTAATCGCCGGATTGTTTATGGGGCTCCGCCTTGATCTCCTGCATTTTATCGGTACGGTGGGTATCATGGCGGTCGCCGGTATCACTTTCGGTTCGCTCGGACTTTTTATCGCAACGGTCTCCAAAGGTTCTTCCGCATTTCAGGTCCTTTCAACCATTCTTGTCATGCCGCTTACTTTCCTTTCGGGAGCTTACATTCCAACAACGATTCTTCCGAATTTTCTATTGCCGGTCGTTTACATCAATCCTCTTACCTACATCACATCCATTTTCCGCTTTATTACGATGAGTATGGAAAACCTGCCTGTTTCGCAGCTTGTGGAAGAAGGAATCGCCTTTAATATTCATGGGTTTATCCTAATGCCGCAGATGGGACTTTTGATCGTTATCGCCATCGGATTATGCTTTTTTGCCTTGTGTGTCCGGAAGTTCAATCAGGCGGATTTCTCAGTAGTAAAGACATTTCACCACCACATGTGAGGGAGGGCGCAAGGTGACGACACAATGGAACAGAGAGATACCGTGAATTTATCTTCCTCAGACCGGAGATATCTTACAGCAATCTATCAACTGAGCTTCGGGTCAAAATCCCATGCCGTGCGACCGGTTGATGTCGCCGCATTGGCCGGGGTATCCCGTCCGAGCGTCACCCATGCGTTAAAACGCCTGCAGCAGCAAAAAATCATTTTCAGAATTCCTCAAAAAGGCGTCACGCTGACACAGGAGGGATATGAAATCGCCGAGTCCATCCAATTCCGGTACCACACGGTGGAGTCGTTTCTGGAAACCACGCTGGACGTGGATCAGGCGACGGCAGAGCAGGATGCATGGAACATAGAGCGCGTAGTCAGCGCTGCCACCATTTGTAAGATGGATCAATTCAACCAGAAGAATGCCGGTTCCAATTATGCGTTAAACCGGTAACCGGCACCCCACAGCGTCTCTATAAATTCCGGGTTGGAGGGGTCCCTCTCTATTTTTTTGCGGATTTTTTGAATGTGGACCGGCACGGTGGCCTGTTCCCCACAAAAATCCTGTCCCCAAATGGATGTGAGCAAATGCTCCTTGCTGAACACGATGTTCGGGTTGGATGCAAGGAACACCAGCAGTTCATACTCCTTGGCTGTCATCGTGACTTCCTGGCCGCTGACAAATACCTGATGCGCCGCCGTATGAATCTCAAGATTTCTAATGGTCAGGAGATCGGATGAAGCGGTTTTGCCGCGCAGACGCTCATACCGGCTGATATGTGCTTTAACGCGGGCCGCGAGTTCAGCCGGGCTGAATGGTTTTGTCATATAATCGTCCGCTCCGAAATCAAGTCCACGGATTTTATCAATATCGTCGGATCGGGCGGAAACGATGATCATTGGAATTTCCTTCTCTTTGCGGATTTCCCGTATGACGTCGAATCCGCTTTTTCCCGGCAGCATCAAGTCGACAATCAGCAGGGCATAGCGGTTCGACAGAGCCTTTTGGACTGCCTTGTCCCCGTCCGGTTCGATATCCGTATCAAATCCGTTGAGTTTCAGGTAATCACGCTCTAATTCCGCAATGTTTTGGTCATCCTCAATAATCAAAATCTTTTTCATTTTATATCCTCCGATCTTTTTGGGGCGGCAGTCGGAAACGACAGGGTAAAACAGGTGCCGCACCCTTCTTCGCTTATCACAGATATTGTCCCACTGTGTGCTTCCACCAGTTCTTTTGCGATGGCAAGCCCAAGGCCTGTTCCGGAAAAATCCTTGGTTCGCTCGCTGTCCACACGGTAGAACCGTTCGAAAATGTGGGGCAGTTTTTCAGGCGGAATGCCGGGACCGTTGTCGGATATATCGATATGAAATTCCTTTTCTCCGCCGTACAGCCGCACATCGATTGAAAGCCCGGTTTTCGGGCCGTATTTTATGGCGTTTTCCGTGAGGTTACGGATAATCTGATGAAACCGGCGTCCGTCAAGATTTGCTTGGCAGTTCCCCTGCAGGTCGTCCCTGTACCGCATGGAAACTCCCCTTTCCTCGAAATCCAAATTCAATTCTTCGATCATATCCCACAGGAAAGGACGGACACTGACCGTTTTAAAGTTCAATTCAAGCTTTTGCATATCAAGCTTTGAAAACAAAAACAGATCGTCTATCAGGTGATTCATATAATCCGTGTTGTCCGATATGATTTTTAAGTATTTTGCCTTTTTTGCGTCGGAAAGATCATTCCGGTCCAGAAGAGCTTCGATATATCCTTCAATGGAAGTCATCGGAGTCTTTAAATCATGCGATATATTGGCAATGAGAGCTTTCCGGTTATTCTCATATTCCGTCTGAATCCGCTCGTCTTCCTTGAGCTTTTGAGCCATCCCGTTAAACGCAGCAATCAGCGAATTAATTTCACTGGATCTTTCGGCCTTCACCTCGACATTATAATTTCCTTTTGCAATTTCGTCCACGCTGTTTGTAAGTTCTTCCACCGGCAGCAGGATGCGGCTTTTTACCCGCATAAGGAATGTCAATTCTAAAAGACTGCCAGCGGTGGAAACCAAGGCGAAAATCAGAATAATAATCTTCAAAACCGTGGAAACTCCGCCAAACCAAAACAGAAGTCCCCAGAGAATCAAATTAATAACCATCGAAATTGGGCGAGTCACGTGAATATGCCGGTAATACTGCTTTAAATCCGATTGATACCTGCGAGCGTGGATATGACGCTTTACAATTTCCTCATTTATTTTTTCATCGACGGCATGCATTTTATCTCGAATCATCTTCTTCTCGGCATTCGTGGCCGAGAGATATTTTCGAAACAATGATCTTTTTTCCCGTTTAAGCTCGGTTAATTTTGACTTGCTGTGAAAAAGCCGATGCTTTTTATACCAACTAACAGAATGTTTCACTTTCACTTCAACCCACTTATCAGTTTTTTGTATATTACCATACAATTTTAAAAATTTCATAAAATGAAATCATATTACCAACGTAACAATTATAACGTCGGAATGTATCGAAAACAATTGACGTACAACGAAAGAAGTGTTATATTAATAATTAGTCAAGCGGTTGACAATAAAGTGGTTTACTAAGTATGGGAGGATTATCTGTGACAAATCAAGAAATGGACGGTCTGATTTCAGATGTGTCCTTTGTCGTGCATGATCTTACGAGAACGGCTTTTGCAAAGATTGATGAGTATTTAAGAGAATTTGGGCTGGTAAGAACTCATGCGTCGATATTAAGGCTACTTAAAATCAGTTCCGAAATGTCTATGACGGATTTAAGCGATAAACTGCAGGTTACCAAACAAAATATTACCCAGTTGATTGATAAGCTTGAAAAATTGGGCTATGTAGAGCGTTCCAGAGCATCAAATGATCGAAGAATCATTCTCATCCGACTAAGCTCGGCTGGAGAAGAATTTGTCGATAATTATGTAAAAAAATTTTACAACTATTTTTCAAAGCTGTTTTCAAAGCTTGAACCTGAGGATTTAAATCAGTTTCAGTCCGATATTTCATCACTGAAACAGATTCTCTCAAAACTAAAGGAGGATTGAGTGAATGCCCGAACCTATCAAAAAGACAAAACAGACAGTAATTTTGGTTGGAGTACTTTTTGTCGCTTTTCTTATCTATTTAAACAGTACCATTATCGGTACGGCAACGCCTAAAATCGTGGCGTCATTGAATGGGATGGCTTATGTCGGCTGGATTTCCAGTATATATATGTTGGCATCGGTGGTGTGCATCCCGGTATTCGGCAAGCTTTCGGATATGTATGGCAGAAAATGGTTTTATTTAAGTGGCCTTATCATATTCATTGTCGGTTCTTTTTTATCAGGAGTCGCGCAAACGATCTTTCAGCTGATTGCTTTCAGGGCCCTTCAGGGTGCGGGTTGCGGGATTATCACAGCAATTTCATCGGCGATACTAGCCGATATTTACACTCCGGCGGAACGTGGAAAAGCGCAGGGATACCTCGGCGGAGTCATGGGTGTTGCCAGCATATTCGGTCCGCTTGTCGGAGGTGTTTTAACGGACAAGCTTTCATGGAGATGGGTATTCTTTATTAATGTTCCGATTGGAATTATTCCGTTAATTATTTTATGGATCGTACTCTCACAAGTGAAAACGGAAAATACATCCAAAAAGGTTGACTGGCTTGGAACGATTTTTATCGCAGTGTTCTCTATCCCATTACTTCTGGCGTTAACATGGGGAGGCGACAAATTCGCCTGGAATTCTCCGCAGATTATCGCTATGTTTCTTATTTCTGCCGTCGCGTTAATTGCTCTTCTCTGCATTGAAAATAAGGAAAAAGAGGCAATTATTCCTCTTACTTTGTTTCGAAATTCAATATTCAACATTACCAATATCACTATTTTTTGTCTGATGGCTTTACAGTATGGGCTGATGAATTATATGCCGCTCTTTACCGAAGGAGTGCTTAAGAAAAACGCCAGTGAATCAGGACTTATCATGTTCCCCATGGTACTTGGATTTTCTGTGGCTACCATATTAGGTGGATCTCTTATTACGAAAATCAAGAAATACAAAGCAATGTATGTGACCGGATACATAGTAATATTTATTGGAACTTTTCTTTTTTGTTTTTTAAATATAAAGTCCGGAAGTCTGGCAGTTGCAATGGAAATGCTGTTGTTTGGCATAGGGGCTGGAATCGCTTTCCCAATTTCAATGATCATTGTTCAGAATGCGTTCCCATATTCACAGGTTGGCACCGTTACTGCTTCATTCCAATTTATTAGAAATTTTGGAGGTGCCATTGGAGTTGCGATCTTTGGAGTTTTGATAAACAATCAATACAGGTCTGCGTCTGTGGATATTCTGGAAACGGCAAGAAAATCAAAATTTTCCGACACAGTTGTAAACCTGCTAAGTTCACCCCAATCGCTGTTTGATACAAAAACATTGAATTCCATTACTCAAAACATACCTAAGGACCTGATCAATACATTTTATACTCTTCTTGATAAATCCCGTGTTGCTTTGTCATCTTCCATGCATGATTTATTTATCCTGTTTGCAATTATCGCTCTTATCAGTATCGTTTTTGCTGTCTTTCTCAAAGAAATCCCGTTACGGGAAAAGAATGATTAATATCTTTATAACATCTTTCGCGTGTATGCGATTCCGGACAAGTCTGCTTACTAGGAAACCAAAATGATATATGGCGTTACCCGCCAAAGAAAAAAACGGTGCTTTGGCGGGTATCTCTTCATGCCGAAATATTGCAACTATATTCTCGCCCTCCAAACCCAAAAGTTTGGAGGGTTGCTTTACGTATTGGTCGATTCAGACTAACTCGCTGCAGATTTGTTACAGCGATATTAGATCTTTAATATAGCCGACAGCCATGCGGATAAGTTCTGTATATGGGAACGTAAATGTCATCAACACAAACGTGGATATAAGAGTGTACCAACGGACAGTTATGTCCGCAGGTACGCTCTTTTTGCGTTTTTAAGGGATATTCCCCGCTGCAGATCGCCGCCTTCTTGCCCTTCGTTTTCAACCAAATTTTGAAAATCAGGAGGACAAGCATATGTCGGAAGGTAAAAAATATACGATCTTTGTAAAACACCAGCACGTCGAAGTCAGCAAAGCGGTCTATCACGCTTACCATAAAGCGCGGGAAGCAGAACGGTATCAGGATAAGGTTGCCCGTCAATTCGAGCTTTCTCTGGAACGCTTTCAGGAGGACGGCGTTCAAGTGGAGCTCCAACTTTCCATATATCAGCCTACCGTTGAGGACAGGCTCATCCAGCAAGAACAGTTGCAGAAATTGGGACAAGCCCTTGCTGCCTTGAATTCTGAAGAAAAGCTGTTGATTCATGAGCTGTTCTACAATGGTAAAAGTGAGCGAGTGTTGGCGCTGGAAACCGATGTTCCGAATATGACTATTCATGACCGGAAGCAGCGTATTCTCAAAAAGTTAAGAAAGATAATAGAAAGCTAAAGTTTTTCCGTGCAACCCCCTCACTTTTTCCTTTATAGAAGTGAGGGGGATTTTTCTAATTCCCCGTGTTCCTTGAAAAACACCGAAATCATTCGGTTATATCCAGCAGTTCAGATACGTTAGCTGTTTCGCGTGATGAGCGAAAGCGGCATCGGAAAACACGCCAAGACCACCTGCAGGCAAGTCAGAGCTGCCTGTCAAAACGATTGCATCAAAGGTGCCGAGCGGGAAATGTTTGACCGGAAAACGATCCGTGGTGGATCGTACCGCCAAGACCGAAACAGCCTACAATGATACTTCCGTCCAGCCACAGACATCGCAATGGGGGCGGTCGCCGGAGATCCCGGCGAGGGTGTGAGTCCCATGACAGCCATATGTCACGCTCGCGTGACGTCAACCACTGGCTGGTCTGAATTGACTGCCCCGGCTCCGGGAAGTAGTGTCGAATAGGAGCAGCAAAAAACGAAGAACGAGTCTGGCGGTTTCATGCCAGATACCATGAGGGCAGGCGTTTTTATACGTCTGCCCTTATGCATGTGCCATGAAACAATTCATCGTGAAGGAGGAAATCAATATGCATACAAAACAAAAAGCGTGGCTTTATTGCCGCATTGACGCGCCGGAGGATACCCACGGCGCTTTAAAACAACAGAAAGAAAAGCTGGACGGCTATGCCCGTCAGATGGGCTTCGAGGTTGTCGGGGCCTCCGAGGACTTGGGCAGTGGTCTGGATTATAACCGCGCTGGCCTGAAGGATGCGATGGCCGCCGCCAAAGAGGGAGAAGTAGATGCTTTGATTGTCCACTCCGTCAGCCGTATCGGTCGCAACACAGCGAAAACCGTTGATTTTCTCCGACAGCTCAACGGTTGCGGCGTGAAGGTGTACTCTCCGCTGGAAGGAGAAATTTCCGTGGGGCGACAGGCCAAACTTTCGTCTCCATTACTCGGTTAGGAGGCGTTCAACCATGACACAGAAACAGGTAATGAATGAAATCAAATACCGGATGGCCCGAAATTTTCTAGTATCCCTTTTAAAACAGGGGAAAATCACCTCGCGGGAATACGAAAAGGCCGAGGAATACGCAGTCAAAAAGTATCGCCCGATACTCCGGTCGATTTAGTGGATATTGTGATAGCTATTCCCGCGTCCATGTGGTAGTGTATGTGCTAATACCAAAAAGGTATCGAACCCACAAGAAAGGAGACAGTGAAAATGAATAGCGCATACGCTCAAACCGCTGCGGGAGCGGGCAGAAACGGAATGCCGGTTGCGTGTCGAAGCCCTCAACCGCCGCAGATTCAGGTGATCGAACCCGTTCACCCGATTTTGGGTTATCAGCCGGAAAAACTGCGTGTCTGCGCCTATGCCAGAGTCAGCAGCAATTCGGACGATCAGCTCAATTCCTTTGCCGCGCAGGTGGATTACTATACCGAGCATATCACCGGCAACGACGAATGGGAGCTGGTCGATATTTATGCCGACGAGGGCATCACCGGAACCCGGACGGATAAACGAGAGGATTTCCTGCGGATGATGAACGACTGCCGCAAAGGGAAAATTGATCTGATTCTGGTCAAATCCGTTTCCCGATTTTCCCGAAACATTCGGGACTGCCTCTCCGCTCTCCGGGAGCTGAGAGCGTTCGGCGTGAACGTTAATTTTGAAAAGGAAGGCATCAAGACCGTCGAAATGCAGGACGAACTGGTCATGGAAATGTTCAGCACCGTCGCGCAGGAGGAATCTTCCTCCATCTCCAATAACATGCGCTGGAGCTATCTTCGCCGTATGCAAAGCGGTAACTTCATCACCTGCAAGGCCCCCTTTGGATACCAACTGGTCGACAATATCCTGATTCCGGATAAAAAGGAAGCCCCGGTCGTCCGGTATATCTTTGCGAGCTACCTTGCCGGAAAGAGTATGGATGTCATCGCCGACCGCCTGACGAAAGACGGCGTTCCGCGCAAGGACGGCAAATTCAACTGGCACCACACGGGCATCCGGTACATACTGACCAATGAGAAATATATTGGGGACTCTTTGCTGCAGAAGTCCTTCACCACCGATACCCTGCCGTTTCGAAAAGTAATGAACACTGGACAGAAAGACCGCTACTATGTGACGGGCTCTCACGAGCCAATCATCGGTAAGACTGAATTCGAGCAGGTCAAAGAGCTGATTAATTTAAGGCAGCGCCAATGTCCCGGCAGAGGGGAACGAAAGCAGTACAATCTAAGCCGGAAAATTTACTGCGGAAAATGCGGGGCGTCGTTTCGCAGACGATATACCAACGGGAAAGCCTATTGGATCTGCAGGACCCACGACAGAGGAAAAGCTCTCTGCGAAATCCGGCAGATTCGGGAGGATGCCATCTATCAGGCGTTTATCCGCTTGTACAATAAGTTAAAACAGAACAGCCGCTATCTTTTGAATCCGGTTCTCGATCAGCTTCTGGCGTTACAGTCCATTTTTACCATGAGCAACGCCAAGGTCGGAGAACTGAATAAGAAAATCGCGGAACTCACCAAGCAGAATCTGGTACTGAATCGGCTCCGGTCGAAAGGGTACATGGATTCTGCTCTTTTTATGCAAAAAACGAATGAGGTAAACCAGAATATCGGCCTTCTGCGCACAAAGCGCCGCCGACTGCTGGAAAGAGACGAGGACGACAAGATGATCGCCGACTGCAGGCTGCTGATCGAAATGATTGAAAAAGGAGCGCCTTGCCTATCCGAGTTTGATGAGGTGCTGTTTCACAGCATTGTGGACAGAATCATCGTGACCGAGCAGGATAAGCTAAAATTTCGGCTGATCGGCGGCTTTGAGTTTACCGAGAGGCTGCCCAAGGAGGCGTTTGGGCGATGAAGCAGAACCGATATCTCCCTTTCGGATACCGCATCGTAAACGGGGCGCTGGCAACCGAGAAAAACGAGGCCGAAGCGGTCAGGCAGATATACGCCGATTACTTATCCGGAATGTCCTATCAATCCATTGCCGTAAAGATGTCCACAGGAGCCGTTCCTTACAAGGCTGACAGCACGGCATGGAACAAACACATGGTGAAGCGAATACTGGAAAATCCGAGATACACCGGCGAGAAAGGTTTCCCGCCTCTAATCAATCCGGACACCGACAGGATCGTATCCGAACTCATTCGGAAGAAAAATATTCAACAGCCGCTCTCCGAGGAATTAAGCCTCATTCGCAAAAAGCTGTACTGCTACAACTGCGGAAGCCGATACGAGCGGGATGGACGCAATCCCCAGTATGAGAGCTGGTGCTGCAAAACAGAAGGACACACAGGACGGCGCGTTTCGGACGAAATCCTGCTGAAAGGCATTGTTGCCGCCCTGAACGCCATTATCGCGCAGCCGGAGCAATTAAAATCACGTAAGCGCCGCCCTTACGAGCCGTCGCTGGACGTCACCAAGTTGAATAATCAGATCAACCGGGAATTGGAAAAGGCCGAGGTTGACAGCGACTACGTAAAGCTGCTTATCTTCAACTGCGCCGCAGAAAAATACGCGTCCTGCGCCGTTTGTGAAAACGAATATTTAACGGAACGGCTTCGGAAACACTTTCAAAATCATCTGCCGCTTACGGTGCTTGATTCCACCCTGTTTGAGGAAACCGTCAAGCAGGTGCTGATGGAGCCGGACGGCACAGTGCATTTGAAGTTAATGAACGATCAGATTATCGATCCCGATACTACGGAAAGGAGTACGCCAATATGCTGACACAAACCATTTCACCGGTTCAGAAAACCGTATCCGTCATTCCCGCCAATCCGAAAACGCTGCGGGAAGGTGTCCGAAAAAAGAAGCTGCGGGTGGCCGCCTACTGTCGTGTCAGCACCGATCAGGAGGAACAGCAATCCAGCTATCAGGCGCAGATCGAATATTACACGGCAAAAATCAAGACCAACAAGGACTGGACTATGGCCGGGATTTTCGCGGACGAGGGCATAACCGGGACGTCGGCGAAAAAGCGCACCGAGTTTTTGAAACTGATGAAGCTGTGTGAA
The DNA here is from genome assembly GCA_022653075.1 of Intestinimonas sp. Classification (GTDB taxonomy): domain Bacteria; phylum Bacillota; class Clostridia; order Oscillospirales; family Oscillospiraceae; genus Intestinimonas. Next base: position 193,904 of record JALCSB010000001.1, read on the forward strand.
AGAGGCAAGGTAGATATGGTGCTGACCAAATCCATCTCCCGGTTTTCCAGGAATACGCTGGACTGCCTCGGTTATATCCGCAAGCTCAAGGAAAAAGGCATCCCCATTATTTTTGAGAAGGAAGGCATCAATACGATGCGGATGGCCAGCGAAATGACCATCAGTCTGCTCGGCAGCTTCGCGCAGGCCGAAAGCGAATCCATCAGTAAGAACGTCACGTGGGGCAAGCGCCAGAGCTTTAAAAACGGCAAGGTTACGTTTCAATATTCCCGCTTCCTCGGTTATGAAAAGGGCGAGGACGGCAAGCCGAAGATCGTCCCGGAGGAAGCTGCCATCGTCAAGCGGATTTATCAAAGCTACCTGTCCGGATACAGCGTCGCCAAAATAAAGCGCGAGCTGGAAGCAGAGGGCGTTATCTCCGGCACCGGTAAGAAAGTCTGGTCGACCAACGCCATACGGTATATGCTTCGAAATGAAAAATACATTGGGGACGCTCTGTTGCAGAAAACCTATGTGACGGATTTCCTCACCAAGAAAAGCAAGAAGAATCAGGGAGAAGTTCCTCAGTATTATGTTACCGGCAACCATAAGGGAATCATCTCAAAGGAGCTGTTCAACCTTGTGCAGGAGGAAATCGCCCGGAGAGCCAGCAAGCGGAAGGTATCGCAGAAGACCACCAAAACCGAGCAGGGCAAATACAGCAGCAAATACGCATTGTCGGAGCTGCTTGTCTGCGGTTTCTGCGGGGCGCGGTATCGCCGGGTTACATGGGCCAGAAACGGGAAAAAGAAGATTGTGTGGCGGTGCATCAGCCGCTTGGAATACGGAACGAAATACTGCAAAGAGTCCCCTACTATAGAGGAATACCGTCTGCAGGATGCCTTGATGAAAGCCATCTGTGAAGCTGTGAAGGATAAGGACGAGCTAATCGACACCTTAAAACACAGCCTCCGTATGGCGCTAAACGTGGAAGATGACACCATTGATACCACTGCCATTCAAGCCCGAATTGAAGAACTGGACAGCGTCATGATGGATCTGGTGGAATTAAGTTCCCGCTCCTCCGCCAGCGCGGATTACTTCGACACAAAATTTAAGGAGATTTCCGATGAACGAACAGCGCTGCAGGATAAGCTGCGGGATCATGAACAGCGGCAGACTATCACTCAAAACAACGGCGCTCGTATGAAGGAATTGTTCGAAATACTGGAGAAGGCCAATTTCAGCCTCGATGAATACGACGAAGCGCTGGTGAAACAGCTTATCTCCAAGGTGACGGTGGTTTCAGAAGAGAAAATACAGATCACCTTCAAGGGCGGGCTTGGAGTAGAGCAGAGATTGTGAAATCAACATAGAAGTTAGGTATTCCTCAATATAAGGATAAAGATTGATTGAATACTCTAAAAGTTATGAAACAGGGCTTGATTATTAGCTAAAAAATGAGGTATAATAAGTGTACTTTATTTCAAGTAGGAGTCATTGCTATGAAGCTTGATTTGGATACGATTATCCCTATCTCTAAAGTTAACCAAAATTTCTCGCAGGCAGCACGTGAAGCGGAGAAGCATGAATCTATTATCATTATGAAAAATAGCAAACCTAAATTTGTACTGATGACATTTGAAAAATACGAAGAACTGGAGAGAAAGTCCAACCAAGATGCACAGTAGTCTGCAAAATGTTTTTCTTTTGTGATCTCCTAAGAGTACTGGCGAAGGATGAAAAGAACATGAATAAAAGATGCCAAGTTTTTACTCCTGCAGAAATTGTAGATAAAATACTAGATAAAGTTGGATATACTAATAATTTATTTGGGAAAAAAATTCTTGAAAATGCTTGCGGAAATGGGAACATTTTAACTATTATTGTTGAAAGATATATAGAAGATGGAATCAGAAATGGATATTCTTTAGATACAATAAAATATGGCTTAGAAAACGATATTTATGGAATAGAATTGGATAAAAAGACTTTTAAAAAATGTATTAGAAATTTAAGTCGAACAGCTGAAAAATATGATATTTACTATGTACATTGGCATATTTATAACGGTGATGCATTAAAGCTACAAATACACACCTTTTTTGATTTTATTGTAGGAAATCCTCCGTATATTGTTTATAAGGAATTAGATTTAGAAACAAGAGAATTTGTAAAGAAAACGTATGAGGTGTGTTCTGATGGCAAATTTGATTACTGCTATGCTTTTATAGAAGCAGGGCTGAAATCTTTGAAGGGTAATGGTAAGTTAGCTTATATAGTGCCAAATAGTCTTTTTAAAAATGTTTTTGCGGAAAGGCTCAGGACGTTCATTTTGCCACATTTAACACATATCTACGATTACAAAACGAAAAAAATTTTTGAAGTATTAACATCTTCAGCAATTATGATCTGCGAAAAAGACTCTTTAAGTGAGAAAATTTACTATTTTGATCTGGCTAATAACAATCAATTTACGATAAATAAAAGTTCTTTGCATGGTAAATGGATTTTTAAACCGGGCACAGTCCAATCACATTTATCAATTGGAAAAGCAAAATTCAGTGATTATTTTAATGCATCTATTGCGATTGCAACACTTTATAATAAAGCTTTTGTTATAAAAAACTATATAGAAGATGGACAATATATTTTGACCGAAGATGGTAATAAAATTGAAAAAGCTGTTACTCGGCCAGCAGCCAGTCCAAGGTCTTTGAGTTGTAACAAAGGAGAATTAATCATTTTTCCATATTTTTATCGAGATAATCAATTAAACCATTACGCTGAAGAAATATTTTTTGAACGCTTTCCGTACTGCGTCTTATATTTAAAAAAATATAAGCAAAAACTACAGCAACGTAATTTTGATAAAAATGTAAAATGGTTTGAGTATGGTAGAAGCCAAGCATTAGCACATATAAACCAACAAAAGCTACTTACATCAACGGTAATCACACGTAAAGTGGAGATTTACAATTTATCAGAGGAAATCATTCCCTATTCCGGAATATATATAACTGCACATAGCAGCTATAGCTTAGACGTAGCAAAAAACATTTTACAAAGCGATGAGTTCTTGCAATACATAAATGATATAGGAATAAATGCAAGTGGGATATCCTTAAGAATATCAGCCAAGGATATTAATAATTTTAATGTTTCCTTGTGAGATCAAAGCTAGGTAGGGGGCTATAACATTGGAAAAAATGAAGTATAAAATCTCGTCAAGAGCGACGATTTTGCTTGGACGGGAAAGTGTTTCTAAAGTTGATGGCGCCCTAATTGAATTAATCAAAAACACTTATGATGCCGATGCTGTTCTATGCTTTGTATTTTTTGATATTGAAAATGATACATTGTATATCTTGGATAATGGAACAGGAATGACAAAATCTATTATTCAAGACTGTTGGATGTTAATAGGCACTGACAATAAAAGAGAGCAATACAAATCTAATCGAAACAGAATTAAATCTGGTGAAAAGGGTATAGGAAGATTTGCTCTTGATCGTTTGGGATCAAGATGTGAGATGTATACTAAGAGTCAATCTGAAAATAAACTTATATTATGGAAAACAAACTGGGAAAATTTTGAGCAACGTGGTAAAACGTTGGATGAAATTGAGGCTGACTTTGAATACCAAGATGTAACCTTTGAGTCAATTATTCCATCTATAATACGTCAAGATATTGCTGATATTATTTCAAAAAAATATGTGAAAGAAGATATTAATTTATCAACGGGTACTTTACTGAAAATTACTGGATTGCGCGATAAATGGACGGAAACAGAGATCGACAAAATAATTTATGCAATGGGTTTTTTATTACCACCTGTTGAACAAAAGGATTATATCATCTGCGTTAAAGAAAATGAAACAAGCCCATATCAATTGATAGATAATGAGATTACCGAAGAATATGATTATCGGCTTATTTCTAGATTTGACGGTACCACTTTTCATATTACTTTATTTAGGAATGAATTTGATCTAACTAATATTCCAGATGAGGTATTTGGTTTGGAAGATTTCAAAGAATACCCATACAGGAAATGCGACTTTGAAAAGGACAGCTTGGATTTTGAATATTCAATTGAAGAATTATTAAAGAGTTCGGACTTGGATCTTATAGCAACAGTAAAAGAAATAGGCCCGTTCAAATTTAATTATACATTTATGAAACTACTACTAAATGATGACTCCAAGGAAACATTTTATTATAAACCTATTAGCTCTAAAAGAACGCTCTGGTTATCTCAGCATGGTGGGATAAAAATATATAGAGACAATTTCTTAGTAAGGCCATATGGCGATCCTTCAACTGACTCTTTTGATTGGCTTGGTTTAGATGCAAGACGGGCTAAAAACCCAGAAGGTATTGCAAATCCACGTGGAAATTGGCACGTACGTAATAAACAAGGTCAAGGATCAGTTTTAATTTCAAGAATAAATAATGGCTGTATTTTAGATAAATCAAGTCGTGAAGGGATTATAGAAAATAAGTATTTTTCTGTGTTTAAAATGGTACTGACAAATATTATGTCTGTATTTGAGCAGGATCGAGCCCATATAGGCAAGGGAATGAAAAGTTACGAGGACATTGTCGACCAAAGAGAAAACACAAAGCAGGAAGGATCTGAGATTGCAAGGAAAGTATTATCACAAGGTGGTCGAACTAATGACAATAACCAATCAGGCGCGTCAAAAGAACAAGTTAAAACACTAGCAAAAGCTGTAAAGTTTTATGAAGAAGAACGAGAAGAACTAATCAGTGAAATTAAGCTTCTGCGTTCTTTAGCTACAAATGGCCTAATTACCACTTCAATTGCACACGATTTGAAAAGTTTAAATGGTATATTAGTCAATAGAGTTGATGGATTTGAAGCTGCTATACGTATGAAAAATGACAACCTAATTGCTAGAAGTCTTAATGATTTACGGAGAAATGATATATTTTTAAAATCATGGATTTCGACAATATCGAATCAAATGAAAAAGGATAAAAGGAAAAGGATAAAGAAAGATATATGTCAAACAATCGAAGAAATAGTTGACGTATTGCAACCAATATTAATTCAAAAGAAAATTGTATTAGGTTTTAGTGGTGGTAAAACTCAAGTACAAAAACGAATTTTTATTTCTGATTTTGAAAGTATTACTTATAACTTAATTATTAACTCCATTGAAGCCTTTGAAAAATCCAAAATATCAGAACGTAGGATTAATATTGCATTTGAGCATAATGAGAATTTTATGATCCACTATAGCGATAATGGATGTGGCATTAGCAAAACGTTCAAAAATCCTTATGATATTTTTAAGTTTGGGACTACAAGTAAATATGATAAGGATGGAAATATCGCTGGTACCGGATTAGGTATGTATATAGTTGCGTCCACACTCCGAGAATATAATGCGCAATATAAAATAGTCAACAGTAATGAACCTGGTTTTTCATTGGACATGGAATTTCCATTATGAGGTGGTAAATTTGGATAATACATTAAACATTGGAATTATCGATGATGATAAGAGCAAAGTAACCCAAATTATGATTCGCTTGCAAGAAGGGTTAGATGGTGCTTCTCCCGAAAAAAAGGAAAAGTATGCTTCGTTTGTATTTAATCCAATAGAACTTGAATTGTTAGAGAATATTCCATTACTTTTGACACAAGTTCGTGAGAAAAAATTAGATTGTGTATTAATTGATTATAAGTTATCTTCCTTCGAAATAGTTGATTATACCGGAGTAGATATTGCCAAGGCTTTAGAGATGGCATTTTACGAATTCCCAATTTTTATATTAACTTCTTATGAAGATGATCTATTTAACAATGAAATTTATAACGCATATCAGGTCTTTGACTTTGACCGATATCTTAGTGAATCATCTGAAAGAATTGAATTAAACTATAAGATGATAGAACAAGTATTAAAGTATCGTAAGCAACGTGAGAAGTGGCAAGCCGAATTAAAAAACTTATTACCCCATTCAGGAAAGTCGGAAGAAATCGATTCGAGAATATTGCAATTAGATACCTGCTTAGAAAAGTCAATAGACGGAGAGCATGCCATATCTGAGAAAACAAAAAAAGACTTGTCTTCTAACAAGATTGTCGAGTTAATTGATAAAATTGATGACATTTTAAAGAAAGAGTGACTTCATCTTGGATGTACTTAAGAGAGAAAAACCTAAACGCTCTTATAGCGGTATAAAGTGGAAAACTAATGCTTCAAATAAAAGAAGATTAGTCGAAGATTTTAGTCATAGATGTGCATACTGTGATGATACTGATATATATGGAGGCGGGTATTCAGCGTATCATGTTGAACACTTCGCGCCGAAAGAGAAATTCAAAAATCTTGAGTTTGTATATGATAATCTCCTTTATAGTTGCCCTTATTGCAATATCGCAAAATCAGATACTTGGGTTGGGAAAACTGCCGCAGAAAATGTTGTGAATGATAGTGGATTCGTTGATCCATGTTGCAATGAATATTATAAGCATCTCATTCGACAACATGATGGTTCCATTAAACCAGTGACTCCCCTTGGATGTTATATGTATGATCATCTTAAGTTGTACCTTAAAAGGCATAGTATTATATATAATTTAGATAGAGTTCAAATGCAGCGGCAAGAACTTAAAGAAAAAATCAAACAAAAGAAAGAAAAAGGTGAAGAATGTACGGCTCTGGAGGATATATATAGTAAGCTGTGTGTTGTGTTTTGCGAATACTATGATCTGTTTGTAGCTGATCAGTAAATACATAAATTGAATTGCAAATTTTACGGCGCATCTAAATTGAGCAAATGACACATAAAAAAATCCATGTGCAGAGTTTGAATCTGCACATGGATTTTTTATTTTTTAATCAATCAGTAAAAAGAAATGGAATAGATGTGACACTAGGACGGCTACAGAAAAAATACAAATAAAGAGACGTGCCGAATGGCACGCCTCTTGCATTTTATGAATTTAAAAATTCAACAATCTATCCATCAACTTCCATTCCCATCCCTCCAAAGCGGGGCTATTACAGTATAGCATCATAAATACAAATTTGTTACAGTTACTTTGAAAACTGCCATGTAAATTTATATTTATGTAGGAATAAAGGCTTTTTCTTTTGGATTACAAATTGCCTTTTTTGTATATCACAACTTTCAGAAAAAATTGCGTAATCTGAATTTCCTATTAAGCATTCTTTCGTAACATAATCGAGCTTTATATTCATTGGCATATTAAGCTCCATTTTTAGATTTTTAGTGGGGTTATTAATGTTATACTGCATTTCAGGAATTGACGTGTGATTTGCATCAAATAAATTGATAGCCAGTTCCACCTCAATACTCTCATTTCTCTTTATTATTCGCGGAAATTTGATTAGATATTCTTCAAATCCATTTCTGTTTTTAATTTTTTCTAAAGTATAACCATTTGTTATTGATTTTATGCTGTAATTATCTCCCTGCCATTTGAAGGCAAAACTATCGCTGTCCATGCTGCTTCTGGTATTTCGATATTTGTATTTGATATTGCATTGAATGGTTTCCTGGTTAATAAATGCCATAGTATAGCTGTAGTAGTCGTAAACACGCTTTATTTCGTTTTTGATTAAGTATACAGTATAATAAAAAATATTTCTTTTACAAAAATCAAATAGTAAAAAACTCATTATCAGGATAAATATTGATGCAATAATGGCATTGTTATTAAAAAATTTAGAAATGAATTTTTTTGAGATTGGAATAATGTTTATAAAGGCGGTTGCAGAAATTGATACAATGAAATTGGTTATTATGGAATCAATCAAGCCTACTAACTTTGTTTTAAGATTGTCCATTATTATCACATCCTGCTATTATTGTATTCCATTATATGCGCTTAGTTTTTAAATATTGCTATTATGACGCTAAAAGGCATTTAAATAACGATTTTAGTAAAAGCAATCTTATTATGAGCATACAGACCACCTTTTAATGTAGGGGAAACATACATACAAAAAACTGCTCATATGATGCTGTATATGCAGGGAAAAGGAGCTGAGTGATATGCGTAGAGGGTACCCTTGCCCGGGAAATATGAATTCAAATCGCATAGTTTTAAAGGATTATGGGCCGGAACCGTTTGTTATCAATATTGAGCAGGCGACCAGAGAAAACCATGCATTCCGTACCGCACTATGGACGGGAAATTATATGCAGCTTACCCTTATGAGCATCAACATTGGAGATAGTATCGGATTAGAGAACCATCCCGACCTGGACCAGTTTATTCGGATTGAGCAGGGACAAGGAACGGTAATGATGGGGCGCAGCAGAGACAACCTTAATTTTGAGAAAAAGGTTTTTCGCAATTACGCCGTTATCGTGCCCGCAGGGACATGGCATAACCTGATTAATACGGGTAACGTGCCATTAAAGCTATATTCAATTTATGCACCGCCTCAGCATCCAAAGGGAACCGTCCACAGAACAAAGGCAGACGCAATGGCTGCTGAGCATAATCATTAATAAGCTGCTCAATTAAGTGGAGCATCCTCTCTTGATGTAACACAAAGTAAAAATGTAGGGCCATCCTTGGTAATGTGATAAAAAGGTGGCGGGTACTTTTGTACCCGCCACCTTTTTGGACAATATTGAGAAAAAAAGAAGAGAAAAGCAAAAATCCCTGACAAGAATCGATAGTCTTTCCCTGATACGAGTATTCATGATGACAAATTCGGGAATTTGCATCCAATAAAGGGACCCGGCAGCAGCACGAATTTCCGCACGATGGTTATGAACGTCATCTGGCAGGCGGACTGTATACCGGAAATCGACATGGCCGTAAAATAGATGCGTAAGGCCGTACTCGTAAAGGACAGAAGAGCTAAGTTACAATAAAACGAAAAAATCGGTGAGCCCAACTGGACTCACCGATGGTGCCGGTGGCGGCGGGCGCAGATGGCCCCCGGTGACTGGAGCGCGGCGGAACGCGCTAAAGTGGAGGCGGCCGGGATCATCCAGGGCGGCAGCGGCACCGGCTACAAGTCCTTTGTGACCCGGGAGGAGCTGGCCGTCGTTTGAGGCAAGGGCGCTTAAGCTGTAGGGGCATAAACGAGCCGGGGGCTTTTTGTTAAGAGAATGTTTATCCCACGTTCAAAACCTGTTCATCAAAACGGCACGAGAGAGGGGTATCATAAAAATATAAGTAAGAGCTGATCCTATGCACTTTTTTCCTTCCCTCTCTCTCTTTATTCAACACGAAATAAAAGCGCGGGCCCGTTTCGGCGGGCCTGCGCTTTTGCTGTTCTGCGTCTAATATGGCATCAGTTAAACTCAGAAGGGCTTAGGTATTTATTGGGACTGGTGGCGTAACCGTTTTGGTACTTTACGGTCATATAAAGAGTTTTCTCACTGTTAATAAGTTTAACATAGCAGACATCGTTTTCGAACTTATCAGTGATGTCAATCTTCTGGCCGAACCAGTAAACCCAAACTGAGCCGTCGTCCTCATATCGCACATCCGGGGCCGTCAGATGCTCCATAAGTTCTTCCTCCGAGACAGGCGTTTCAGCCCCATCCGGTGCGATTGCAACGCCGCCACCGCCTTGATGCTTCACATTTCCTTGTTCATCAGTATAATCCATACTATAATTTCCATTACCATCAAATTGAATAGTAGCCTCCGTTTGGTCGCCGTGAATCCAAAGTTGAAGCGTACGCTGAATGCCGCCTACATCCGCAGCGTATGCAGCCGTGGCACTGCCCACGAGCATCACGCAGGCAGCAACAGCGACAACAATTGCTTTGAATTTATGATGTTTCATTGTTCTTTCCATTTTTTCCACCTCCAAAGAAAAATCGTCAGAGGCATGAATTGCGGAAAACGCCTGTTTATATTTATCCTTATTCGTCATCTTCCCATACCTCCTTTAATGTGTTGCGGAGTGACATCCTTCCGCGCGATAATCTTACCTTTACATTGCCCGGCGTTATCTTTAAAATATCCGCGATTTCATTTACAGAATAATCCTCGTAATAAAATAAATGAATCACGATACGATACTTTTCCGGGAGCTTCATCACAGCCTCAAATATTTCAGAGGACTCCTCCGACTCGAAGGTCAATGTTTCTATGTAGTCCTCCAACGGCAGCGAATTTCGTCTGAAAAAGTATTGTTTTTGTTTTTCGCCTTGTTAATCGCCACTCTGATAAGCCATGCGCGTATGTGTTGCTCAGATTCAAAATCTTTTTTCTGTGACAAATACTGAATAAAGGTATCCTGAACAACATCTTCGGCATCCTGTGCATTTTTACACACATTAAACGCCGCAGCATAAAGATTCCTCCGATAATTTTCAATCAGTATCTCTACTGATGGTTTCATAAGCATGCTCCTTAAATCGTTTGAAAAGCCTTTCACCAATAATACAAATGAATATAATGAAAGGTTACAAAACATCCTCTTCTTCAAAATTTTATATGAAAGTTAAAAAGCACTGACTCTCTAGATGAGCTCAGTGCTTTTAGATAGCAATGTCGATTTTTAACGAATGTAGAGTATAAATATAATCTTTTTCTGGAAAGTATATTTCCGTGTATTGGCCTACCTGCAGGTATTCACGTCCAAGACGACTGAGATCCTTGACGATCAAGGTTTCTACCTCGCCGTGCTCGATCATCTCTACAATCTTTTTCCATGAAGGCTGCTCAAAGTTTGTGCCGGAGTAGCCATCGTCAGCCAGAAAAAGTGTGTTTTCAAAACCGTTTTCCTCTGCATATCGTTGAAGAAACAATTGCTGATTATGAATGGAATTGCTCTCGCCCTGGTGCTCGTCCTCTTGGCTGAGTCTGCCGTAAAGTATATTGTATTTGGAGCCTACCACTGTTTTCATACCTCCTTCATATTGGGGCAAGCCGGTACGGTAGCCACAGTATACCGCACCGTTCGCCGCAAGTCTATTGGAATCTCAGGCACTGTGGGCATTCTTGGCACAGTCGGCGTCAATCAGGGATAGGAGCTTGTCCGTGGGGGTTGCCTCGGCCTTACCCGGGAAAACAGAGATGATGTGAAAGACTTTTCCGCCCACCAGCATATTGCGCTCGCTGACGAAACCTTCCTCTGTGTCCCAGCACGACGAATCACGAAAGATCGTGTTAATTCCGTCGTCCTCTGACTGCCGGAAAACGGCCTTTTCAGGATCATACGCGCCAACGATTCCGGTGTCTCGGTATTCCTCATATTCGGTTTTCATAAAAATTCCTTTCTCCTGCATCGGGGTAGTAACTGTGGCGGATCATCACATGGTCTGCTGCCAGTTTTGCTTATCCTCGTGGTCATCCGCCTTATGGCCGAGGGCGATTTTCTTTTCACGCTCTTTGGTAAACACTTTTCGGTCTGTATACGGATTCAGAGTTGTGGCGTCCTTTATGGGAACATCGTCCTGAGTCCGTTCCAGAGCGTGTCCCAGCTGTGCCACATTGCCCAGAGCACCAGCAAGATCACCGGGATTAACAGCCACGCCGGGCTGAGATGTGGAATGTGCAGATGTAGCCGCGGGAGAGAGTGATATGCTCCCTTTATAGGAGACAGTGAAACAAAAAACACTGTTACTTATGAAGGGAGCATTTGTATGCCACGAAAGCAGAAAGTAAGTTCAGAAGAAAAACTGAGTACCGTTATGAAGTGCAGAAACGGCGAATTGAGCACAAGCGAGGCAGCCCGAATTGCGGGTGTGAATTTTGAGACAGTGAAAGGATGGCGAAACCGTTACGAGG
>JALCSB010000002.1 GCA_022653075.1 Intestinimonas sp.
TCATGCTCAAGTGGACCGGGCGAATTCATAACTGGGGGCAAATCCTCCTCCAGCTCAGCGTTTTCTTCCCTGACAGGGTCAATTCCTTCCTCAGATAGGGAAAAGCACAAAACTATTTACAGACCCCAGATTTTTGATTTTTTCTGGAAAAAACGGAGGTAAACAGTGCGGGGACGATCTCAACCTGCTGTTTCCAGGCGTTTAGAAATTGGATCTCCATACCTGCTACATACTCCTGCTGGCACTGTGTGCACGACAGTTCACGGCTTCCGAACGCGGAGCCACGGCCATCATAAATGCCGTACCCATACCTTCTTCGGTCTTCAAAGTAATACGCTATGGCGCGATTGTATTCGACTGGCTGTCTTATCACTTCGGGTCTCATGCTGCTGGGTAACAAAAAAACAGCTTTGCTATACGTCCTGCTGGCCACAGTTCTGATTGTGGGTGTGACCAGGACCCGAAAAACTTCGTCAATAGGAATGTTAGTCACAATATGCTACAAGGAACACGAGGGTGGCAGGAAGGCAGCGGATGTTGTCCGTGAGTGCAATATCACAGGACAGACCTTTTACCGTTGGAAAAGTAAATACGGTGGTTGAAAGAAATGGTCGCCGACTTGTCTTTGGATAACCGGATTGCCTTGTTCCGGGGGCTGCCGAAAGAAATTCTGACCGATAACGGCTCTGAATTTACCAGCAATGTAATGAATGCCTGGGCGTACGATCACAAGGTGGAACACATTTTTACAGATCCGGGCAAGCCCATGCAAAACGGCTACATAGAAAGCTTCAACGGGAAACTCCGTGCGGAATGCCTAAACCAACATTGGTTTCAAAGCTTGTCTGAGGCAAGGGAGATCAAAATTCCGAAATTGGATTTCTTGGAACAAAGCGTTCGATTCGTCAAATATATAAAAATCAGCCGCCGAATGCCATGCAGGCATCCGCGGCCATTTTTATTCGTCATATATCTCTGGCCTGCCGACAAAAGAAAAGCCCCAAGGCTCTCTTTGCTAAAACACTGATAACATCTGCGTGATAATCGAAGCTTGTCTATGAAATATTTATTCTAAAACCATTTGGATATGTGGAATTCCGTCTTCTAAAAATTCTTCTGATACCTGTTTAAATCCCGCTTTTGCATAAAATCCTTTTGCGTATGATTGAGCCTCGATTTTTATTCTGTCCGCATTCATCCTCTCTTTTGCAACCTTTATGCCCGCAAGAAGAATTTTGTCTCCTAATCCACATTCCCTTTTTAGTGTCAATACTCTTCCAATAGACACTTCTTCAAAAGATACTCCTTTGTCTACAACCCTTAAATAGGCCTTAATTCCTGTGCCGTCTTTTAGAAACACATGGAACGAATTTCGGTCTTTATTATCTATTTCCTGATATGCACACTTCTGTTCCACTACAAACACTGCAACTCTAACTTGCAATATTTCATATAATTCTTCAACTGATAACTCACCAAATTGTTTTACAACCAAATCCATTGGTATGCCTCCGTTTATTTATGTTTTATATCATGGCCAAGCGTTGTAAAGCCTGGATAATCGTGTGTTTTTGGTATATCAAATCACCTAACTACACGTTATAATTCATCTTGTCATTGTATTCTTCGAGGTAACGAATATAATGATACCGATAGGAGTAATGTTATGAACTATATGGCGCTGAAAGAAGCAAGGTATCGCTGATCGAGGGACGGCAGATCACCGACACAGACAGTAACGTTGCCATCATCAGCAAAGATTTAGCCGAGCAGAACGGTCTTTCCATTAGATACATTAACCCTTCAATCTGATCGTTCCGCTAACGTGAAAATCATTGGCCTATATGAAATCAAAAGCACAGAAAGCGTACTCACGCAGGTAACGACATATGACAAGCTGGAAAACAAAATCTTTTTTGACCTTGACACCTTGCAGCAGCTTCTTCCGGACAGGACAGCAGGGTTTGATACGGTGACATTCAAAGCCTCTGACCCGGCGGAGCTTGAAAGCATGGTGGAACAGGTAAAAAGTCTTTCTGCTGTGGATTGGCAGGCATTTTCTATTCATGCGGATAACGAGACGTACTTGCAGGCTGCTGCCCCGCTGGAAAAACTCAACGATCTGGTGGGAACGCTGCTTGTTGTAATTGTTGCCGTGAGCGCCATTATCCTCTCGCTCGTTTTGACCATGTGGGCCAAAAGCCGTATCCATGAAACAGGCGTGTTCCTGTCCGTAGGGATAAGGAAGGCATCTATACTCGGACAATATCTTGTTGAAGTGCTCCTGATATGACGTCGCGGCGGCGGTTTCCAAAAGCACAGGCGAACCAGACACCGAAGATCAAGGATTAGAAGCGGAAAACATCAACGTGGCGATTGGTACCGACAGCATATTGCAGCTTTGCCTGATCGGTTTTGCCATTATTATTCTCTCGGTCGGCATATCGGGCGCAACCGTTATGCGGTTAAAACCGCGTGAAATTCTATCAAAAATGAGTTGAGAAAGGCGGGATTGAAATGACTGTTTTAGAGATAAAGAATGTTTCATACACCTATGATAAAAAAACGAACAGGCTAACGAGCCGAGTCCGTCACAGGATGTAATTATTGACTATGAAATCCCTGAAAGCAGTAATGACATCATCATTGACGTTGTACCAGAAAGTTAAATCATAGCAAAGCCCCTCTGTCGCTGTGGGGGGCTTTGTTCCGCTCTTATACATATCTGCTTATGTCTGCTTATGACGGTTTTGAAAAGTCAAAGCCGCCATTTTTGATAGATATAGTAGCTTAAACACGGCGGCATGGCGTTTGGCCCCATGTCGCTGTGACGTTACTTATCATATGGTGTTTTATTTTTGGTTAAGTCCAAAAGATAATCAACACTGGTTCTATAAAATTTAGCCAAAGAAATCAACGATGAGCTGGGAATATCAAGTACACCACTCTCATATCTGGAGTAGGTCGTCTGGCTGATATTAAGCAGTTCCGCTATTTGTTGTTGAGTCAAATCTTTATCTTCTCTCAGATCTTTAATATGTTGATACAATATCCTCACCTCGAAGATATTGTACGTTATGCGATAATCGCATATTGACATTTATGCGAAAAACGCATAAAATATTATATTGAGGTGTTCGCCAATGCCAGACTATAAAGAGATGTATTTAAAGCTGTTTCTGGCCTCGGAGGAGGAGCAGCGCGGAGCAGAAAAACAGCGGCATGGCGTTTGGCTCCATGTCGCTGTGATGGGATTCGTTTATTCTTTATTGTCTGCTCTTCCAACTAAATAGTCGACGCTTACCTTATAAAAATCCGCTAATTTTATAGCCAACTCCAATGGAAATGCTCTTTCTTCACGTTCGTATTTTGAATACAAGGATTGATCACACATCAAGTATTCAGCAATTTGCTTTTGTGTCAAATCCTTGTCTTCGCGTAAATCTTTAATTCGTAGTCTCACATCCATCACCATAGTCAGTATACCGTTGGACAATATGTCCTATTGACTTTTAGGACTAAAAGTCCTAAAATCTGAGTGAGGTGAGTCTATGCCAGACTATAAAGAGATGTATTTAAAGCTGTTTCTGGCCTCGGAGGAGGAGCAGCGCGGAGCAGAAAAACAGCGGCATGGCGTTTGGCTCCATGCCGCTGTGAAATTGCTCAATCAATCACTTATTTTCTCCGTGCCGCACTTCTTCGACCGCCGCTTTTACAGCGGCAATTACAAAAGCGGAAAAAGTACAGTCCTTATTTCTAATTAATTCCTCAACCTCTGCAACTAAATCGTTAGGAAAACGAATCGTCTTATTTGTTGTAGGAGGAATAGAAGGGATTTTAAAACCAGACATAGTGCACCTCGCAATACATTTGTATTGCTATTAGTTTAACGCATATGCCATTAGAAATATGCATTGCAATTGCAATGCATATTTGATACAATAAAAATCGAGGTGAGTCCATGCCAGATTATAAAGAAATGTATCTCAAGATGTTTCGGGCCTCGGAAGAGGCTATCAATATTTTGATCACGGCACAGCAGGCGTGTGAGGAATTGTACATCAACCAGCCAGAACCGGAATTAAAGGTAGTTCCATTACCGTCGAAAAAAAAGAAAAGCGAGGATGAGGAATGATTCCCAATCCACACTTAACTGTTTACCCACAAAAAATGAGCCGTCACAAGACAGCTCATTTTTGTGGGCAAAAGCCCGTTGGCGGAGGGTGTGGGATTCGAACCCACGTGACGTTGCCGTCAAACTGATTTCGAATCAGCCCCGTTATGACCACTTCGATAACCCTCCATATTTAGTTAACCGCATCAGCGGGAAAACGCTGCCCTGCTATGGTCCCTTCGAGATTGTTCCGCATGGAAATTCAGTTTTTCCGCCCAAACCCACAACGCAAAACAAAGCAATGATTTTTCAAAAGCAGCATAACAAACGATACCTCATTTTTTGCTCTTTGTCAATGGGGTGCTTTTGTTTCATTTTTAAAACCAGGAAGAGTGCGGCGGACCTGTTTACCCCTGCACTCTTCCTGGTTTTACTTATTTCACACGCAAAGTGAAAACATCACATGCTTTCATGGAATGTGCGCTTGACCACTTCCATCTGCTGTTCCCGGGTCAGGCGGTTGAAGTTAACCGCATAGCCGGAAACCCGGATAGTTAGCGTGGGATAATTCTCGGGATGCTCCATAGCGTCCAATAATACTTCACGATTGAGCACATTTACGTTCAGATGGTGTGCGCTGTGGGCAAAATAGCCGTCCAGGATCGCCACCAGATTAGCCACCCGCTGAGGACGGTTGAGGCCCAATGCGGAAGGCACAATGGAGAAGGTATTGGAAACACCGTCCTGGCAGATATTCCGGTAAGGGATCTTGGCCACCGAATTCAGCGAGGCCAGCGCGCCGTTCTCATCCCGGCCGTGCATGGGATTGGCGCCAGGGGCCAGCGGCTCTCCGCGTTTTCTTCCATCCGGCGTAGTGCCGGTCTTCTTGCCGTACATCACGTTGCTGGTGATGGTGAGCGCGGAGAGCGTATGAATGGCGTTGCGGTAGATGGGGTGTTTTTTAAGCTCTCCGGAGAAATACGTCACCAATTCCACCGCGATGTCGTCCACCAGATCGTTGTCGTTGCCGTACTTAGGGAAGTCGCCTTCCGTCCGGAAATCCACGGCGATCCCCTGTTCATTGCGCACCGGGTAGACCTTGGCAAACTTGATGGCGGACAAGGAGTCCGCCGCAACCGACAGCCCAGCGATCCCGAAGGCGGTCAGTCGCTCCACCAGTGTGTCGTGCAGCGCCATCTGGCTGGCCTCGTAAGCATACTTATCATGCATAAAATGAATGATATTGATGGCATCCACATACAGTTCAGCCACATAGGACAGCACTTTCTTATACGCAGCCAGTACCGTGGGATAATCCAGCACTTCTTCCGTGTTAAGCGGAATATTCGGAATAACCTGCAGGCCCTTGATCTCGTCTACGCCGCCGTTGATGGCATACAGCAGGGATTTGGCCATATTGGCACGGGCACCAAAAAACTGCATTTGCTTACCCATGCGCATGGCGGACACACAGCAGGCAATCCCATAGTCGTCACCATAAACGGGGCGCATAATGTCGTCGTTTTCATACTGAATGGAATCCGTGTCAATGCTCATTTCAGAGCAGTATTTTTTGAAATTTTCCGGCAGGCTCTGACTCCAGAGCACGGTGAGGTTTGGCTCTGGAGCCGTGCCCAGATTGGTCAGGCAGTGTAGGATACGGAACGATGTGCGGGTAACCAGCGTCCGGCCATCCACGCCCATGCCTCCAATGGCCTCGGTAACCCAGGTGGGATCGCCGCCGAACAGCTCATTATACTCCGGGGTACGCAGATGCCGGACCAGACGCAGCTTGATGACAAATTGATCGATCAGTTCCTGCGCCTCCCGCTCGGTCAGAACTCCGTTATCCAGGTCACGCTGAATATAGATGTCCAGGAAGGTTGAAGTGCGGCCCAGAGAGGTCGCTGCCCCGTTGTTCTCTTTCACGCCCGCGAGATAAGCCATATAAAGATTCTGCACCGCCTCTTTAGCGCTCTGCGCCGGGCGGCCCAGGTCCACGCCATAGCGGGCGGCCATATGCTTCATCTGCTCCAGGGCACGGATCTGTTCGCTGACCTCCTCACGGAGACGAATGCGCTCATCATCCATGGGGCCGTCCAGTTCCCTTTTATCCCGCTGCTTCTCCTCAATCAGAAAATCCACGCCGTACAGCGGAACGCGCCGGTAATCGCCCACCACACGGCCTCGGCCGTAGGCATCAGGCAAGCCAGTGAGCAGACCTGCCTTACGGGCCGTCAAAATACGCTCGGGATAGGCGTCGAACACGCCGTCATTATGGGTCTTGCGGTACATCCGGAAGTGGCGCTCCACCTCCGGGTCCAACTGATAGCCGTACTGGTCCAGGGCGGAGAGCGCCATGCGCAGGCCGCCGTAAAGGTTAACGATCCGCTTAAGCGGCGCGTCGGTCTGGAGCCCTACAATGACCTCGTTGTCCTTGTCGATATAGCCCGGCTCAAAGTTGTCAATGCCGGAGACCACACGGGTTTCCACATCGATAATACCCTTTTTCATTTCCTCGGCAAGCAGGGCACTGCACTTTTCCCACACCCGCTGGGTGCGCTCGGTGGCACCCTGAAGGAACTGTGCGTCTCCCTCATAAGGCATATAATTTTTTTGGATAAAGTTGCGCACGTTTACCAAATGGCGCCACTCGCCGCTGTGAAAGCCTTTCCATGCCAGTTCCATATTCTGATCCATCGTATTTATCCTCCCAGCATTTCATCGAGTATGTTTTGATACTGTTCCACAGTCTTCCGCTCCATGGCGGGAACTCCTTCCAGTGGATACGGAATACCCAGCCCCCGGTACTTGCTCACACCCAGCAGATGATAGGGCAGCAGCTCCGTCTTCTCCACGTTGGGCAGGGTCCGGATATAACGCCCCAGCTCACGGATGTGTTCCTCCCCATCGGTAAGGCCGGGCACCACCACATGCCGGACCCACATGGGCGTGCCCGCCGCACGGACCGCCTTCA
This sequence comes from Intestinimonas sp., assembly GCA_022653075.1. Lineage (GTDB taxonomy): Bacteria > Bacillota > Clostridia > Oscillospirales > Oscillospiraceae > Intestinimonas. The sequence continues at coordinate 7,092 of JALCSB010000002.1, forward strand.
CAAAGGAAAGCGTCTCATCCATGCCGTGTCCGGTGACCTGCCGGTAACCGTCCGGCCGGTAGTGTTTGACATCATAGAGAATCAGGTCCGTATCGGCCAGGATCTTATCATAGTGTCCCAATCCGCATCCCGCCGTATCCAAGCAGGTGTGGATGCCCGCATCCCGGCACAGATGCAGCGTCTCCAAAAGAAAATCAGGCTGCATCAGCGGCTCTCCCCCGGAGAAGGTCACGCCACCGCCACTACTTTTGTAATAGCTTTTAAATCGGATCAGCCGGTCTGTCAGCTCCCGGGGCGTGGTCTCGGTCCCGCCTTCTCTCTGCCAGGTGTCCGGATTGTGGCAATACCGGCACCGCAGACGGCATCCCTGCAAAAATACTACCGTACGGATTCCCGGCCCGTCCACCAGCCCCATAGATTCCAAGGAGTGAATTCTACCCAGTGTCATAGACGCTCCTTTCTTCCCTATAGATAGAAAAAGCCAACTGTCCAGGCTTTTTCTGCCCAGACGGTCGGCTTTCAAAAATCATACTTCATGTGGTTAATTCCACGTTTCCGTCAGTTGTATGATTCGGTGCCATCATCATAGCATGATTCCGCGTTTTCTGTCAACTGGGTATTTTTATGTTTCCATTGACGTTTTTTACAAAAATCGAGCGGGAAATTCCCCTGCGTTCTGCCATCGAATCAGCTGCCCCTCTCGTCCCCACATCGCCCCTTTTACTTCCAAATGACCAAATTTTAAATCCATATAGTATAAAATCCGTGCTGATATCCGCTATGTATGCAAAGCTGCCCGTTTTTTCAGAGAACTTTTGGCCGGGCCATAATCTCCGTCAACGTTCTCTCTTCACAGTTTCGCGCAGCTTCTTTCGCAGGCGGGCACCTGCTGCCGCGAGGTCATCCAGACGATACCGTTTGGAGGTCATCCGCTGATAGCCCCGGCGGAACCGGCGGGTGCGAATTTCCGTTTTAACCAGCAGTTCGTCGTAATTCCGGCGTAGGGCGTCCAGACGCTCCGCCGCAACGGGAGGCAGACTCAGGAGAACGGTCTCCAGCTTTTTATGTAGTGTCTCACCTACCGCGTCCAGATCATCGCTCAAATCCGCTCTGGCCAGGGCCATCTGTACGCGGAGTTCGTCCCCGGCCATTTGTAGCTTATCCAGCAGGCGAGTTGCCTGGGCCAGGTCGCGGATGGTAACAGAGGTATCCGCCAGCAGCGCGGCCAGCGAGATACCACTGAGCAGATGACGCAGCCAGAGCGGCATCGCGAGAAATACAGCGGCGACAAACGGATGAATTCCGAAAACCGCCAGATACGACATTGCGCCCCAGCAGAGGCTGATCGGCAGGCAGACCCGGCCTTTAATATTAAACGGGGCGCCGGAGTAGTCCCAATATTTGATATGAGTGGTGGTTTCCAAAAACCAACCCACAAAGTATTCCCAAGTGGTCATAACCATCACAGCGACAAAATAGAACGCCACAAGATTGTCCTGAAGCGGCGTGAAAAAAAGAATCATCAGCAGAACACCGGCACCATAAATAGGGCAGATTGGTCCATAGAGAAACCCGCGTGGTACAAAATGCCGGCTCCGGAACGAGCAGTACATGGTTTCCGTACACCAGCCGCAGAAGGAGTAGGAAAGGAAGTAAAGAAACAGCAGGGTGACCGGGTAGCCCAGTAGCGTCGGCTCTGCCATTACATATCCTCCTTTTCGCCGTCAAAGTTTGTCAGCAAAACATCCAGCACACCGTTGTAGATTTGATCCGGGTGAGCTTTAAACTGGGCGCACAGACGATCGGCCTGCTGGGAGGAGGCGGCGGTCAGTTCCAGCGTCAGCAGATTACCGCTTTCATCATCCAGCGACATCCGCGCGGTAAAACTCCCATCCGGATGAGCCACAGTGGACGCCTGGATCTGGGCGTCCTGCCGCAACTTTCCATTCAGGCGTGCTACATTTTTATCGCATTTGATGCGTACCGAATAAGGGAGACTGCTTTCACAGATGCTGCCGTTTCTGCGCCCCTTGTCCGTAACGGCGTACCAGCCATCCTCCAGCGTAAGATGCCCGGTATCCACCAGTTCCGCCACCGCAGCGGCAAATTCAAAGTAATCCACACCGTCATCACACATGGTGAGTTCAGTCAGCGTGTCCATGTCAATTGGCGCTCCCACCCGGGACATGATATACAAAATGAGAAATTTAATATCCAGTTTATCGTGAATGAAACCAAATCTGGGCACAGTGCGCCATCCTTTCCGGAAAACCCGTTGTCTAAAGAGGACCATACTATTCATCTGTATTATACTCGAGAATGAGCGGTGGAACAAGTAAAAAATGTATCGGCAGGGCGCAGGCCTCCCGGTTCCGGCATAAAATAAAACCAGTATCGCAGAAATGTACGGGAGGTCTTGCACATGACCAAATTCGTCTGGGAACGCACCTTTACTCACCTGGAAGAGCCTGTATTGGAACTTTCGATCCAGCGTCCCCGTTTTTCCGACCGGAGCCGCCCAGCCCGGCGCATGGAGCGTTATTACGCCCATATGACCCAGGTGCTGCAGTCGTACTGGACCGGCGCGCTGTTTGCACAGGCGTGTCGGGCGCTGGAGGAAGCCCGGGCAGCCTCGCGGCCCTTCCGGGTCTGGCGCGCGTGGACCAGCTGGCGTATTACGGAGGAAACGCCGGAACATTTGAGTGTATGTCTGGACATTTGGGAAGACCGGGGCGGCGTGCGCCCGCTCGCCGCGCGCACTGCGGCGGTATGGAATCTGCGCACTGGTCTACCGCTGCGCCTTTCTGACTGCCTGAGCGCCGTACCGCACTGGCGGCACGCTGTGCTCCGTGAACTGGATGCTCAGATTGCCCAGCGACTGGATAGCGGAACGTCGCTGTTCTTTCCGGATGCGGCCCGCCGGGCCCGGGCGGGGTTCACCCCGGAACGTTTTTATCTGAAGCAGGGGCGGGTGATTTTGTTCTTTCCCATGCTGGCTCTGGGCAGCGCGGCGGAAGAAATTCCCGTCTTCGAGCTGCCTGAACCTCTGTCGCAGAATGCCGAAGAATGAAAACTGGCCTTGCGTCCGGTGGAACAATGTAATATAATAAATTTGCTGTCCAAACGGGCGGCCCACAAACACCGTTTTGGTACAAGTTTAGGAGGAACCTTTCATGGTGAAAGCGATCGTCGGCGCCAACTGGGGCGACGAGGGCAAAGGAAAAATTACAGATCTCTTTGCAGAGCAGTCCGATGTGGTCATCCGCTTTCAGGGCGGCGCCAACGCGGGGCATACCATTATCTGTGATTATGGTAAGTTTGCCCTTCATCAGCTCCCCTCCGGCGTGTTTTATCCGCACACGACCAATATTGTTGGCAACGGAGTAGCTCTGAACGTACCCGCCTTTATGAAGGAGCTCAAGCAGCTGGAGGACGGCGGGGTACCCATGCCCCATATTATTATCTCCGAGCGCACCCAACTGCTCATGCCCTATCATGTGCTTCAGGATACTTATGAGGAAGAGCGTTTGGCGGGCAAAGCCTTTGGCTCCACAAAATCCGGCATCGCGCCCTTCTACTCCGATAAATACGCAAAATACGGCATTCAGGTCTGCGATCTGTTTCATGAGTCGCTGCTGATGGACCGCCTGAAGTCCGTCTGCGCCATTAAAAATGTCCTGTTTGAGCATCTCTATCACAAGCCGCTCCTGGACCCCAAAGCCCTGTTCGACGAACTGATGGGGTACCGCGCACAAATCTCCCCCTTCGTGGGCGACGCACTGTCCTTTGTCCGAAAGGCCATGAAGGACGGAAAGCAGGCCCTGCTGGAAGGACAGCTGGGAACCATGAAGGACCCCGACTTTGGCATTTATCCCTTTACCACTTCCTCCCATACGCTGGCCGGTTTCGGTGCCATCGGCGGAGGGGTCGCACCCACTGATCTCAAGAGCATTGTGGCCGTTACCAAGTCCTATTCCAGCGCCGTAGGCGCCGGTGATTTTGTCTCTGAGCTGTTCGGGGATGAGGCGGAAGAGCTGCGCAACCGCGGCGGCGACGCCGGCGAGTACGGCGCCACCACCGGGCGGCCGCGCCGCGTGGGCTGGTTTGACGCAGTGGCCACCCGCTATGGCTGTATGGTCCAGGGCGCGACCGAGGTGGCGCTTACCGCCATTGATGTGTTAAGCTATCTGGACGAAATTAAAGTCTGCACCGGCTATGAGATCGGTGGTAAGGTGGTTCGGGACTTCCCGGTCACACCGTTGCTGGACCAGGCTAAGCCGGTCTATACCACACTGCCCGGATGGAAGTGTGATATCCGCGGTGAAACCGATTACGCCAAACTTCCACAGGCGGCCAAAGATTATGTGGACTTCATTGAAAAAGAAATTGGCGTACCCATTACCATCGTCTCCACCGGTCCTAAACGCCATGAAATCACTTACCGGCACTGATCTGAGACAGAACGAAAAAACCGGTCCGCAGAGTTATAACTCTGCGGACCGGTTTCCATTTTTTCAAAGTTCCGTCCGGCGATTATTTCTCCGAAGCCCGGTCCTGCTCAATGATCCGTTTCAAAGCTTCTACACCCACGTCCACGGCAAAGGACACGTCGTGTTGCTCCTTCTGATCCAGTCCAGCGGCTTCCCGCTCCTGATTCCAGATTACATGGAATGCGGAGCCGCACCGCACACCCAGTGCGGCGGCGCAGGTAAATAAAGCGGCAGACTCCATCTCGGAAGCCAAAACACCCAGCCGCCTCCACGCCTCCCACTTGTTCAGCAGTTCATACGACACCGGCATCCTGCCGGGGGCGTGCTGGCCATAAAAAGAGTCCTTGCACTGGACCACGCCCGCATGCCAGCGGTGGCCCAGCTTTCCCGCCGCCCCGACCAGCGCCTCCAGTACGGCGTAATCGGGTACGGCCGGGAACTCAATGGGTGCATATTCCCGCGAGGTCCCCTCATGACGGATAGCACCGGTGGCAATGACCACATCGCCGGCCTGTACTTCCAGCTTAATTCCACCACAGGTGCCCACACGGATAAAAGTATCCGCGCCGATGGCAGCCAGCTCCTCCATCGCAATTACTGCGGACGGGCCGCCGATTCCGGTGGAAACCACGCTTACGGCCTCTCCCAGCAGCGTTCCGGTGTAGGTGGTAAATTCCCGGTTTTGGGCCACCGGACGGGCGTTTTCAAAATGCCGTGCTATCCTCTCGCATCGCCCCGGGTCCCCGGGCAGAATACAGTAGCGGCCCACGTCGCCCGCCTTGCATTGAATATGATACTGTCGCTCATGCTGTTGCAAATTATCCGCCTCCAAGCTATTTTCACGGTGTGTAACACCAATTTCAGTGTCATACGCACCAGCGCATTTTTATTTGTAACTTTTTGTAGTTGAATGTTTGGCATTTTTTCTGTAAACTAAGAAATGATGCTCACTATTTCCAGTTAATTTCACGAATACCGGAGGGACCTCTATGAATAAGACGATCCCACTGTGCCTTCTGGCTTTGGTGTTTGGCTTGGCGGCCGGGCATCTGGTCACGCAGGCCGTCATAAAACAGTCGAATACCTCTGCGTCGCAGAGCGCTGCGCCCGCCGCCGCCGTGAGCAATTTTTCAGACGATACTGACCGTTCCGAATCTTCGGCTACCATCTCCGCACCACAAAGTCCATCCCCCACACCTGATTTCACCGACAACTCTTACCTGCTGGAAATGGGAGCAAAGGTGTTGGAGGATTTTAAAAACAAGGATTACGCTAATCTGGCCACTTTGGTCCATCCTGAAATCGGTGTAACCTTTACCCCCTATTCCACTGTGGACCTTGAAAAAGATGTCCACTTCTCCCCAGATGAACTGGCCGCGGCCGCCGAGGACACTCAGAAATATGTCTGGGGCACGCAGGACGGTAAGGGGGACAAAATTCGCATGACCTTTTCGGAGTACTGCGCCGACTATGTTTTTAATGCCGACTATACCTGTGCTCCGGTCATCAGTGTAGATCAGGTGATGGCCTCCGGGAACTCCCTGGAAAATGTAGATACTGCCTATCCGGACAGCCGGTATGTGGAATACTATTTCCCGGGCATGGACCCGGCCAAGTCAGGATTCGACTGGTGCGCGCTGAAGCTCGTATTTTCCGAATGGGACGACACATATCGGTTGGTGGGCGTAATTCACAGCGAGTGGACCATCTAAACCGTGTCTTGTCAAAGCTCCTCAAAGCCATCCAGGCTTTGAGGAGCTTTCCTCTTTTCTACTTTACTGTCCGACCGGAACATAATCCTGCTGGTCATCCGGCGTGACCAGCGGCTCATCCGGCGTGGGTGTCGCCGATGCCGTCGGCTCCGGCTGGTCGGATGGTTCCGGAGAAGCACTGTCGTCCGGCTCCTGGGTGGTATCCGGCTGTTGTTTATAGCCATCGGGATAAGTCGTCGGATCGTTGGGATCAAATTTCGCATATGCATCCGGCGACTCAAAGTCCTCCAGCCCCGGCCAAGTGTTCGGATTATCCGGGTCGATCGTTTTTGTCCCGGAAGGCTCTGTATTGGGCGGATTATAGACGCCCTGCTCCTCCAGATAGGATTTCATATACATATGGTCGCGGGTCGTGACCGCAGCCGCAGCGCCCGTGCGGGTATAGTCCACCACGGAAATGGTCCGCAGGTCACTGTCTGGGCAGAGATCTCCAGCCAAATGGTATAGCCCTGTGGGCTGGCCGCTGCTGTCCAGAATCGGGGCACTGGTACATACGTTGACAGGCTTGTGAATCGTACACTCCTCGGTGGGTTCCGTACCCTTTACAAAGATACCGGTAGTGATTCGGTCGCCCCGGATATCATCATAGCAATACTGACTGGGACGCATGCCGCTGTCCTTACAGTAGGACACCGTGACCAGCTCCGCGCTGCTCGGCTTATCAAAGTCCTTGTCGGCAAGCCCTTCGTGCAGACGGCTCATAACTTTGCGCCACATGGTCGTGGCGGGATTCCCAAGGGAGGAGCTTAGCCGCTCCTGCTGATCATAGCCCGTCCAGACGGCGGCCGTATAGTAAGGGGTATACCCTACGAACCACAGATCCTTGCGGCTGGTGGTAGTACCGGTCTTGCCAGCCACCGTCATGCCGCTGAAGTTGGCGTTCTTGCCCGTGCCGTTAGCCACCGCGTTTTTGAGCATGTAGTTAATATACCACGCCGTGGTATCCTTGAACGCCACGGAGCTCTGCTCACTGTTATCCAGCAGGACGTTCCCGTCGCTGTCCAGCACTTTGGTATAGGTGCGGGGCGCGATGTACGTACCGTCCCGCGGGAACACGGAGAACGCGGCCGCCATTTCATAGGGCGACACGCCCTTGGTCTGTCCGCCCAGGGCCAGCTGCGCAAGGCCAATGTCGGTCTTAACCTGCCCGTTTACCTCCATGGAGTCCACCAGCGTGGTCAGATGCAGCCTTTGGGTCAGGTAGTCATAAGCAATCTGCGGACTGATATAATTTGCCATAATTTTGACCGCTACGGTATTTATGGAGTTCTGAAGCCCCTCATATACCGTGGTCAGGCCTTTATACGTCCCGGACGCGTTAACCGGCCACGGGCTTCCGCCCTTACCGTCGTAGCTGTACGGGCTGTCGTCAATCACCGTGGCGGGTGTGATAAGGCCCATGTCAATAGCCGGCCCATACGTGGACAGCGGCTTGATGGACGAGCCGGAGGGCCGTTCGGCATCGGTGGCACGGCTGAATCCCAAATTCACTGTTTTCGTCCCAATCCCTCCGGAGATTGCCTTTACCTCTCCGGTGGTATTGTCGATGAGAACGATGGCGGACTGCAGCTGCTGACCGGATGCAGAAGTATATGGCAGACTCTCCGTATCGTTGTAAATGTCGTCCACAACGGACTGCGCGTTTACATCAATACAGGCGTAGACCTTCAGGCCGCCGCTGTAAAACATCTGCTTGGCATACTCATAGGACCAGTCAAAAGTAGTCTGCAAATCGGAGATCACGTCCTCGATCAGCTTGTCCTCGTACCAGCTGTAAACCTCATACTGGCGGCCCTCATCTTCCCCGCGCTGGAATACCAGCTTTTCGGCTTTAGCCGCGTCGCACTGCTCCTGAGTAATGTAGCCCTGTTTGCACATGGCGTCCAAAATAATCTCCTGCCGCGTCTTGTTATTGGCGCGTGTGGCAGCGCTCAGATAAGGATTATACATGGAAGGATTATTGGTAATTCCGATTAGGCTGGCGCATTCGGCCAGATCTAAATCAGAAACGCTCTTCCCAAAATAAGTCTGCGCAGCGGTGGATACCCCGTTGCACCCCTCACCAAGGTAAATGTAATTGAGATAATACTCCATGATATCTTCCTTGGAGTAATTGCGCTCCAGCTCCAGCGCACGGAAAATCTCCAAAACCTTGCGTTTGACGGTGATGTCGTTCTGCTTCGTCAGGTTTTTAATAAGCTGCTGGGTGATGGTGGAGCCGCCATAAGTATCCTGCATGTTAAGGAACATATTAAGGAAGGCACCCGCCGTCCGCTTCCAGTCCACCCCGTGGTGCTCTATAAAGCGCTTATCCTCAATGGCGATGGCCGCATGAACCAAATTCTCCGGAATCTGATCATAAGAAACAGGCACCCGATTCTCGTCGCCGTGAACCGTGCGCAGTTCTTTCGCCTCCCCGGAATCCGGGTCGGTATAGTAAATTGTGGTGGACCGGCTCATGGAAAAATCCTGCAGGGTGAGCTTCGCCTGCGGCATAATCACGGAACTGATGTACACCGCGGCAAAACAGGCGGTAATTGCGCCAGTCACCACCATGATGAGCAAAATGGTCCCCAAAACACGGCCTACTGTCGCCCTGCGGCTCTTCCGGCGGTGCGCGTGCCGACGAGACGGCTCTTTCCGCGCGTCCTGATCCGGCTCTCTGCCATAATCTTGTTCTGACAAACTATTTCCTCCATTTCGGGCGGCACATCCGCCGCACATCATAGCCCCTTTCCGGTTTCAGGCAGTTTTTTCTGTGGGCTTTCCTGAAAAATCGCATAATCTGCAGCCTCATTATAAACATCTTTCAAATATTTGTCCACCCTAAAAAATTACATTTTCTGGTTTTTGGAGGCCGTGGAAAAAATTTGGCATGTCCCTCCCTTGCTTTTTTGCGGCATTCAGGTTAGAATAGGGGCAGGATAAGACAGGGGGAGTTTACAGGATGAGCGAAGACTTTGGCGGTAACTTCGTTACGCTGACCGATGAGGATGGTAACGAAATCGAATTGGAACATATGGATACTATCGAGTACCGCGGGTGCATGTATATGGCCTTTTTCCCTGTGGAGGAAGCCGATGATGAAACCGGCGAGCCCCCTGCCAAAGAAGACGAGGAATCCGGTCTTATTATCCTAAAGGTCATTAATGTGGACGGTGAGGAGCAGCTTTCCACTTTGGACAGTGAGGAAGAACTCAATGCCGTTTATGGCCAGTTTATGGAAGAACTGTTCTCCGAGGAGGACGGTGAATAAACGTTCCCTGTTTTCCCTGCTCGGTGCGTGATGGGCCCTTTTAAACCCACATTTTTTAAACGGGATGCCAGTCTCGTGCTGTGGCTTGCAGGCCTCCCGGCCACTGGCCGGAAGTTGGAAGCAGAAAAGCAGTGCGGAGGCAACCCACCTGCCTTTTGTGCAGGTTTTAACTGGGTTCACACGGCCAGAGCGGGGATTGCGTATACGTCTACCGGTTCTGTGCTGCCTTGTGCAGCACAGAACCGGTTATTTTTTTGCACCGGAAAAAATCCCGGGTTCTCTTACTTTTTAGGTCTTGCAAGCGGGCGTGGATTCCTGTATAATGCTACAATGTGCAATCGAACTATGCTGTATGCACATAGAACAACAAATACCCTGCATTAACAACGAGAGGACTGACGATAGATGAGCGCATCCAGAGAAAAGAAGCAGCGTCAGGGCATATCCACCGGCGTAGGATTAACCGAAAAGCAGCGAAAAGAAGCCGAAGCCGCTAGAATATCGCACCGGCACGCCGTTATTTACACGATTATCGGCGTTATCGCCGCGATTCTGGTTATTGCCCTTCTGGTTTGGAATTCCGGAATCTTCCAGCGCAACGCCACCGCCGCTACGGTTGGTGACCAGAAATTCACCGTTTCCGAATTGGATTACTACTACCACAACGTTAAAAGTATGTATGACTACTACGCCAAAATGGGCGTCAGCACTGGTTACTCTTCTGATACTTCGCCCGCCGATCAAACTTATGACGCGGATTCCGGTAAAACCTTTCAGGACTATTTCCGTGAAAGCGCGCTGGATTCGCTGAAGAATACCACGCTTCTGTGCTCAGAAGCCGAGAAGGCCGGCTATACTCTCTCTGACGACGGCAAAACCAGCGTGGACTCACAGATTTCAAAGCTCAAGACTACCGCCACGCAGTACGGCTATACCACTAAAGCCTATATCCGCGCGGTCTATGGTTCCACCATGACAGAAAGCCTGCTGAAGGATCTTCTGACCAAAGCCACACTGGCCAGCGAGTACACCACCTATTATAAAGAGCAGCAGTCCTTTACGGATGACGACATTGAAGCTTACTACAAAGAGAATCAAGACACCCTAGATACCTTCTCCTTCCGGAGCGCCTATATTGACGGCAGCGCCCAGAGTTCAACGGACAGCGACGGAAATGCCACGACACCCACAGACGAGGAGACGACCGCCGCTATGGACGCGGCGAATACAAAGGCTCAGGAGCTGCTGGCCCGCATAAAGAAGGGCGAGGACTTCCAGACGGCCGCCGCCGACTACGTCTCTGACTCCACTGCTTCCAGTTATTCCAGTGACCCGGATGCCTCCCTGACCACGGAGGTGGGCAGTTCCCTCAGCAGCGCTGCTTACAGCAAATGGGTTACCAGCAGCGACCGCACCGCCGGCGACATGGACATCGTGGAGAGCAGCAATGGTTACTATGTGATGAAGTTTTTGAAACGTTACCGCGACGAGACCCCCACCGTGGATATCCGCCACATTCTTGTAAAGGCCGAGGTTTCTGACGGAGCCGATACTCCTACTGATGAGCAGATGGAAACCGCCAAGACAAAGATCGACTCCATTAAAAATGAATTTGAGTCCGGAGACAAAACGGCCGAGTCGTTTGGTACGCTGGCAGAGCAGTATTCCGAGGATACCGGCTCCAGCTCCGAGGGCGGCGAGTATACTGGCGTGACCAAGGGCAAGATGTTTAGTGACTTTGACACTTGGATCTTTGATTCCAGCCGTCAGCCCGGCGATCTTACTGAGATTAAAAATACCCAGAGCGGCCAGCAGGGCTGGCATCTGGTCTACTTTGAGGGTACGGACGCCCCTGTATGGCACAGTTCCGCTCTGACTTCTCTTAAGTCCAAAGCCTACAGCGACTGGTATTCCAGCATGGAACCCAACTATGAGGCAACGGCTGTTGAGTCCGGTATGAATCAGGTAGGTAAATAAACGAGAATTTAAAGTTTCCCGCGGAGCCGCCGGTGCCCCGTGGGAAACTTATCTTTATATAAAAAAGGAGCATACCATGAGACAGGAGGAACAATTTCTTCGTACGGAGATGATCCTTGGACCGTCCGCCATGGAGATTTTGAAAAATGCCCATGTGGCGGTTGTCGGTCTGGGCGGTGTGGGCAGTTGGTGCGCCGAAGCGCTGGCCCGGGCCGGCGTGGGCAGCCTCACGCTGGTGGATCATGACGAGGTGGGGCTTTCCAATCTGAACCGGCAGGCGGAGGCCCTCCACTCCACGGTGGGAAAACCGAAGACCGAGGCCATGGCCGCGCGGATTCGGGACATCAATCCGGATTGCCGACTCCGCCCCCGTCTGCTGCGCTATGCATCCGACACGCGTGAGCGCTTCTTTGACCTCCCATATAATTACGTGGTAGATGCCATCGACCTGGTTTCCTGCAAACTGGATCTCATTCAATCGTCCATGAACCGCGGCGTTCCGGTTATCTCCGCATTGGGGACGGGCAATAAGCTGAATTCTGAATTTCTTCAGGTAACCGACATCGAAAAAACGCAGGGTTGCCCTCTGGCCCGCGTCGTCCGTAAGGAACTGCGCGCCCGCGGCATTCTGCACCATAAGGTCGTCTACTCTCCGGAACTGCCCCATACCGTCAGCCAGCCGGAGACTCCTCCACCCGGACGGCGAAGCGTCCCGGCCAGTGTCATGTGGGTTCCCGCCACTGCAGGCCTGATGCTGGCCGGCGAAGTTGTACTGGATCTGACCGGAATTCGGAAATAAACCAGAATAGAAGCGTCACTCCCCTGCCACACTAAGTGGAAAGGGAGTGACGCTTCTATGGTCCTACGAAACATCAATCAGCGCGCCGCCGTCTCGGGCGCGCTGGCTGGACTGGTCAATGGTTTTTTCGGCGGAGGCGGCGGAATGCTCCTGGTCCCCCTCCTGGCCCGCTGGTGCGGTCTGGGACAGCGCAGGGCTTTTGCCACCTCGGTCGCGGTCATTTTTCCTCTATGCATGCTGTCTGCGGCGCTCTATCTGTACCGGGTGGGGCTGGACCTGATGATAGCCCTCCCCTATCTGGCCGGTGGCCTGGCAGGCGGCTTTCTGGGCGGGCGGCTGTTTGACAAACTGGACGTGAACTGGCTGCGGAGAGGGTTTGCCCTGCTTATTCTGTACGGGGGCTTCCGCTCCCTGTTTTTCTGATGGGCTGGCTGTCAGCGCTTATCGCCGGAACCATAACGGGAATTCTCTCCGGCTTCGGGGTGGGCGGCGGCACTCTGCTGCTGGTCTATATGACCGCCTTTGCCGGACTGGAACAGCATCTGGCGCAGGGCATCAATCTGCTCTACTTTCTCCCCGCCGCCGCCATGGCCCTGCCCGCTCATCGAAAAAACGGCTTTCTGGAGCGCCGCACCGTCCGGGCCGCAATTCCGGCCGGACTAGTCTGTGCCGCACTGGGCGCCTGGGCGGCCACCGCGCTGGATGTGAGCCTGCTTCGCCGCTGCTTCGGCGCTTTTCTGCTGCTGATTGGATTTCAGCAGCTGTTCACCCGGCGGCATTGACCCACTCAGCCGTTCCACCGCTTATAAGTGAGGTATCCTTCCAGGATGAGGGATGCGGCCACCGCGTCTACAATTTTTTTTCGCCTTTTTCCGTTTTTCCCCGCCTCTTTTAAAATGCGATGCGCATCCACCGTGGTCCTCCGCTCGTCCCAAAGCACCGGGACCAGACCGGATGCCACAGCGACTTGTGCGGCAAATCCACGGTAGAGCTCCGCCCGGGGCCCCTCGGTGCCATCCATATTGCGCGGGAACCCCATGACCAGCTCCTCCACCCCGTTTTCCCGTGCCAAACGGGCAATCTCTTTCGCCACGGTATCCGGATTCCGGCTGTGAATGGTCGTGGTCTGCCCTGTCAGCAGTCCGGTGGGATCGGAAATAGCGATTCCGGTATGGGCGTCGCCATAGTCAATTGCCATGATTCGCATGTTTTTCCACAATCCTTTCCCCGTTATGATATCGTCTATCTACACGCTTTGTCAATCAAAGCCGGTCGATAACCCAGTTCCGCCAGCAGCGCAAGGTCAGTCTCTACCGTATAGCCGGCTGTAGTCAGCATATCGCCGGAAATGGCGGCATTTGCACCGGACTCAAAACATAGCCGTCCATGATCGGGCATCAGCCCCCGGCCGCCTGCCATACGAATGGCCGCATCCGGCAAAAGAAAACGGAACACCGCAATCGTGGTTCGGATCTCGTCTATGGAAAGCCGCGGGTTTTTTTCAAACGGCGTGCCGGAAATGGGATTGAGTACATTGACCGGAACCGACCGAATTCCAAGTTCCCGCAGCAAAATCGCCATATCGATCCGGTCTTCCATCGTCTCACCCAGTCCCAGAATACCGCCGCTGCAAATCTTCATTCCAACCGCCTGCGCCGCACGGATGGCCGCCACCTTGTCCGCTATGGTGTGGGTAGTGCATATTGTGGGAAAATAGCGTGCCGACGTTTCCAGATTGTTGTGAACCCGGTCGGCGCCCGCCTCTTTTAGCCGGCCATACTGCTCTTGAGTCAAAAGGCCCATGGAGACACAAATGTGAATTGGACTTCCGGCACGGATGGCGCGAATCGCCCTGCAGGCCTCATCCACCTCCCGGTCGCTGAGACGACGGCCCGATGTGACGAGAGAAAGGCGCAATACTCCACGCTTTGCATCCGATTCCGCCCTGGCCGCGATGGTTTCCCTCGGCAGCATCGGATAGCACTCCGCCGCCGTATGATAGCAGGCAGACTGCGCACAGAACTTGCAGTCCTCCGGACAATGTCCACTTTTGGCGCTGATAATGGTGCATAAATCGAACTTGTCCCCACAGAAATGCCGACGAATCCGGTCCGCCGCCGCACAAAGCTCCCCGGTGGGCTGTTCCGCTAAAATAAGCGCATCTTCTTTCGTCACACTCTCCTGACGCAGTACCCGCTGTTCTGCGCAATCCACCACGCTCATATATTTCTCGCCCCCACGCTGTTCTTTTCAAGCAGCCCGGCCTGTGCCAGCCGGCGGTGCAATACCGGACCCACCGTGGCGGCCAGCGCGATTTTCAGGCCATCCCCGATCAAGAACGGGAATACGCAGATCGTCAGCGCATACCACACCTGGCACTGCGTCTGAACAACAAACCAAACTGTACCCAGCAGGTAGGCTACCAGTGTACCCAGAATCATACCAATCACCGCGGGCAGCTTTTTCCCTCTCCCGGCTTCAATCAGCAGTCCGCTGATAACCGCCATCGGCAAAAAGCCAATCAGATAACCGCCCGTAGGTCCCGCTACCTTCATGAGGCCGCCGCTGTAGGAGGAAAATACCGGAAGTCCGGCCGTACCCAGCAGCAGATAGACAAGATAGCTGATGGTACCGTATTTGGTCCCCAGCAGATAAACGGCGAAATAAATCGCAAGGTTGGTCAGCGAAATCGGTACCGCGCCAATGGGGATAACCATAGGTCCCAGAATGCACATAACCGCCGCCATGAGCGCAGCCGCAGTCAGCTGATAAAACGTCCGCTTTTCTTCTTTCACTTTCATTTGTCTTGCCGCCTTTCTCTGAATGAAACACATTATAGTGCGTCCTGCGTTTAACGTCAACCTATTTTTATATTAAGTTTACATTTCGGGGAGGTTTTTAAATTTTTATTATAACTTTTTCACAAAACTAGTTGACAAATTGCGCCGGATATCATACAATACAGTTAGAAAGGATGAGGTGAGTCCAATGTACAAGGAAGCTCACAGAACTCTTTCCGGATGTCGGAACAGAAGACATCCAGCGTAGCGAAGACTGAGAAAGTGGAAATGCGAACGATAGACACTAAGACATAAGCTCATTGTAGTGAGATGCACACGGCGGCCTTAAGTGGAGTACCACAAAAGCAAAACCCGATGTGCCTTTTGGTTAGAATGGTGTGTCAAAAAATCGTTTCCCTGTATTCTCAGAAACCGCACGCGTTTTCCTCCCGCAAAATTCAAAGAAAGTAAGAGGTAGCACGTTTGACAGAAGAACAAAGTATAGGATAGCCCCCCATCTGCGTTGGACAGATGGGGGGCCGTGCTATATTCCGGACCTTTTGGGCGCCGATGGAACCACATTCGCATAGGATGGATCAACCAAAGCTACGCGCAGGAGGTATCCCTATGCAGAAAATGTGGAAGCGCCAGTTCTTTATTCTCTGGCTGGGACAGGCGGCGTCAATTCTCACAAGCTCAATTTCTCAGTATGCCCTTATCTGGTATTTGACCGTCCGTACGGGTTCGGCGGCCGTTTTGTCTGTGGCGGCAATCGCGGCTTTACTGCCGCAGGGGCTGCTGTCCCCGTTCACGGGAGCAGTAGCGGACCGTTTTGACCGAAGAAAAATCATGGCGCTGGCGGACGGGTCCATCGCCGTGGTCACGTTGGGTCTGGTGGCACTGAGCGTGGCATGGAGCCAGCTTCCGGTGACCGCCGTTATGGTCGCGCTGACCTTACGCAGCGTAGGCTCCGCCTTCCATACGCCCTGTCTTCAGGCAGTGACTCCCCTGATCGTACCCCCGGACCGGCTGAACCAGTGCGCCGGCTGGTCACAGGGTGTGCAGACCGTCTCACTGCTGGCTAGTCCCGCACTGGCCGCGCTGCTGTACGCGGCGGTGCCGCTTTCGGCCATCCTGGTACTGGACGTACTGGGCGCCGCCATCGCCATTACGGCGCTGGTTCTGGCCCGCCTGCCCGAACTTCGGTCCGGCAGCACAGCGGTCCGCTTCTCCCTGCTGAGCGATACGCGTGCCGGGGTCGCGCTGCTAAAAAGCCGCCGCTGGCTGTGGCAGCTGTGTTTAATCTGCGCGCTGTTTTCCCTGGCGGTCATGCCCATCTCAGCCCTGTTTCCCCTGCTGTGTATAGGGTACTTTGGCGGTACCACACTCACCGCCTCCGCAGTGGAAACCCTCTTCTCCGTCGGGATGCTGCTGGCCTCTGTTCTGCTCGGCCTGTGGGGCCGCATACGGAACCGAATTCTGATTATGGCCGGGGCACTGTTCTTCCTGTCCGCCTGTCTGCTGTGTGCAGGTCAGCTCAAACCGGACGCCTTCCGGCTGTTTCTGCCATTGTCCTTCGGTATGGGGTTTTCCACCCCTTTATTCAGCAGCCTGATGACTGCCCTGCTCCAGCAAAAGATCGAGGGCGATTTTCTGGGCCGCGTTCTGGGTATGTCCTCCGCCATCATGACTCTGGCAAGTCCCATCGGGCTGGCCGCCTCCGGCCTGTTCGCAGAGCGGGTGGGCATCATCCACTGGTTGTCTCTGGCCGGCTGCGGTACCCTGCTTTGTGGCGTTTTGTGTCTGGCTCTGCCCGCAGTGCGCCGTTGTGACCATCCGCCGTTGGACGAGAAATCCAGCGCTTCCGGAAAAACCCGCCAGAATGCCGTTTGACAAAAAGGTCCGGAAAAGACGAACTGTCTTTTCCGGACCTCGATGCCTTTAGTTCCGGGGCTGCAGCCCATATTTGCGGGCCAGCGCCTCGAACACCGGCAGCGAACGTTTAACCTGCCCGGTCGTAACACAGAAAGCAAGCCGCACATAACCCGGGCAGCTGAAGTCATCGGTAGGCGGCATCAGCAGGTCCATACCTCTGGCCCTCTCGCAGAAGGCGGCGGCATCCGGCTCCGGAGATTTGAGCAGCAGGTAGAAGGTTCCGCCCGGCTCCACGCAGGTATATCCCATGGCGGTTAGGCCACTGTACAACAGATCCCGGTTGGTCTGGTAGACCGACAGGTCGGCGGTCAGGCCGTCGCAGGCCGCGGCTACTCTCTGAAACAGGCTGGGCGCGTTCACATAGCCCAGTACCCGGCCCGCACCACAGACGGCGGCATAGATCCTGTCGTGGTCGGTAAGGGCAGGCGGAAGCAGCACATAACCGATGCGCTCTCCCGGCAGGGAGAGCGATTTACTATATGAATAGCATACTATCGTATCTGAATAAAAATCCGGCAGCCAGGGTACGGTAAAGCCATCAAACACAATTTCCCGGTAGGGCTCATCGGAAATCAGGTAAATCGAGTGACCAAACTCCGCAGATTTGGCGCGTAACAAATCGGTCAGCTTCTTCACCGTCCCGGCGGAATATACTACGCCGGAGGGATTATTGGGGGAATTGACCACAATGCCTTTCGTCTTCGCCGTGATGGCTTTTTCCAGCGCGTTAAAGTCGGGTTGAAAGGTGTCGTAATCCGGCGGAACCACCACGGGCGTGCCGCCGTTTCCCGTAAGGAAAACGGTATATTCCGTAAAAAAGGGGGCCAGCAGCACAAACTCGTCACCCGGACAGGTCAGAGCGCGGAAAGTGCAGCACAGCGCCGCCGCCGCACCCACCGTCATATAAAGGTCGTTTTCCGTGTACGGTCCGCCAAACCGCTTCGTTAGTGAGGCCGATACCGCCCTTCGCACGGCCACATCGCCCTGAGCAGAGGTATAACCATGGACCGAAGCGCTTTCCGGTCCGTTCAGGATGGCCCGAATGGTATCGTTGACTTCCGCAGGGGGGGCCACACTGGGATTACCCAGTGAAAAATCCAATACGTTCTCAGCACCGATCTCCGATGCGCGCTGCTTTCCGTATTCAAATATTTCGCGCATGATGTTGCGCCGTGTTCCAAGCGCCAACAGCGCTTCCGGTAACTCGTTCATTCCGTTTCCTCCAAATCGGCGGCCACCCGGCCGGTCAACCATGCTTTTCCTTTTTCTTTCATTTCCTGATGTCTGGGATTGCGCTGATATGCCTCCAAAGCCGCCTGATCGCGGAACTCGCAGTAAAGCGCCACATCATGTGTTCCCAGCCCTAGGTCAGCACCCACTCGCCATCGCAGAAAGCCGGGGACTTCCGCCGCGATCGCCTCAAGGCTCCCCTTCAGAAACGTCAGCACGGTTTCCCGTTCCGGGGCTTCGCCTGTCAGATTCCAGAACAGCATATGACGAATCATGATTTTATCCTCCCCTGTATTTTTATAAATTGTAGCACAGCACCGTAAAAAAGGAAAGGGCGGTTTCCCCGAAAATTTGCACTTGACAGATTATGAATTTTGTGTTTTAATATATCAAACTATAGAAATGGAAGTAAAACCGCAGGCGCACATACAGCGAATTGGGGATGGTGGGAGCCCAATGGCAGCGGGGCGGACAAATGGTCCATGGAGGGCGCGGGCAAAAGCATCTGATGCCGAGTAAGCCGCGACGGGTACTCCCGTTATAGAGTAGGGATATGTTGGTATCCTGTTGAGCGGGCGCATTTTTTGCGCCAAGCAAGGTGGCACCGCAGATGTTTCGCATCTGTCCTTGTGATTTTATCAAGGACGGGTGTGTTTTTTTATTGCCCCGTCCGGGAAAGGAAGTTCTTTTTATGAAAAAGCGTTTCTCTCTCCTCATGGGTCTTACCCTGGTCTTTACTTTGCTGGCCGGCTGCGGCAACGGCGGCTCCGCCTCCTCCACCCCCACCGCCTCGGACGGCGGCGGCCACGCCCTTACCGTTGGCATTGTTCAGCTGGCGGAAAACGGCGCTTTCTCCGATATGCGTCAGGGTTTTATTGACCATATGCGTGAGTTAGGCTATGACGAGTCCAAAATGTCCTTTGTTTTTCAGGAGGCAGGCGGTGACGTGGCCACGCTGAACACCATTTGCCAGTCCATGGTGGATAAGCACGTGGACTTACTGGTAACCATCGCTACCCCCGCCACACAGGCGGCGGTCAATCTGGACACCGACATCCCCGTTTTCTTTATCTCCGTCTCCGACCCGGTAGCTGCCGGCATCATCACCGACATGGACCATCCAGACAAAAACGCCACCGGCACCTCCAATGCAATCCCGGTTGGCGATATCTTTAAACTGGCCGCACAGATCACCCCGGATGTTAAAACCTATGGCATTCTCTACAACACCAGTGAGACCAATTCCGTCACCACGGTGGCAAAGGCAAAGGACTATCTGGACGAACAGGGCCTTAAGTACGTGGAGAAAGTAGTCACCAACTCCGCCGAGGTTCAGCAGGCCGCCCAGGCTCTGGCCGATCAGGCGGACGCGCTCTATGTTCCCAACGATTCCATGATCCAGTCCGCCATGCCTCAGGTTGTGGATGCCGCCACCGCGGCAGGCATTCCAATCTACGGCAGCTCCCCCGTCATGGTCGCCTCCGGCGCACTAGCCACTGTGAGCACCAGCGACCCCGCCATCGGCGCTCTTACCGCCGACATGGTCGATAAGTACCTCACCGGCACCGCCGTCGCCGATATTCCCGCCGTGGTGGATCAAAACCATATTACCGTGGTTAACTCCGCCACCGCTCAGGCGCTGGGCATCACGATTCCGGACTCTTTAAACGCCACCACAATCGGCGGCTGAGCTTCGGTTTTCCGTATTAGTCCAGCCCGCGGCGGGGCGGCCCGTATTCCGGCCGCCCCGCCGCACTCCCATTTTCCAATCAGGAAGGTGTTTTCATGTTGCTCTTCATCGGTTCCCTCCAGCAAGGGCTGATCTACGCGCTGCTGGCTATGGGCGTCTATCTTTCTTTCCGCATTCTGCATGTGCCCGACCTCACGGCCGACGGCTCCTTTACGTTGGGTGTGGCGGTTTCCGCCATCCTTACGCTGGCCGGGCATCCTCTGCTGGCGCTGATCAGCGCGTTGGCGGCAGGCGGTTTGGCCGGACTGGTAACCGGTTTTCTCCAGACCAAGGCCGGTGTATCCCCCATTCTCTCTGGTATCCTCACCATGTCGGGCCTCTATACTGTTAATATGGCAGTTCAGGGCGGTGCACCCAACCTCTCCCTGCTGGGCTCGGCCACCCTGTTTTCCCTGCCCGGCTTTCTGGGAAAGGAACTGGCAAAGACCGTGATTCCCGTGCTGTGCTGTATTCTTCTTCTGCTGGTGCTCATCTGGTTTTTCCGTACACACTGGGGACTTTGCATCCGCGCCACCGGCAGCAACGAAGCTATGGTCCGCGCATCTTCCATCGACGTGGATATGGCCAAGATGTCCGCGCTGGCGATTTCCAACGCCTGCATTTCTCTGTCCGGCGCGGTACTGGCCCAGTATCAGGGATACGGCGACGTAAACGCCGGTATCGGTACCGTAGTAATCGGCCTGGCCTCCGTCATTATCGGCGAGGCCATTCTGGGCCGCCGCTCCGTGACCGTGGGCCTTCTCTCCGCCATTCTAGGAGCCGTGCTCTATCGTCTGGTCATCGCGGCCGCCATCCGGTACAGCGTCTTCCCCGCTTATGCGCTTAAGCTGGTTTCCTCGCTGCTGGTGGCATTGGCGCTGGGTCTGCCCGCGTGCCGCGCCGCGCTGGCCCGGCAGCGCCTGATCCGAAAAGGGGGGATTTTTCATGCTTGAGATTCAAAACCTCAGAAAAACCTTCCTTCAGGGGACCCCCAATGAGCGCCGTGCGCTTGACGGGCTGTCCCTTCACCTGGAACCCGGCGAGTTCGTCACCATATTGGGCTCCAATGGCGCCGGAAAGTCCACCCTGTTCGCCGCTATCGCCGGAGAATTTCTCCCCGACAGCGGAACCATTGAGCTGGACGGCAAAGATATCACGTATCAGAAAGAACATCTCCGGGCCAGAATGATCGGTCGTCTGTTCCAAGACCCGCTAAAAGGCACCGCTCCCGACATGACCATTGAGGAAAATCTGGCTTTGGCCGGCCTGCGGGGGAACCGCGGCCCCTTCTCCCCTGCGGTAGGGAAGAAGGACGCCGCTTGGCTGCGGGAGCAGGTGGCCCGGCTGGGCATGGGCCTGGAAGATCGGATGAAAACCCGCGTGGGTCTGCTCTCCGGCGGACAGCGGCAGGCGATTACGCTGCTGATGAGTACGCTGTCGGTTCCCCGTCTTCTGCTGCTGGATGAGCACACCGCCGCACTGGACCCGGTGACCGCCGAACAGATTTTGGCGGTTACCCGGGAAATCGTGGCTGAGCACCGGATCACAACTCTGATGATCACCCACAACATCACCTCCGCCCTCTCCGTCGGGGCCCGGACCATCATGCTGGACCGGGGCCGGGTCGTTCTGGACCTCTCCGGCTCGGAGCGCGCAGCCATGACGGTGCCAAAGCTGATGGAACGCTACCGCCAGCAGAGCAGCCATATGCTGGACAGCGACCGAATGCTGCTGTCATAAACCGCCCTTCCTAATGATATCGTATCCGGACCTGCGGGGGACTTTCCCACAGGTCCGTTTTGGCATTCTTTAGGCTGGCTCTGGTCGATTATCCTAATATAAAGCTGTTTTTCTATCCTGTGTCATGTGCTTTTGTGCCAAGATTTGCAATTTACTCCGATTTCGATTGCAAAAATCGTTCGTATAGCATATACTAGAAACCATAATAGTGGATCAGTCATAAAGTGCCGGCAAGGGTTGTTTGGCGGCGGGACAGGCTAGTTTGCCTGTCTCTTTTGATATGAATGCATGTAATTTTCAAACGAAAGGGAGGAAACTTTAAAAGTGGCAGAATGTAAGTTCAAGAAGGTTCTTGTTGCAAATCGTGGCGAAATTGCCATCCGTGTTTTCCGTGCCTGTTACGACCTGGGTCTAAACACGGTCGCCATGTATTCCAACAAAGATTCGTTTAGTTTGTTCCGTACAAAAGCGGATGAGGCCTACCTGATCGGTGAAAACAAAAGCCCCTTGGGCGCGTATTTGGATATCCCCGCTATTATCGACTTGGCTAAACGTCGTGGCGTGGACGCGATCCATCCCGGTTATGGCTTTTTGTCTGAAAACGCCGACTTTGCCCGTGCCTGCGAGGCAGTCGGCATCACCTTTATTGGCCCCAACTCCACCGTTTTGGATCAAATGGGCGACAAGCTCAACGCCAAATCCATTGCACTGGCTTGCAATGTACCCACCATTCCCGGGTCCACAAAGCCATTACGCGACGCGGATGAGGCACTGGAAAAGGCCGTTTCTTACGGTTTCCCCATCATTCTGAAGGCGGCGGCCGGCGGCGGCGGACGTGGCATGCGCAAGTGCGAGACTCCCGAGGAGGTCAAGCCCGCCTTTGACTTGGTCAAGGGTGAGGCCAAAAAGGCGTTCGGCAACGACGATATCTTTATTGAAAAATTTCTGGTGGAACCGAAGCACATTGAGGTTCAGATTCTGGCCGACCGGTATGGCAATGTGGTACATTTGGGTGAACGCGACTGTTCCCTCCAGCGCCGTTACCAGAAAGTCGTGGAATTCGCTCCAGCCTGGTCTGTACCGATACAGACGCGGGAGCGCCTCCATGCCGATGCGGTTAAAATTGCCCGGCATGTGGGCTATGTGAACGCCGGTACGGTGGAGTTTCTGGTGGACCGGGAGGGCAACCACTACTTTATCGAGATGAATCCCCGCATTCAGGTGGAGCACACCGTTACGGAAATGGTAACCGGCATCGATCTGGTCCGGGCTCAGATTCTGGTCGCTGAAGGCCACCCGCTGTCCAACCCTCAGATTGGCATGGCCAGACAGGAGGATCTGCGGATAAACGGCTACGCCATCCAGTGCCGTGTTACCACCGAGGACCCCACCAACAATTTTGCTCCCGATACGGGAAAGATTACCGCCTATCGCTCCGGCGGCGGCTTCGGTGTCCGTTTGGACGGCGGCAACGCCTATACCGGCGCAGAGATCACGCCTTATTATGATTCTCTGCTGGTCAAGGTCACCAGTTGGGACAACACCTTTGAAGGTGTTTGCCGGAAGGCCACCCGCGCTATCAGCGAGGAGCATGTCCGCGGCGTCAAGACCAATATTCCCTTCATTACCAATATTCTGCTTCACCCCACCTTCCGTGCCGGGAAATGCCACACCAAGTTCATCGACACAACGCCGGAACTGTTCGACATCACCGCCGGACGCGACCGGGCTACCAAAGTGCTCAAGTATATCGCCGCGATTCAGGTCAGCAATCCGGACAGTGAGCGGCCGCAGTTGGATGCCCCCCGCTTCCCGCCCGTCACCGGAAACCGGCCGGATGGTCTCAAACAGCTTCTGGACCGTGAGGGCCCCGAGGCCGTGTCCAAGTGGGTTATGAACCAGAAAAAGCTGCTGATTACCGACACCACCATGCGCGACGCACACCAGTCCCTGCTCTCTACCCGCATGCGCACCCGCGACATGCTCAAGGGCGCGGAGGGCACTGCCGAGATTCTGGCCAACTGCTTCTCGCTGGAGATGTGGGGCGGCGCCACTTTTGATGTGGCATTCCGCTTTCTTCACGAGTCCCCCTGGGAACGGCTGGAGAAACTGCGTGAGCTGATCCCCAATATTCCCTTCCAGATGCTGCTGCGCGGCGCCAACGCCGTGGGATATTCCAACTATCCGGACAATTTGATACGCGCTTTTATTGATGAAGCCGCCAATTATGGGATCGACGTGTTCCGGATTTTTGACTCCCTCAACTGGATACCCGGCATGGAGGTCGCCATGGACGAGGTGCTCAAACAGGGTAAGCTCTGCGAGGCCACGATCTGCTATACGGGCGATATTCTGGACCCCAAACGGGATAAGTACACCTTAAAATACTACGTAGACTTGGCCAAAGAACTGGAACACCGCGGTGCCCATCTGCTGGCCCTTAAGGATATGGCAGGCCTTCTGAAGCCATATGCCGCCAAGAAACTGATCACCGCGCTGAAAAACGAGGTTGGAATTCCCATCCACCTGCACACCCACGACACCTCCGGCAACCAGGTGGCCACATATCTGATGGCCGCCGAGGCCGGTGTGGACATTGTGGACACCGCCATCGACTCCATGTCCTCCACCACCAGCCAACCCTCCATGAACGCCGTGGTGGCCGCGCTGGCCGGACAGGACCGGGATACCGGCTTTGACCGGGACCGCATCCAAAAGCTCAGCGATTACTGGGCCGATGTCCGCCTGCGCTATCAGCGCTTCGAGGCCGGCATCAAAAACCCTTCTACCGACATTTACCGCTACGAAATGCCTGGGGGACAGTACACCAACCTTCAGCCGCAGGTGGTTTCTCTGGGCCTTGGCTCCCGCTTCAACGAGGTCAAGGAGATGTACCGCACCGTCAACTATATGCTGGGCGACATCGTAAAGGTGACCCCCTCCTCCAAGATGGTGGGCGATATGGCCATCTTTATGGTCCAAAACGATCTAACTCCGGAGAATATCGTGGAAAAAGGCGAAGCGCTTACTTTCCCCGATTCCGTGGTGTCTTATTTCAAAGGCATGATGGGTCAGCCTGCCTGGGGGTTCCCGAAGGACCTGCAACGCGTCGTTCTGAAGGGCGAAAAGCCCATTACCTGCCGGCCCGGCAAACTGCTGCCGCCAGTGGACTTTGAAGTGGCCCATAAGGAGCTCTCCAAATTCTATCCCGATCCTCCTCGCCGCGCGGTCATCTCCTGGTGCCTCTATCCCAAGGTGGTAGAGGACTACTGCAAATACCGCAAGGAATACGGTTACATCATGCGGATGGGCAGCCATGTATTTTTTAACGGTATGGCCTTGGGCGAAACCAATAAAATTAATATCGAAGACGGTAAGACTCTGATTATCAAGTATATCGGTCTGGGTGAACTCAACGCAGACGGTACCCGCAACGTAACGTTCGAGCTTAACGGCATGCGCCGTGAAGTGGCGGTCCCTGATCCCAATGCCAAGGTGCAAGTCCAGCAGACGGTCATGGCCGATCCCGAGGACAAGAGCCAGGTTGGCGCCTCTATCCCCGGCATGGTTTCCAAGGTGAATGTGAAGTCCGGCGACGCGGTCACCACAAATCAGGTCATCGCCGTCATTGAGGCCATGAAGATGGAAACCTCCGTGGTCGCCCGTATGGACGGCGTGGTGGACGAAGTGTTCATTAAAGAAGGCTCTTCGGTAAAAGCCGGCGAATTGCTGATGACAATCAAGTTAAAATAAATTTCTCTGAACCTTTATAAAAGGAGCGCCTCCCGCAGACGTCGGAAGGCGCTCCTCTCCATTCTAAAACAACAGGGGAAACGGGCGCATATGCGTTCGGTCTCCCTGCATCAAGCTGCGGAGGATCCCTACTTGGAAATTAACCTTTAGAAGTTACCGGAGATTTCCCGGGCGGTGCGCCGCACTGCCTCCACCCGCTCCTCAATATCCCCGGACAGCATACGGCTGGTGGGTCCGGACAGAGAGATGGCAGCCAGAGCGGAACCGTCATGCTGCAGGATGGGCGCACCAATGCAGGTCAGTCCCGCTTCCTGCTCATCGTGGTCCAGGGCATAGCCATCCCTCTTTACTTTATGAAGCTCCTCCACCAGTGCTTCATAGGTGGTGATGGTGTGCTCGGTATGAGGGGGAAAGACGGCATGCTGATAAATTAGTAAGTCAATATTATCGCTGAAAGCCAGCAGACATTTCCCCATAGACGAACAGTGACACTCGTTGCTGGAGCCTACCGGAGAATTTACCGTAAGAATCTGATGGTTGCTCTCCTCTTTGAGAATGATGATGCTGCGATAAACCGCACCGGGGTTTCGCTCCAGAATAGAGACATTCACCACTTCATGATATGCCTCGTACAGCTTGTGGGCATAAGGGCGGATAATCTCCTGCAATCCCATTTTGTTCTCCACGCTTTTGCCCAGTGTAAACAGCCGGCTGCCCAGCCAATATCGTTCGGTCTCCGGATTACGGCTGACAAAACCCCTGGCTTCCAAGGTGGCCAGAGTGCGGAACACGGTGCTTTTATAGACACCCATGTCGTTGGCAATCTTGGTAATACTGGTCTCCTTTCCCTCGTAATAGAGATAGATCAGCAATTCCAGCGCCCGGTCCACCGATTGGATGACGTCCGCCATATAAGGTCCTCCTTTATAATGGAACATTGTTCCGCACATATTTCGTATCGTAATTAAACTACACTTTACCCCTTCTGTCAAGGTGTTCCACTGTGCGCAATTCTTTTTTTACGTACTCGTTAAAAAACTTTCTCAAGCAACCAGCGGGCCGGACTCCTGATGTAATGCGGCGCATTCATCACTGCCGCCCCATTTGTAAAAGCGCTTCCTGACAACGGGCACGCTCCCGTCCAAAGGGGCAATGGCTTTGGCTTGCATTTTCCACCAAAAGCGTATATAATTGTTGCAATTGTACGAAAAAATGGTTTTGCTCATAAGATGCTTGCCGATAACGCCGGACGAAAAATTTTACAGCCGGGACACTGAACTTCGACAGCGCTCGAAGTACCAGAAAAATTTTCCATCTGCGTGACCGGATGAAAGGAATGACAGTTATGGATTGCAAGCAGAATTATACCCTGCTGTGTGATTTTTATGAACTCACGATGGGGAACGGCTATTTCCAAACGGGTCTGGCCGACCGCATCTGCTATTTTGATGTTTTTTTCCGTGAGGTACCCGACGGAGGCGGCTTTGCCATTGCTGCCGGCCTGGAGCAGGTCATCGACTATATCCAACATCTGAGCTTTTCGGAAGAAGACATTGCATTTCTTAGCGGCAAACAGATTTTCAGCGATGCATTTTTGGAATATTTGCGCTCCTTCCACTTTACCGGTGATATCTGGGCCGTCCCTGAGGGTACGCCCATCTTCCCGGGCGAACCGATTTTTACTGTCCGCGCCCCCACAATTCAGGCCCAGCTCATTGAGACCTACGTTCTGCTGACCCTGAACCATCAATCCCTCATCGCCACCAAATCCAACCGCATCGTCCGCGCGGCTCAGGGGCGGCCGGTGGCCGAATTCGGATCCAGGCGGGCTCAGGGTTCCGACGGCGCCGTACTGGGTGCCCGAGCCTCTTTTATTGCGGGCTGTGCCGGCACCGCCTGCACGTTGGCGGATCGTATCTACGGCACACCTGCGGGCGGCACGATGGCCCATTCCTGGGTCCAGATGTTCCCCGATGAATATACCGCCTTTAAAACCTACTGCGAACTCTACCCCAACTCCACCACCCTGCTGGTAGATACCTATAATGTACTGAAATCCGGTGTACCCAATGCTATTCGTGCATTTAAGGAGTGTCTGTTGCCCAAGGGTATCACAAACTGCGCTATTCGTCTGGACTCCGGCGACCTGACCTATCTGTCCCGAAAAGCGCGGAACATGCTGGACGAGGTCGGCCTGCCCCAGTGTAAAATTGTGGCCTCCAACTCGCTGGATGAATACCTCATCCGGGATCTTCTGCTCCAAGGTGCGGCCATAGACTCCTTTGGTGTGGGAGAGCGGCTGATTACGTCAAAAAGCGAGCCGGTGTTTGGTGGTGTCTACAAACTATGCGCGATTGAGGATACCGATGGAACCATTATCCCTAAAATAAAAATCAGTGAAAATCGGGCTAAGATTACAAACCCGCACTTTAAAAAGGTTTACCGCATTTTTGAAAAACAGGCTGGAAAAGCGCTGGCTGACCTGATCTGTGTCCATGATGAGGTCATTGATCCTGAAAAGCCGCTGGAACTATTCGACCCTGAAGCCACATGGAAACGCAAGACCATTACGGACTTTACCATGCAGCCGCTACTGGTTCCCATTTTCCATAAAGGGAAACTGGTTTATCGGCAGCCTACGATTTATGAAATGCGCGCCTGGTGTTCCGCCCAAATCGATCTGTTGTGGGACGAGGTTAAACGGTTTGAAAATCCTCACACTTACTATGTTGACCTCTCTCAGCGCTTGTGGGAAATTAAGCATGCTCTCCTCTCTCAGCGCGGCTAACCCAATCAGATAAAAAACATACGCGCTGCTCTGAAATTGCGATCAGAGCAGCGCGCATTTTTTGACAAAGTGAAAAGAAAAGCGGACCGGCCAACTCGGGGGCGGTTGACCGGCCCGCCTGTCCTTCCCCGGCGCGTCCTGCAACATGCCGGAAAACGACATTTCATTTATTTATTAGAGCTGTAAAGAAGGAACAAAAAGGGGTCTATGAAATGGGCCACAAGTTAATCGGAAGTCTAGTCACGCATTTCTACCTTGCCAATCGTGCGTAGACAGACAAGCAGGTTATCCCTTTGGATCTGACTGAACCCGCCCAAAATTTGAACGTTCAGTTCATCCACCGTCCGCAGTACTTCATCCTTCATTGCCATTCCAGCCTCTGTGACAACCACCTGAACGCTGCGCCGATCGTTGGGGTCTACGATTCGGTCAAGCAACCCCCGCTTCTGCATCCGATCCAAAACGCCGGAAACCGTGGAATTTTCCAAGCGAAGATCTTGCGCAATCTCCTTCGGGGTCAAAGGTCCACGTGTCCACAGACAGTTCAGCACGCCGTACTGCCCGGGGGTGATGCCAAAGGGACTTAAACGGCCTGCAAAGGCCTGAAACACTTCATGCTGGGAAACCGTAAGCAAATAGTTAATGCAATGAGAAAACTCCATATAATTTCATCCTGTCATCCGGGAAAAAGGCCCTTTTTCTAATGCTAGATAGCATTACGTGTCATTATAACACGTTTTTCAGCAAAATACCAATCTTTTTTAAAAAATTTTGTTTTTTAGCGGAAGAGCGTACCGCTGATAACCAACTGCTGAATTTCATTGGTGCCTTCGTAAATCTGAGTGATCTTGGCGTCGCGCATCATGCGTTCGACATGATAGCCCTTCATATAGCCATTGCCGCCCAGCATCTGAACTGCCTCAGTAGTAACCTTCATCGCCACGTTGGTGCAAGCCATCTTCGCCATGGCAGCGGGCACAGTGTAGGACTTGCCCTCATCCTTGGTAATAGCGGCCTTGTAAACCAGAAGCTTAGCCATCTCAATGTCAGTCTTCATCTCAGCCATCTTGAAGCCCAGATACTGCTGCTTGCACAGAGGCCTACCAAACTGCTGACGCTCCATCAGGTACTTACGGGCAATCTCAAAAGCGCCCTCGGCAATGCCCAGGCCCTGAGCAGCCACGCCAATGCGGCCACCATCCAGAGTCTTCATAGCCAGCTTAAAGCCTTCGCCGGGCTTAGCAATCATGTTTTCAGCAGGCACATGGACGTTCTCCAAAACCATATCGGAAACCTGCGCGCTGCGGATGCCCATCTTGTCCTCGATCTGGCCCACAGTGAAACCAGGCGTACCCTTCTGGACAACGAAAGCGGCCATGCCCTTTGTGCCCAAGGCAGGATCAGTCAGGCAGTAAACCACGGTGTAGTCAGCCAGCGGGCCATTGGTGTTGAAGCACTTGAGGCCGTTGATAATATAGCCGTCACCATCTTTGGTGGCAACCGTCTTCTGACCAGCGGCATCGGAACCAGCGCTGTGTTCAGTCAGACCAAAGGAACCAATGCAGCGGCCGCTGGCGATGGGCTCCAGGAACTTCTTCTTGATCTCATCAGGAGCAGAAGAGTTCATGATGCTGCCGCCGTACAGAGAGGTATCAACGGAAAAAGCAATACCAAAGGAGGCATCAACCTTGGAGATCTCCTCCACGGCCAAAACATAAGGCAGATAGCCAACACCCTGACCACCAAACTGCTCAGGATAAGGCAAACCATAAATGCCGGCCTTGCCCAGTTCCTTGAACTCCTCTATCGGGAATTTACTGGCCTCGTCACGCTCACGAACCTGAGGAAGAAGTTTCTTCTCGGCAAATTCGCGCGTCATCTTTTGAATCTGGAGCTGTTCGTCTGTTAATTCAAAGTTCATAGTAACGCATCCTTTCTTCAAAGTAAAACTTGTAGTGTTTCTTACATTTCGGCTGCCAACTAATCCTTATATAAAATATTTTCTATACAGAACTAATTGCGCTGACAATGTACCATGTTTTTTCTGGACTGTCAAGGGCGATTTTCCCGAATCAAAGAATCGGATTTAAATTACAGGCCCATCGAAGCCAGACCGATGAACATAAAGCAAGCAATAAAGGGGATTAGAATCTGCGTAATTGCAATGTCAAAATAAGCTTCTTTGTGAGTCAGTTTGCAGATACCAAGCAGAGTAATCTGCGCACCCTGGTGAGGCAGAGTATCCAGCGTACCGGCAGCGATAGCGGAAATACGGTGGACATAAGGAAAGGGCGCGCCCAGTTTGATATAAATGTCTTTCAGCGCATTCAGTGCTACAGCCATGCCGCCGGAAGCGGAACCACAGGCACCAGCGCAGACAGCAACGGTGATCATGACGAACAACAGAGGATTCATGGAGAGATGCTGCAGGCCATTAATCAGGTCTGTAAAGCCCTGAGTGTTCTTAACAACGCCGCCGAAACCGACCACGATAGCGGTATTAAGAATGGCGACACCGGAGTCTGCCGCGCCCTTATTGAACACCTGAATCCACTCTTTGACACCGCCCTTGATTCTGGTAAAGAACAGAACCACAGCCAGAATAACGCCGGCAATACAGGCAGTCTCAACAGGCAGGCCACGGAAATCATTGTGCTCGGCAGAATAAAACAGAGGCGCGTTGTACAGGAACAGGATCAAAACAATGGGAAGGAACGCAAGGATGGGGCTGGGAAGAGATTCCCCTTCCTCATCAAGTTCCAGTTCCTCCGGGGTAAGCTGCGTCTTCAGGCGTGGGTCATCAAAATAGCAGCCTTTTTTGGTAAAGCTGTGCGTACGGTACTCCAGCCACGCAAAAATCATGATATAGGACGCAATGGTGACAATCATCGACGGGACAAAAGCTGCCGTGGAAGTTGTACCTAAGTTGTTTTGCGGGATGACATTCTGAATGGAAGGGGAACCAGGTCCATACATGGACCAGGTCCAGCATCCGGCGGAAATCGCGGCGGGCAGCAGTCTTCTGGTAATGTTGGCCTCGCGGAAAAGCTGAAGCGCGATAGGATAGATTACGAAGAAAACCACAAAACCGGAGATGCCGCCATAGGTCAGAATACCAGTGATGGTCATAATAATGGGGGCCACAAACTTGCCATGGCAGAAGCCGGAGATAAACTTTGCGATGGATTTGGCAGCGCCGGTAAACTGGTATACGGCGCCGAACAGCGCGCCTACAAAGAATACCAGGAAATAATCCTGAACATACTTCGCGGCTGCAGGCATGAACTCGTTCTTCAGACCGCCAAGAATATCAATGCCGGTACCGGCAAACAGGGCGGAAAAAACAAGAACGACAATTGTGACTATGGGGGCCAAAATCAGCGCCGATAATTGCTTAAACGCCAAAAGGCCAAACAGGACCAAGGCCACAAACAGCAGAATAATGCCAGCGTTCAAATAACATCCCTCTCTCTTCAATGATTCATTGTTATACCCCCGAGGGGGGGCGGGGGAAGGCGTGTTACGCCTTGAGCCCCATGAGTCCCTCGGAGAAAATACGGGCGTCCATCAGCTTGGGCTGACCATCCATCTTAGGCTTAAAGCCCATGAGGTCAATAACCTGGGTCTGTACATCAATGCCGGGCGCCACTTCAATCAAATAGACGCCGTCTTCGCGCAGTTCAAATACGGCGCGCTCGGTAATATACATAACAGGCTGATGAGTTTTAACGGCATACTTGCCGGAGAACGTAATCTGCTCCACTGTGTCGATGAATTTCTTCTCGCGGCCTTCCTGCGTAATAACCAGTTTGCCGCCTTCAACCTTGGTCTTCAAACCACCGGCCATAAAGGTACCACAGTAGAATACACGTTTTGCGTTCTGGGTGATATTGATGAAACCACCGCAGCCCGCAATGCGGGGGCCAAATTTGGATACGTTGATGTTACCCTCTTTATCGGCTTGAGCCAAACCAAGGAACGCCAAGTCCACGCCGCCGCCATCATAGAAATCAAACTGATATGGCTGGTCCACAATAGCCTCTGCGTTCACAGATCCGCCGAACTTGGGGCCACCCTGCGGTACGCCGCCGATAGGACCGGCCTCCACCGTAAGGGTCATATAATCGCCGATGCCCTCTTCATTAGCCACCATGGAAATGTACTCGGGAATACCGATACCTAGGTTGACCACCGAGTTGGGGGTCAATGCCATAGCCGCACGGCGACCGATAATCTTCTTAGCGGACAGCGGGGGATAGTCCAGGCTGTCCAGAGGAACTCTGAACTCACCGCTCATAGAACCATCATACGCACATCCAACGCACTGCTCGTGTTCGGACGGATCCTGGGCCACCACGATGGCATCCACATAAATGCCGGGGATTTTGACCAGCTTGGGATCCAAGGTTCCGTTCTCCACGACCTTCTCCACCTGCACGACGACCTTTCCGCCCGAGTTCTTCACGGCCTGGGCAATGGAAGTCGCTTCGATGGAAGCCACCTCATGCTCCATGGTCACGTTGCCATGCTCGTCGGCATAAGTGCCGCGGATGAAACCGATATTAAACGCCATTGCCTTGTAGAGAAGTTTTTCCTGGCCGCAGATCTCTACGACCTCGACAATATCCTCTTTGGTAATGTCGTTGAGCTTGCCGCCCTCGACACGGGGGTCGGCAAAGGTATTCAGTCCGACATGCGTAATGGTACCGATCCGATGACCGGCAATATCGCGGTAAAGCTGGGAAAGGGTGCCCTGAGGAAGATTGTAGCCCTCAATCTTGTTCTGAAGGACCAGTTCGCCCAGCTTGGGCACCATGTTCCAGTGGCCGCCGATGACACGCTTGGTCATTCCCACGTGGGCAAAATGATCGGCGCCGCTGCCGTCCCGGTTGCCCTGCGCGGCGGCATAAAACAGCGTGAGGTTCTTAGGAGCACCCGTCTCCATGAACCGTTTCTCCAAGGCACGGGTCAGAGCCTCAGGCATCACGCTGGCCACAAAGCCGCTCGTCGTGATGATGTCGCCGTCCTTGACCCAGCTCGCAGCTTCCGCCGCGGTAATAATGGGTTTCTTTGACATGATCTACTTACCTCCGTCACAGTGATTCCGAGTCTCGTTTGGATACCGCTATTCTTCCCTCTTGCCTAATGGAAAATTCCCCCCCTGAGGCGTTATTTCTGGAACAGGGAGAAACTTTTCCTGGAAAACAGCGTCCACAAGGTGGGAACTTTCCCTTTAGGTATATCGGAAAAAGAATGGGAGTACGAGCGTTCCTCTTATTTGCCGATGAAATGCTTCTCCTTGCGCTTCGTCAGGAATGCGGTCATGCCTTCCTTCTTGTCCTCGGTAGAGAAGGCCAGGCCAAACAGGTTGGCCTCCAGCTTCAGGCCGCTGTCCAGATCGGTATCCATGCCGGTATTGATGGCCTGCTTGGCCAGAGACACGGCAAAGGGAGCGTTCTTCATCACACGGCCGGCCATCTTCTTGCAGGTGTCGAGCAGTTCAGCCTGCGGTACCATCTTGTTGGCAAGGCCAATGCGATAAGCTTCTTGTGCGTCGATCATATCACAGGTGAAAATCAGTTCCTTGGCACGGCCCTTACCGACCAAGCGAGCCAAGCGCTGCGTGCCGCCGAAACCAGGCAGAATGCCCAGCCCACATTCAGGCTGGCCAAACTTGGCGTTTTCCGCAGCAACGCGGATGTCGCACGACATGGAAATCTCGCAGCCGCCGCCCAGTGCGTAACCATTCACAGCAGCGATGGTGACCTGAGGCATGTTCTCCAAACGGCCAAAAGCCTCGCGGGCCAGAAGGCCCATTGCGCGGCCCTCTTTTGGCGTGGCGTTTACCATCTCAGAGATGTCGGCACCAGCCACAAAAGACTTCTCACCGGAACCAGTCAGGATAAGGACCTTTACGTCCTCGCGTTTCTCCACTTCGGCCAGGCACTGACCCAACTCGGCCAGCGTCTCGCTGTTCAGCGCGTTAAGCGCCTTCGGGCGATTGATGGTAAGCACCGCGATACCATTTTCCACTTCCAGAAGCAGATTGTTCATGATAATTACCTCCTTAAAATCATTACATCCGTTTCCCAATAAGACCGGCACTTGAAATTCCGTTCTTACTGTTACGACTGCATAATATCTTCCACGCCGGTAAATGTCAATTGATTTTCGTTATTTTATACATAAAACTTTTTATTTACTTTTTTTGTTTTGCGTATTTTTTTCTTACATACCGAGTATTTTTGTATCGGAATTATTTTTAATACGATATTTTTGTATGTAAAATTATACGGAATAAAATTGCTTCCTTACTCCCGGTTCGAACGCGCTGTTTTTTGTATTTCATGTCTCATTCTCCTAATTTTTTATTTTTTGACTATGGCCTGTCCTTTTATACAGGATCTGCAGCAATATTAACAAACATGGAGTTCAGTTCTCGCAGATTTTTTATTCCAGGTGTTCCTCTCGGAACCTTTTCTGTTTGCCACAGTAAAGGACATAGTTGAACACACTGCCAATAATAAGCAGATTACCGCAGAGATAAAGCCACAGCAGTAGAATGATGACGGAAGTCAGTGATCCGTAGACCAGCGAATATTTGGACGTCATGCCAATGAAGAAAGAAAACAGGGCTGAACAGGCCACCAGGGAGCAGGACGAAATAATTCCGCCCGTCAGAAGCGGCGGCCTTGGCTCCCCCCGCGGAGAGGCAAGCCGATAGGTTAACAGGACAAACAAAAGAACCAGGCAAAAAAGAATTAAAAACCGCATCCACTGCCAGGCCCATGGCAGGTCACCAACCCACGGAAATTTGGACTCAATAAGGCGAAAAAACCAACTTCCCGTCAGCAAAACTGTTACCGAGAGATAGATGGTAAAAAGAAACAGGATGGAGTACAGCATGCTGGCACCCACCTTGAAAAGGCCATTATAGCTTTTGCGACCATAGATATCATCCATGATATTTATGAGTGCGCGGAATGCGGCAGAGGCGGAAAACAGCGTCATGGTCAGGCCGGCAATCAGCATGGCGCTGCTGCTGTTATGGCTGATATAGCTGATATAATCTGCAAAGATGGGGAGGCTTTCCTGTGGAATAAATCGGGAAGCGACATCCAGCGCCATATTCATATCCCAGGGCAGCAGGCCCAAAAAAGCGTTAATGCAGATGAGCACTGGGAAGAAACTGAGAATAAAGTAATACGCCAGTTCTGCGGCGGAACGGCCCACACGGCGGTCAAAATAAACTGCGACGACCGCGCGGGCAAATCGTACACCTGCGGATTCCCACATTTTTCTCATCTGTTTTCCTGCCCTTCTCTGCTTTCTTCAGACCGATATTCCATAAAATGGTATGTTATTTATAATATCATACCCCAGTAGAAATCTCAAGTCATGTTTTTCTCTTTACCAGCATACAGTTTCATGGAAAGGGGGAACGCGCCTTGAAAAGAGGACAAGTCAGGCTCCGGCGCTGTTTGCGCCGGGGGACGGCGCTGTTTTTTGCTACGTTGGTACTGTGGGGACTGACTCTGACCACAAACACTTCCGCAGCAGCCAACCGTTTTCACGCCTTGGCGGCGAGTCCCGCTTTTGTTGAAACCGTCCTGCGAACCGAACTTGGTGATGTATCATCCGCACCCAGCCTGGTGGATGGTATGGAACAATGGCAACGTCTCATCCTGTCTCAGTCACCTACTCTGCTGGCCGGTGAAGATCAGGTTGCGGCCCGACTAGGGGGGCAGGCCGACACAGAACCGGAGCAACCCGCCGCATCGCCTTCCACGGAACCGGATGACCCGGATGATCCGCAGCAGCTTCCGGAGACCGACGCATCCAGCAAAGTTGTCAGCCGTACTCTCCTGCCCACCGACTCCAGTGCCTACTCCACGTCCGGAGATATCTATATTCAAAACCGCCCTGGGCTGGATCTGGATGTGGCGGCCTTAGCCGCCGCGCCCGTCACGTTGGAGCTGCCGGACGAAGGCCCGGAAATTCTGATCATGCACACACACGGTACCGAAGCCTATACTCCGGATGGAGATGATCAGTATACCCCCAGCGGGGACAGCCGAACCACCGATCTCAACTATAGCGTAGTCCGAGTTGGGGATGAGATGGAGCGGATCTTTACTGAAATGGGCCTGCGGGTCGTCCATGACCGTACGCTGTATGATTACCCGGAGTATAACGGCTGCTATGACCGCTCTATGGCGGCGGTCGAGCAATATCTGACCCAGTACCCCTCTATCCGGGTAGTGCTGGATGTCCATCGGGACGCGCTCATCGGCAGCGATGGCACCGTTTATAAGCCCGTCACTACAATTAACGGCGCCCAATGTGCCCAAATCATGCTGGTCATGGGCAGCGACGCCGCGGGATTGGCACATCCGAACTGGAGGAAAAATCTCTCTCTGGCCATCCATGTTCAGGAGGAGTGCAACACTCTGTGGCCTACACTGGCCCGGCCTATCAGCCTGGGGTCCCACCGCTACAACCAGCAACTCTCTGCCGGTTCCATGCTGGTGGAGGTTGGCTCCAACGGCAATACGCTTCAGGAGGCGCTGGCTTCTGCACGCTACTTCGCCCGGGCGGTCGGCGTGGTCCTGCTGAAACATTGAAGCCAGGTTTCCATGGTATAAAAGAAACGCGCAGCCCTCTCCGCTTTTTATCGGAGAGGGCCGCGCACTGCCGTCGGCTTTACAGAAGGAGTTTGTCGTCGGCTTCGGTACTGCCGCTGACCTGTCCAAACTGGGTCAACAGTTTCTCCACCGTAAGCTTCTTTTTCTCTTCACCCGCCACATCAATAACAACCCGGCCGTCATAGAGCATCACGAGCCGGTTACCGTGGGCAATGGCATCCCGCATGTTGTGAGTAACCATCATGGTGGTCAGGCTGTTTTCCGCCACAATCTTATCGGACAGCGCCAGCACCTTTTCCGCTGTCTTGGGGTCCAGGGCTGCGGTATGTTCGTCCAACAGCAGCAACTTGGGCTTTTTCAGCGTGGCCATGAGCAGAGTCAGGGCCTGGCGCTGGCCGCCGGAGAGCAAACCCACCTTGGAGGTCAGACGGTCTTCCAATCCAAGGTCCAGCATTTTCAGCTGTTCCCGGTATCGTGCCCGCTCCGTGTTGGTAATGCCCCAGCGAAGGCTGCGGCTTTGCCCACGCCGAAGCGCCAGTGCCAAGTTTTCCTCAATACCCATGCTGGCGGCGGTACCCATCATGGGGTCCTGAAACACACGCCCAATATATCGCGCCCGTTTGTGTTCCGGCAGATGGGTCACATCCTGACCGTCAATCTGAATCCTGCCCTCATCTATGGAAAACACACCGGCCACTGCGTTGAGCATAGTGGATTTTCCGGCACCGTTTCCGCCGATGACGGTGACAAAATCCCCATCGTTCAGAGTCAGGCTCAGGTCGCTGAGCGCCACTTTTTCATTGACGGTACCGGTATTAAATGTCTTATAGACATGATTAATTTCAAGCATTCTTAACCGCCCCTCTCTTCACCGGCTTGGAGAAGTATTTGCCTTTCCAATATGGAATCGCCAGGAACACGGCTACAATCACAGCGGTGATCAGCTTCATATCGTCAGTCTTAAGTCCCAGCCACATCACGACCTGATACACAATATAATATATGATCGCGCCGATAGCAACCCCGACCAGTTGAAGGGCAAAGTTACGGAACAGTTTGGAAAACAGCACATCACCAATGATCACGGCAGCCAGACCGATTACAATGGAGCCGCGGCCCATATTGACGTCGGCAAAGCCGTTATACTGGGCCAACAGCGCGGAACACAGCGCGACCAGTCCGTTGGAAAGCATCAGGCCCAGTACTTTTCCGAAGCTGGTGTTGATACCCTGCGCCCGGGCCATATTAGAATTGGCGCCGGTAGCGCGAAGGGAGCAGCCCAGCTCGGTGCCGAAAAACCAGTAGAGCAACATGACAATCAGTGCAACAAATATCGCCACCACCAGAATCGGGTACTGGAGCACAGAGCGGGTTCCCTTGATGACATCCTGAAGGTAGCGCAGCGAAACCAGAAGCGGATATTTATCCACGTTAATGGCCTGGTTGGAGCCACCCAGAATGCGCAAATTGACAGAATACAGCGCCAGTTGAGTCAGAATACCGGCAAGAATAGCCGGTATTCCGCAAAAGGTATGGAGTAGGCCGGTGGCCAGGCCCGCCAACAGGCCAGCCCCAAACGCGCACAGCAGAGCCGGTACCATACCCATCCCATGCAGGGTCAGCATGATGAACACCGCCCCGCCGGTACACATCGTACCATCCACGGTCAGGTCAGCGATATCCAGGATTTTAAAGGTAATGTAGACGCCAATGGCCATGATGCCCCAGATAAGGCCCTGCGCCACCGCGCCCGGCAGGGCGTTGAGCAAAGTTGCTATATTCACAGTAATTCCCCCAAAACTGACAGGTTTCCCGACTCGCCCAAAGCCGGTGCATTCGGAACAGACTCTGTTAGTATATCAAAAATCAGCGGGAAATGGAAGTCCATTTCCCGCTGATTTTTTACTTTTTGCAAAATACCGATTTTACCGCTCCATCCTCGGAAGAGCTTCTCTTATTCCTCTGTGGAAATGGCCGTGTAGCCCTCCGGCGGTGTGACACCCAGCGTCTTGCATATCTCAGCGTTATACTCCTTGGTGAATTTCGGCGCTGACTGAACCTCCATGGTGGAAATATCGGCTCCGTTTACCAGAATATCGTAAGCCATCTTGCCGGTCTCATAGCCCAGGTCATAGTAGCTGATAGACAGCGTGGCTACGCCGCAGCCGGAACAGATCCCCTCTTCCCCGGCGACAATGGGCACACCCGCGGGGACCGCCACATTCTTAATGATTTCCGTGTTGGAAGCCGCGGTGTTGTCGGTGGGTACATAAATCACGTCCGAGGCACTACAGGCGGAGGTGACAACGGCGGACAGATCGTTGGAGTCGGAGAACGTATAGTCCGTGCAGGTGTAGCCCATATTGGACAGATACCCCTCGATGACCGTGGCCTGATATTTGGAGTTTGGCTCGGCAGAGCAATAAAGAACACCAATATTTTTGGCGTTGGGGAACAGCTCATGCAACATGTCCGCCTGACCGTCCAACGGGGCCAGATCGGTTGTGCCGGAAATGTTGCGGCCAGTGGTTCCGGTCCAGTTGCTGATATCCAACGCAGTCCCGTAATCGGTGACGGAAGTGCCCAGAATGGGAATGTCGCTGGTGGCAGCTGCCGCGGACTGGAGCGGTGCGGTGGCATTCCCCAGAATCAGGTCCACGCCCTCGGATACAAACCCATTTACAATTGTGGCACAGGTGGGGGGATCGCCGGAGGCGTTTCGTTCCTCAAAGGTTACTTTGTCACCTAGCTGCTGGGTCAGATAGTCCTCGAATCCCTTAGTGGCGGCATCCAGAGCGGGATGCTGAACCAGTTGGCAAATACCAATTGTGTAGCTTTCCTTTCCGGTTGCCGCGGCGGCGGACGGGGACACGGAAGGCGTGGGAGTGGCTGTAGACGCGGAACCACCACAGGCGGACAGTGAACCCATCAGGACGGCCGCTGTGAGCAGAGCGGTCAGTTTGGATGTCTTTTTCATTTCATGATTCCTCCAATCTTTATTTGCATATTCACGACAATATCTTTAAAAATTGCGGTCAGATACTTTGGCGCTTTTTAGTATTAAAGAAAAGGATTATTTTTGATTATATCCCATTTTCAAAAAATGTCAATGTTTAATTTCCAGCTCGCTTCCCCACCAGCTATCCCGGACAGCCAAAACAGGCCGCCCACCCCCTTCAAAAATAGAGGCGTTCCCTATAAATCCATGGACTTTTTGCCCTGTCTATGGTAAGATGACGGTTACTGAATAAAATAATGGAGGCGTAGGCCTTGAAAACAGAAATCCTTGGGGTATCCTTTGACAATGTAACCGTAAGTGAGGCAGTCTCTGCCGGATTTGCTCTCTCCCTGTCGGACGGATTCCACTATGTTGTAACCCCAAATCCGGAGCTGGTAAACATCGCCCGTCAAAACGAGGACTTCCGTACAGCGCTCAACGAGGCGGACCTTGTCCTGCCCGACGGCATTGGCGTCGTCTATGCCGCGCAGCTGCTGGGCCGGCCGCTGAAGGCCCGCTGCCCCGGCATCGACTTTGCCTCCGGACTTATCGGTAAACTGGCGGAGACAGGCGGACGTCTGTTTCTTCTGGGCGCCAAGCCCGGCGTGGCCGAACAGGCGGCAGAAAACCTGAAAAACCGGTTTCCAGGCCTTGTAATTTGCGGCACGCATGACGGATACTTTAAGGAAGATGCCCCGGTGGTGGAGCAAATCCAAGCCGCCCAGGCCCATGTGGTGTTTGTCTGTCTGGGTGCGCCCAAACAGGAATTCTGGATGCGGAAAAACGGACCCGCCACCGGCGCCCACCTGATGGTTGGGCTGGGCGGCTCGCTGGACGTGTTCGCCGGCGTAACCGAACGGGCCCCGGAGTTCTGGCAGAAGCTGGGCTTGGAGTGGCTCTATCGGCTGAAAAAAGAGCCTTCCCGTATCGGGCGCATGGCGAAACTGCCGCTGTTTCTGGTCTCTGCCGCCGGCCAGCGGCTTCGCGGAACGCATTGAGGAGGGATTTTATGCCCGGTAAGCTAATCGTCCTGGAGGGAACCGACGGTTCCGGAAAATCCACGCAATTTTCCCTTCTGTGCCAGGCCCTTGCACAAGGGGGTACGGCGTTTCAGCGGCTTATCTTTCCCCAGTACCAAGAACCCTCTTCCGCCCTGCTCCGCATGTATCTGGGCGGTGAATTCGGTTCCCGTCCCGGCGATGTGAACCCCTACGCCGCCTCCACCTTTTATGCCGTGGACCGATATGCATCATGGAAAAAAGTATGGGGGACCTGGTATCAGCAGGGCGGCCTGGTCCTCTCCGACCGGTACACCACCTCTAATGCCGTCCATCAGACGGGCAAGCTGCCCCCTGAACAGTGGGAGGATTTCTTCCGGTGGCTGTCCGATTTTGAATACGGAAAACTGGGGCTGCCCGCTCCGGATCTTGTTCTCTATTTGGACATGCCAACGGACGACGCAGTGCAGCTGCTCCGCCGGCGGGAACAGCAGACTCATACTAAAGGTGATATCCATGAGTTGGACACGTCCT
Source organism: Intestinimonas sp. (assembly GCA_022653075.1). GTDB lineage: Bacteria > Bacillota > Clostridia > Oscillospirales > Oscillospiraceae > Intestinimonas. The sequence goes on from JALCSB010000002.1 coordinate 48,516, forward strand.
ACCTGGCCCGGTGCAGGTCCGTAGCTCTGCGGGCTGCAGAGGTTCTGGGCTGGCAGGTGGTCTCCTGCGTGGATGCGATGGGCCGGATACGTACTGTGGAGGATTTGCACCGTGAGATTCTGTCCCTGGTTCGCGCGGTTCTTTAGATTTCGGTACTTTCGGTACTTTTAATAATATTGATAGGAGGGAATCTTAACTATGGTGTATCTTCTTCTTGGAAACGGTTTCGAGGAAATGGAAGCCATCGTCACTGCCGACCTGCTGCGCCGTGCGGGCGCGGAAACCGCTCTGGTAGGCGTAGACGGTCTTTCGGTAACCGGGGGCCACGGTATCGTGGTCACCGCCGACCTGGCGCTGGCGCAGACGGACCCGGACAAGATGGAAATGCTGGTCTTACCCGGCGGTATGGGCGGGGTGCAATCCATTTTGGAAAACCGCACAGCCCTGCTGCTTATCCAGCGGGCTTGGCAGCAGGGCTGTTATCTGGCCGCGCTCTGTGCCGCCCCCCTGATTTTATCCCACTTGGGCCTGCTGGACCGGCGCAGAGCGGTCTGCTATCCGGGTATGGAGGAGCAGATGGGTTCCGCTGTCATGCTCAAGGGAAAGCGCGTCGTTGTGGATGGCCGCATCATTACCGGGGAAGGTCCCGGAACATCCTACGATTTTGGTCTTAAACTGGTGGAGGTGCTGAAAGGTGCCGAAATTGCAGCCCGCGTTCGAGAAAATGTCCACTATCACGGCTGAGAAGTCCGCGCTGCGCTCCCACCTGGCCGCGCGGCCACCTTACCACTACGGGGAGCTGCTCTGGGCTTTTCTGTCTCTGCCGGAGGTGGGACGCGCCGAAACGCTGTTGCTTTTTTTCGGTGTAAAACGGGAGCCGGACACCCGGTTCGTTATCTCCGCGCTGCTGGCCCGGGGTAAACGGGTAGCCCTGCCCCGCTGCCTGCCCGGTAGGCAAATGGAGGCACGCAGGATCTCCGGTTTGTCACAGCTCAAGCCCGGAACCTATGGCATCCCGGAGCCGGATACCGTCTGTCCCATTATCCCCCGCGATGAGATCGACCTTATTTTAGTTCCCGGACTGTGCTGCGACCGAGCGGGTTATCGTCTGGGACACGGCGGCGGCTACTATGACCGTTATCTGGCTGGTTTTCGCGGTTTGACCGCGTTTTTGTGCCCCCCTCCTCTTCTTCAGGAGCATGTCCCCCATGATGTGCGGGATGTACCGATGGAATTGATTCTGACCGGGCCCGGCAGAGAAATACGGCCACGGGGCGGAGCATACTGCTCCGCCCCGTGCGGTGGGAGAAAGAGTTCCTGCTCGGCTAAGTAGCTTAGCAGCAGCCATCGCCGCCATTGTTATTACAGCCGCAGCCACCGCAGCCACAGTTATTGAAGCCGCCGCACCCGCCGCCGCAGCCGCAGCAGCAGCAGAGGATGATAATGATCAGGACGATCCAGAGACAGCCGCTTCCATTACCAAAGCACATTCGTGTGTTCACCTCACTTCTTTCTGACTGCGCTATCCTATGCGCGGCCAGAAAAAGTGGTTCCGGCCAACGGCATGTCTTATCTCAGTAAGGAGTGTACTATGGAAGAAAAGAAACGTTCCTCCGGCGGACGCCGAGTGCAGCAGCAGCCCGCTCACACCAGTTCCCGAACTTCATCCGGCCGAGCAAGCCGCGCCAAGAAAAGCAGGACCTTTAATACGTTTGTCTATGTGCTTTTCGTCATCGGCATTTCCACCGTGTTGGCCACGCTTATCTGGATTACCGCCAACGATGCGCTGGCTTTGAATAAAGAGCCTCACACCGCCGTAATTACCGTCACGGACGATGAGTCTTTCGGAAATGTGGTCCGTGACCTTAAAGAAAACGGAATTATTAGTTACAAATCCGCATTTCGGTTTTATTCCATGTTTTCCAAGGCCGACCAAAAAATCGTGGCCGGCACCTACGAACTGAATACCGATATGGACTACCGCGCCATTGTCACCAATATGAGCGCCCGCTCAGCCACCCGCGTAGAGGTTTCCGTAACCATCCCGGAGGGCTACACGGTGGCCCAGATCTTTCAGAAGCTGCAGGACGAGGGTGTCTCCACGGTGGACAAGCTCAACGACATGGCCGCCAACCACGATTACGCGTTTTCTTTCCTTCAGGATATTCCGCTGGGTAATTCCACCCGTTTGGAGGGCTATCTCTTCCCTGACACCTACGATTTTTACATGGGGGAGGACCCCAAAACTATCATTAACAAGATGCTGGTGAACTTCGACGCAAAGGTCACCGACGAGATGCGGCAGGATATCGCCGACAGCGGCCGCACGGTATCGGAGATTGTCAACGTCGCCTCCATTATCGAAAAAGAGACCGACGGTACTGACCGTGACAAGATCGCTTCGGTTATCTATAACCGGCTGAATCATCCCAAGGCCGCCACCGCCGGCTACCTCAACATCGATGCCACCATCTATTATGTAACGGGCCGTCTGGTAACCCAAGACGATTATAAGAACGTGGACAGCCCCTATAATACCTACCTTTACAAGGGCCTGCCCGCGGGTCCAATCTCCGATCCCGGCATGGCTTCCATCAAGGCGGCCATGAACCCGGCCAACACCAGCTACTATTATTACGCGCTGGGTGACGACGAAAAGCACCATTTCTTCAAAACCTATTCTGCGTTCCAGAGTTTTCTGAGTTCCCAGAAAAGCAGCGGAAGTGCGGGCAATGGCTGAGCAGCGAAAAAACGGCATACCGGAGCTGCTGGCCCCGGCAGGCGACCGGGAGCGTTTAACCATGGCGGTGGCCTATGGGGCCAATGCCGTCTATCTGGCGGGGGCCCGGTTTGGCATGCGGGCTTTTGCGGGAAACTTTAGCCCCGAGGAACTGGCAGAGGCTGTAGCGTTGTGCCATGCCCACGGCGTCATGGTGCATGTAACCTGCAACACCATGCCACGGAATGGTGAGGTGGATCACCTGCCCGAATGGCTGTCCTATCTGGACTCCATTGGTGTAGACGCCATCATTCTGGCCGATTTGGGCGTGTTCCGGATGGCGCAGCGGTACGCCCCACACGCCAAGCTGCATGTGAGCACGCAGGCGGGCGTCACCAATTATCAGGCGGCCCGCGCATGGTACGACCTGGGTGCCTCCCGGGTCATCCTGGCCCGGGAACTCTCGCTGGAGGAAGTAACCGAGCTGCGCGCCCGAACTCCAAAGGAACTGGAAGTGGAGGCTTTTGTCCACGGGGCGATGTGTGTATCTTACTCCGGCCGCTGCCTTTTATCCAACTATATGACGGGCCGGGACGCAAGCCGGGGCGCCTGCGCGCAGCCCTGCCGCTATCAATACGCGCTGATGGAGGAGAAGCGCCCCGGCGAGTACTTTCCGGTCTATGAAGAAAACGGGGAAACCTTTATTATGAACAGCCGGGACATGTGCATGATCGACCATATCCCCGACCTGATTGCCGCCGGTGTGAACTCTCTGAAAATCGAGGGGCGCGCCAAAAGCGCTTATTACACGGCGGTGGTCACCAGCGCCTACCGCCACGCGCTGGATGCTGCGGCGGCCGGCGTTCCTCTGGACTCCTTCTGGCGGGACGAGGTGGAAAAGGTCAGTCACCGGCACTACTCCACCGGCTTCTGGTATGGCCAGCCTGGCCAGTTTACGGGAGATGCCCGGTATATCCGGGACTATCAGGTATGCGCGCTGGTGGAATCCTGTGCGCAGGACGGCACGGCCCTTCTCTCCCTACGCAACAAGTTCTCCGCCGGAGACAGTCTGGAACTGGTGGGACCGGATACCGTGCCTCGCTCCTTCATTGCCCCCACTATGGCCGAACCGGACGGTACGCCCCTTCTCCAGCCGCGCACCCCCCGGATGCGGTTTACCATGCATCTTCCCTGTCAGGTACCCGCTCTGTCCCTAATTCGCCGCCGGGTGGATCTGACGCCCCGGAATTGAGATAGAACCTGTCGTCTTGGACAAGCCTGTTGGAGCACAGCTCGTCAGGATTACGCCGTTCAGACGGCTGATCAGGAGGTATTCCATGAATATTTTTGATATTATGGGCCCCATTATGGTTGGGCCGTCGTCTTCTCATACGGCGGGCGCAGCCAGGATCGGGTATATCGCCCGCCGTCTGCTGGGCTGCCAGCCCGCCCGGGCAGAAATTCTGCTCCACGGATCCTTTGCCGCCACCGGTCAGGGCCACGGCACCGACCGCGCGCTGGTGGCCGGACTGCTGGGTATGGCGCCCGACGACCCCCGGCTCCCGGCCAGCTTCGAGCTGGCCCATAAGGCCGGCATGGTGTTTTCTATCAGCAACACCGTACTGCGGGGCGCCCACCCCAATACTGTGCTGCTCCGGCTCTCGGACGGAGCAGGGCAGACTGTCGAGGTAAACGCCTCTTCCCTGGGGGGCGGCCGAATCCGCGTTAACGCCATTGACGGCATGGAAGCCACCTTCACCGGTGACTATCCCACCCTGATTATCCGAAACGAGGACCGGCCGGGCCAGGTGGCGGAGGTCGCCTCCCTTTTGTCCTGGCGGGGCGTTAACATCGCCACGATGCAGCTTTACCGGGACAAACGCGGCGGCTTGGCCGTTATGGTCATCGAAAGCGACCAGCCCATCCAGCAGAATATGATTGAAGTGCTGCGCACCTCTCCCGGTATGGTGCGCGTAACCTATTTGAATCCGGAAAGGGGGAACTGACCATGGCGTTCCATTCTGTAGAGGCGCTCTGTACCGCTGCCGGGGCCGTCCCCCTTTGGGAAGCCGTCCTGCTGGACGACTGTCAGGACCGGGGGGTTGCACGGGACGCCTCGTTTTCCCGCATGGCCGCGCTCTGGGAGGCCATGAAGCAGTCTGTCCGGGACTATGACCCTGACAAACGTTCCGCCTGCGGCCTAACCGGAGGAACCGGTGCACAGGTGGAGCAGGCCGCCGTAGGACTGATGAGCCCCTTCGTCACCGCTGTCATGTCCACCGCCCTAAAGGTGGGCGAGTGCAACGCCTGCATGGGCCGTATCGTAGCAGCGCCCACGGCCGGCGCCAGCGGCGTGCTTCCCGCAGTTCTGCTCCCTATGCAGAAGGCCCGCGGTTTTTCTGACGAGGAGGCAGTGCGCGCGCTGTTCGTAGCCGCCGGTTTCGGGCAGGTTATCGCAACCCGCGCCTCCATCGCGGGGGCGGAGGGAGGCTGTCAGGCCGAGATTGGTTCCGCCTCCGCCATGGGGGCCGCCGCGCTGGTAAGTCTTATGGGCGGCACGCCGGAGCAGATGTCGTTCGCCTGCGCCAGCGCGCTTCAAAATCTAATGGGATTGGTATGTGACCCCGTGGCGGGTCTGGTGGAGCTGCCCTGTGTTCGGCGCAATGTGATCGGCTCCCTCAATGCTCTTGCCGCCGCCGAGCTGGCTCTCGCCGGGGTACGCAACGTAATTCCCTGCGACGAGGTCATCGACGCCATGCGTGCCGTGGGCGACAGTCTTCCCTCCTCTCTGCGCGAGACTGGCGGGGGTGGTCTCGCCGCCACCCCCACAGGGCGGCACATCGCGGAGATGTTATCCGGCCACACCCAGAACTAATCGTCTATTTCCATAAAAAATGAACCGCAATGGATCATAAAGGAGTCGATGCTTCATGCCGCAGTTTGCGCACTTCAATTTCAATGTGCTGGACCTGGAGCGCAGTGTCCGGTTTTACCGGGAGGCGCTCGGGCTTACACCCGTTAGGACCCATGAGGCGGCCGACGGTTCCTTCCGGCTGGTTTATCTGAGTGACGGCGCTACGGAGTTTGAGTTAGAGCTCACCTGGCTGCGGGATCACTCTAAGCCCTACGACCTGGGCGAGGACGAATTCCATCTGGCTTTTTCGGTGGACGACATGAAGGCCGCCCATAAAAAACATAAGGCCATGGACTGCATCTGTTTTGAAAATCCACAGATGGGAATCTATTTCATTGAAGACCCGGACGGGTACTGGCTGGAAATCATTCCGGCCAGGCGCTGATATGGCCCGTGAGGGGAGTGGGCGCGTCGCTTATGCCGACTTGCTGCGCGTTTTTGCCGCAACAGCGGTGATTGTACTGCACGTATCGGGCGGATGGCTCGGCGCAGTGTCCGTTGTCAGCTCCGATTTCGTCGTGCTGAACCTCTGGGATGGCCTGTGCCGCTGGTGCGTACCGGTATTTGTTATGCTCTCCGGCATGTTCCTGCTGGATCCCAAACACGCGCTTTCTCCGCCCTCCCTTCTGCGGCATATGCTCCGTCTGGCGGCGGCTTTTGTCTTCTGGGGTATGTTCTACCTGCTGCTGCACCGCTATCTGGAAAGCGGCTCTGTCTCCCTCACCGACTGGTCTGCCGCCTTTCACAGTCTGCTGCGGGGCAACACTGAACAGCACCTGTGGTTTCTCCCCATGATGCTTGGGCTTTATTTAATTACGCCTGTGCTCCGTGCCTTCGTGCAGGGAGCGCGGCAGGGGAGTTTCCTCTGGTTTTTTTTGCTGACGGCTGTGTTCACGTTCATCCTACCAACCCTGCTGGCCCTGCGCCCCAGTCAGACCCTCTCCCTGTGGTATGGGCGGCTCCAGCTCCATCTGGTGCTGGGTTATGTGGGCTACTACGTGCTGGGTTATTATTTGCAGGCGTTTACCATCAATCGCTTTGTGGAGTATCTCATCTACCTGTGTGGTGTGCTGGGCGCCGTGGGCACCGTATGGGGCACGCTGATACTTTCCCGTCGGGCCGGGGGGTTGGTGGACACACTGTACAGCTACTTCTCCCCCAATGTGGCCGCCATGGCGGTGGCGGTTCTGGTCCTGTCCCGGTATGTTTTGGGGGTCAGCGACGAACGGTCGCGGCGGGAGCATCTCAGCCGGGCCGCCGCCTACAGCTTCGGTGTCTATCTGGTCCATGTGGCGTTTCTCCTGTTGCTGCGCGAACACGGGCTGTCCACACCCTCCGTCGGTCCTTTGGCCGGAGTTCCGCTGGTGTCGCTGGCCATTCTGATTCCCAGTTTCTTCGTCTCCTGGCTGCTCCACCACATCCCTCTGGTGGGCCGATATCTGACCTGAGGGGGGCATTGCATGCTGTTTTCCAGTTTAGTTTTTCTTTTCGCCTTTCTTCCCGCCGTCCTGCTGGGCTACTATGGAATCCTGCGCGGCATGCGGCGGGCGCAGAACGGTTTCCTGCTGCTGGCCTCCCTGTTGTTTTACGCTTGGGGTGAACCCTGGTTCGTCTTGGTCATGATGGGATCCATTCTGGCCAATTGTGGATTCGGCCTGTGGGTCCATACACGGAGGCTGTACCACCGTTCGGTCCGGGCGCCTGTGGTGGCCGCTGCGGCGTGCAATCTGGGGCTGCTTTTTGTTTTCAAATATCTGGCCTTTGTCCTGCAAAATTTAAATTTTCTAGGCTTCGGCTTCCCGGTTCCGGAACTGGGCCTTCCTATCGGCATCTCCTTTTTTACCTTTCAGGCCCTGTCTTATGTTCTGGACGTGGCCACGGGTCGGGCGGAGGTTCAGCGCAGCCCCTTTCGGCTGGGGCTTTATATCTCTTTCTTCCCGCAGCTCATTGCCGGGCCAATTGTGAAATACGCCACCGTGGCGCGGGCACTTTCGGACCGTCGGGAAAACTGGGGGGATTTTTCTTCCGGCTGCTGCCGTTTTGTTGTGGGGCTTGGGAAAAAGGTTCTGCTGGCCAATCAGCTGGCCGTGGTGACTGACGCCGCTTGGAATACCCTCCCCTCCGGGCTTTCTGTTTCCATGGCCTGGCTGGGCGCGGCGTGCTACACCCTTCAGATCTACTATGACTTTTCCGGCTATTCCGACATGGCCATCGGCCTGGGCCGCATGTTCGGATTCCATTTTGATGAAAACTTCCGCCACCCCTATGCCTCCGTCTCCGTTACGGAATTCTGGCGGCGGTGGCATATCTCCCTGTCGCAGTGGTTCCGGGATTACGTCTATATCCCCTTAGGCGGGAACCGGGCCGGCCGGGAAAAGCTGCTGCGCAACCTGTTCGTGGTGTGGCTGCTGACCGGCATATGGCACGGTGCCAACTGGACCTTTCTCCTGTGGGGTCTGCTCTATTTCGTTCTGCTGTGCTTAGAAAAATTTTTTGGCCTGGGCAGGGGCTGGCCAAGCGGTATCGGCTGGCTGTACACAATTTTGATGGTGAATTTTGCGTGGGTCCTGTTCCGGGCGGACAACCTTCCCGCCGCCGGTCGGTATCTGGCCGCCATGTTCGGCGCAGGCGGCGCAGGGGGAAACGCCCTCTTCTATCTTCAGGAAAACGCCGTCGTTCTTACACTAGCTCTCTTGTTCTCCCTTCCCCTGGCGGATCGGCTCTCTGAAACGGTGGAACCTTGGCTGTGGAAAAACGCCCCCCATGTGCTGCCCATGTGGGGGGCGGCATACGGCATTTGTCTGGCGCTGATCTTGCTTGCGGCAACATCTCTGCTGGTCAAAGGGACTTATAATCCGTTTATATACTTTAATTTTTGATCTAACCGGATTGGTTGGCAAAAGGAGGCTTTCCCATGTCTGTCCTGCGGCGCCGTGAAACCTGGGGCGCGGCTGCCTTTGTGGCCATGCTGGCGGTGGGAGCGCTTCTGCTTATCAGCGGCCTGCTTAACACCGCTCCGGCCCGGGCCGGCGTTTCCTTACCACAGCGAACCGATTACGTCCGGCACCTGCGGGTAGGGCTGGGTCGGCGGAATCCCAGGCGGGAGGGCATTTCAGAAACAGTAACCACCCCCGCGCCGGAGGATGTGATAACCAGCGCCATCTCCGCCGCAGACAACAGCGCAAACCAGGTCTTAGACCGGGATCACTGGTTTATCCAGTTTTACGGTGGGGTACAGGACCTGCTTCTGCACCGGATGACCGATGATACGGACGACCGCTATGACGTAGTGAAACTCTCGGATGGCACGCTCACTTTTGTTAACCGGGAGCCGCTGGATACGACAGGCCATGCGCTGTCCACCGTCCGCCTGCGGGATCAGCTTGAAAAGCGGGATATTCCCCTGCTATACGTGCAGGCTCCGCAAAAGATTAAGGAAAATGACGACCGGTTACCAGACGGTGTGCCTGACTACGGCAACGCCTATGCCGATCAGTTTCTCTCCGTGTTGAAGGAGCACGGCGTGGCCTCTCTGGACCTGCGCAAGACTTTTGAGGCCGACGGGGCCGACTGGTCCTCGTTGTTTTTCCGGACCGACCACCACTGGAATGTGGCCGCCGCCTTTCGGGGCGTACAGGCCATCTGCGATACCCTGCGCAGCGACTACGGCTATTCGATTCCCGCCCGGTATACCAGCGCCTCCCACTACACGGTGGAAAACATTCCGCAGTGTTTTCTGGGCAGTCAGGGCAAGCGGGTGGGCATGCTCTACGGCGGGCTGGACGATATTCAGCTCTGGCGGCCCGACTTCTTTACCGATCTCACCTACTCGGTACCCTACTATGAAATCAAGCGTGCCGGCTCCTTTGATCAGGCCGTGCTTTTCCCGGAAAAGCTGAGGGAGAAGGATCTCTTTCAGGCCAACTTGGTGGCACTCTACGCCGGCGGGGATTTTCCCATGGCCCGCGCCCGGAATCTGGACAACCCCAACGGCCCGCGCATCCTGCTTCTGCGGGATTCCTACGCCTGTGCGGCGACCCCTTTTCTAGCCCTGGGCTGCAGTGAGCTGATCACCATTGACCTGCGCTATTTCCATGACGACCTTATGACCTATGTAGACTGGCTGAAGCCGGACCTGGTCATGGTTCTATATACGGCCGGCAGCACAAGTCTGGACCCGCTGTTCACCTTTTTCAGCAGCAGTGATCTGCTCACCGGAGCCCTCCGCGAGGAGACACCTCTGGCCTCCATGCCGCCTGCCGGCTGAGAGGACGGTATTCTGGTTTTGAAAGGCGGTCCCCCGTTTATGACGAACGCGCCCTGCTCCAGCCGACGGCTGAACTATCAGTATTTTCTCATGCAGATGGGTTTCTGGGCGATGTTTGCCGCGATCTGCGCCTACCAGACCGCCCTGCTGCTGGGCCGTGGCTTTTCCAACGGCCAGGTCGGGCTGATCCTCTCCATGCGCTGCCTGTCCGGAATTATTTTTCAGCCTGCTCTGGGCGGTTTCGCCGACCGCCACCCCTCTCTTCCCATCAAGCGTATTGTGGCGCTCTCCATGAGCCTGAGCTTCTGCGCCAACTTAGCCCTCATGCAGACCAGGCCCGGACTGGCTGGTACCATAGTCCTGTTCATAATTATGGGTGGGTTTGAAATCTCCTCCTATCCCCTAGTGGACGCCATGGCCATTCAGTATATTAGCGCCGGGATCCCTATCCGGTACAGCCTGGGGCGGGGCCTGGGTTCCCTGTCCTATGCCGCCTGCTGTATCCTGCTGGGCTATCTGGTGAAACGATTCGGCGTGGAATCCGCCCTTGTCCTTCACGGAATTCTCATCGTTGTGGAGATTGTCATCGTGACGGCCTATCCCACGTTTCGGGCGGTCTCCCCGGCCAAATATACACCAGCCGGGGACCCACCCCATTCCATACCCGCCCTGCTTCGGTATAACCGCCGCTTCACCCTGATGCTGGCCGCTATTCTTCTGGGCATGACCGGCATAATCCCCGTGTCCAATTTTTTGGTCAACATCATCGTGGACCGGGGTGGTACTGCGTCCGATCTGGGGCTTGGCCTGTCCCTCATGACCTCCTCCGAGCTGGTTACCGCTTTCTTCTTTCCCCGGCTTCGCTGCCGCCTGGGCAGCGGTCGGGTCGTGGTTTTGAGCTTGGCTTTCTGCGGCGTCAAGGTGCTGGCTCTGCTTCTGTCCCCCTGTCTGGCCGCTGTCTATCTAGCTCAGCCCCTCCAGATGCTGGGCTACGGGCTGTTTACACCCATCTCCGTTTTTTACACCAATGAATCGGTTCCGCCCGCCGACCGAGTGCGGGGGCAGACCATTATGATGGTGGCTTCCAACGGCATGGGCGGCGTATTGGGTAATCTGCTGGGCGGCCGGGCCGTGGACTGCTTCGGTGTAAACGGTATGCTGTTGTGCTCGCTGGCCTGTTGCATGGCGGGCACAGCGCTGGGGCTGTTTTCCCTGCGCCTCAGGGACGGCCAAATTCCAGTTTTTGAATAATATAAAGGAATTTTTTCCATTTCCCTTGCTTCTTGGCGTAAGATCGGCTATGATAAAATTTGTTGGCTTGGCCAACACAAAACGTCTCGTCTCAGCTTTTTCGGAGGTGGCAACAGCCCTTGGCAAAACGAAGGAAAAAAAAGCGTCTCTCCCCTCTTGCCCGCATAGTTCGTTTCCTTTACCGTATGGCAGTGGCGCTTTCCGCTGTCATCGTAGCTCTGTTCTGCGCCTATCACATTTTTGTCTCTCCACCCTCTCAGGCGGCCGAGACACAGACACCCACTGAGTCCTCCGTGCTTTCCTCCACACAGGAGAGCCCTGTCGTTTCCAACGCGCCAACCTATGTCCGGAAAGAACAGTGCTATACCTTCCTGCTGGCAGCTAGCGACCAATCCAGCGGCAACGCCGACACTATTATGCTGGTGACCTACGACGTGCCGTCCAGCAAGGTGGGCGTAGTCTCCATCCCCCGGGATACCCTGGTAAAGGGCGACGGCTATCAGAAGATTAACCACGCTTATCTCGCCGGCGGGATCGACGAGCTGCGGAATATGGTTTCCGACTTGGTGGGCTATCCCATCGACTACTACATTACCGTAGACATCGACGCCTTTAAGGCCATCGTGAACGCGGTGGACGGCGTGGACTTCTATATTCCCTGCTCTATGAATTACGATGACCCTACCCAGAGCCTATCCATTCACTACTCCGAGGGCAGCCGCCATCTGAACGGCCAGCAGGCCATGGAAGTGGTCCGGTTTCGGAAGAATAACGACGGCTCGGGCTATTCCGATGTGGGCCGCACTCAGACGCAGCAGAAACTGCTGACCGCCGTGGCCAAAAAGGTATTGTCCCTGTCCAGTCTGCCCAAGCTCAACGAGTTTATCGATATTTTTTCCCAGAACGTAACGACGGATCTCTCCGCCTCCGACTTGACCTATTTTTCCACCAACATGCTGAAGGTGGACCCGAAAACCGATGTTTCCACCTCAACCCTGCCCGGAGACGGTACTGTGACTTACCGGGGTACAAAGTGGTGCTATCAGCTCTATCCGAACAAGTGCCTGAAGATTCTCAATGCATCCATGAACCCCTATACCACCGCGCTTACGCAGGATGACCTAAATATTTTACAGGTTAGTTGAGCGGGCTTGACTTTCCGCCTGAAAGGCATTATGATAAATTATAAATTTTTGGCAGAGTCAGGGTTCCGGGCTTTAGACTGTCCCGGGACTTTGGCTCTGTTTAAGTCATACCCACCAAGCCGTTCGCGGCTTTTTACCGGCTAACGATGGGAAGGAGCTTTCTTATGTCTGTTATTTATTTGGATTATGCCGCCACCACGCGGGTCTGCCCCGAAGCGGCACGGGCGGCCCTGACCGCCATGACGGAAGAGTACGGCAATCCTTCCTCCCGGCATGCTCTGGGTGCCACCGCCGCCGACCGGCTGCGGAAGAACCGGGCCATCGTGGCCGACCGGCTGGGATGCACACCTGAGGAACTGTTCTTTACCTCCTGCGGTACGGAAGGGGATAACTGGGCCATTCGCGCCGCCGTCCACTTTGGACGCCACAGCGGCAAACACATCATTACCACCTCGGTGGAACACGCGGCCGTGTTGGAGACCATGAAGGATCTGGCTGCGGAGGGCTGTGAGGTGACCTATCTGAATCCGGACCGCACCGGCCATATCCGGGTGTCGGACCTGGAGGCTGCCCTCCGTCCGGACACGGTACTGGTATCCATGATGCTGATTAACAATGAAACCGGCGCCCGATTCCCGGTTGAGGAGGCCGCCCAGGCCATCCGCCGCGCTGGCGCCCCCGCCCTGCTGCATACCGACGCAGTGCAGGCTTTCTGTAAAATACCCTTTACTCCGACCGGGCTGGGTGCAGATCTGGTCGCCGTCAGCGGGCATAAAATCGGTGCTCCCAAGGGCATCGGCGCTCTGTACATTAAAAAGCACCTTCATTCCCGGTTTCGTCCGCTTCTGTTCGGCGGCGGGCAGGAGGCGGGTATGCGCCCCGGCACCGAGCCTACGGCTCAAATTGCGGCGTTTGCCGCAGCCTGCCTAGCCTATCCGGAGAATACCGATCGTATAAAACATATAAAAGATTATTTCCTGGACTCAATTTTGGCCGCAATTCCCGACCTGGAGATCGTGAGCCGCGGTGACGCACCCCATATCTGCGCCGTCTCTCTGCCAGGCTATCCCAGCGAGATGCTGGTTCGGGCGCTCAGTGACCGCGGGATCTGTGTATCCTCCGGCTCCGCCTGTCACCGGGGTAAACCCAGCCATGTATTTGCCGCCCTGGGCCTGCCCAAGCAGGTTTTAACGGGAACTTTACGTATCTCTTTCGGGCCGGACAGCACCCGCGCCGATGCGGACGCACTCATCAATGCGCTGGTCCAGATCAAATCGGAACGAATCTTTGTGAGGTAATTTATGATTTCCTACATGAAGCGGGGCGGTGCCTTTTACCGAAATGTGTGGGCGCTCATGCTGCCGATCATTCTTCAAAACCTGATCACAACCTCTCTGGGCCTCATCGACACCTTTATGGTTGGCAGTCTGGGCGAGGCTCCGCTGGCGGCGGTAACCCTGGCAAACCTGCCTGTGTTCGTGATGGAGCTGGTCATCTTCGGCCTGCAAAGCGGCTCCTCCGTCCTTATCAGCCAATACTGGGGCAAGCGGGACACAGATCAGATCAACCGGGTTGTCGGGATCACTTTCTATGTGGCGGGGACCATCGCGGTAATCTTCGCGCTCCTTATGTTCTTTCTTCCCGTCCCGCTGATGCGTCTGCTCACCAACAACCAAAATCTGGCGGAGCTTGCAGCGGGCTATGCCCGCATTGTGGGCTTTTCCTACCTCTTTAACAGCATCACCGGCGTGTATGTGGGTGCGCACCGCAGCATGGAAAATCCCCAGTTGGGATTGATCATCTTCAGTATCTCCATGGGCACCAACACCCTTCTCAACTGGGTATTCATTTTCGGCCGCCTGGGCGCACCCGCTTTGGGCGTCATCGGCGCGGCGCTGGCCACGCTGATCTCCCGTATCATTGAGTTTATTATCATGGCGGCCTATGCGCTGATCAACCGGCGCTTCCGTCTGCGATTTTCTCTGCTGCTTCGGCCGGGCTCAGCCCTATTGGGCAGCTTCATCCATTTTTCCAGCCCAGTGATTTTCAATGAGACCATGTGGGGTCTGGGCACTTCGCTCTATAAGGTCATCATGGGCCATATGGCGGACAGCACGGAAATTCTGGCCGCTTACGCGATCTCCGGTAACATCGAACAGATCTGCACCGTGGTCATCTTCGCCATGGCGGCCACCTCCTCCATTATCACCGGACGGGAAATCGGCGCCGGGCATACCGACACGGTCTATGATGTCTGCCGCTGTCTGGCAATGTTATCTTTTCTGTGCGGTGTAACAATGGGTGTGTTTATGATTGTCTTTACACGGGCGTTCCTCGCTCCGGTGGTCTATCCCATGTTTGGCCTTTCCGCGCATGCCAGCCAGATCTCCACCATGATGCTCACCTTTATCGGTGCGATTTTAGGCCTTCGCGCCTTTAACTCCACCAATATCGTGGGCGTTCTGCGGGGGGGTGGCGATGTCCGCGCCGCCATGATGATCGACTTGATTCCCATGTGGTTCGTGGCCCTTCCGCTGGCCTCTCTGTTTGGCTTGGTCCTCTGCTGGGGCATTTTCTGGGTCTATGTGGGTATGATCATGGAGAGCGTAACCAAGTTTTTTATGGGCATGATCCGGTTCCAGTCTCGGGCGTGGATCCACGATGTAACCATCCCCTCCGTTACGGTAACATAAAAAAGCCTGCTGGAGCATCTCATGCATTCCAGCAGGCTTTTTATTCCGAGATCGTCAGCGACACGGGACAGTGGTCGCTGCCATAAATTTCGGTATGGATTTCAGCGGCAGCGATATGCTCTCGCAGGCGGTCGGACGTAAGAAAATAGTCAATGCGCCAGCCCGCGTTCTTCTCCCGGGCATGGAAACGGTAGCTCCACCAGGAGTAAACGCCCGTCACATCGGGATAGAGGAACCGGAAGGTATCAGTAAAGCCGGCGGAGAGCAGTTCGGTCATTTTGGCCCGTTCCTCATCGGAAAAACCGGCATGTCCCCGGTTGGGCTTGGGGTTCTTGAGGTCGATCTCTTCGTGGGCCACATTCATGTCGCCGCAGACCACGACGGGCTTTTTTTCATCCAGTTCGCGGAGATACGCCCGGAAGGCGTCCTCCCATTCCATGCGGTAGGACAGCCGGGCCAGCCCGTCCTGAGAATTGGGGGTGTAGACGGTGACCAGATAGAACGTCTCGAATTCCAACGTAATGGCGCGTCCTTCCCCCACATGTACCTCGTCTCCAATGTCATAGGCCACGGAAAGCGGCTCTTCCCGTGTAAAAACTGCGGTGCCGGAGTAGCCCTTCTTTACCGCAGAATTCCAGTAATGAAGATAGCCGGGGGCATCCACTTCCGCCTGACCGGGCTGCATTTTCGTCTCCTGAAGGCAGAAAGCATCTGCATCCATCTGCCGGAACACATCCCAGAAGCCTTTCTTAATACAGGCCCGCAGGCCGTTTACATTCCAAGAAACCAGTTTCATTCGTATGTCCTCCCGGCTTAGTCGCGGCTCACTAGGGTCTCGCCCACCGTGTAGATATCACCGGCGCCCACAGTCAGGATCAGATCGCCCGGCCGGGCGATCTGCCGCAGATAGTCGGTAACCTGAGGCAGCGTGGCAAAAAAGTGGCTGCCGGGAATGTTCTGGGCCAAATCGTTGGAGGAAATACCCAGATTGTTGTCCTCCCGAGCCGCGAAGATTTCCGCCAGAATGGTAAGGTCGGGCTTTTTGAGCGCTTCCACAAAGTCATCGAACAGGGCGGCGGTTCGGGTATAGGTGTGGGGCTGGAACGCGCAGATGACCCGCTGATAGCCCAAGTTCATAGCGGTATCCAGCAAAGCCTTCAGCTCCCCGGGGTGGTGCGCGTAGTCGTCATAGACAGAGGCGCCGTGATACTCGCCCTTGTACTCGAACCGGCGGCCGGCGCCGTGGAAACTTGCCAGCCCCTTCTGTACCGCGCCGGCATCCGCGCCCAGAGCGATGGACGCAGCCGCGGCGGCCAGGGCGTTTTTCACATTATGAATGCCGGGTACCTGCAGATTTACGCGGGTGAGCGCCACACCGTCGCAGATGATGTCAAAGGTGGGCAGACCGCCGTTCCAAACCAGATTGGCACTGTGCACATCGCCCTCGGTCAGGCCGAAAGTGCGCATGGGCCGAGTCTCACCCGCCAGTGTTTTCATGGTGTTGGCGTCGTCCCGATTGGCAATGACAAGGCCGTTCTCCGGCACCAGATCGGCAAAAGTGCGGAAGGAGTGCTCTACATCGCCCAAGTCGTGGAAAAAGTCCAGATGATCAGCCTCAATGTTTAAAATAACCGCTACCGTGGGGAAAAAGGAAAGGAAAGAATTACAATACTCGCAGGATTCCAGAATGATGGTGTCTCCTTTGCCCACCCGGTACCCGGACCCCAGCAGGGGCAGCGTACCGCCGATCATGACGGTGGGGTCCAGCCCCGCGGCCATAATGATATGGGTGCACATGGAGGTAGTGGTGGTCTTTCCGTGGGTGCCGGAAATGCACAGGGCATGCCTGTAATTTTTCATGATGGAACCCCATGCCTGCGCCCGCTCGAACACAGGCACGCCGAGGCTCCGGGCAGCGGCGATCTCAGGGTTGCTGTCGTGTACGGCGGCGGTACGGATGACCAGCTCCGCGTCCCCGATGTTCTCAGACCGATGGCCGATGGCAACGGGGATCCCCAGGGAACGCAGGTGGGCCACGGAGGCGCTCTCCCGCATATCGGAGCCGGTGATAACCATGCCCATGCCCCGGAGCACCTCAGCCAGCGGTGCCATGGATACTCCGCCGATTCCCACCAGGTGGGCCCGGCGACCGGGCTCAATATAGTCATGGATGTTATTCATAGCCATGGGTTTACACATCCTCTTTTCAAGTTTATAATCATAATCTCTGGGAAACAGACATCATTATAAAGCTATTATAGTCGTTAAGCAAGAAAAAGATAACGGGAATCGGGTGAAATCTAATGATAGACATACTCCCGCAGGCGGTACAAGCCTGTTGTGACACGCTCCGGGCGGCGGGCTACGCGGCCTTTCCTGTGGGTGGCTGTGTCCGGGACCTGTTGCTGGGCCGCACCCCCGGCGACTGGGATATCACCACCGCCGCGCCCCCGGAAGCGGTAATGGCCCGTTTTTCCCGCACGGTACCCACTGGTATCCGTCACGGGACGGTCACAGTTCTGCTGGACGGCATGGCGCTGGAGGTTACCACCTTCCGGCGGGAAACGGGATACGCCGATGGAAGGCATCCGGACCACGTGATTTTTATTCCCTCTCTGGAGGGGGATCTGGCCCGGCGGGATTTTACCATCAACGCCATGGCTCTCGGTGCGGATGGGCAAATCATCGACCCCTTCGGCGGACAGGGTGACCTGGCCACCCGGCGCATCCGAGCCGTGGGTGAACCGGCCCTACGTTTTCGGGAAGACGGGCTGCGTATTCTCCGTGCCGCCCGCTTTGCCGCCCAACTGGATTTTATCATCGAACCTGACACCGCCGCCGCTATGCGCGCCTTGGCCGACCGGCTGGAGGCCGTTTCCGGAGAACGCATTTGCGCGGAACTGGAAAAGCTGATCACCGCACCCCATCCGGAACGGGGCGGCCCGCTGGTGCCAGACGGCCTGCCGGAGCGGCTGTTTCCCACCGGAAAGTCGGCGGGATCCGTCCCCCTGGCTCGTCTGGCTCTGCTGGAGCCGGATGGGTTGTGCCGCTGGGCGGGCCTGGCCGCCCTCACCGGGCTTTCCCCCACCCGGCTGCCCATGGAAAAGCGTGTGGTACGGGCGGTGGAGCTGGGGCTGACCCTACCCCCTCTGGACGGGGAACTGGTATGCCTACACGCCCTGCGGGCCTGCGGGGTGGACGCCTGCCGAGCCGCCACCGCCGCATGGGACGCCCGAACCGGCACAAAAAAGCACAGCACCGCCCTCCGGGCGGCGCTGTGCAGTGGAATGCCCTGGAAACTGGCTGACTTGGATCTGACCGGCCGCGACCTGCTCCGCGCGGGCCTGCGCGGGCCGGAGATCGGGGCGGCTCTCTCCGCGCTTCTGGACCATGTGGTGGAACATCCGGAGGACAACCGGCGGACGCACCTGCTGACACTGGTCACTCAGCAGCGGAAAATCTGGACGAACAGGGCATAGTCCTCCTGCATCTTTGGCAGCAGGGGGTAACCATAATGGTGCAGAACCCAGTCAATGACCACGCCGCGAAAATGCCGGTAACAGAACTCGGCTACCCACTCCGGGCTGTGTTCCGGGTACAGAATCCCCTCCTGCTGCGCCTGGCGGAAGCAGTCCTCCATAATCTGAAAGGTATACCGGCTCCGGTCGATGGAGGGGGAGGACGGGTCGGTCATGCGGCGGCTGTAATAACGGCCTACCAGCTCGCTGCCCGCCTCCATGAATCTTGCATAGGACTCTAAAATATACCACAGCCTCTGCTGAGGCGGCTCCCCACCGTGCTCCTTCATCATTTGGCGCATGGAGTCGTCCAGCGGTGCGAAACCCTTGGTAATCAGAGCCTCCTTCGACGGAAAATGGTGATAAAAGGCGCCGGTGGTAATGCCGGCACGCTGACAGATATCCCGTACGGACATCTGGTCAAAACTTTCTTCCCGCATCAGTGCTAGAGCAGCCTGCATGATTCTTCGTTCCGTCTGCCTGGCCTGTTCCCTGCGGCGGTCTGCGTAATCCATGTTCTACCCCTCCCGAAGGTGGTTGACAATGGCTTTCCTCTGCCTTATAATGGTCACATAACAATGTTACGCAGCTATTATACCGGCTGTATTGGCATTTGTCAATCAATGGAGACGTGATAAAAATGACGCCGAAGAAAATTGCTTTGTTAACGGATTCCTGTGCCGACCTCACCCCGGAAACGGCGGCGGAACAGGGAATTTATATAGTCCCGCTGAAAATTCGCTGCAAGAACGGCGAGTACTCGGACGGCGTGGATATTCATGCGGATGATGTAATCGCCCGTCTGAAGCAGGGCGAGCTGCCCCATACATCTTTGCCTGACGGCGGCGCGGTGGATGCGGCGTTCGACCGCATCGCGGCGGACGGCTATGACGGCGTGGTGGCGGTCATGCTCTCGGGTGGTCTGTCCGGAACCGCCAACATGGTCCGCATTCATGGCTCGGTGCGGCGGGACCTGACGATAGCGGTATTTGACTCCCTGCGCGGTGCTCTGGCGCAGGGAGTCATTTTGTTGCAGCTGGCGGAGGACCTGCGGGGTGGCATGGGCTGGGAGGAAATCACGCAGCGGCGGGTAGCACAGCTGATTCGGGGGACCCGCGCCTTTTTCTCTGTGGACACTCTGGAGTATCTCCAAAAGGGCGGTCGGATCGGCCGGGTAACCGCACTGGCCGGCACCATGCTGCAAATCAAGCCTATCCTCACCTTTGTGGAGAATGGGGAGCTCGGCTCCGCCGCCAAAGTGCGGGGCCGCCGCCAGATTCAGGATAAGCTCATTGAACTGGTGGTAAAAGAGGCGCAAGGGCATCAGGCCTATAATCTGGCCGTACTCAACTGCCAGGCCCCTGTTGAGATGGAACAGATGAAAAAGAAGCTGGCCGCCGCGCTGCCGGATTATCATCATTTCTGGACCGGTGTACTGGACGGCACACTCAGCGTATATATCGGTTCCGGCGTACTGGGCGCGTGCGTCCAGTATTTGGACTAAAGCCCATGATCACACTGCTGGCCTCCCACTCACTGGGCACTCACGCCCTGCTGGCCGCCGTTTTAAACCAGCGGTATGGCATAACTCCACTGCCAAAGCTGGCCCATCATGACGCCGGGAAACCCTTCTTTCCGGCCCATCCGGAAATTCAGTTCAGCCTGAGTGACAGCGGCGGTCTTGCCCTTTGCGCACTTGGAACCGGACCGGTTGGGGCCGACCTTGAAGTGCCGCGACCACGCCGGACAGGGCTGGAGCGGCTGGCCCGTTATGCGCTGACCGAGGCGGAGTACCACGCCTTTCTGGCCCAGGGCGGGAACTGGGCTGCCTTCTATCCGCTCTGGACGCGCCGGGAAGCCTGGTGCAAATACACGGGAGCCGGGCTGCCCGCTTCCCGGGGGCTGGATATCCCCGGCAATGTGGTGATAACCGGGTTGACCGGAGACGGATGGTACGGCGCGGTCTGCGCCGAAGAACCCGCCGACAGCCCGATTTTATGGATCGAACACGAATAAACCGCGCCGCTGTAAGCAGTTTTGCTCACAGCGGCGCGGTTGTTTTGGGTTATAAAAGCATCGAGAGATGCTATCGTCAGGCCAGCTTGGCCTTCGCCATCTCGGTGAGCGTGGCAAACGCGGGCTTGTCGTTCACGGCCAGCTCCGCGAGCATCTTGCGGTTAATCTGTACACCAGCCTTTTTCAGACCGTTCATAAAGGTGGAGTAATTCATGCCGTTTATCTTGCAGGCGGCGCTGATGCGGGTGATCCACAGAGAGCGGAAATCACGCTTTTTCAGGCGGCGGCCGGTGTAGGCATACTTCAGGGACTTCATGACCTGCTCGTTGGCCATCTTAAAGTGCTTGCTTTTGGACCCCCAATAGCCCTTGGCAAGCTTCAGGATCTTATTTCTTCTCTTGCGCGTCATCATCGCGCCTTTGACTCTAGCCATTGTATTGTAAGCCTCCTAAGTTATTCTTATTTGTAAGGGATCATGCGCCGAATGGTAGACGCATTGGTCACGTCCGCATAAGTAGCGGCACGGAGGCCTCTCTTGCGCTTGGTGGTCTTGCCATGGCCATTGAGCAAATGAGACTTAAAAGCATGGGCGCGCTTGACCTTGCCCGTTTTGGTGAGCTTGAATCTCTTTTTCGCGCCACTGTGTGTTTTAAGCTTAGGCATAGTGATTAACTCCTTTTTATCAGTTAGGTTAAGGGATTACTTGGCGTCCTTGGCGGCCTTGGGGGACAGAAACATGTTCATATGCCGTCCCTCCAGCTTGGGCTCCTTATCCATGATAGCAAGCTCAGAGCAGGTGTCCGCGAACCGGAGCAGCAGTTCCCGGCCAAGCACAGTATGGGCCATTTCACGGCCGCGGAAACGGACCGTCACCTTAACCCGGTCACCTTCGCCCAGAAATTTTTGCGCGTTGCGGAGCTTGACGTTAAAATCGCCCACATCGATGCCGGGGGACATGCGTACCTCTTTAATCTCTACGACATGCTGGTTTTTCCTGGCCTCTTTCTCCCGTTTTGCCTGTTCAAACTTATACTTGCCATAATCCATCAGCTTACACACCGGGGGATTGGCAGCGGGAGAGATTTTCACCAGGTCCAAATTGGCTTCCTCAGCTTTTTCCATGGCGTTACGGGCAGACATGATGCCCAGCTGTTCCCCGGTATTGGAAATCAGCCGTACTTCACGGTCCCGGATTTCGTCGTTGATTTGATGAGTCATGTTACTGATACCAAAGCACCTCCAATATAAATTTCAGATAATGAAAAGACGGACACCCGGAAGGGTACCCGTCATACACACAGACACAGCCCCACGCAGAAATGCGTGGGCCGAGACAATGTTGACCCCTTTGCCACTGGCTTGAGGTGAGGACGGGGGTACCGTTCCTGCTTTATTTTGCAGTGAAAGTATAACAGATTGACTACGATTTGTCAAGACTATTCCGCCGTGCATGTTTTTCATCGGGTCAACTTTTCGTTTTTCTTCTCCTGCGCCTCCTTCAGCGCCCTGGCAAGCTGGTCCGGACACGACGTGGACTTGAATCCGCAGCGGATGCCGCTCAATCGGTCGATTACGTCCTGCACCTTCATCCCAGTTACCAGCTTGGAGATTCCCTGCAAATTTCCGGAACAGCCTCCCTCCACTTTTAGGGACCGAACCACATCCCCGTCCAACTCAATCTTCATCTTCCGGGAGCAGGTCCCCCGAGGCGTATACGTAATCGTCATGGCTGTTTCCTCTTCCTTTCTCGCGGACAAACCCACGCATGATATCACAGAATGATGTGATTATACCCAATTTTTTAATTTTTCGCAAGTATGGAACAGGCAGTCCCCTTTTTTCTATTATTTGCAGCGCGGTTTTTCCTTATTTGATTGGAAAAACCCGGTGTCTTCAGGGGGAAACGGAAGCAGTCCGATTCGGTATCTATCCAAAGCGCTTGGCCCCTGTAGTCTTCTATATTGACATTCCAGTTTCTCGTGATACAATATCTAGTGCTTGTATAACCTATCTGCGCCAAAGCGCATGTCGAAAAGGAAGGAAGGGTCATTGTCATGCCCATTACTGAAAACGCCCGAGCAGTCCTGGAACGGCGCTATCTTATTCGTGACGAGCACGGGGTCCCTAAGGAAACTGTGGACCAGATGTTCCACCGGGTGGCCAATGCCATCGCGGCGGCCGACGTGGTTTTTGACTCGAAGGCCAACGTAGCCACCACCGCGCAGACTTTTTACCGCATGATGACCGACCTGGATTTTCTGCCCAACTCTCCCACGCTGATGAACGCGGGGCGTCCTCTGGGCCAGCTCTCCGCCTGTTTCGTACTTCCGGTGGCCGACTCCATGGAGGACATTTTTGATGCCATTAAAAATGCCGCTCTCATTCACAAAAGCGGCGGTGGCACCGGCTTCTCTTTTTCCCGCCTGCGCGCCAAGGGTTCCACGGTCAATTCTACAGGTGGTGTGGCCAGCGGCCCCGTCTCATTTATGAAAGTTTTTAATTCAGCCACCGAGGCGGTCAAGCAGGGCGGTACCCGCCGGGGCGCCAATATGGGAATTCTCCGGGTGGATCACCCAGATATTCTGGAATTTATCCACTGTAAGAACGACACCCATGAAATCAACAATTTTAATATCTCGGTCGGGATCACCGAATCTTTCATGAAGGCGGTAGAGGCAGATCAGCCGTATAATCTGGTGGACCCCGCCACCCGCCGGGTTACCGGCCACCTGCGCGCCCGCGAGGTGTTCGAAACTATTGTGGATTCCGCCTGGAGAACCGGCGAGCCCGGCATTATTTTCCTGGACCGCCTTAACCGGGACAATGTGGTCCCCTCTTTGGGAGAGATTGAATCCACCAATCCCTGCGGTGAACAGCCCCTGCTGCCCTATGAGGCGTGCAATCTGGGCTCCATCAACCTGGTGAACCACCTGAAGAAGACAGACAAAGGCTATGTGCTGGACCAAAAAAAGCTGGAGCGTACGGTCCGTGATGCCGTTCATTTTCTGGATAATGTAATCGAGGCTAACAAATACCCCCTGCCGGAAATTGACCGGACCACCCGCGCCACTCGCAAGATTGGACTTGGCGTCATGGGCTTTGCGGATATGCTGCTCTATCTGGGTATCCCCTATAACAGCGAGGAAGGCGTGGCCATGGGCCGCCAAGTGATGGAATTGGTTCATACCATTGGACACCGGGAGAGCGAACATCTGGCCGAGCTGCGGGGCCCGTTTCCGCTTTTCCCTCAGAGCACACTGGCCTCCGGCAGCCCCATCCGGAATGCCACCGTTACCACCATTGCCCCCACCGGAACCCTCTCCATCATCGCGGGCGTATCCAGCGGCGTGGAGCCAGTATTTGCCTATGCCTACATCCGAAACGTCATGGATCATACGCATCTCATTGAAACCAACCATATTCTGAAGGAGCGGCTGGAGAAAGAAAAACTGCTCAGCGACACGCTCATGGAGCAGATTGTAGCCCACGGCTCTTTGTCTCAAATTACCGAACTCCCGGAATCCATTCGCCATGTGTTTGTCTGCGCCCATGACGTCTCCCCGGTCTGGCATGTGAAGATGCAGGCTGCGTTTCAGGAATATACCGACAACGCGGTGTCCAAAACGGTAAATTTCTCCAACTCCGCCACCCGTGAGGATGTGGCTGAGGTCTACCGTCTGGCCTATGAGCTGGACTGCAAGGGCATCACCATCTACCGGGACGGAAGCCGAGATGAGCAGGTATTGAACATCGGCAAAGTAAATGACGGAACCAAACCGGCTCAGTCCGCCGCCGCGTCCGGGGATAATCGCGTAAAACCCCGTCCCCGTCCCCCCGTTACCATGGGCTACACGGAAAAAGTCAAAATCGGGTGCGGGAATCTCTACATCACGGTCAATTATGACGAACAGGGCGTATGTGAAGTATTCACCAACACCGGCCGGGAAGGCGGCTGTCCCAGCCAGTCGGAAGCTACCGCGCGGCTGATGTCCGTGGCCCTGCGCGCCGGCGTGGACAGCGCGGAACTGATCCGGCAGCTTAAGGGGATTCGCTGTCCTTCCACGATCCGGCGGAAGGGTATGAGCGTTACTTCCTGTCCCGATGCCATCGCCAAGACGATTGAAAAGGTGATGAAGGCCTCTAAGGAGGGTGCCATTCCCCCCTGTCCTCCCCCCACATCTATTGTGATGGACCCCATGACACCCGCGGACGCCAAGCTTGCCAGGCACTGCCCGGAGTGCGGCTCCCTGCTGGAGCATGAGGGCGGATGTGTTACCTGCCGTAACTGCGGCTACAGCAAGTGCGGCTGAGTATTCTTGCAATAAGTGGCGGGGCCGCCTCTGGAATTCGTGTTCCGGAAGCGGCCCTGTTTTCTTCTCCTGCTCTTTCTATCTGTTAAGAATAAAAAGTCCCTTGACAGCAGGGTATGACCCGCTGTCAAGGGACTTATATGTTCCGGGTTCAGATTAACCAAAGTACCGCTTCAGAAGGCCGGCAAACGCACGGCCGTGGCGGGCTTCGTCGCGGGCCATCTCATGGACGGTGTCATGGATGGCGTCCAGACCCAGCTCTTTTGCTTTCTTAGCCAGATCGGTCTTGCCGGAACATGCGCCGTTTTCAGCTTCCACACGCATCTCCAGATTCTTCTTCGTGGAATCCGAAATAATTTCACCCAGCAGTTCAGCAAACCGGGATGCATGGTCGGCTTCTTCATAGGCGGCCTTCTTCCAATAAAGTCCAATCTCTGGATAGCCCTCTCTGTATGCCACGCGGGACATTGCCAGATACATTCCGACCTCGCTGCACTCGCCGGTAAAGTTCATGCGCAGGCCTTCCTTAATCTCATCGGGAACATCCTTGGCAACGCCCACCACATGCTCGGAAGCCCAAGTCATATCACCCTTCTGCTCCACGAACTTAGAAGCGGGAGCCCCACACTGCGGACACTTTTCCGGTGCGGCCTCGCCTTCGTATACATAACCACAGACACTGCAAACGAACTTTTTCATGATTCATTTCCCCCTAAAAATGTAATTTAAAATTAGGTTTCCAGTAATAATAATCATTACTGTTTCCTTCTGATTTGTAGTATAGCATAGGGGGTCCCTTTTGTAAAGGGGTTTGGCAAAAAAAAATTGGATTTTTTTTGTCCAGAAAAGGTTTCCTTCGTCTTGTCAGACTTTTTAATCCAGATTCTCCTCTGAACTATTCTCCGCCGCCTCGTCCTCCGGACTCTGCTTGTCCGCCTGCTGTTCCGTATTCTCCTGTTCTTCCTCCCCGCGGAGATCCGAAATGGTTAGCTCCATAAGCTGTTCCCGGGTCGGTGCGTCCAGCGCGGCCACCCGGTTGGCCTGCCGGGCCACAGTCCGCTCGAACACATTCCGTACATCGCGGGCATTACCGAAATTTTCGTCCCGCTCCTTATACATGTCCCGAAACGCATCGGCAGCATAAGTTTGGGCCGCCTCCGCCAGGGTATAGCCATTTTTGACACACATGGAGCGGAAGATCTCCATAAGCTGTTCCCCATCATAGTCCTCAAAAAAGAAATACTTATTAAACCGGCTTTCCAGGCCGGGATTCGAACTGATAAATCTCCCCATCAGTTCCGTATAGCCCGCCACAATAACAATCAGGTCGTCCCGATGGTCCTCCATGCCCTTCAGCAGAACCTCAATAGCCTCCTTACCGAAGTCGTTGGCGTTCTCCTGATTGACCAGCGCGTAGGCCTCGTCGATAAACAGCACGCCGCCCAGCGCCTTCTGGATAACCTCTCCGGTTTTAATGGCGGTCTGCCCAACAAAACCGGCTACCAGACCAGACCGGTCCACCTCTACAAGCTGCCCTTTTGACAGTACGCCAATGGCATGGTAAACGCGCGCCAGCAGGCGGGCCACCGTGGTCTTGCCGGTGCCGGGATTTCCCATGAACACCAGATGGAGCGACAGGGGCGGCACCGGCAGCCCCTGTTCCTGCCGCAGACGGCGGACCTTTACCAAATTAATCAGGCTGCGCACGTCCTCCTTGACCTTTTTGAGGCCGCACAGGCCGTCCAGTTCCGCCAGCAGGTCGTCCAAATTCTCTCTGGGAGGAACCTCATGGCCGGACGCGTCTACCGCAGACGGCGCACCGGCCTGGGGTGCGGGATCGGCGGCCGGCTTCTCTCCGTTTTTCCGGGTGACAAAGTCTTCCGCATCCAGTCTGGCCTTCTCTCCAGGCAGACCGTCCCGGTCACACAGGGACGTCAGCGCATCGGCGCAGGCGTTCACAAATCCGGCCTCCCGGTCGCTCAGGGCACCGTCCGCCGCTGCGAACAGCAGCAGCATCAGCGTCATCAGGTCCACAAAACGCCGGGCCGTATCCTGATGGTACGCCTGATCGTATTCCCGCATTTTCCGAAAAAAATCCGGGGGCTGAAATCCCGGGTATTCGGATACCGCCGTACACAGCTCCCAGTACAGCGCAGAGGGCGTAAGGTTGCCCCGGCAGTAGATGCCATTATAATATTCCACATGGGTGGGGGTCACGCCACCCCCGTCGGACTGCCAGACACCCAGCGCACACTGGCGCATGAACTCATCCACATCCTGATTGAATTTTTGCCGCATAGCAGGATTGGCAATGGTCCGGCGAAAGGCGGAAACGCCCTCATCATACTGTTTGTGCATCGCGGCAGCCGTCATAAATTCCTTCACCGGATCCACTCCTTTTACTTTTTATTTTTTACTTCCTTATTATCTTATTATAGTGATTCTCCACACCCCGGTCAACGCCGAGGCCGGCGCAAACTATAAAGTTTCCGTTATTTTTTTATGGAGGCGGTTGACGATTCTTCCTACAGCATGTACTATTATTATACAGCTTTTATTGACTTTAATCGGCAGAAAAAGAAGCAAGGAGGAACCTGCATGGCGACCAAACGTTCCGGCGGCGTCCGCCCCAATGTGATCCGCTGCCCTTACTGCGGCGAGGATTATTCTGTTACCTACAAACGCTGTCCATTTTGTGACGGGCGGCCAGACCAAGATCCGAATTCATCCGCCACGGACCATACCACCGCGCGTGGCAGGCATCTGGCGAACAATACCCGCGGCGGCGGCTATGGGCGAGGATGGGGCTCGCTGCGTATTTTGGGTACCGTGATTTCCCTGGGGCTAATCGCCACCGCAGTCTGGATCGTCATCACCGTGGTAAGCCCCCTTATTGGTCGTGGCCAAGTAGCCGGGGTTTCTCCCGCTCCCGCTTCTGCCTCACCGGCAAACACTATGCAGGATTCCACCTCGACTCCAACACCCGATGTATCCGCCTCTGAGCCAGCGGAAAGCCAGACCCCCTCCAGCTCTGTCACACCCGCCGCCTTTACGCTGAACCGGGATGATTTTACATTGGCCTCCTCCGGCGAGACCTTTTCCTTAAGCGCCAAGTTCACTGGCAGCGGTGCGGACGACGACATCATTACATGGAGCAGCAGCGATTCGTCCGTCGCCACGGTATCCGACGCGGGCCTTGTCACCGCCGTAGGAAACGGCACCACCACAATCACCGCTACGGAAAAGGGCGGCTACCAGCAAGAGTGTATTGTCCGTTGTAGTTTTTCCGGTAATAGCACCTCAACCGGAGCCGTTTCCCTTAACCGTACCGACTTCACGCTGGACCACGCGGGCGAAACGTTCCATCTGAAGATCTCCGGCGCCAGTGGCACCCCCTCTTGGTCTATTGGAAATTCCTCCGTGGCCACCATCAGCGGAGACGGCACCGTCACTGCCGTGGGACACGGCATGACAACCGTCACCGTCTCGGTGGACGGTAAATCCTTCACATGTACCGTCCGCTGTAGTTTCTGACGCCGCTTCAGACATTCATAGACAGGGTCTCTCCCCGGGGAGAGACCCTGTTTTTTCACCTTTCATCTGGCCTTTTCCCCTTTGCCGTTGTATTTGGATAAAAGATTGGATATACTAAGAATATATATTGGTTTAAAATACGGGATTAGGAAATCTTAATGTTTTTTTTATCTCTTTTTACTGCTTTTTTACAGTTGGTATGGTATACTTTTTGATGTTAAATGATGGCGCACAAGCGCCCCGGTGGAGGAGATCTTCCATGTCACATACTACATACGATTGTCTCGTAATCGGCGCCGGCTATGCCGGCGCCGTCACCGCGCGTGAGCTGGCCGAGCGCGGAAATCAGCAGGTTCTGGTTCTGGAGCAGCGGGACCATATCGGCGGCAACGCCTACGACCGGACGGACGAAGCGGGGATTCTTATTCATCAGTATGGTCCCCACATTTTCCACACTTCCGATCGCCGTGTATGGGAATATCTTTCCCGCTTCACGGCGTGGTACCCCTATCATCACAGGGTGGTTGCCAACGTCCACGGTACCCTGATGCCGGTGCCTTTTAACCTTACTTCGCTCCATCTCGCCTTTTCACCCGAGCAGGCAGCCCGGATAGAACACAAGCTTCTGGAAACCTACGGGGCCGGTGCGCGGGTCTCCATCTTGGCCCTGCGGGAAACCACGGACCCAGATTTGGCGGTTTTGGCAGATTATGTATACCAGAATGTGTTCCTACATTATACCATGAAGCAGTGGGGGCAGTCCCCGGAGGAAATCGACCCCGCCACCACCGCCCGAGTACCAGTGCTGCTCTCCCGGGAGGACGGCTACTTCGGTGACCCCTGGCAGGGTATGCCTCGCGAGGGCTACACCGCCCTGTTCCGTGCGCTGCTGGACCACCCTAACATCACGGTGGCTCTGCACACACCCGCTGCGGACCGCATGCAGCTGCGGGACGGCGCGGTCCTTCTGGACGGCGTCCCCTTCTCCGGCCCGGTGATCTATACCGGCGCAGCAGACGAATTGTTCTCCTGCCGCTTCGGGCGTCTTCCCTACCGCACGCTGGATTTCCGATTTGAAACCCACGATGTGGATTTTTATCAGACACGCGGTACGGTCAATTACACGGTTGATCAGCCCTTTACCCGCATCACTGAATTTAAGCATATGACGGGACAGGCCCTGCCCGGCCGCACTACCATCATGAAAGAATACTCCCGGGCTTATACCGGCGCATCCGGTGAAACTCCTTATTATGCCATCATTAATGATGCAGACAACGCCCTGTATGGCCGCTACCGGGAGCTGGCCGCGGGGTATCCCAATCTCCATCTCCTGGGCCGGCTGGCCGAGTACAAATACTATAACATGGATGCCATCGCAGCGCGGGCCTTGACCCTCAGCGATGCGCTTCTGGGTGAGGAGCATTCTGTATGAAACTGCTGACATTCGCGGTCCCCTGTTATAATTCCGAAGTCTACATGTCCCATTGTGTGGAAACGCTGCTCACTGGCGGCGACGAAGTGGAGATTATTCTGGTAGACGACGGCTCCACCGACCGTACCGGTGCAATTGCCGACCAGTTCGCGGCGGAACACCCCGACATCGTGCGGGTCATCCACCAGGAGAACGGCGGCCATGGAGAAGGTGTTAATCAGGGAATCCGGCACGCTCAGGGCCTCTATTATAAGGTCGTGGACTCCGATGACTGGGTGGATGTGGACGCTCTGGCCAAAGTGGTGGATAAGCTGCGCGAGTTCTCCCAGATGGAGCAGCCGGTGGATATGCTGGTCTGCAATTACGTCTATGAACATATGGAGGATCATACTCAGAAGGTCATGCGGTATACCAACGTGTTTCCGCAGAACCGGATTTTCTCCTGGGAGAACATTGGCCGGTTCCGGCCTTCTCAGTGCCTTTTGATGCACTCCGTGTTTTATCGCACGCAGCTGCTGCGGGACTGCGGGCTGGAATTGCCCAAGCATACCTTTTATGTGGATAATATCTTCGTCTATCAGCCCCTGCCCTATGTCCAAAGCATCTATTATATGGATTTAGACTTTTATCGCTACTTTATCGGACGGGCGGATCAGTCGGTGAATGAGCAGGTTATGGTCACACGGGTAGATCAGCAGCTTCGGGTCACGCGTCTTATGATTGACGGTACCGACCTGCGTGCCGTCTGCCGGGACCACCCCCGGCTGTGCCGCTATATGTACAGTTATCTGGCCATGATGATGACCATCTCCTCCATCTTTCTCATCATCGACGGCACACCCGCGGCGCTGGGGAAAAAGACGGAGCTGTGGGAGTACCTCCGCACGGTGGACTCCGCGCTGTACCACCGGATGAAGTACCGCTCCATCAGCGCCGTGGGCAACTTTCCCGGCTATCAAGGGCGAAAGTTCTCCATTCGGCTGTACAGGCTGGCCCGGCGTATTTATAAATTTAACTGAACGAAAAAGGTCCGGCGAAGCAGCTTGCTCTGCTCTGCCGGGCCTTTTCCCGCTCTTTTTTCAGTCCGACCCGCTGTTTTCCTCAGGTGGTGGCAGCCTGCGGCACTCCACGGGGCCCCACGCATGCAGTGGCAGCCGCTGCATGGCACCGAACACCCGGCTCCTCAGCCCGGGATATTTGCGCTCCAGCTTACGCACCAGATCCTTAACCTCCTGCCGCTTGGTATAGCCGTTGGCGGGGCACGGATTGTGCACCACCGGCAGATTCTCCTGCCGCACGGCATTTCGAATCAGGTTTTCACCGCAATAGAGCATTGGCCGGATTTGTGTCACGCCTGTCCGGTTCAAATCCGTCACAGGCTGGAAACAGCTCAGCCGGCCCTCATAGAACAGAGAAAGGAAAAAAGTTTCCACGGCGTCGTCAAAGTGATGGCCCAACGCGACTTTCCTGATACCCCGCTCCAGGATAACGCGGTTGAGCGCACCCCGGCGCATTTTTGCACACATGGAACAGGGATTTTTTTCCTTGCGCACCTCAAATATAATATGGCTGATCTCCGTGGGAATGCGTGTATAAGGTACACCCAACGTGCGGCACAGCTCCGCTACGCCGGAAAAGTCCATACCCTCAATGCCCATATCCAGCGTAACGGCCTCCACCGTAAAGGGTACTGGATAAAACTTTTGCAGACGGGCCAACGCCACCAACAAGCTCAGGGAATCCTTACCCCCGGAGACACCCACGGCCACCCGGTCGCCCGCCTGTATCATATCATAATCTTCCACACAGCGCCGTACCCGGCTGAGAATCTGGTTCATGCGGTCCATACAGACACCTCAAAAAAATAAATTACAAAATGAGAAATCAGGAGTATTCTAAAGCATTTCAATGAAAATCAGAGTTTATAAACCGTAAATTAAAAAACATGTTGACAGTCTAAACTTTGCGTGGTATAACTATATACGCTTCGTGTAACAAGCTGTATTTTACACGCGGAATCCGTATTCTGTAAAGCAATTTTTCATATAAAACGCAAAGATGGAGGTTTCACCATGTCCACATTTATGGCCAATAAGGGCAACATTGTGCGCAAGTGGTATATCCTTGACGCCGCTGGCAAGCCCCTTGGCAAAACTGCCGCCACCGCCGCAACCCTGCTGCGCGGCAAGCACAAACCCGAGTATACACCTCATGCCGACTGTGGCGACTTTGTCATCATCATCAACGCCGAAAAGGCGGTTTTGACCGGCAAAAAGCTAGAGCAAAAGTATTACCGCACTCATTCCGGTTATCCCGGTGGTCTTCACGAGACCAATTATCGCTTACTGATGCAAAGCAAGCCCGAGCTGGCCATGAAAGTGGCGGTACGCGGCATGTTGCCCCGTAACATCATCACCAAGGATTCTCTGCGCCGTCTGAAAATTTACTGCGGTACCGAGCATGGTCACGCCGCACAGAAGCCAGAGTCCTGGACCCAGGAATAAGGAGGAAGTTCGAATATGTACAAGAGCAAAAAGCCCTATCATTACGGCACCGGTCGTCGGAAGTCCTCCGTGGCCCGCGTCCATTTGTTCCCCAACGGCAGCGGCTCTATTACTATCAACGGCCGTGATATTGAAGAGTATTTCGGTCTGGAGACGCTAAAGATGCTGGTCCGTCAGCCTCTGGTCACCACCGACAATGTCGGTAAGGTCGACGTGGTAGCCACCGTAATCGGCGGCGGCGTCACCGGTCAGGCCGGTGCCCTACGCCATGGTATTGCCCGGGCCCTGTTACTGATGAATGAGGAATATCGTCCCGCGCTGAAGAGCGCCGGCTTCCTCACCCGCGATCCCCGTATGAAAGAACGCAAGAAGTACGGCCTGAAAGCCGCACGCCGCGCGCCCCAGTTCTCCAAGCGCTGATTTTTCAAGGAATCCCTGGAACCTCAATGGTTTCAGGGATTTTTCTTTTAATAAAGTTTGACCAAGTACAGCACTAAAAAACAAAAAATATTGAGGTTCATTTGAGGTTCATTTGCTTAAAACCAAGTTTTGAGGTTCATTTTGAGGTTCAAAAAAGGCACCCGTTTTGCACCAAGCATCAACCACTTGCTGCATAGAAAAGCCACGGCACCTTTATGGCGCCGTGGCTTTATTTTTTATCCGATACGTACTCTATAATGTCACCCGGCTGGTAGCCCAGAAGGCCGCATAAGGTGGCAATGTTCTCCCAAGACACGCCCTTACCCTCCCGAAGCTTCTGTAATGTTGATTGCGATAGCAGCCCATTTTGCCGAATCCGGTATGTGGTATATCCGGCCTCCCTTAGTGCGGCCAATATATCTATTTTATATTTAAGCGGCAAATCGTCCCCCTCCTATCATGATAATTATAAATCACGGCAGGCACGAAATCAAGTGCATATAGCAAACAAATATATGGACTATTTTTCGTGCATTTCGTCAATTGAATATGCACGATACCTAGTCTATAATATAATTATCAAGAGAGGAAAGGAGGTGAGCGCCGGATGAACAAGCGAAAGAAAAAGGGCGGTAAGGTTCAGCCCGACAAACTGATAAACCTTACCACCGCTTTACTTAACCTCATAGTTTCTTTGATTCTCCTTTGGGAGAGGTTCAAGAGCTAGAGGCGGGGGAGGGCAAAACCTCCCCCTGCAAGATAAGAATAACAAATCGCTTGTGAGGTGTCAATATGAATATAGTCATTTATGTGCTGCTGGGGATCAGCATTTGCCTCAGCGTGTGGGTAATCGTAAGGAACATCAAACGGAAGTGAGCCGAAAGGCGGGAGGGAACGGGCTTATGGAAGATAATTAAAATGCCATCATACGGTGTAAAAATCGAAGATCGTACCGAATATTTTAGGGACCCCGCGCAAAGTGAACTCATAAACACGCTCCGTGTATACCCTGTCCGTCCTGGATCAATCGCAATTCAAACAAGGACATACGCACCGCTCACCACATATGGTCGGAAACCGCATTTCATGCTGTCTCACGCTGAATTAACAAGAGATGAAGCTAGAGAGCTTGCAAGCGCTCTCAATGCATTTCTCGCAGAGTGACAATCGTATCCGCCCCTCCGGTCTGGAAATAGGCCGGAGAACATTAAAACGTGGCCCCATGATATTCCGCTATAAGTAAGCCCCTGCCGCCTCGACCTGGGCGGTAGGGGCTTTTTCTGTAAGACATACTTTAATTCTATTCCATTTAGTGTTATTATAGGGAAAAATAAGAGAAGTCGCGGTTACTTAAATGGCGCATTTTAGCAATACTAAGCAGTTCATTCATAGTATCTATGTATTTTTTTCAGAAACATTTGAATGCTAAAAATCATGCAACGTTTTGTATTTTGAAGGGAGAGGCAGTTTCATATGAATATTTACCACTTTGCGAAAGCAGAGGATCAAAAGAAACTAAGAGACTTGTTTGAGCCCCACTTTCGAAAACGGGACCTCGTTCCCTTCTTTGGTTCGGGCTTCACTAAGGGTTGTCCAGCCTGCGGCGGCTGCGTTCCATCGGTGGACGAGCTGAAGAATCGTCTAGTCCAAACAATAGCAGAAATCGAAGGATATACCGAGAATGAACGGCTGGAGCTGGCTAATGAGAAGCTTACTCAGGTGTCCGAGTATTTCTGGCAGGCAATGAACCATGCCCCAGACGAGTCTTTCCGGGCGGACTTCTTTTCGTATATCGAGAACCATTTTTCTGGTGTGCACGACCTACCAGAAGAAAAGCGTCAACTAGCCGATTGCTCCTGGCGGTATCTATATACCCTAAATTATGACGATGCCCTAGAACAGGCCTCCGAAAATCTGCTTTGCGTGGCCCCATTTGCCCCTCAGAACAAGCACTGGCTCTCGCAGAAGCGCTGTCTCTACAAGATCCATGGCGACGTAGCCCAGTATCTGAAGACGGGGGACGATCGGATGTGCATCCTTAGTCTTACGCAGTATTTGATTGCTTTAAAAGACCCCGACAACGCCGACATGCGGGAAAAGCTAGAGGCTGACTTTTCCTCTAACAATCTGATTTTCTTCGGTTGCAGCCTTATCGACGAACTGGATCTTCTCTTTACCTCCGAGATGGGGCTCTCCAAGAAGAAAATGCAGAACAAAGATACTCGTAGCTATTACGTACGCTACATCGGCAAAGATACTCCTACCCTGACAAAGATGATGCTGGGAAAGTTCGAACAATTTTCTATCACAGATATCATTGAAGTGTCTGCGGCCGACATGGCCGAATTTTACTCCTTTGTCCGAAGTGTCTCAGACGCTGCCGCAACACTCAAGGAGAGCGATAGCCTGAGTCCGTTTATGGGCTTCTCATTTGCAACTCTGGCCCCCCATGACCGCGAGGCCAATATTAAATACCTGTTTTATTCCGGGGAAATCCAACCCAAAGCAGATACCAAGCAGATTATACTTCCATCCTTTTTCATTCGTAGGTGCACGGGCGCGAATATTATTGCGGACATCGACATGAATCGTGGTAGCTTGCATATCCTGCGCGGGAGCCGAATCAACGGAAAGACATATATCCTAATTGACATTCTACGGCAGTTCCAATCCCGGAGTATCTACTATTTCCGCAGTGGAACGGAGATCTCTGACGGACTTTTACAAAAGTTGATTGACATGCAGGACACTATTTTATTGTTTGATGAACACACCGTTAGCTATGAACAGATCAACCTCCTCACACAGTCGGGGCTAAATAGCCTTGAAAAGAACCACAGTCATGCCGTGGTAGCTGTAAACCTTTCCTCTGGCATCTTCACCCGCCATTATTACGACGCATTCCCCCAGCTAAAGGGCCGTGTTATGATCTATTGCCTTTCCCGTGAGCTGAAAAGCGATGACAGATATAAGGAGTTTGATGACTTCAGCAGAGAGGTCGGAAAGTTGGGAGTCCCGCCCCCCAAGTCAGACAGCACGTTTTTGGATATTATGATCCAGATGGACGATGCCTCAATCCACCAGAATCGAGCCTGCCTGCCCGAAGTACATATCTTTAACGGAACCGATCAGGCGGACAAATTGAAGGCCCTCATTCTGTTTGCCAACCAAGAGTCCATCTCTATACCCCAGGCAAACATCATGGGTGTCGATGCAGCGCTGTACAGCCTCTGTTCCACCCAAGGGGTGGATATGGCTGTTCAAAAGGACTATCTGACGGAAGCGGAATTAACCCCTGAAACCCATCATCGTATGCGGTTCGTTGTAAATTCCAAATATTGGGCCTACCGTTGCCTCTCGGAATACGCTTCCAACAAGAAAAATTATGGAGCGATCGCAAAGACCTATTACAGCATTGTTAAGACCATCCAACGCAAATATGGCTTCGACACCGCCAAGGTGGTTCGAAAAAATTACTTTCAAGAAGTCAAGCCATACTACTTCCTAGATACCATTCAGTTTACCTTTTTCGGCATTACGGAGATGGGCGGCTCGCTCTCTCTGCCGCAAAAGATTTACGATGAGTTGCTCCCCCTCTTTCGGAACGATTACCAATACCTGCATCAAAAAGCCAAGTGTCAGTTGTGGAGCTCTAAATTAGAGAAGAACATGCAGAAGCGGCAAAAGTTACTAGATGCTGCCTTCCAACAGATTAACCGGGCCTACGAGCTGGCAGAACAGAGGCAGTCAAAGAACATCCGCTTCACGCTTTACCATATGCAGGTCACCAAGACCTTGGTGCTGGTCAA
The DNA here is from genome assembly GCA_022653075.1 of Intestinimonas sp. Taxonomy (GTDB): domain Bacteria; phylum Bacillota; class Clostridia; order Oscillospirales; family Oscillospiraceae; genus Intestinimonas. The sequence goes on from JALCSB010000002.1 coordinate 85,051, forward strand.
CCATTGGCGCTACTGCGACTCGCTTCTTACCCCAGAGGGAAAAAATGCACAGCTCTCCATAGTCCTTCGGGCCTTATACCAGATGGAGTTGGAAATGAACACCTGCCTGACCGACGACCCAGACGACAAAATGGATAAGCAGGAAATGCGGGACATTATGTGGTTCATCACCGATCTTGGAGGGGGAGAAACAAACCAATTTCTTTTGCCTGTTAACCGAGCTCTCGCGGGCGAGGTTATCACGCTGGCTAAAAAATTAAAATTGAATTCAGGACGAGTTTAGTATTTACTAGCTCGTAATTTGATTTTAAACTTCGCGTAATGAGGATACTCAGTAGCTAGGTGGCAAATGTGAGTTTCCTATTATGAGTAGAGAATTATCCGAGCATGGGCGCAAAAATTGAGCGACACAGCAGAAACTGCGTCGCCCATGTTTGGATAATTCCATAGCACGAAACCGCCATCTATGGGGAAAGTATAATTTCTCTTACCTAATTTATGGTAAGGATAGCATTGGTTAAACGCTTGCAAATCAAGGTTTTCAGCGCATGGAAGAGAGAGAAATTATACTTTTGGGTACAACAAATAGACCTCCACTGGTATTGTTCCAGCCGTTTTTCTTTAGAGGCAACGTGGTTTATGTTGTGGGGTTATTCTATCAGCTGATAAAAACATGTCAATACCACCGCCGCAGGCGGTTTAGTGCTATGTTTAAACAGCAAAAGCGCAGGCCCGCCGAAACGGGCCCGCGCTTTTATTTCGTGTTGAATAAAGAGAGAGAGAAGGAAAAGAGGTATGTAGAATCAGCACTCGCTGATAAGTTTATGATACCCCTCGCTCGTGCCGTTTTGATGAACAGCCTTTGAACGTAAAATAAACATTCTCTTAACAAAAAGCCCAAGCTCGTTTATGCCTTCACAATTTAAGCGCTCTCGCCTCGACAACCGCCAGCTCCTCGCGGGTCACAAAGGACTTGTAGCCGGTGCCGGCGCCACCCTGGATGATTCCCGCCGCCTCCACCTTGGTGCGTTCCGCCGCGCTCCAGTCGCCGGGGGCCATCTGCGCCCGGTGGGCCAGATAGGTGTCCATCATGCTGTCGAACTGTTCCTGTGTCACAATCTCTTCCTCCTGCTTTTCATAGTAAGCCGGTCTGGCCGCGCCGCCCACGTATTTGAGCGCCCGTTTCCGGCGCATGACCTCGCCGCCGTTGGCCTCGCTGCTGGTGCCGGTGTTACCGTCGATGGTGGTCACAGAACCGCCCCCGGCGCTCTCGCAGATTCCAATGTGGTTCATAACGGAGGCGTTTCCGTCAAAGTTAAAAAACACCAGGTCCCCCGGCTTGACCCGCGACGGCTCCACCGTCTGGCCATGCTTCTTGTAGAAGTGGTACAGCGTGGTGCAGCTCGCCGTTTTCCCGCCGCCGTAGAACAGCTCCGGCGCGCCGATGTCCTGGAAGAGGCACCACTGGAACGCGCAGCACCAGGGGTATTGAGAACCGGACACGGCATGTCCATAATACCGGGTGTTGAACTTGACGTTGTTGCTGTTCGCCGGGGATTCCTTAATTCCTATGTAGCTCCGCGCCCACGCGAGAATCTCACTGGCCGTCGGCATGGCTCTCGCTCTCCCCGGTCACGGCACCCACCGCGCTCTGCGCGGCCTCCACCGCCGTCTTGACGCCCTCCGCGTCAATTTTCCCCTCGGTTACGATGTACGTTACCACCGATACGATGGCCGTCACGGCGCCCGCCACGGTGCTTATGTCGCCGGAGCTGGCCCCCAGTGCCACGGCAATCCCGGTGGCCACACCCGCGATGGCCAGCCACAGCTTCCGGCTGGACAGTTTTCTGAGAATCGCACTCATAAAAAATCTCCTTTCAAATAGTCGCCTCGTCGGAGGCATTACTCATGGCGGCGTCGTAGGTGATGCCGCCTTTTGTGTTTTCCGCCCTGGACTTGCCCGTGATGGCCGTGAGTACCACGGCGTTCCCCGCCTGGCACAGCGTAATGAGCGCCGACAGCGGGTACAGCGCCCCGGTGAAGTCCCGGAGGATGCACAGCCGCATGAAGTACAGCGTCGCCGCCGACACCACCGTGGTGAGCGCCAGCATCCAGAACGCAATCAGCTTGGACGCCGTGAGCCACCGGCGGGGCTTTGGTTTCCCCCCGCTCATTTCTGCGCCTCCAAAAAGGTGATCCGGTGCTCGTGGTTATCCAGCTTGTCCGAAAACCCCCTGTGGTCATCCTGGTTCTCCTGTCGGAACCGGTTCATCGTCTCGGTCTGGTGCCGGGTCGCGTCCGTGTTGTTCTGCAGCTCCCGCGCCAGTTTCCACGCGCAGCCGCAGAATACGCCCACCAGCCCCACCAGCGCGATGATCACGGTTACCACCGTCCACTCCATAAAATCACTTCCCCAGTAGTATGTATTTTGGCTGCTCAGCAGCCCTGCGCCGCGTACTCCTCGCCGGTGATCTCCCGGTATTCGTCGGTGGTGATCCATCCCCTGGAAACGGCGTTCTGTACCCGGCCCCTGTCCCACAGCCTCATGTCGTAATACCCCTTGACTTTATCAAACTTGCTCATCGTCGCCCTCCGTCTCCGTGTCCAGGTCCACGCCTGACATCATGGCCAGATAGTCAATGTCGCTGCCGGCTTTCAGCAGCGCGGACTGCAGCGCCGCCGTTTTCTGGCGCTCAACCTGCAAAATCTCTTTGTCCGTTAATTTTCTCATTCCGAACCCTCCATCAGTAGATGACGCAGGCCGGCACCGCCCCGTAAGCATTCCACGCACCGCTGTAGCTCAAAGTGCCGTCCAGGGACGCACTGTACGTGTTACTCACATTGCTCGCGTACGGGTAAGGGGACCGCAGCCACCAGTAACGGGCTACCCCGTTCAGATATTTAATCCGGTCCGCGTCACCGGTAAACAGCGGCAGCGTGTCGGTTGCTGCGGTCCCATCCGCCGCCACCGGTGTTTCCATGACGCTGTTGTAATTGCCCAGGCCCATTTCCGTGCGGGACGGCAAAAAGATCCGCTCCTCGTTGTCGGAATAACCATAAGTGCCCTCGTGATCCGCAGGATTGACGCCTGTGCGCAGACGCACCTTTCCGACGCAGGCCAGCAGGTCCTCGTCGATCCCATGTAAAAATCCGTCGGCAGGGGAGGACTGCGGGCGGTCGTAAGGATTGCCCGGCGTCCACCAGCCGCTTTCCGCATCAGAATTCAGCCACTGGCGAATCGCGGACTGCAGCCAGTTATTGGACCCCCAGCGGAGGCGGTTGCCGTCGTTGACCGTGGTCAGCTGCGTCCCCTCGGAGGGCGCCGTGTCGCTGACGGTAATGGCGGCCGTCTCGGCCGCGTCGGTGGCAGTCTGTGAGGCGTAGGTGGCCAGGGAGGTCAGGGTGTAATCCGGTCTGGTACCATAGCCTGTCAGCACAATCTGGCCGCCGGCGGGCACCGCCTGCGCCAGTGTGAAGCTGGCATACTTCCCGGCGCGGCTGTCAGCAAACCAGTAGGTTCCCGCCGCCAGCTCGGTTTCCGCGTAGAAAATCGCCTCACGTGCGTCAAACACTACGTTGGCAAAACACGGATACATCAGCAGCCGCATGGAATGCGTGTAGTTGGGATCAACCGGCACGTCATAGTCAAACGCGGCCACCTGGAAAAGCCAGTTCGTTCCGTTTCTGCCCACCGTGAAAAAGTCCCCGACGGATAAAATATTTTGAATGGTTCCGTTTCGGATTGCCCGCTGGACCGCGTAGGCGTCCAGCAGCTTGGCGTTTCCCACGCCCGCGAGAATGGACAGATATCCGTTCATTTCGTCAAACTGGGCTTTATTGGGGAATATGTTTGTAATGTCGCTCATAATTGGTCTCCTCTTTTAACTTTCAACCTCTGTAAATGTCAGCGCGGGGTATCCATCCTCTGTTATGGAGAACGCCGCCGCATAGCCTTTTGCGTCTCTCGCGTCTACCATGACACGCATTTGGGCCACCGGCACACGCCGCAGGCTTTCCTTGATGTTGCCCTGATCGTCCGCGTCGTTTTGCGTTACCAACACATAGGCTGATTTTTTGGGGTAGCTGTTTGTTGTTTGCTCTGTAATTTTTTTCAGTGCCACATTGCTTTACCTCCCTACCCTTTTATAGGCCATAGCCGTAATTATTTAACTGCGTAATGCCGCTGCTGCCAGATGTGTTAATTTTTGTTGCGTAGTCTGAAACCAGTACATTTTCGGTGATCAGTATATTGGTACATGAAGTAATATTCACCACTTGGTGGGCTGAAATATCTCTTAGAACATTCCCGATTACCATGCTTTTCTTGGACCCGGAAATATTGATGCACGCAAACAGATACCCTGATTCATCCATGTTAATATTGTTGTTTCCGATTAGAGTCCTGGTGGAATCTATGGAGGTAATTCCTATGATTCCTCCGCCCACGGTTGTGGAAAAATTATTGCTTGTCACAACCGCGTCCTCACATGTATCCAGGCTTATTCCGCATTCATTAAAGGTATCTGCAATGTTCTGCGAAGCAGTCAGCTTTTTTTCGTCCGTGGCATAGATGCAGCAATAGGCCCCTGTCAGGTTGTTCCCGGTCACCATGTTGTTGTTTCCTGAATTTAGCCGTATGCCCCAGTTATACCCGTTGTTTTCTCCGATGAAGTTATTCCGGACAATGGCATTTGTGCATGTGTCAATCTGTATACCTCCCTTTGATACCCGCAAACTAAAAATTTCCGGTTTTGTGCAGTTCTGCGCCAGCAGCACCGGCTTGGAGGATGATGTTTGTGTCCCGGCCAGGATCAGACTGTGGACGCTGCACCCATCCGCCACGATTTTTATATAGCTGTTATTGGAAAAAGTCAGCTTTGCCCCAGCGGTCCCGCACAGCTCCGCGTTGGCTTTGCTGATCATGATGTTTGCGGTAATGCTATACGCCCCATCCAGCAGCACGATTTTTCCTCCCAAGGACGGCAGCGCCGCAAGGGCGGCGTTGATCTCCGTCTGATCGTCCGTCCCGTCGCAAAGATAATCGCAATCCGCCGCTGTGTACCCTGCGCCAGAGTTTCCGATTACTACCCGCGCCGGGCGTCGGTCATGGCTCGGCGGGTAGGCTGCAGGGCGCCCCGTGATAGTAGAAAAGGCGTGTGTATGCGTAGATGGCGGGTAGGCTGCGGGAAGGCCCGTAATAGTAGAAAATGCATGAGTATGCCCCGTCGGTGAGGCACCAACCTGCTCCGCCGTAACCTGGTGTGGGTTTTCAGTATTATTTATGTGTTCGTCAACATAGGACTTGCTTGCATAAACCAGTGATTCATTGATGATCGCCGTTACATTTTCGGTAGTCCCTACGAATACCATCAGTTCAAATTGTGTTTCCAGGATTTCATCACCGGAGGCGGGGATGTAATCCGCTTCACTTTCATCCGATGCTCCGTAGGCAAACAGCATATTTTCCGCGCTGTTGTCCGGGTCCTGCGTGAAGATTCCCACCTCTGTCCTGCTGAACCCGGTGGTCACGTCCGAATTTTCAAACTTGCAAATTATATCAGCATATCCGTTCTCCACGGCGATGCTCTCAATTGCAACTGTCAGCAGGGGATTCCCCAGCGCCGTGGCGCTTGCAACCGATTCCACGGACCCGTTCCCGATTTGGATTTGACTGAATGTGATCGTATCGCCGGCTATGCCCCTTAAAATTAGGTTGATTCCTTTATTTGTTAAAACATATTTCATATGGTTTCACTCCTTATTCCAGCATCAGCATTCCGGCTTCATCATAGAGTTGATCGCCATTTTCATCTGTCAGAATGGTATAATCCACGCTCGGCGCGTCCGTGGTCGCGCTGTATGCTTTCCCGGTTCGGCAGGCAAGGCCGTAAAACTCGTTCATTTGGTCGGCATATACCGCAATAATTTTGTCAAGTACGGAACTTTTTCGTTTTACGCTGTTCAGCGCTTTTATAAAGTTCTCATAATTTTCAATGATCTGGTTCATGTCCTCGCTGACAACGCGGAAATGGTGCGGGCTTCCCGCGAATTCAAACCATTCTTGGATCTCTCCCTTTCCAAAAATCATTTGGATAATTTTGTTTACCGCCTCCGGTGTTCCCATGGTCATGTAAAACGTCAGGGTGCCCTCTATCAATGATCTTTTCGCAGAAATTGACAGGTTTTCATCATAGGCCGGCGTTCTCAGCTCTAACGCCAGCAAGTCCAGTACATTCTCCGGCATGGATGCAATGGCCGCGTATGTCCTGGCATTGTCCGCACAGGTGCATAGCTTTTCGATTTGTTGCCCTACCGCGTAGGCAATCGCCTGTACCTCCGTTTGGCTGGATAGGTTACCCGGCATAATCGCTGTAAAGCGGCTGCCTTTCAGGTTAATCATCTTCCAGCCCTCCGTAATTGATCCCCGCGTCGCCGGACAGCGCGGAAACCTTTACGGCATCCACCGTGGTATATACCGGGGCGGTCACCGTGACGCGCTTGGCCCCCGCGGCCATAATAAGGGCGGTTAGTTTGGACGGGTTAATGTCCCTGCCAATGGTCCGCTGCCATGTCACATAATCGGCCACGGCTGTCCGGACCGCCTCCTGAATGGTTACGGCCCTGGCGCTGTCGCTGCGGTTGATGTAATAGGTCAGGTCAATGGTGTATGTGACCTCTGCGGGGGCTGATACGGTTACTAAATCGTTCATCGGGCGGATTGTTTTCCCGCTCAAATATTCCTGCAGTCCGCTGATCATTTCCGTTCCCGGTGTGGAGCCGTCCCCCATAATAAACACAATATCCACTTCACCAGCCGCTTGGTCATTTGACACCGCAACGTCTCCAATTGCGCTATTGTATTTCTTGGCGTGGTACAAATAGCCGTTCTCCGGCCCCGCCGTCGGATAGGCTCCCGGCGCCAGGAAAATGCGATCCGCCAGATCGACGTCGCTTTCGATTTCCGCGCCGCCCTCGGTGGCCGTGGTGTTTGTGACAGACGCCATATACTGCACAGGGTCCACCATTTTAGTCAGGCTTCCGGCCGCCAGACCGTTTCCGTCCGTTCCCGTTTCGGTGCATGTTGCCGCCACATCCACGGTGATTTCTCCCGCCGGGATTTCCGCGTATTCGTCGGTGGCAAAATAAACGGATCCTCCGGCGGAAACCTTGGTGTCCTTTGGAACGCCCGTGGCCACCGTACGCACGGCGGACAGGGTAAAGCGCAGCGTGGTTGCGGCTGCCTTGGCTCCGTCTCTGGTAACACCTTTCAGGAGACCCAGGTTGTCCAGAAAGTCGGAATAGCTGTATTTCAGCATGCCTTGTTTTCCCGCTCGGTCAGCATACTGGAACCCCTGATAGATTTGGGCCGCCGCCGAATAAAGGATCATCCGGTGGACGCTTGCGCTGCCAAGGCTTACGGTCTCCCCGGTGGCGTCCGCCATGAATTCCTCAAAGTCGGCCACCATTTCAGCCCGTATGTCGTCAATGGTTTTGTTGTCGATGAAACTAATATCCGGCGCGTTTTTTACCGCTGAAATGTCAGGCACTTGTAATCACCACCTTGGGGTTTAATTTCCCGCTCTCCGTAAGCGTCCACGTGATTTCCTGGACCCGCACGGTTGGAATGAATGCAGCCACCTTTTTTGTGACCTCCGCCGTGTAAAGGCTCTTTGCAATTTCCGGGGGCCTGTCCAGGAAATCCATATCAATGCCAAATTTCCGATCCAGCGGCATGGTGCCCGCCCGCGTGGATAAGAGCAGGGATATTTGCCGGTCCAGCTCCGCCAGCCAGTCGCCGGTGAACGTATATTCCAGCTTGAAATCAAACAGATCGCTTTCGTTCATGTGTATTCCTCCAGGGTGATAGTCATGGTGGCCTTTGCCAGTTCGCCCTTGCTGTATACCCGATCCCACGTTTCGCTGGATCCGGTCAGGCGAAACGGGTTTTTACCCACCGGTCTGGTGCCGATCACCAGATATTCCGCCTCGCCGTTCTCCACCATTTCCTCCACGGTCTCCATAACTGCGCGGGGCTTTACGCCCAGGGCGGCGGACAGGGTAATGGGCATGTTTATGGTTTGGTTTCCCGGCCCTAAAAACTCCGGTTTCGGCTTCACGCCCATAACCTCATGATCCGTCCAGCGCCCGGAAATTTCCCGGCTGATATTTTGAAAGGTCAGCACATAATCGTCGCTTACCTCGAAAACGATCTTGTTTCCCAGTGTTCCGATCATTCTATGGCCTCCTTAGTCCGGTGCCGTTGTGCTGCCTCCCACGCTGTCGGTGTGGGTGTGGCTTGCCAGGGAGACGCCGGCGGCCACCACGTCCCCGGACGCTTCCACGCTCTGCGCGGTAATTTTCCCCGCTACGGTCAGGGCGCCGGTTACGGTTAAATTGCCGCTCACCACCGCGTTGTTGACTTTCAGTGTAAAAGTTCCGTCCTTGTAGCGAATCATAGCCTCTCCTGGGGTCCGTGCCATATCCTTGCGGTACAGCCCCGCCGCGCCCTCCGGCGGTTTATTTTTTTTGCTCCATGGCCTGCCTATGACCACGCCCGCCTCGGCTCCGTTGGACAGGTGAAGGACCAACACCTGATCCTCCACCTCCGGCATTGCGTACTCACTGGAGAGCAGCGGGATCATGCGTGTCACGCTGTCGTCCTTTTCGTGATAGACCACGCGCACCATGCCGGTGGCGTAATCCACGGCGGACACTTTGCCCAGCCGGATTTCATTTCCCATTGTGCCCTCCTCAATCTTTTGTCAGGGCGTTTGCGGCGTTTATGATCAGCTGTCCCAGCCACGTCAGCGCCGTGTATTTTTTCGCCCAGTAGTCCGGGGAGTTGATCACACCGGCGTTTGTCAGGACCGTCAGGGCCACGTCCACGGTTGTGATGCCGGTTCCACCCAGGTTTACCTTGATCCGGGTGGCCATGTTCAGAATCATCCCATCCAGGCTCCCCACGTCCTTGTAGTGGGCCAGCCAGTAACTTGGAGATGATATGACCCCTACCGCCGTCAGGTGCTGGATCGCGTCCATCATGACCTCCTCAGTCATGGCTGCCACCAGGGACATTTCCAGGTCCATGGTGTACCCTCCGCCGATATGGTGGGCGATGCTGTCAATGAAATATTTTCCGGATAACTCGCCCAGTCCTACCACGGTCACGCACTGGGAAGCCACCAGGGCAGCGTTGCCCGTAATCGTGGCGCTTAATTTTGTGACCCCGTGATTTGCTTTGTTCACCGCCGCCGTGATCTTGCGCTCTGCGTCCGCCTGGCCGTCCGCCTGCCCGGACTGTTTCAAAATCCGGGTTCCTGCTCCCACGGTTACCTTGATCTCCTCCTCGGTGTCCGGGTCCGTGTAGGTATATTCCCCGCCGGTGTATGTTCCCGCCAGCGTTTTGGACCAACTCCAGGATTCCAGATCCGTCTCTGAGATCTTGGCCACCGGATCCTTTTTCTTGTATACTTCACGGTCGTATACCACGATTTTTCTGGCATAGACTTTCATGGCCAGCCCGTAGGTGTCGCACAGATCCGCGTAAAAATCACAGTCTGTCTGTTCGGATTGTTCAATGCTCACAATGGTGAACGGGTCGCCGGCCACATCCCAGGCCAGGGAAATGCCGGCCCGCTCGGCTATTTCTTTTCCGATCTCCTGAATGGTGACGTTCTCCCAGGTCTTGGTCCGCTCGGTGGCCCTGAAATTGCCGTCTGCCGGAACGGACACCCCGGAAATCGTCCCAGCGGGTGGCCACCCCGAAAACTCGAAATTGTCCAGAATAAAAAATCCGCACGGCAGGCTCCGGTTGTCTCCCTCCCGCTCCCAGTCCTCAACTTTGATGGTTGCGGTCAGGGTGTCTCCTGTCGCCGGCAGCCAGGCCGTGATCCACCTGCGCTCCCGGTCCTGAATGGAAATATCCAGGCTGTCTGCCTCTCCGCTGGCCGGATCCGTGTATGTAATCTCGGCTTTGGTTCCCACCATTTTGCCGGTGACCGCCGCGCCGTTCCAGGTCAGATCCACCTCCGCTTTCCGCGTCCTCATGTCCCGGTCCTCCAGATCGGCGTATCGGTGGTGTCGTGGTCCTCCGGCGGGTCCGGGGTCTGGAGGACCACGCCGGCGTCAAACACGAATGTATCCAGCTGCGGGAAATTGTTCTGCATCAGCCAGCCGGTATATTTTTCGTCTCCGTATACCTGATAGGCAATAGCGTCCCATGCGTCCCCCTGCTGGGTGGTGTATGTCTTTGCCATGGCGTCGTCCTCCTTATGCCGGGCTGAAGCTCTTGCGGCGTTCCTCCGCTTTCAGGCGGCGGTACATTCGTTTAAATTCTTCAAATGAAGTCCGCGCGGCGTCCTCTGCGTCGGATTTGCTGGCGGCTCCGTAGAAATTGAATACCGGAGAAAACACGATGTTGTCACCGTCTCCCAGGCTCTTGCTGTCCGCGCCTCCTGTTGGCTTTGGCTTTTTGGCCCATTCGTCCAGTAGTGCGGCCAGCTTGGAAAGCGGCAGGACCGCCTCCGGTTCTCCGCCCTCTCCAATCATGGCCATGGTGGGTGCTGTGGCAATACCGCCGGACGCCAGCATGGGGATTTCGGGTAAACTGATCGAAAACTTTTTTCCGCCCAGGAGCGGCACCCAGTCTGGAATTGTAATCCCACATGAGTTGATTGCTTCAATTACTGCATTAATGGCGCCTATCACCGCGTTAATTGGCACTTTGGCGATATTCACCAGGCCGTCAAACAGGTTGCTGAAAATATCACAGATTCCTTGCCATGCCTTTTCCCAGTCGCCGGAAAAAACGCCGGTTATAAAATCAATCAGCCCCGTAAAAATTCCAATGATGTTTTCTATCACCGGGGCTAGGACTTCCACGGCGCTCCCCAGCCCATTTACAAGAACTGTTCCCACGAATTCAAGCGCCGGGGCAAGGTTGTCCCACGCCGCTTTCGCCAGATTCGCAAGGCTTTCCCCCAGCGGTTGCAGCTTTGCCCATAGGTTCATAACCGTTTTCCTGAATTTTTCACTTTTGTTCCATAGAAGAATAAACCCGGCAACAACCAGCGCTACAGCGCCGGCAATCAGTGCAAGTTTTATTCCACCCAGTCCTAAAACCTTTGATAGCAGTCCGCCACCCTTTGAGGCCGCTTTGAATACTTTGGAAAGGCTCTTTACTGTGTTGATCACCGTCAAGGTCGTTTGCAGGGTCTTAAATACGGCCACAAGTGAAATTATTCCGCCGGCCAGCGCCAGAATCAGGGTTTTGTGTTTCCTGATCCATTTGGCCGCGTTGACCGCCGCCGGAATCAGCTTGTTGGCCACATAGTCCACCACCATCGGTATTTTTTCCTGCAGGACCGGCAGCGCCTTTTCGGCCAGGTCCTTTACATACGGCAGCATCTTTTGCCCGATCTGTATCAGGAAGTTTTGTCCCAGGGTTTTGATCGCCTGAATGTTATTCTTCAGATTGTCGGTCTGCCGCTCAAAGGCGGTATTTGCCGCCCCGGTCGATTCGTACATATCCGCGCATTTGGACGCGTAGTTATCGGCCTGCGCTCCGGCCAATGCCGTGGCCGCTCTGGCCGCGTTGACATTCCCGAACAGGTTATAAAAGGCAATGCTGTCCCCGTCCACGCTGCCCATAAGGGTGTCCAGCGTAGTACCCAATCCCTCCGATTGAACCATGGCCGCCGTACTTGCATATCCCGCGTTTTGGACCGCTTTCGTCATTGCGTCGGTCGGGTCCATCATCTGTTCGTACAGTTTGGAAAGCTGCGTGGATACCTCCGCCGTGTCTCCGGTCACGCCGGTTAATGTGGCGAAGCCGCCGAAAAGCTCCTGCTGCGAAATACCCAGGGTGGAAGCTGCACCCGTAACGGACCCCATGCTGGAGGCCAGCTCCGGAAACGTGGTTTGTCCCAGTTTTACGGTTTGAAAAGCCATATCGGCCACTTTCTGGTTGGCTGCCGCCGATACGTCGCCGTAGCCTTTGGTAACCGCCGAAAGCAAATTGATACTGTCCGTCGTGGTGGTATTTCCGGCTTTTGCTGACTTTGCGGCGGTTTCCAAAATACCCACCGCGTCCGCGCTGTCTCCGTAAGCGGAAATAACCTGATACATTCCATCGGTCAAATCATTGGTGACTATTTTTGTACGGTTGGATACGTCCAGAATTTGATTCCCGATCTCGCTTGTGCGGGCGGCCACCTCCGCCCCTGTTCCATCAAGGAGCGTCGATACATTGGACAACTGGCTTTCATAACCCGCAGCCGCCTTTAAGGAGGCCACGCCTAAGGTTCCTGCTGCTGCTGCGGTGGCGATCGTGGCGCCCGCCACCACTTTTCCGGCGGTCTTGGCCGTATTCTTTAGACTGGACAGGTTTTTGTCTGCGGTGGCGCAGGCTGTTTTCAGCGAACTGTCCGCTTTGCCCGCTATTTTGATCATCAGCTCATAGGTTTTATTTTTTGACATGCCGCGCCACCTCCTCCGCAATGTCGTTCAGATCATCGGCAATATCGTTCAGATCATCTATGGGCAGGGCCTGCAGATATTCAAGTCCTGTCCGTAGCTGTATCGACATGCCGACACAGGCTTTTCTCAGAACGGCGGGAGTTAGTTGTCCCCATCCCCGCCGTAGAGAAAACCCACGACGGTGGTTTTCAGCGTCATGGCCTCCCTGGCCGGCAGGTTTTTGAAGAACTCCAGCGGCAGCCCGGTGATCCGGTTGGCCAACAGCTGGGTATAATCCATGGTCATTTCCATAGTTGCCGGGTTCGTGCCCTTGACCTTTTTCTCCATAATCCTGCCCACAGCCTCCAGGTCCTTGGCCGTTGCGTCCTCCAGACCGGACAGGTCCACCTCGGTGTATTCCCTGCTGTCGAACAAATAGGGCTTTCTGAATTTCAGCACCAGTGAAATTTCCTGTTCTTCCTGATTGTCCTCCCCGGTCTCGGCTTCTGCGGCGGCCTCCATGGTTTCCCGCTCCCCGGTTTCCATAGCTTCCATGTTTTTCACATCATCCATATCAGCACATCTCCTTTATTTCGGCCAGCACGTCGGTGCCGTTGATTTTGAAAACCTCGTTGAGCTTGTCCAGCTCCAGAACCGGGCTGCCCTCCAGTTCGATCAGAATATACAGCACAGTCAGGGTCACGCTGGTGTCCATGGGATTCCCTTTTTTGACTTTTCCGGGGCTGAATTTCTTGGCGCGCCCACGGACCACCACGCGCATCTGGCGAGGTTCAATATCTCCCTCGCTGTTCGTGGTCTGCTGGGCGCCCCGAATCTCCAGCTGGACCGCCTTGGTCATGTCCAGCATGTCCACGGCTTCCCCGTCCAGAACGCGGAACGGGATTTCAATTTCCTGATTGGAGAAATAGCCAATGTTCGGGTCGTCGAATTCTCCAAGGACTCCGGCTCCGCTTATGGTCTCGGTGGATGCCTCAAAATCCGGCAGGGTCAGTTCCTCTCCCATGCCCAGCAGTCGGTTTCCCGCGTTGTACACGTTGTAGTTGTTGATTTTGGTCGGGATCGTTTTCATGATTTATTCACCTCCTAAAGCCGTTTCCAAGGCGGTCACGTCGTACTCCCTGATATTCTCGATATACTCCGCCGGGATATAGGGCGCCAGATAGGTATGGAGGGTCAGGTGACCGGCCAGCAGATTGGTCACCGGGTTTTCGTCGCTGTTGAATTTTACCTGATAGCCGGCGCAGTAATCGCGGGCCACATACCCGTTGCCCACAATGTTCTGGCTGTCCACAATGGACTGGATCAGGCGCTTGTTTCCCGGCTTATCAACCTTCTGGAAATAAGTCTGAATGAAATTGTTTCCGTCCCAGTCAAAGAACCGGCGCACCGCCAGCCAGCGGTCTTTGGGGTCCGTGGTGGCCGGATAGGCCGCCGTATTGTTGCCCCACAGCTTGAACCCGTTGGCGTTGATGGCGGTTATAATGCCGTTGGCGTTTAGCACATCGTCGGCCTGCTGCTGATCCAGTACCACCTCGGTTCCGTCTTTCAGTACCGTGGCGGTGATTTTCAGGGCCTTATTGGACGGGCTTTCATATGGCACATCCGCGTTGTTTGCGTCGTTATATGCCGTCAGCGCGGCGGCCATGGCAGACATGTAATAAATTTTGTCGCCCACCGCCACCATAGGCCAGAAAACCGCCGCGTGGTTTGAGGCCGCCCCCATGGTTTCCTTTGCGGTCTTTGCATCTGTATAGACCTTTGCACCGTCGTCGTCCGCCGCAATGTCCAGATAGGTGTTGCAGTCGAAAACGCCGTTGATCTCCTCGGTCTTGGCCTGGAGGGCGGCGGCCACCACCGCATCCTGGCTCCAGCCGGGAGCCAGCAGCAGGCCGGGCACCATGCCCAGTTTGGGGTAAATCTGGCGGACCAGCTCCAGGCCGGTTTCCTTTCCGGTCGTGGCGTCCACGCCGCCCACAATGTCCTCGCGGGTTACGCCGTCCGGGTTAATGCTGGTACTGGCCACGGACAGGCTGGCCGCTTCCTTGGCCGCTGCGGAAATCAGCGTGATCACCACTTTTCCGTCGTCGTCGTGGGCCGCGCTGTAATCGGTGTCTACCACCAGCGTAGTCTCTCCGTTCGTAATCACCAGGCTGTCCAGCAGTACATAATCCTTGTCATAAGTAATCTGGCCGTTTGCAACATCATAGCTTGCCGCCGCGTTCTCCGTGACGTGGGCCGCTTTGGTTGGATCCAGCACGTTCACCAGGATAACGGGCGCCACGTTGAACACACGGAAACTGGCGTCAATGGACTGGCAAAGGCTGAATTTCTCGAAGTCGTCCGAATATCCCACCGCCTCCTGGCACTCCTTGAAGCTGTAGCACAGCATGGGGGTGTTGACCGCCGCAGCGGGATTGCTGGATAAATGAATGGGCGCCACTCCGAAAATCACCTGCAGCCCTGCAGACCCCTCCACGGGAGTGGTCAGGCTGGTGTCCTGCTCGGAGTTATAAACGCCATGAAAATATGCCATGATCTTCTACCTCCTGTTAGGTTTTCGCCTGTACCAGACGATACAGGCGGTAAACAGAGCCGGATCCCTCCCGCAATTGACGCATGGCGTCCGGCAGCTGATCCAGCGGGATCACCAGTCCGCCCATGGCGGGGTTTTTCCGGATTGCCTCCGCCAGCGGCTTGGGGATCCCGCCCTTGTAAATTGTGAATTGCTTGGCCACACCGGGAACTGTGGGACCGCAGTAGACCACCGTGGCGGCCCACTCTGTCTTTTTTCTCCTGGCCATTATGTTTCCGGCACCTCCTTGATAACCGCCGGCGCCTCAAAATTCAGCGCCATGGCGGCGAAATAATACGGGTGGGTATCGTCGTCCGGCGTCGTCCACTTTATGGGATACTGGAGGCTGTACCGTTTCCCCACAATTCCGTTTGCGGCATAATGGCGGTAAATCTCATTGACGATGTGCAGCGCGTCCCTGTACCCCTGCCGCTCCGGGTCTCGGTCGTAGACGCATACCACCAGCACAATCTCCACCACATGCGGGCTGTTTTCGTCCTGTACGCCCCCGCCCATGGTTCTGACAATCACATACGGTTCCGGCGGGGCCTCCGGGTCCTGGGCTTCATCGTCTCCCTGACGGATCGGCGCGTCGTGCGGATACACTTTTATTTCCCGCTCGACACCCAGGGAATTTGTCAGCTGGTAGCGGCTAAAAAAGCCTTTCAGGTCCTCCACTATCGCATCCTGCAAAAATTCCTGTGTCATGTTTTCTCCTTATTGCGCGGCTGTTATCTTGTCGATCCGTTTTTGAATTTCCGCCTGCAGCGTCTCATAGGTCAGCGTTTCGGACTGCGCCATAACTTTTTCGTTGCCCAGCATGTGCGGAACAGCGGGGGACAGCAGTTTTTTGATCTTGGTCATGTCTGCCCCTTCTCCGTATCTTCCGGCGCGTGTGTTGCGCCCGGTGCTGTATTCCGCCGGCGGGTGCCGCTGCACTATTGCGGTGTGGCCGTTGGCGAATGTGGTTACAAACGCTTTCAGGCCGCCAGCCTCCAGAGTCGTCAGTGTCCCGCTCTGCAGCACCTTTGCCGCCGCCGCTCCGGTGTCGCTGTTTGGCTTGGTCATAAATGCCATAATGTCCTGCATGGGACCCCTGGACCGGATTGTGGCCGCCAGGTCCGCCGCGCTGGCCGTGTAAACTTTCGGGGCGCCCTGATCCTCTTGCTTTAAGATGCTTTTGTCCTTGATGGCGTATTGCCCGGCGGCGTCCTTGACGATCTGCTTTCGTACCTTTCGGGCGGTGGCGTTCAGGGCGTTTTTTAAGATGTTTGGCGCGGCGATCTGGTCCGGCAGCTTATTCAGCTTTCCGATAATAGCCGCTATTTCTGCGTCGGTATCAATTTGCAAAAACGTTTCCTGTTCGCTCACGATCTCAACGCCTCCAACGCTATGGCCAGGATCCCGGCCTCCTCGGTGGTTCCGTCCGCCACGCGGTACTCCCGCCCGTCCAGGTTGAGGGTGGCGCCCAGCGCGGGGCGTCGGCCGAACTCCGTTTTTGCAACGTAGATCATCCGGGTGGATTTGTATGTCCCGCCCTGATTTGCCCCCAGCAGTTTGAACTTGTCGCGTTCCTGCAGTTCGTTTTCATCCACCAGCACGGTCATTTCCTGCCCGTTTACGGTGTGCGTGTCCGCAAACTCCAGGCGGTTCAGGAACACGCCCGCAACGTCCGACGCAATACAGTCCTTGAAGCTGGGGGTGCCCATTACCGGGCACCCCCGTTTTCATTCTTGGGGGCCTGAACCTCAACCGCCGCGATCATGGCGGCCCGCTCGGTGTTGTTCTTGGCTGTGGAAATATCCACATTCATTTTTTCGGCCAGTTCAATCAATTCCGGCTTGGTCATGCGCTCCAGCTGCGCGGCGTCCAGGTGGCCGGTCACCATTTCAGGCTCTCCGGCGGCCTCCTGGCTACTCTGCGTGTTGTCTTTCCCGTCGGTTGGTTCCTGTCCATCCTGCCCGTTTCCGTCTCCCTGTGTGCCGTTCTGGCTGTTTTCTGTGGGGGTGGCGGCCATGCTGCGGATCTGCTCCGCCAGATTTTCCGCGCCCACAAAATTACCCGCGTCGTCCGTGATGGATACGCCCATCTCCCGCAGGGCGTCGGCTGCCTGCGTGTCGGCGTCGGCCTTGGCTCCGGCGGGCTCCACCGCGTCGGAACCCGTCCACGCGACACTGCCGGCGGACAGCCACGCCTCCACCATTTTTCCGTCATATGCGGGTACGGCGTCCCCGCGCGCATATGTCCGCCCCATGTACTGGATCGGACGCGCCGCGATCAGCTTTCTCATGTCCTTTCCCTCCGATCAGCCCAACAGTTTGACCAGTACTGTGGTGTCGGCCTCCGCAGCCGCTTCCACCGCATAACCTGCGGGCGTGTTGTCGGTGGCGGTGGTGGTGATATTGTCGTTGGCGGCGTCGTAATACACGGCGGCGCCCATGGTGACGGCCACAGCGGCCTTGTCCATCTCAAATACGCCCACCACATGGACCTGTCCGGTTTCATCGGCGGCAATATCGGATCCGGCAATACCGATCCGGGTTGCCAGATTAACCACCGCGCCGTTTTCCACGGCGGTGGTCGGCGTATAGT
Organism: Intestinimonas sp.; assembly: GCA_022653075.1. GTDB lineage: Bacteria > Bacillota > Clostridia > Oscillospirales > Oscillospiraceae > Intestinimonas. Next base: position 102,692 of record JALCSB010000002.1, read on the forward strand.
CCAGGGTTTCACCCTTCTGCCAATATTTCGCATTCATAGCTTTTACCTCCTGTTGAGTATTTAAGAAATCACCACGCCGTTGTTGCGGGAAATGCCTCGGAAGTCAACGGCGGTAATGCCCCAATCCAGCCAAATGTCCCACACATAGCCCAGCTGTCCGGGGATCTCGCTGCGGCGGATGGTGGGGGTCTCCTGGCCGTTCAGGTAATCGACCTGCAGACTCTTTGCATAGGACTTATCGCCCACCATGAACCAGGGTGCCGCATTGGTGCCGGACAGGGCGTTGATTGTCCCGTCCTCTACCACCTTGATCTGATCCTTGTACTGATACAGGGGATTGACCGCCTGGGTGTTCTCGGTGGTGTTCAGGGTGGGGCTGGACATGATCGTGGTCATAAGGAACTTGTAACCCACGGGCACGATGGTAAAGGCGGGTTGGACCATGATGGACTCCCCGAAAGGATCCTTCTGCAGCAGCATCTTCATCATAAGGGTCTGAATTGCCGCGTTGGATGGTTTGGTTCCGGTGTCGATCAGGTTGCCATGTGTGCTGTCAAACAGGCTCACGCCGTCGAAAATGGCGGGGTTGGTGACCAGAATGGTATAAACCTGCTTGTTGATCGTGCGCTTGGCGGCGGCGGCATACAGTCCGGGCACCTCGGTAATGAAACCAATGTCGTCATTGATGAACGCCTGCCGGCTCATGCTGAACTGGCGGCCATAGGTGTCAATCTTGCGCTGGGGCAGCAGGTCCGTCTGCGGTTTGTCGTGTTTCAGTTCTCCGTTTTCGCCCACCAGCAGGAACTCACCGGCGCCGCCGGCCAGATAGCTGTGGTCTTTGGTCGGTTTGAAGTCCGTCACGCTGCCCTTGCTGGTCCACAGCTGGAACGTGGTGGGGACGTGCTGATACTGGTGTACGATGGTCTTTTTAATCGCGTTGTCCAGAATTGCGGGAAACGCAGCCGTGGGGTTGAAGAACTGGCGGCAGGCCATGTTCCAAAGATCGTCTTTGGACATACGCAGCAGGGAGGCAGGGCTTCCCAGGCCGTCCCGGCTCATGCACTCGATGGCCACATCCCGCAGGCTCATGCTCCGCATTTGTTCCGCATTTTCTGCGGGCCGCTCCACGGGGACGCCCGCACGCATCAGCATAGAATCCACAGCTGCCTGGCGGAAATTGTCCGTTTCGTCTTCGTTCATTCGTGCGCCCACGGGGGTACCGTTTTGAATCAGGTATGTAACGGCTGCGGCCCGCACGTCTGTCATGCTGGTTCCGTTGCGGATATATTCCGACGGGTCCATACCCGTCTGTCGGCACAGGGCCACAATGTCATTATTGCGCTGACGCTCCGCCACGATTGCCTGGCGGGTGGCGTCGTCACTTCCGGCAGGGGCGGGGGTTGCGCTGGGCACGGGAGAATTTTCACCCGCTCCACGGTTGCCGTCGGCGGGAGGGGTTCCGCCCTCTGCACCGCCCTGGTCGCCCTCTCCATCTGCGGGCGGATTACTGCGGGCGGCGGTGATCAGGCTCTGGAGTTTGTCGAAACGGGCCTGCTGTTCGCGGGTCAGTCCCCGGCCCTCGTTGCGAGCCTGGTCTACCATCGCCTGCTGTTCCGCGATCATTTCCTGAATGGTCATGGCTTTTTACCTCCTAAAATTGTTTTGGTTAATCTGGATCTGCCGCTCATACATGGACAGGTCCGGTATGTCGTTCTGGCTGTCCGTTTCCGTTTCGGATCTACCCACACCCACGGTGGCGTCCGCCGGCACGGAGACAATGGACACCTCCAGCGGCGTCCATTTGCGGGCGATCTGGCACGGGCCTGTAAAACGCCCGTCTGCGCTGGTCTTTCCGGCCACCACCTCCTCCCAGGCGTCCACGTCATAGCGGACGGATGTGGTTTTCAGGGTTCCTGATTTGACCTTTCCGAAAATCTTTTCGGCGTCTTCATCGGTGTCAAATTCCACCTCCGCCATGCCCCGGTGGTTCTCCACCCAGGCGCGGATCACTTTGCCCACCACCTTGTCGGTGTTGTGGTTGAACAGGAGAACACCCACCGTGTTCAGGCGTTCCAGGTCCACCGCGCCGTCCGCATGGTCCAGGATCTCCATTCCGAACCAGCGGCGGTATGGCTCCTCGGAGGAAAAGCTGATCGTCCGCTTGCGGCTGTTTTCGTCGTCCGCCTGGCGGAAAAGGATCTGGCCCATGCTCCGGGTGCCGTGGTTGCGGTCATTTCCCTGGCTGGGTGCTAGTGTTCTGTTGGGCTGCTGTCGTTCCATTTCCAAAAATGACTCCCCCCATCTCAATGCCGGCTTTGCGGCCATATTTCAGGACCTCCGCCGTTTCGTCAACAGCGTCTTTCCAATCCTTGCCCTGCTCGGCGCAAATATCCTGGAATGTCTTTTGGCCGCTTTGCAGGGCGGTTTTATTCGCTGTGCTTTCCTTGGCCGGGTCGATCCATTTTTTCGGGACCTTAACCCAGGAATGTTCCAAGAAGTCCGCTTTTTTATCCCAAAATCCCGGCATGTGGAACAGCCCGCAGAGATAACCGGAAATGATGAAATTTTCGTATACCTCGGACATGAATGCCGTCAGCATTTCTATGTCCTCCGCATAGGTGCTTTCATCCTCGTTTGCGTTCTGTCTGGCGGAGGAATACGTGGCGCCGGTCATGTCCCGGCTGGTCGCTTCATAGGAAAGTCCCTGGCCCGCTCCGATCAGCCCCTGCTGGGTTTTCAGGAACGCCGTGGCGTCAGTGGCCGAACCCTTGGGGTCCACCACCTGGGCGTCGTCTCCCGCGTTCATTTCCATGATCATGCCAGGTCCCAGCTTCTTGCCGGCATAGTCCACCTGTCCGTCCACCTGCCGGATGCTCCCGCGTCCAATTCCGCCGGTTGGCAGCGTCTTTTTGATAAAAACGGACAGGCAGGCCGCGATCCGCTCCTTGACCGAAACGGCGGTAATAAACTCGTTGGTGTCCCGGATCCGGGTGATGGTCGGGGCCATGTCAGACATTTCCCGCAGCTGGCTGGGGCGGTGCTTCGTCTTGTAGAAATACACATACTTAGCCTCGATATATACCGGGTCCAAAAGGCGCCATCCCTCTATATCGTATTGCCGGATCCAGTAGCCCACAGCGCGTCGGTATTTGTTGTACTCAATGCCGCCCACAACCCGGTTTCCCGGTGTCTTTGGGGTGGTTTGCGTGGCGTCCAGTTCGTCCACTTCCAGGGATTGCAGCTTGAACGGGACCACGCCGCCCGGCGTGTAACGGTATAGAAACAGCAGGCCACCGTCCACCTTTTTCCGCTCCACCGCCATGCGCAGAATTTGATTGAAAGACTGTTCCCCGGTCACGTCGCAGTTTCTGGCCTTACACCACTGTTTCCATGCCCGTTCAATTTGTTTGTTCAGTTTATCGTCTCCGGACCTGGCCCGCAGGGTGTATCCTTTGCCCACCACATTGCGCTTGTAGGCGTGGATCACAGACTGGGCAATATCGCTGTTTCGCTCTAAGTCTCTGGATCTGGCCCGGACCACATCCCGGCTGTTCCGGTCCGTAAGTTCCGCGCTGTCGTTATGGACGCGCCACCCGGCGTTGATCCGCCCGTAGCTGGCCGCGTCATATTCCCGGACGGCCTCCAATCCCTGCCGCCACAGTTCCCGCTCATAGGCCCGGCGCGGGGAGACGGCGGCGATCATGTTTTCTAAAAATTCCATGGGATTACCTCCCGTCAAAGAACGCCACATAGGTACGCCCCAGCAGCCCGGCATCGTTCTCTGCCGTCAGCTGTGCCTCCAGGTCGTCCCGCATGGATTTGAGCATGGCAAGATCGGCCCGCGTCAGGGACCGGCTGCCGATTTTATAGCTTTGTCCGCCTGCTAAAACGGTGGAAATGGCGGTGTTGACCTGCTCCAACAATTCCGCAGGTTGTATGGTTTCTTCGCTCATATTGGCCTCCTTGGTTATTGAGGATTCTCCTCTAATGCAGTTATTGTTTTCTGAAAGTTAGAATACAAAGTCGATTTAGTAATGATATAATTATCCTAAATACAGAAAATGGGGGATGTTACAGTGGCTATCAATCCATACAGATACTTAACCTACGAGGGTGAAGAATGTGTTGAGTTTGAGACAGTCGGCAAAAACAAATTTAAAGTGATAGTTGATAAAAAATGTTGGGATGAATATTTGTCAAATTACTCTTGGACAGCAATAATTTCAAAATCAAGAGTGAATGTAAAAACGAGTATTAATAAACAGTCTCAAAGGATATGGCGTTTAATTATTGAACATGAGAAGGAAGAAATAGACTATTGGGGAAGTACAATAGACCATGAAAACAATAATCCGTTAGACAACCGGCTTTCTAATCTCCGGATATTCAACACTTCTCTTTTAAATACGACCAACGTTTCCAGCAAATATAAAAAGTCTGACATGCAGTACATTCACAAGCAAGGGCGTCCGAAGATAGTCGGCTATAAGGTTCACTATAATTTAGGAGGCAAAACTTTCTATAAAAATTTCAGCATTCGTGACTATGGTTCAGAAGAAGCTGCTTTGTCGGCAGCAAAACAATATAGAGATAATGTTGTTTTGAAATCTAGGGAAAAAACGATTAATGATTTAGTTAAAAAGTGTCGAGATGTCGAATTTGAAAGGGGTCTGAAGAATAAAATTCAAGCAAGTGAAATAGACGAAATTATAAAAATTCTAAAAAAATACGGTTTTATAGCCAATCATTACTCTGGCTGATCCAGTTTTCTTCCTGGCCCTGCGGCGCGGGCGCCGGGGCCGTTTGCTTTTTGACCTCCTGGGCCTTTTCTTCCGTCTGGTTTTGCAAAAACAGGGAACGTACTTCCAGCACATCGGCGGCTGCCGCCGCGTATACTTCACAGTCCAGGTAATGGTTGTCAGCATGGGAAGATTTCAGCGTCCAATGCTGAACTTCTTTTCCGCCGGCCCGCTCGGTGATCTTATGCTCGGCGGTGACCTGCTCGGCATATTCCAGATCACAGCCCTGATAAACCATCCAGGAGCCGGTGCCGTTTGGCTTTCGCATACGGGCGGCGATCATGTCCTTGTATTTTCCGCCGTCTACCAGCACCAGCTGCATTCCGTTGGCTTGGCTTCCGGCTTTGTCTATCGTGGAAATTCTGTAATAGCCTTGCAGGGAGGAGGATGATCCCTTGCAGGGCCGCGCCCAGTCCGCGTTGATCAGGCAGAACTCATAAACCGCGTCAGTTTGATCTCCGCTGTCCACCAACGCCAGATTGACAACCATCTTTTCTCCGTTCGGGTGTGAAAATTCTGCGTTCATGATTTTTTCCACCTCTCCGAAAGAAAGGGCCTGCCCATGCGCTATGTTCTGTGAAGTGAGATAATCACCCCATGCCCGGATGGTCCAGTACAGGCAATTTTCCTGCACGTCCACGCCCGCCGTGATCAGCTTGGTCCATGGCGGCAGGGTCCACTCCGCCGCATCGGTCTGGCGCTCCATTACCATCTCAGCATTGGTTTTTAGCTTTGTATCTTCCCAAGGTTCAGCGAGCCATGAGTTGACGAAATTGTGGAGTAAGTCCGGGTCGTCCTTGGATCTCATGAACTCCCGCGCAATATCAGAAAATCTTGTGAAGGGGGAATATAGGGTGTTCATCCAAAACGCGACACTCTTGGGGTGCTGACTGGTCTGGCGTACCGCTTGCCAGCGCCCACCGCGCAGCATTTTCCCCTTGTCCTGGTCGGTAATCACGCAGCCACACGCCTGGCAAGCATAGGCGGCCATTTCCGCCCGGTCGGTGTTTTCCGGCACGTCGTCCTTGCTGGGCCACTTGATTTGCGCGAATTTCAGTTCGATAAACTGGCCGCAATGTGGGCAGGGCACAAAATAGTGCTTTTCCACCTCTGCCGCCTCTTTGGCTTTCCAAATGTGTCCGGTTTTCAGGGTAGGGGTGGATGTCATAAAGATCTTTCGGTCAAAAAATGTCTTGGTGCGCTCCCGCGCAAGGGAAACCGGATCCGCCTCTTTTTTTGAGGCGCCGGGGTATTTGTCCACTTCATCCAAAAATAGATTTTTGATCGGCTTGCTGGAAAGGTCTGCCGGGCTGTTGGCTCCCGTCAGGTATAGCCACATGTCCCGGAATTTTAGGGCCAGCTTTTTACTTTCGCTTTCCCTGAATTTTTCCGCCATGTCCGGGTTGCTCTTGATCATGGGTACCAGGCGGGTTTCGGATGTGCTTTCCGCCAGATCGTCCGACGGGTACACCACCATGGTGGGGGCCGGGTCTTGGTCGATCAGGCTGCCGATCATGTTTTCCATGGCGGTGGTGCCGCCCACCTGGGTGGGCTTGACGTAAATAATTTCCTCAATCATGTCGTCGGAAAAGGCGTCCATGATCTCCACTAGATACGGGGTCACGTCGTTTCTCCATGCCCCTGGCATGGCTGAAATGGTCAGGATCCGCTTGTTCTCTGCCCACACTGAAACCGGTAGTTGCTTTGTGGGTCGTAAAACCTGGACGGCCTTATAGATCCAGGAGGGGACTATGTACGGCTCCACGGTGAATTTCTTTTTCACGGTGTTTCCGCCTCCTCCAGCTGTTCCACCGCCGCGCCCGCATAGGCGGCCAGCATGGTGTCCAGTTCCTTGCCCATGGATTTTTTCAGCACCCGAACCGTCACCGGATCAGCGTTGCCTGCCAGGGCACCAACGGCGCGGGGTGGGATATTCTTGGTGAATTTCTTAAATGCAGCCATAAACTCCGCCAGTTCCTCGGTTGCCTGCTCGGCTGATATGTATTTTCCCTCCGCTATGGCGGTTTTGAGGCGGTGGAGTTGCCCCTGGCTTTCTTTCAGTTCAACCTCCGCCTCCAGCTTTTTCAGGTTCAACTCCGCCGTACGGCTGTTCTCGCCTGTTTCCTGGGCTTTGGCCTCCACATGGGCAATGTATTTCTGTACGGTTTCGCAGGTCCGGTATTTCCGCGCCCCTCCGCCCGGTGGGATCTCGGTTTCCAGGACGCCCTCCTGGGTCAGCTGTTGGATCCGGCGGACGCCCTTTCCCAGCAGTTTGGAGATCGCCGTTGCATTTGCCCACTCTGGCGGCGTCCCCGTTAATACCGCCGGCTTTTCCGTTTTCGCAGCCTTTTTTGCCTGTTTTTTCGTCCTCTCCGCCACCGGCAGCACCCCCTTTTCTGCCCTGGCTGGTCCCCCGGCGCGGAGGCCTCGCCGGTTTCGCTTTTCCGGTTTTGGGTGATTTCGCTTTTTCGTCCTCATTTCTTTTTCGCTTATACCCCCAAAGGGGGGTATAATTTTTGCCGTGCTTTTTCCAAAACGTAACGTAACAGCCCTAAAATTTTTCTATCTCACAGAGGAAATTCCCGGGCGTTCCTCGCCCCGCATGTCCATTACCCCTAGGGAGGACCCAATAGGGGGGGATGGATGCTGTTAAGGGAATGCCCATGGCCACCCCTCTGCAAAGGCGGCCATGGGCTTGGATGGTTTGGGCTGGTCTGTGCGTTTCTTACACGCATAGAACAGGGTGAAAGGAGGAAAGCCCCTGTGGCACATTCCACCAGCCCATGGTGTGAAATCTGCATAAAAAAATCAGTATGTACAATTCACATACTGATTTTCTCATAGATGTAATTTTTCTTGCCCCTTTTAAGGGGCGTTTTGATAATTTAATAATTCGTTCTTCCAACCAGAAAGTCTATGGAAACCTCAAAGTAATCCGCAATGGCGATTAAAGCGGCAGCGTTTGGCGTTGCTTCTCCTCGTTCATATCGCCTTATTGCATCCTGCGGCAACCCGCATAACTCTGATACGGTACGGCGGCTTTTGTGTTGTCGCTCCCTAAGCCGCTGGAGACGTTCCGGGAAATTGTCCATTTCTACACCTCGACAATGTCAAGCCCGAAACGGTCCTTCAGCATTTTCCGCTTCATGGCATAGGTTTTTGTCTTTGTTGGTCTGCTTTTCGCATCTTCCACTACCAGCACCCACGGCGCCCCGGACTGTTCCGCCCAATATGCCGCATGGCTGCCTGTGCCCGCCGTACCCGGCGGACGGTAGTATGTAAAATCCGCCTTATACCGGATCGCCCGCACCCGGCGGCCCTCGGTGTCTGTGTATGCCTCTTGCAGGGTAAAATCCACCTGAAGGCGCAGGTCCCGAATCTGCCCGATTTGCTCCAGCCGGATCAGGTAGTCATAGCGTCGGGCCTCTTTCCGGCTTTGAAAACGGAGAACCGCTCCGGACGGCGTGATCCGCTCGGTTGGCTTATTGTGGTATTTTGTGTTTGGCGGCGCCCCTACGTCCATCTGCTGAGACGGAGTTTCCCGGCATTGCTGTGCTTTCCACTTTCGAAAGGCCTGCGCCTGGTATTCCGGCGGCAGGTCTGAAACGTTGATGGCCATCTATTCCACCTCCGCTGAGTCCGGCAGTTCAACATACCGCCACGACATGGGCGGCCGCGTCAGTCCAAGTTCCGCCAGCTGCCTTGGAGTATCGTATTTTTTCGGCTCCCTGACCATCCAGGCGCAGAGCCTTTTCCCCGCCGCATAGTTCACCAAGGCCTCCGGCGGCACACAGGACCGCTTGGATAGATAAGCGTAATCCCCGGCTTTCATCCATCCGTGGCAAAAGAACTGTCCCTGAATCTCCCCGGTCCCGCTCACGTAGACCAGTACCAGCAGGGACCGCCACGTATTTTCTCCGCTGAAGCCATCCACCGGGGCAGTCTTGCGAATCTCCAGGGTCTTTTCGCCCGACAGGATCTTTTCCCACCACTGTGGCTTCATGCTCATCAGTACAGCTTTCATCCTCGCGCCTCCGTATTGCGGATTTTGCCTGTTTCCCTTCCATACCGTTCAGCGTTGTGTTGTGGATCATCTGTTCTGGTTTCCTTCGGCATCACATACCGTATGTATGCGGCATAAAATCCGCTCTCGCTGTCCTCCTTGACCTCCCGGTAAATTCCCTTTGCCTCTTTTGGAACCCGGTAGCTGCCCGCCTTTTTTACCGGGACTGGCTCAGAGAATACCGGCTTCTCCAGCCCCTGGGATGAACTCCATGTACGGCGGCCCCGGACATATCCCGCGTTCCGCACCATGTAGCGGGCCACGCCAATGTAGTCTCCGCTCCCATCCAGACGGCGATAGGAAAACTGATCAGCCGGCCAGTGTTTCGATATCAGCTCCCAGTCCACCGCGTCCATGACAATGTGGTGATGCAGGCGTACCGGCTCCCCGGTTTTGGCGGAGCGGTCCGCCGTTACCAACACCCACCGGAGTTTTTCCCCGGTAGTCTTTTGGTACGCCCTGGCAATGCGGTTCATGAAATTCCTTGCCAGCCGCTTTGCCTCCTCCAGTGTGTCCGGCAATCTTCCGTTGTCGTACTTCAGTGTCAGAAACAGATCCCCGCCCTTGAAATTGCTGTTGAGTATTCTGGCCAGCCGTAAAACGGTTTCGTTTCCATTCCGCTCGATCTGCTTCTCGGCGGATTTTGCACGCCGCCGGCCTCTGGTCCGTTTCTTCGTAGGGTCCAGATTGATCTCCATCAGCACATCTCGCTTTTCGACCACCCGGCCGGATGTGATGGCATACCGCATGAGACACTTCACTCCCATTTCCTCCTGTTCCTTTGGCCGCTTTGTTAGCGGTTTAAGGGCCCCGTATAAGAACGCGCGTATGTATTCCCTGATTTTTTCCGATGCTCTGACAGACGCCTGGAACGGGCGCATGTCACAACCCCGGCTGCTTGTCCCTGGAAGGCATACATTATATATAAGGTAGTGCGCCGGCTAATCCGTCGCTTATAAAGCCACCTGCGCCGTGTTGTCAGCACCGGGCGCAGGCGGCTCTCTTTTTATGCAAATACGTCCTGGGCAAGATCCCAGGCATCGCTCATATGTCCCTGCTCCACGATCTCAAATTCCTCCGGATTCTCCGGCCTCGGCCTGATCGCGTTGAGCAAGGAAGTGGCTAAATTCTCAAGGCTTTTACCCATTTCCCGCCGCACCTGGTTTTCTTCCCTTTCATATTTGTCTTTGCCCTCTCTCCAGGCCATAAACTCCATGAGCTCCCGCTCGTCCAATTCAACTGTTACTTTCATTTTGTGCGCTCCTTTCAGGTTCGCCAGGTTCAAAGCAATTATTGCAATCTCTCCATCTTTAATGTGACATAGTTACAGACGGACCGGCCACCTGCCTGTATAATTCAATTACAATAAAAACAATACGAAAGGCAGGACGAGTCAAATGTTAGAATTTATTGTTAGCGGTATTATCGGCGGAGTGGCCGGATATCTGTATTACAGGCTAGTCGGGTTCCAAGCGGTTCCTGTTCCATCACGTCCAGCCCATATATATCCAAGATCTACGGAATCGTAGTGGGCCTGCTGATTGTTGGAACTTTTATCAGATAATCTTTTCAGATCAGAGCGGATGCATGATTTATTCATGCTCCGCTCTTTTCTGTTTTTGCCCCGGCCTGCGCGGCCATATTATAGCCTCCCAGCCTTCCGTTTTCATCTGCCTCTCTCGGTCTTCCTCCTGATCTCCTCCGCACATTTGGCACACACCGGTCTTTTGTTGATGTAGACTAAACCCTCCGTGCTGCCGCAGAGGGCGCAGCCGGGATTATATTTTCTAAGTACGATGGAGTCTCCATCTGTGAAAATTTCAACGGCGGCCCGGTCCTCGATTTCAAGCACCCGCCGGAGCTCCACGGGCAGCACAACCCGCCCAAGCTCGTCTACCCGCCGTGTAATTCCTGTCGCTTTCATTTGCTTTCCTCCTCGGCCTGTGTGGCCTCATCCATATGGCTGCGGCAATTATGCCGCACCCATGTTCCCGGCCGCGGCCCGGACGGCATTTTTCAGTTTCTGTGCCTTGATCTCGTCGGACCGCTCCACCTTGTTCAGCGCTTCCATCATGGTGAGATAGGATTTCTGCCACTGGGTAAAAAGCAATTTAAAGGTAGTGGTGGCCTCGTCGCTCATGGCCAGCTGCTTTTCCGCCGCGGCGGCTTTTTCCTCCGCCGCTTTCAGGCGCTCGGCGGCTTTTTGGAGCTCCCGCTCTTTTTCCGCGATCTTTTCAGCGGCTTCGGCCTCCGCGTCGGCCTTTAGCTTTGCCATGGCCTCGTCGCTGGGCTGCTGGACGGCCACCTCCACCGGCTTTTTCTTTAGGTCTTCCAGCTCCCGCCGGGCAGTTTCTACGGCGTCTTTTTCCTGCTTGGCCTTTTTCTTGGCCGCCGCCAGCTTTGCCTCCAGATCATCCGCCTTTTCAGTGAGCACCTTCAGCTTGGCCCGTTCCGCTTCCATATCCACGTCATAGACCTTCTGCTGCTCGTCCAGCTGGTCCTTTATGGCCTTTTCAGCGGATTGTTTTGCCTGCAGAGCCTCATCCCGTTCCCGATTGGCGTCGGAAACTTCATCCACCATATTGTCAAGATTCTCCTGTGCCTCGGAAAGGTCCGCAGTCATACTGTTAAGCTTCTCCTCAGCGGCTTTTTGGGCGGACAGGGCCTCGTCCCGCTCGTGGATGAGCTTGTCCAGCTCTCGGGTGGAGAGGTGCTCCACGTCGTGCTCTTCCGCAAAGGCCTCCCGTTCCTCCACGGGGATTGCCAGGAGCTTCAAAGCCTTGGTATACGGCAAATTCCCAAGCGTTTGCGAATTTGCCTCCGGTCCGAACAGCCCCATCTGATCCGCTCCATATTCCTCAAAAATGCGCATCAGGTTATTTGCGGTTGACTGGGAAAACTCCACCTCATTGCGAAGCCAGTCTCCCCATTCCCCATGACCCAACATGGACTTTGCTTCCACAAGCCGGCGCCCGATCTCGATGGCATAGCCAAGCACAATCTGTTTAAACTGCTGGTGCAGCGTCTTGATTTCCAGCGTCACCGCCTGGATCGTCCGGTCCTGTGCCGGCGGCCGGTGCTGCTGCTTGAGTGAAACAAGGGGTTCCATCGGCTCTGTGTTTTTCCGGTATTGCGCTTCTTCCCGCAGAGGGCACCAGTCCGGGGCGGTATCCGGGTCAAAATTTTCATCATCCGCGATTTTTCGCTGCCCTTCCGCAAAGTGGGAACAATAGTGCGTATGCGGTTCACACGGCCTTTTCTCCGTGCCTCCGCCCGGCGTTACAACGCTTACATAATCGTATTCATTGCTGTACCAATGGCCGATCACGCACGATCCACAGCGGAATTTACAGGTATCTTCCGGTTCCCGCCTTTCGCTGCTTTCCATATTATTCATGCTATCTGCACCTCCACTTGAAAAAATTACGCGGCGTGTGCGGTCTTCTTTTTTGCTCTTCCTGCTTTTTTGTTCACACGCTCCTCCAGCCAGGAAACAACAAAATTCCTGATCTCCGGCACAAGCTCATAGCTCTTGTTATTTTTGGTACGGCACTGGATCACCCGCTTATCCCGCAGCTCCAGCGTAAAATACGGCTTTTCCGGCTCTGCTTTTTTCCGGACGAAAAAGATCGCCGTTTCTCCGTTTGCTACGCGCTGGATATACCCGCCCACGCAGTGGTGCAGGGCCGCGCCCTCGTCGGAAAGTTCTTTCTGCGCTCTGGCCGGGCGAATCAGCAGGGCGCCCCGCTCCCAGGCCCAGCGCTCCAGCTTTTTCACCTGGGCGGCGAATTTTTCCTGATCCGCTTTATTCTTCTGGTAGGATATCTGCGCCATTGTCCGGTTATGGGCCTCCTGTAAATCCCGTGGGAAAAGGATTTCCCGGCTGTGCAGGTCAAGCCGCAGCTGCCCGCATTCCTGTATGTAATCCCGGTAGGTCTGCTCCAGATTCCCATGGTGGGCCTCCGTCTGCCCGCTCAGATACTTGATGATCTTCCGCAGCGGAGCATAGGCCATGGCGTTCTCCAGCAGGTCAAAATGCAGATCCATTTCCAGCATCTCCGAAATATCCCGCTCGGCAAGGCTGCCCAGTTCATGGTATCCCCACAGCTTCGTGAGCTTCTGCACATCCTCCATGTTCCACTGGTCGGCGGGTTTCAGCTTCAGGAGGCGCAGCGGGAACTTAAAGCACTCCTTCAGCTTGCCGCGGCTCCACCGGACAGCGTTCCGGTTTTCTTTGGACAGCCCGGCCACCCGCTGAAACACCAGATTTTTATATCCGGCTTTCCATAAAAATTCCATCACCGGGTACCGCGCCCAGTCCATGGCATAGCGGACCACGTTGTGGTAACCGTACCCTCCATCCCGGTATTGCGTCCAGCTTGTCTGGTGGTACCCCGGAATATCTGCGTATTGAAGCCGGGTTCCGGCGACAGCCCCCTCCAGAGATCCCTCAAAAAATTCATAGCTTCCGTCATAGACCTCAACGCCGGAAAATCTGGTCCAGACGTCCATCCGGTATCGGTATGCGTTCATGCAGTAGTTTTCCTTGTATTCATGGAGCCACTTGGCCGCCCGGTTTCCCCGCACGGCGTACCGGCCAAACTCTTCCAGCCAAGGCGCCACCTGTTCATACCGCGCCGTGGGGTCCCGCTTCACATGCCACTGTCTGAAAAACACGGTCTTTCCGTCCGTTCCCAACTGTGCGGCCACAATGTTTTTCACATACTCGGCCCGGAAATGATCCGTCCGGCTCAGAACACAGATCACTTCCTCACCGCAGTCCGGGCATCTGGTGATGGAAAACTGGCGGAATCGCTGCCAAGGACCTGCATGTACCTTCCGTCCGCAGCGGAAACATACACCCCGGACGTTTCCTTTTTTATAGACCAATGTGTGATCCCGCCCGATAATCTCCCGGCGCACCCATTCTTCCAGCCCTTCCGGCAGCTCTCCGGGGCAGAGATCCACGTCCTCATCCCGCAGTTCTCCGCGGGCGTCTGCCTCGGCCTGCTTCTCAGCGTTCAGTGCCTGATCCACCCAATTCTCCAGATGGTCTAAAAAATGGTTTTGGGTTTCAGTTCTCCCCAGCCATTTTGCCAGCGCCGCCTCGTCCCGCTCGTCAATTCGTGGATAGCAGGTTCTCGGATCTGTGCGCATCTGTCGCATGGCCGGACGAAGCCGGTGCCGCTTACCCTGCCGCTCTCCCTGGTAGAGGATCACGGCCCGGTTCTGCTTTTTGAAACAAATCAGCCTGAAATTTTTTGCGGCGTCCTGGGCCGTCCGGCCATATCCCACTGCCTTATTCCGATTGACCAGGAAGGTCACTACCAATAGCCGCTCATGCTCCGCCACCGGCCACGAAAGGGAAACCCGGTAATCCTCGTTTCCGCTGTGAATGTCCTCCGGCCACGGCATGGCCTTGACGTTTTTTGGTATCTTCATGCCGGCGCCCCCTTACAGGAAATCTTCCAGATCCAGCATCACCTTATCGGCTACTGGTGGCTTAACCGGAGTTGATACAGCTCCACAGGCGGCCACCATCACCTTTTCCCGAATTTCATCGTTTCTGGTGATTTCAAAGTATGTGTCAACGGTATTGAATACCGCATCCGGCGTCAGGACTGCCACATTCTTATGGGCAGCTTTCCTGGCCACTTCGGTTACCTGTGCCAGTGCCTGATTGAGGCTTTTTCCATCCGCCGCAACTCTGGCGGCGGTGACATCGTCGGCGCAGCGGTCAATCACATAATGGCCGATGATCTCCAGATATGTGTTGTCCGGGTCCTTCTGCATCTCCGCGTTGATTTTTTCAATGGCTTTTTCAATTCCCATATCCATGTTTGGTTTCCTCCTTGCCGATTTCTTTTACGCCGTTACCGCCGTCCGGCAGGCATCCCATGTGCTCCACCAGAAGGCCCTGCACCTTTCTTGGAATATCCCGCCGGTCCATCACCACCAGAAAGCGCTCCGAGCTGATCACCAGTTCACTCTCGTCCATCAGGATGTCATACCCGGTTTTATGTATCTGCTTGATGGCCCTGCACAGGCCCTGCTCTGAAATCAGCATCACGGGCGCTCCCTTTTAACCGGGTACTGCCTGAAATAGGCCCGCTTTTCGATTTCCTTTTCCCTGGCGCACTGATTGCAAAGGCCATTTCCGTTGACAAATGCCTCATAGCCGCAGCAGCGGCATACCCCGCGCTCCGCTTTTTTCAGCTTGACCGCCCGGCAGTCGCAGGCGTTCAGGCCCCAGCTAATATGCCATTCGCGGCAGGCCAATAGCACCGCGTTTTCGTCTGTTAGGGCCACCAGATCTACCGTTCCATACTCCGGGTGGGTCACCCGGTAGGCATCCGGCTTCAGTTCACAAGCAGTCTTTCTCATCTTTTCCCTCCATTCGTTCATCCAAGTACCGCCGTGCCGGCGGTGGTAAAAACGATTACCATTAGAATGCTCTCACTCATGATGTAAGCATCAAGGATAAACAGCACGGCGGCCAGAATCTGTCCTTGCGCATATTTCATACATTCCATCCGGTGGCCGTCTCTCGGATCACTTCACACTCTCGGGCAAACACGCCGACCTTAACGCCCTTGATTTCTATGAAATAAAGGGTTCCGCCGTATTGGCGCGGTTCACTCTCCACCACTTCATAAACCCCGCCGACCTTCGGGCGGTTAAACGGTTCTACCGGGAGTTCTTCCAAAACCCTGATCTTCAAAGATAATTCCTCCTTATGTACCGCCGCGTTCCAGCGCCGGCCACAGTGGCGGCAGATACGATATCGGTATTTCACAGCCCCACTCTGGCTACATAATCGCCGTAGCTTAGGCCCGCTCTGCGGGCCGCGCGGCTGATTTCCTCAATGGTATAGCCTGGGGCACGGCGCTTCTTTTTCTCATGCGGGCTGCTGAATTTGGAGCCGAACCGGCAGGCCGACGAGCAGTAGACCTGTCTGGTGCTGCTTGCGGTGAACTTCTCCCCGCAGACCGGGCAGACCAGCGTATCCCCGATCTTAGCCAAGCGGCGCACCCCCGATCAGCAGCGCGCCCACAAGCACGGTCAGCACCGCCCAGCCGATGCAGCACAGCGCCAGCTTGAACCGCCTGCGGCGCTCATAGCGGGTCCGATGTCTATGTATCATCCTGTTATTCTCCTTCCTGATAATATCTGCACCGTCGCACCTGTAATCAGCAGCACCAGTGCGGTAGACGGCTTGTCCCCGCAAAACGCCGCCGCAAACAGCAGCAGGGCAGCCTTTTCCGCTTGATATCCCGCCAAAAAACACGTTCCACGGTCTGCTCTTCCTCACATTCCCGCCGCGTGGGCGGCGGCTATTCTTGGACTGTTACGCCCTGCGTTTTTGGTGCGTTGTCCGAAATGCCCTCAATTCCGGTCTTGCCGGGTGGGTCGCTCTGGCCAGGTATTCCGCTATGGCCTTCTCAGTGACCCATACTTTCCCGCCGCGTTTCCGCTGAATGTATGCCAATCTGCCGCTGGTCCGTTCAGCGTCCAATGTGACCAGCGACACGCCCAGCCTGGCAGCCGCGTCCTTGCGGCTCAATAATGCGCATGTTGCCATGTGGGTTCCTCCTTGTGTTAATTGCTCCCGATTTCGCCGCGTGTTAGAATTACGGTAGAAAGGGGGTGATTTTATGTGGCTTTACAAAAGTCCAATAGGTGTAATTCGTATAGTCAAAAATAGAACCGGCTCATATTCCATTGTTATCAACGAAGTTTTTTACGGTACATATCCGTCTGCGGTTGCCGCCGCAGATGATGTTTACACTTTTTCTACAGGCTGCTTTGAGTGGGACAAACATTGCGCCGATATTGATTATCAGCTCGCGGCAGGCTCGTTTGTCCGGCCGGAATCATGCCGGCCGCTGCTGCTCTTGGTTATGCAGATTTTTCTCCTGGCACTTCGGTTTGGCAAAACCGCACTCCCTCTATAAATGCTGTAATCAGGGGGATACTGTTGACGGGAACGGATTGAATCAGTTGCTTGAGTTTGTCCATGTCGGACCGCTCTTCGTTTTTAATGACGATGTCCATATAAAGCACCTCCTTTCTTGTGATTTCTTCTTTACTATTTAGCTAATGTGTTTGCTCCTGTGTTGATAATCACATACTATCATGCTTATTCGTGATTGTCAACACGTATTTAAGAAATTTTGTGTTGACAATCACATCCGGTTTGTATAATATAGAAAAGAAAGGAGGCGATGGCATGTATCACAGAATAAGAGAAATTCGAAAACATCTGGACTTGTCTCAAAGAGAGTTTGGAGAGAAACTCGGTGTCAGCCGGGACGTTATGGCCAACATAGAAAACAACAGAGTTGAACCGAGCGAGCTTTTTGTTAATTATCTCTGTTCCACATTTAATGTCTCCGAGTCTTGGCTCCGTACCGGTGAGGGTGACATGTTCGTGCATCCGGACACATTCACGCTGGACGAATACGCGCGAGAGAATGAGCTTTCCGCTTTAGAGATTAAATTGTTCAAGGCGTACCTGGAAATTCCACATGAAATGCGTGCGACCCTGCTGGATCGCTTGAAAGAAACATTTTGCGCAGACTGCAAATTCAGGGTGGAAGATAGCCGTGAGCGCGAGATCGACCGCGAAGTGTCTTCATACCGGTCCGAGTTGGAAGATGAAAAAGGGGACACGGTAAAATCATCAGCTTTACCAAACGCCAAAGAGGCCTGAAGCATAGAAAAGCACCGTCCCATTTCTGAGACGGTGCTTGATTTTTTCGTCAGATTATACGAATTTTCCAGTTGTTTCTTCTTTTGTGCCGTTTTGTGTGATATAGTTAATTTTATCCATCCAGTGGATAAAATAGAGGGAGGAACAGAAAATGAAATGTCCGAAATGTGGGACGGAATTCACCGGAAACTTTTGTCCAAACTGTGCGGAGCCTGCCCCAGGAAATGTCTCCGTCAAGGTGAAGAAAAAGAAACCTATTTTTAAGAAATGGTGGTTCTGGGTTATTGTCGCCATAATTGTTATTGGAGCAATTGGGTCACAGGATGGCGGGGATAAAGATTCTGCTGGTACGGCACCAACGCCAACGCAGTCACAAACTGCGGTGCCAAGTCAGACCACAGATGCCTCTCAATCAAACGGGACCACAGGTCAGATGAACGCCCTTGCGGCCGCAAAGACTTATTTAGATTATGCCGCGTTTTCGCATGACGGTCTGATCTCACAGCTGGAGTACGAAAAATACTCAGCAGAAGACGCTACCTACGCCGCAGATAACTGCGGAGCCGATTGGAACGAACAGGCTCTGGCATCCGCAAAAAACTATTTAAACAATTCAGCCTTTTCGTATAGCGGGCTTATCACTCAACTGGAGTATGAAAAGTTTACAACAGAGCAGGCGACTTATGGAGCAGACAATTGTGGAGCGGATTGGGATGAACAGGCAGCAAAATCCGCAAAAAACTATTTAAGCATATCTTCGTTTTCAAAGGATGGTCTCATTAGTCAATTGGAATACGAGGGGTTCACGAGCGAGCAGGCAGCGCACGGAGCGGCAGCAAATGGGTATTAAGCGATAAAAATAGCCCGCTCGATGGAGCGGGCACAATGAAACTCTGCCGTTGGTTGCAGTAAAAAATATTCAGGGGGTATTATTATGAAACGAGTTGGTTTGTTGCTTTCTGCGTTCTTGATTATTTCAACGCTGGCTGCTTGTTCTTCTGGCGGCTCTGGGTCCAATGTTTCCACGGCGCCCGATACTCCCACGCCGTCAACAAGCAGCCAGGAAACTGGCTCAAGTCCCGTCGTGGCTTCATCGGCTGACCCTGTGGCCACGGAGAAAACAAAATTTGAGCAATTCGAGGCTGGTCTGGACGAATTGGGGATCACCTACGAAAAGGTGGCAGTGGATGCTGATATGGTCGGTGCCCAGCAGGGCACGAAATACAAACTTAGTGACGGAAATGTGGAACTTTATAAATTTGACACCAGCACAGATGCCTATAATACGGCTTCAAAAAATAAGGCAATTACTTTGCAAGGGTTTGGCGATTTCCCCGCCGAATTTAATAATGACATGGCCCTTGTCTTTGATGATGAAGTATCCAGCAAGGCCGATATTCAAAACCTATTTAGCACTCTTTCATAAATAAATGATCTGTAAAAAGGCCCGCCGGAATGGGCGGGCTTTTTTGTACTATATGGTTGGCAAGTCTGGAGAAAGGGGGTGTTTTCGTTGGCTCGACCTAAAAAACCAACCTATGAATTTGTAGCAAGCCGAAATGAATACCGCAAGCGTGTCAAAGGGCCGGACGGGAAATATGTGGCGCTCTATGCCCAGACCCCGGATGAGCTGACCGAAAAAATCGCCAGTGTCCAGTTTCAAATTGATGAGGCTATTTACCGGCGCGAAAACCCAACCGTGAAAGATTACGCCGAAAAATGGCTCACCATGCATGGGGCGCATATCCGCACCACGACGCTGGCTGACTACACGTCAAAGGTCAAGAATTATATCATAGCTCCGCTGGGTGAAAAGTATATGGTTGATATTACCCCGGACGACATAAACATGGCGATCTCTAAAGCTACAGCACAGTCCGCGTCAATTTATCGTGGTGTCCAGATGCTTTATAAAATGATTTTTACGGCCGCCCTGAAAAGCCACGTTATAGATGAAATGCCGTGTGAAGATTTGAACCCAAAAGGCGGAAAGCCTGCCGAAGAAAAAAAGGCACTCACCGGGGAACAGGTTAAAACCTTACTTGATGCAATTCGTGGATTGCCACCCTATCCGTTTATCATGCTATGCCTTTACGCTGGCCTCCGAAGGGAGGAGGCGCTGGCCTTGCAATGGGACAGCGTATTTCTTGATGGCGCCGCGCCCCATATCACTGTTTGCAGGGCGTGGCACACGGAACACAACCGGCCCGTTGTACTAACCGAACTCAAAACCAAAGCGGCAAAGCGAACGATTCCAATTCCTCCCCAGCTGGTCGAATGTCTACAGGCGGTCAAAAATTCATCAACGGATGATTATGTGATCGCTGCCAGCACCGGCGGCCCACTATCCGGCACACAATGGGCACGGCTCTGGAAATATGTCACTGTCCGCAGCACAAAGGAGCGAAGCTATACCCGCTATGTTAATGGCCAAAAAATAAAGCATACCGTGACCCCGGTTCTAGGGGAAAGCGCATCCCATAATCGGAATGTAGTTTACAGCATGGACTTTCATGTGACGCCCCACCAACTGCGGCACACTTATATTACAAATTTGCTGCTGGCCGGTGTCGATGTTAAAACGGTCCAGGTGCTTGCTGGGCACGAACATGCAAAGATCACCTTGGATATTTACGCCCACTTGACCTATAACCAGCCCAAAGACTTAATTGCAAAAGTTACCGGTGCATTTGCAAACAATCCAAAATGAGGTTCATTTTGAGGTGCATATTTTAAAAAGGTATCTGTAACCATTGAAAATAAAGGATTTATTTTCGTAGAACGCAAGAAGTACGGCCTGAAAGCCGCACGCCGCGCGCCCCAGTTCAGCAAGCGCTGATTTTTCAAGGAATCCTTGGAGCCTCACGGTTCCAGGGATTTTTCTTTTAATAAAGTCTGACCAAGTACAGCACTAAAAAACAAAAAATATTGAGGTTCATTTTGAGGTTCAAAAAGGGGCACGTTTTTCAACAAACGTGGAGTCCGCCTTGAGCGCCACAGTCGAAAAAACTCTCAAACATTCAATTCCGCTGCTGCGGAGACAAAAAATACCCGGACTGCCTGATCTATGCCGCGCACGCTTTGAAGTAGCCCCGCCGGAGGCTTGAATCCGGCGGAAACTCTGGGGTTGTATGCTGGTTTTATGGGTACACTTTCTACAGTACTTTCACGGCCCGTAAAAATCAGAGGAGCAGGAGTTTTGATCATGGGGAAAAAGGACACTATCGCCAAGGTGCTCGCTGTTGTAGGAACGGTGCTTTTATGGATCCCGATCCTATTTACAATCCTCACTTCGGCTGTTGGTACGATTCTGAGCAAAGTGTTCCGTATGGATTACCTGATGCCTGCCGAACTTTTTCCTGTTGTCCTGATCGGCTCGATTCTGCTGTTCCTTGCCGCCCGACGCTCTCGGATCCATGACGAGTTGGTGGGGTGGAGTACAATTGTCATGTTTGCGTTTTTGTTCGGCGGGCAGGCTTTGGCCGTAATCACGGGCCTTGCCTCTGGTGAAACGGAAGCTGCCGGTCTTCCCTGGGCTCTGGTTGTGGGGGCGCTCGTACTCTATTCCGCCCTGCTCATCGAGCTTTGTATCGTAGGTACCGTCATAGTGAAAAAGCTGCTGTCAAAAGGGTAACGCCGACAGAAACGATACAGCCTGAATTATCCCCCACCGCCCGGCCGCTCTGGACGATGGGGGTTACTTATGCGTATCTTTCTCTTTGATTTTGTTCCATTTAGTGGTATTATAGGGGAAAATAGAAGAAGTTGCGGCTATTAAAAAAGAAATGCCGCACCATGCCCTATCATAACTTATCCTTAAATATGAAAAGACGTCATAATGAAGATTCAATATTGGCTAATACTGGTAGTGTTATTCATTGAAAAGATTTTGCCTGTTTATTATAGGAATAATTGCCGCCTTTGTATGGGCGAATCTCTCTCTATGGAAAAAGTGGGGGAAAGAACGCAAAGAGCATTGAGCATGATATATTTAATTTGTTTTCATGCCGGAGGCCCATGAGACGAAGGAGGAAATCTTATATGAAATGTCCCTTTTGTGGTGAGGAAATGGAATCTGGAATGATAATTACAATGAGAGATATAGGCTTCGCTTGGATTCCTGAAGGAAAAAAGTTGCCGTTAGTTCCGCTCGTGGGGCTTAAAAAAATGGGTGGAATGTTGTTGGGAGAATCAACTGGGTTTACACGTGCAAAACTAGATTTTAATATCTGTAAAAAATGCAACAAAGGAATTAGCAGCTTGTAATCCGTGCGGCAATGTTGTTGTGGAGCAGCAAGCAGCTGCTGATGATGAAATCATGAAGCATAAGCAGCTGCTGGATAATGGTATCATCACCGGGGAAGAGTTCCGAACAAAGAAAAAACAACCGCTCGGTCTGTAACTTAATAGAAAAACAGCCCCTCGAAAAGCTATCCATCAAAAAGGCGGTATTTCCAAAAATGAATGGGCGCGGCGTTTCTTTTCAAAACGCCGCGCCCATCGATTTTAGTTCAGCATGGTTTTGCAGAAGCGCATGAGTATCTCCGCAACCTCCCCCCTTGAAGCAATCCCGCATGGAGAAAGCGTGGTCTCACCGGTTCCCTTGAGAAGCCCGGCGGCATTGGCCCACCGCACGGCGGAGAGCGCCCAGTCGGAGATCTGACCCGCGTCGTCATAGCCGCTCAGGTCCACGGCGCTCCCCCCTGTGTCACGGCCCAGATACGCCATAAAGCGGTAGAGAATCACGGCTATCTGTTCTCTGGTCACAGAATCGCCGACGCCAAAGCTGCCGTCGCCATATCCCCCTACAATGTCGTTCTGGCCAGCCCAGAGTACCGCGTCGGTATACCACTGGCCCTCCCCCTCATCGGAAAAACCGTCTGTGATGCTGGCCTTGGGGGTCCCGGTCGCGCGGTAGAGTACTGTGACCAGCATGGCGCGGGTCATGTCGGCATTCGGGCAGAACTGTCCGTCTCCAGCGCCGCTCATAAGTCCCTGCTCCGTCACATAGGATACCGCCTCGGCATACCAGGCGTCACCGGACACATCGGAAAATACGGACTGGCCGGTCTTGCCGGGCTGCGCCGTGCCGTCGGTTGCTGTGCTGTCAGCGTTTTTTTCGCTGGAACTTTCGCCACCGGAATTTTCTCCTTCAGAGGAGGGATTTATATCCGCCGCGTCCAGCCACTTGCTCCAGGTACTGCTATCTCCCAGCGTTCCATTTTTATAGTCCTCCACCTCATAGCGGCAATCATCTACATAATGGAAAACCACCATGTCCCCGTCGGACAGAATATAGTTGGACAACCCCACATTGGGATGCGCCCCGTTTACAGTATACATCCAGCCGGACCAAGGCCCGTTGGTAAATTCGTTCAGCGCGTATCCATCTAAAGCATCCGGAGCATAGATGGTGGAAATATAGTTGTCTTCCAGTCCTATGGCGGTGAGATCCATCCGGTCCAGCGCCTCCTGGAACAGATCGGCCACCGTGTCACCGTTGTCCATGGAATAAGAGCTGGTTTTGATCCATGTCACATATTCGCTGCCCTTCCAACCCCCATCGGACAGATCAACATCGCCGCTGGACTTGGTACTGCCCACCAGACGGAAGGTAACCCGGATACTGTCGCCGGAAGAGGTTCCGCCCCCTGTGGAAGATTTCTTTGTGACCTCTACCTTATAATAAGCAGTATATGTACCGCCGGAAGAAGAAACCGTAAAGGTAACGCCATTGGTATAATCTTTGGCGCCGTCCAGACTGGACACCGTACCGTAATGGGAGTTGAAATCCGTGGTCCAAGCGGCGGTCTGGGATAAGAGATTCGTACTGGACGGTACGCAAACAGAAATTAAGAAGGGGTCTTCCTCCGTGCCGGAGCCGGTCAGCTCCGTTTTACTATTATCGGTGATGGTGTAATACCTGGTCTCGGCGTTGTAGTTTTCGTCATAGGTAGTCTCCTTACTGAACTGCACCGTCTGTCCCGCCAAAGTGAAGGAAGACAGCGTAGGCAGGCCGTACCAGCCTGCATTGATGTCGTTGCCGTCCAGGGTATAGTGGAATGCAAGGCAGTCGCCGTCCTTCAGATTCAGCGTGTTCAGTCCCCAGTTGGTAAAGTCGTCGTTGTTGTAGTTCAGGCACCAGCCGGCATAGGGATAGTCGGCCTGACCGCCCAGTACGCCGATTTGGGAGACATAGCCGCTGTCCAACCCGGTAATGGATATACCTGCGGCGGAAAACGCAGCGTTTACAGCATTGGCGGCGGTGTCATCCGCATCCAACCGGACCGTCCGTTCCATGACAACGCCAGCCGGAGAGGCACCGGTCAGACCGGCGTCCATGGCAGTATAGTCATAGGCCGCCACCGTGACAGCTCGCTGGGTCTGCCAGATCAGGACGGGGTAACCGTCATTGACAGAAGCGGTATCCGCAGCGAAAGCGGGGCCCAGCAGGGTAAGCACGGCTGTATCTTTCAGTTCGTCGGCGGTCTTGAAGACTGCGTCCACCACGCCACTCGTCACATAGGTAAGATCGGTCCCGGTGCCGCAGGCCCGGGCGCAGCAGCCGCTTAGATAGTAGGTATTGGAAACCGTAATGTACTGGTCGGAGATACTGGCAGCCACATTGGTACCCAGCACCGCGCCAGTGGAGGTCCCGTCACCTCCGGTAACAGTACCTGCCACATAGCAGTTCTGAATGATCCCAGGCTGGGCGGATGTGCCGTTTCCTGCGCCGGCAACGCCGCCCACCTTTTTCTGGCCTGTTACATTACCTCTGACATAGCAGTTCTGTACCAGCACGTTGGCGCTCTTGATCGCACCCACCACGCCGCCGGCTGTGCCGCCGTTATCACCAATTTCCACATTACCCAGCGCGGCACAGTCTGCGATCACGGTCCGGCCAGCGGCCAAGCCGCCTGCACAACCCACCACGCCGCCGTAATCCAGATTGTCGTTGGCGGCGGCGCCGGTATAGGCGAGGTCCACATCGGCCACACAGCTTTGAATGGTTCCGGCCTGCTGCTCTCCCACCACGCCGCCGGCTGTGTTCTGGTCGGATTCGATGGTACCCTGGACTGTCAGATTCTGAATTATGCCCTTGTTCACACCGAACAGGCCGGCGCATGACGCATTTTTGACATACAGGTTACGGACGGCGTGGTAACCACCGTCAAATGTTCCCGAGTAGGGCTTACTGCTGGTCCCGATGGGGGTCCAAGGATAACCCGCCAGGTCGATGTCGGTGGTAAGGACGGCGGAGGTGGTGTTTGCTGCGCCGGCGTTTACCGCGGCGGCAAACCAGGCCAGCTCTTCGGCGTTCGAAATCTGATATGCGCCGCTTTTATCCTTCTTCGGCTCTGCCCCGTCCGCCTCGGTTCCATCCTGCCCGTTCCAGGATCCGGAATCGGCGGCGGGCGTCAAAGCCAGCCTATAGGTCAGTTCGGAAATATCCGTGGGAATCGTAACGGTCTTTTGCAGATAGTAATAACCATCGGCGTATACCGTAACCGTATAGGTCTCCCCCGCCGTCACCGCGTAGCGGCCGTCGGCTTCCGGCTGTGTGCGGTTCCCGGCAGAATCCTCCACGGTCACGGTGGCTCCCGTAACGGTGGAGCCAGTGTCTTCATCCGTCAGTTCAAACTTAGCCCAGGAATAGCCACTGTCCTTCAGGGGAAATGTCAGTTCCGGCAGACTGCCCAGATACCCGGTCCGGCTGGCGGCGGTAAACTGGAGCGATCGGCCCGAAGCGTGGGTAACACTACGGTGATTGCCATAAGGACTTCCAAAGCCTGTCTCCAGCAACAGGCCAGTGAGGGTAAACGTATCGTCGGTGTCATATTTGGGAATGGTCACCGACACGGTCTGTGCCGCGTCTGTGCCGGCAAATTGGTACTGGTTGGCTGTACTTTTATACTGGTTTCCGTCCCCATCGGTCAGACAGACGGCGGTGGCCATGTTGTAAACGCCCGCCAGCTTATTGGCCGGAGCGTACAGCCGGTCAAACTTTATGGTGATGGTGTCCCCCGCTTGAAGCTGGTCGGCGGAAATGGCCTGGCCTAACGCATTCGTATAGGTGCAGTTCATGGAGACCGCTTTGGCCGTGATTACTTGATAGGCTCTTTTCCCGTCTTTGGTCACACGGAGAATACTGCGTCCTTCGGGCAGGCCGGAGACTGTCACGCTGCCGTCCCCGTTGGCCGTCACGCCGGTATCGGAGAAGCCGGAAAAGGTCATGGCCCCATCCTGGTAGGAAGGCCGCGCCACTGAGATGGATGCGCCCGTCTCCGGGGTAAAAGTATAGGACGCCCCGTCGGTGTCCGAACGGTAATACAGGACATCCAGCTCCGCGTCGATGGCGTCTCCCGCCAGTTTGTTGTCTGTGGTGTTTTTGCCCGCGTTAAGCAGCATTCCGGTCTCGATTCCACTTCCGTTTTCTCCCACGGTAACCACGAATACGCCCGTGTTTTCCGGCCAGACGGCACTGAAAAAGGTGCCGCCCATACCCGACATGTTGCTCATGGCGTCATAAGTCACCAGCACAATGGCGGTGCCGTCCTCTTTGGCCTCCAGTGTGGCCACGGCGCTGTTTTCCGCGTCGGGAGTAACCGTAAGCACGTTGTCATCCGGCTGGCCGTCCATATTCAGCACCGTATAGTGGAAGTCGGGCTCCGCGGTTTTGGCGTTTGAAATTCCCTCAATGGCCTGCCAGTTCCGAAAACAGTCCAGTGTACGGCTGCCGCCTTTTTCCATAGTCAGCCAGCCCTGCGGATTGACGGTGAGATACAAGTCAGCCACGTCGTAGGAATTGTCGGACAGATCGGCCACCACCGTGTTCGGATTTCGGCTGTCGCTGTCCAGGTACAGGTCGGCCTCTGTCACCGTGCAGTCCGTGGCGGCGGTGGGCGTAATCCAGTTCCAGTCCGTCACGCCGCCTGTACCGGAAACCTTGTAAAAGCAGGTGGTGCCCTTTCCCATCTGATAGGTATAGGTGTCGGTGTCCGCCGCCGAGGTATCCACACTCGCCGGGTCGAGATAGAAATAAACAAAATAGGAGGACAGGGTGCCGGCCCGTACCGTACCGTCTTTGGGTGCGGTAACGGTCACGGCACAGACCTGCTGCAATGCCGTACTGAAGCCATTGGATTTATTGGCCGTTTGGGTGCCGGTCATGGTCTTCTCCGCGTAGTCTCCGCTGTGGCTTTCCCCAGGCCGGAAGGTCACGGAAGCCGTGTCTCCGTCCAGGCAGAGGAAGGACTTGTAGCTGCCACTGTCGCCAAAAGCGGCCGTGCGGGCGGTGCCGTCACTGCTTTTCACAGCCAGTTCTGCCGTGTAGTCCGTCCCCCACACCCAACCGGAGTTGGTGGCCCGGACATTCGTGACTGTCCAGACCTGAAAACTCTGCGCGGCCGCATCGGTAACGGTGAAGTTCAGTGTGCCGTTTATCGTGGTCCCGTCGGAGCCGTAGCCGGTGAGCGTATAGTCGCCCGGCTCCAGACTGAGGGTATATGTATAGCCGCTGTCCGGCGTCCCCACATCCACAGGCGTATCATTTGGGTCAATCAGGCTAATGGTCTGGGAAACCTCGTTCATCGTGATGGAGACGGTTTTCGTCCCCGCCGGTACGTCGGCCGCACCGCTTTCCTCTGCCAGCGTGCCAACCGGCAGCAGGCCGGACACCAGCGCGATCGCCAGAAATAAGCTTACCATTTTCTGTCTCATTGATCTTTCCCGCTTTCTTTATATTACAATTGCACTTTCTGATAGAGAAGCGTGGTTTTCCAGAAAAGCCCTGTCCGTCCCCCTTCTCTCATACGTTGTAAAAAAGAAACGGCTGTGGTGACTTTTCCATCACCACAGCCGCTTTTCTGTGAATACACGCATCACGATAACACGCCGACACGCGCTGCTTTCTCCGCGGATAGGTCTCCTGACTTGTGCCGGGAAGGTGACCCCCACCTTCCACACCCCTTCGCCCACCTTCTCAGACTGCTCCAATGACGAACTCGCGTTCAGCGCCGTTTCCGGCGTTTAGGCGGGGATTTACACTTACAGTGCCGGTAGCGTTTCGGACTGAAACCGAATTATCTCATCCCCATGCCTGCCGTTGCCGGCAGTCCTGTCACGGGGGCACCGCGCGGAATTATAAACTTTTAAAACTCTCTCATTTTGATTTATCTTATCACGCCGTCGCCTCATTTTCAATGCTAATTTTAATTCAGAATATCAGGAACTCGGTCCCTCTTTCTTCACGTTTTCTACAATTATTCTTTTGTTTTATCTGGTTTTCGGCTTTCAATATCCCCTATGGGGGCTTGCGGTAAAAAAAGCCGAACTTTATACTGTGAATCAGTATTAAATCACTTGCATATGGAACTCGCAAAATTATTGGGGGAATGGAAATGTACCTGAACCGGATCGCCTCCTATTGGGACACCCGCGCGGAGGGATATTCCCTCACCATCCAGGAACAGCTCGCCGGCAGCGAATGCGACCTCTTTCGCGCGCTGTTGCGCCGTCACGCCCCTGCTGGGCACCGGCTGTCCTGTCTGGATGTGGGCTGCGGGCCCGGATTCTTTTCTATTCTTTTGGCGCAGGACGGCCATAAAGTCACGGCGGTGGATTATTCCGAGGGGATGCTGGAACAGGCTCGGAAAAATTTTGGGGAACTGGGCGTCTGTGTGACCGCGCAGCGGGGCGACGCGCAGAGTCTGCCCTTTCCGGACGGCGCTTTTGATTACATCGTTTCTCGAAATCTGGTCTGGAATTTGGAGCATCCGGAGCGGGCCTACCGGGAATGGCTCCGCCTGCTGAAACCGGGCGGACGGCTTTTTGTCGCTGACGGGAATCACTACCTCTACTACTATGATGCGGAGTACCGCGCGGCGCGGGGCTCCGACGCGGACCGGCCTCATCCCGGTACGCATGGCGTGGACCCCGCGCCCATTAACGAGATTGCGCGGGACCTGCCTCTGTCCCATCAGCGCCGCCCCGAGTGGGATACCCGCACACTATTGGAGCTGGGCGCGGAATCGCTGCAGCTGCAAGTACTCCGCAGAACAGCTTATCAAGACACGGAGGAGAAAAGCGGGTCCGTAGTGGCCGAATTTGCGATCTGCGCGGAAAAGCCCGGCTCTAGATTTGAATTTAACAGGGAACAGCAGAAAATCGACGACGACTGGACCGATGACTCCAATCATTACAGCCGTATTATCCACGACGAGCTGGAAAGTTTCCGGGCCAAAGCCTGGACCAAAAAGATTCTTACCCATGCACCGCAAAAGCCCGTACTGGATATCCTGGACGCAGGCTGCGGACCCGCCTTTTTCTCCGTTCTCATGGCAAAAGCGGGCCACCGGGTAACCGGTGTGGACGGCTCGGTCGGTATGCTCCACTTTGCGGTTAAGAACGCGGCGGAGTATGGAGTCAGCCCCCTCTTTCTCCGGGCGGACTGCCATCAGCTCCCCTTTGCCGACGGCTCCTTTGATCTGGTGGTGAGCCGCAACGTCACCCACACGCTTCGGAACCACGGCCAGGCCTATTCCGAGTGGTTCCGTGTCCTGCGCCCCGGCGGGAAACTGCTTATCTTTGACGCCAATTGGCACCTGATGCAAACGGACCGGGAGCTGCGCCGCGCCTTTGCCGCCCGCGAGGAGGCGTGCATCCGGCAGTACGGCTCCAACTTCAGCGGCGGGAAGCGTGAGGTGGAGAATTGGGCCGTGGTGGAACCCCACCGCTTGGGGACCTGCATCCGTCCGGAATGGGACATTCCCGTACTCCAGCGGGCCGGTTTTACAGACCTGCTCTGTGAAAAGGACATCACGGACGGACTCTGGGACGAAAAGGAAAAACTGCTCTATGGACTCACCCCTATGTTCATGATTGCCGCTTCCAAACGCTGATGGGGGAAAGGGAGGGAAACCCATGCAAACCAAATATGCGGGACAGCCCATGGCGCGCTATGTACTCCGGCGGCTGCTGTCGCTGGTTCCCGTTCTGCTGGGTATCACCTTTCTGACCTATGGACTCATGTATCTGTCCCCCTCCGACCCGGTAGAGCTGCTCCTGCAGGCCCAGGGCATTCCCGTCTCCGAGCAGGTCACGCAGGCTATGCGGCACGCCGCAGGTCTGGACCGGCCCTTTTTACAGCAGTATCTCTCATGGCTCTGGAATTTTATCCGGGGGGATATGGGGGTGTCTCTGGTGGACGGCCGGCCAGTTCTCGCCTCCCTTCAGGCCGCCCTGCCGCGGACTTTGCTGCTCACTTTGACCTCCATGGCGGCCACCGTACTTTTTTCCGTGCCGCTGGGGATTTTGTCGGCGGTCCGGCAGGACCGGGTCACGGATTACCTCATCCGTTTTCTCAGCTTTCTGGGCAATTCCCTGCCCAGCTTTCTCGTCTCCCTGCTTCTGCTGTACTTTATCTCCATTCAGCTAAAACTGCTGCCGGTTCTGGCGTCAGGCACGGCGGGGGGGCTTATTTTGCCCACACTGGCTCTGGCCATCCCCATGACGGGAAAGTACATCCGGCAGGTGCGGGCGGCAGTGCTGGAGCAGTTGGGGCGCGATTACGTGGAGGGTGCCATCTCCCGTGGCGTCCCCACCCGCGTGGTTCTGTGGCGGGATATTCTGCACAACGCCATGCTGACCATCCTCACTCTCCTGTCACTCTCCATGGGTTCCCTGTTGGGCGGAACAGCCGCCGTGGAACGCATCTTTGTATGGCGGGGTATGGGCTATATGGTCATGGATGCCATCTTGGGCCGGGACTATCCGGTAATTCAAGCATTTGTGGTCTGGATGTCCGTCATCTATGTTGCAATCAACCTGCTGACGGACCTGTCCTATTATTTCCTCGATCCGCGCATGCGGCAGGGGCTGGGGGTGCACTGAGTGAGAACTGCCAATCGCGCCGCAAAGCTCCGTCTGGCGGTTCTGCTGGTCCTTGTTGCCGTACTGTGTATATTTTGTCTCGCCGCCCCCAGCCTCCTGCCCAACGACCCCAGCCAAGCTCACCTGCTGGCGGCAAAGCAGCCGCCCAGCACCCGGTATCCCTTTGGCACAGACTGGCTGGGGCGATGCGTGTGCTCCCGCGTACTGGCGGGTGCGTCCACCTCCGTGTTTTCCGCGCTGACCATTGTGGGACTGACGCTGGCCGTTGGCTGCGCAGTGGGAATCGTCTGCGGCTACTTCGGCGGTGTGGTGGATACGGTGCTTATGCGCGTGGTGGACATTTTTCTCGCGTTTCCCGGCATGGTACTGGCACTGGCCGTGGCGGGCATGCTGGGTCCGGGTCTAAAGAACGCGGTGCTGGCACTGGCCGCCACAGGCTGGCCCCAGTATGCCCGGCTTACGCGAAGCTACGTCCTTTCCCTGCGGCAAGAAAACTTCATTCACGCCGCCCGCCTTAACGGACAGAGTCCGGCCAGCATCCTTTTTCTCCATATTTTTCCCAATGCGGTCCGGCCCGTTCTTGTAACGGCCTCACTCAGCATCGGCGGAACTATTCTGAACCTGGCGGGCCTGTCCTTTCTGGGGCTGGGCGCTCTCCCACCCACGGCCGAGTGGGGCAGCATGCTGGCTGACGGTCGTGGCCTTATGCAGCAGGCACCATGGCTCATTTTTTTCCCCGGCGCAGCCATTTTTCTAACCTCGATTCTTTTTAATTTGCTGGGTGACAGCGTCCGCGATGTATTGGACCCCTTGGATTCTCAGCGTAAACAATATAAATAGAGAAAGAAGGAAACCACGATGAAACAGAGACTGGCCCTGGCCTTGGCGGCGCTTTTGCTGCTGGGTGCGCTTTCCGCCTGCGGCGGCGCGCCGCAGGCATCCTCTTCTTCCCCCTCCATGCCGTCGGAAACCGCAAAGGGCGACTTTGTGTTCGGCGTCTACAATTTTTCCGAACTGGACCCCGCAGATGCCTATAACGGATGGGGTACCATCCGCTACGGCGTAGGTGAGACCCTGTTCAAGCTGGACGACAGTTTAAATATCGTGCCCGTTCTGGTTTCCGACTACAAGCTCTCGGATGACCACATGACCTGGACGCTTACACTTCGGGACGGCGTCAAATTCCAGAACGGCGATGCGATGGACGGGGGCGCTGTTAAGGCCAGCCTGGAACGCGTGGCGGCTCAGAACGAGCGGGCTGCATCCGACCTGAAACTAAACTCCATCACCGCCCAGGGCAATACGGTCTCCATCACCACCGCGGAGCCGAACCCCACGCTGCTGAATGCTCTCTGTGACCCCTACGCCTGTATTGTAGATGCCGCAGCCGACGACGGGTCTGGAAAATTTGAGCAGTACCCGGTCTGTACGGGACCCTATATGGTTAAGGAATATGTGGAAGATGACCACGCGTATCTGGAACCGTTCGCGGACTACTGGGGTGGGGCTCCCGCCTGCAAAAGCGTGATGATCCGAGCTATCTCCGACGTAGATACGCTGGCGTTGGCCATGCAGAACGGTGAGATTGACGCGGCCTATGGCCTGTCTTATGACACACTTTCCCAATTCTCGGGTAATGACAACTTCCAAGTCTCCCAGGCCGCCACGACCCGCGTCTACATGCTCTATTTTAATCTGACACACCCCTATATGAGCGACCCGGATTTCCGCCGCGCTGTCTGCATGGCGGTGGACAAAAAGTCCTATGCCTCCGTCCTCCTGAACGGCGCGGGCACCCCTACCAAGGCGGCCTTTCCGTCCTCTTTGAGCTACGGTGACGACAGCCTCATGACTGACGTACCCGACTATGACCCCGATGGTGCGAAGGTCCTGCTGGCCAAGAGCGGTTACACCGATTCCGATGGCGACGGATTTTTGGATTACCACGGTCAAAAAGTCTCACTCCGGCTGGTCACTTACGGCCGCGCGGGTCTGCCCCAGTCGGCGCAGGCTCTCCAGTCCGCCCTGACATCCGTTGGCATCAGCACCAGCTATGAGCAGTATGACAGTGTGGAGCCGGTCCTTAAGGCCGACAACTACGACATCTGCGCCTATGCCTGTGTCACCACGCCCACAGGCGATCCGCTGTCCTATCTCAGCTTTTCCATGGGAACCGGAAACGGCAGCAACTACGGTCATTACAGCAACTCCAAGGTGGATGCGCTCCTGTCCCGGATGGCCACGGAATTTGACCCGGCCGAGCGCGCACAGCTGGCCGTTCAAATTCAGCAGATCGCCACCAGCGACAGCTCCTACTGCTACATGTTCCATCTGAACATGTTCCTGGTCATGAAGGCAGGCGTGACCGGGCTGGCTCAGAGCCCTGTGGACTACTATCAGATCACCGCCCAGACCGCGAAAAGCTGACCGCCTTCGGCGCAGAAAGGAGACGCGCATCATATGGAGGAACACCGGGGACTTCTGGATATCCATCATCTGTCGGCGCGGTACCCTTGCGGTACCGCCGTGCTCCATGACGTCTCTCTCCACATGCACTCAGGAGAAATCGTCTGCGTGATTGGAGAAAGCGGCTGTGGTAAATCCACATTGCTGCGTGCTATTCTGCGCATGCCGGGAAAGGTGGACATCACAAAGGGTCAGATTCTCTACCGGGGTACTGATCTGTGCACGCTGTCTTCCAGTCGGCTGCGCCAAATCCGCGGAGCCGGTATTGGAATGATCTTTCAGGAACCGGGCGCGTCACTGGATCCCATCCGCAGAATCGGGACCCAATTTTATGAGACTCTGCGCGCCCACGGACATATCACCCGGGCGCAGGCCGAGCAAACGGCCTGCGCCCTGCTTCTGCGTCTGGAGCTGTCCGACCCCCAGCGTATTCTGAAAAGCTGCCCCGTTCAGCTCTCCGGCGGTATGAACCAGCGGGTAGCCATCGCGCTGGCTATGGCGCTCCATCCCGACGTATTGCTGGCGGACGAGCCCACCAGCGCACTGGACGTTCTTGTCCAAGCGCAGATTGTAAATGAACTGCTGCGACTTAGAAATGAGTTTGGCACGGGAATCCTGCTGGTCACCCACAATATGGGCGTGGTGGCCAAAATGGCTGACAAGGTCGCCGTCATGTACGGGGGGCGTATCGTAGAATATGGCTACCGGGATAGCATTCTAACCACACCCTCCCACCCCTATACCAAGGCTTTGATGGAGGCAATTCCCCGGCTGGACGGCACACCGCCCCGGGGGCTTCCGGGACGGGCTTGTCGGAAATTTCCGCAGGAGGGCTGCGCCTTCGCCCCCCGTTGCCCCCATGCCCAGCCAGACTGTTTATCCCGTACCATGGGCCCGATTCCCATCTATGGCGAGCACTGGACACTCTGCCGTTTGGGAGGTGCGCCAAGATGAACAAACCTGTTCTCACGGTTTCTCATCTCTCCAGGACCTTTCTCACCGGCAGCAGGCCGGTACCAGCTGTCTGCGATGTCTCTCTGACCGTAGGTAGCCGGGAATCCGTTGGGCTGGTAGGAGAAAGTGGCTGCGGAAAATCCACCCTGGCCCGACTCATCACCAGGTTGGACAGTCCCGATGCGGGAACGGTCACACTCTGTGGGCAGGATATTACCCGCCTCTCCGGTGCTTCCCTCCGCCGGGCCTATCGAGACATCAAAATGATCTTTCAGGAGCCGCGCGCTTCCTTTGACCCGCGCCTTACACTGGGCACCAGCATCCGTGTGGCCCTGCATGCGGCCGGATTTCCCCGTGCAAAGCAGACGGAGGAAACCGCGCACCTGCTCCGGGAAGTTGGCCTGGAGAGTTCCTACGCAGACGCCCAGCCCGGGGACGTGAGCGGCGGCGAGTGTCAGCGGGCCGCCATCGCCCGCGCTGTGGCCACACGTCCCCGGCTGCTCGTCTGCGACGAGGCTACCAGCGCCTTGGACGTATCTGTCCAGGCGCAGATCATGGAGCTTTTGCGTACACTGGGGCAGACGCACGGGATGTCGTTTCTGTTTATCTCCCACGATCTGGCATTAGTAAGCAGCTTCTGCACTCGTTTGTATGTGATGCGCGGCGGCAAAATCGTGGAGCACGGTGCTACAGGACACGTCATCCGTGCACCCCGCAATCCCTATACTAGGGAGCTGATTTCTTCCGTGCTGCCTGTATGTTGAACCGTTGAACTCCGAAACGTTTCCCACAGAGGTAAAAACATGGGCCGGAACTTTTATAAGAAGTTCCGGCCCATGTTACTGTCTTAGTTTTAGAGCAGGCAGTCCATTTTACTCCGTCAGGAGGCTTTGGACTGCTCTTCCTGTTCACGGATCGCCTCAAACTCTTTGATATCCCGGGCGACCTCACCGGACAGCAGGAGCATGCAGATTGCATTCGGGACAATCATCAACGCATTCAGAATATCGGAGATATCCCATGCAATCTCAAAGGCGGTTACACAGCCGACAAAGGCGATCACAGAAAAAATAATGCGGTAAATCATGGCGGCACCGGTAGAAGCGGTCAGATACTCCAGCGCCTTTTCGCCGTGATACTCCCAGCCCAGAATGGTGGAGAACGCGAACAGCGCCAGCGCAACAGCTACCAGCCAGCCTCCCACCGGACCAATGGTGGATTGAAATGCAGCGATAGTGAGATCAGCGCCCTTCAGTACCACCTTGCCGGAGGCATCGCGCACCCGGTCCATCACACCAGAGGTCAGGATGGCCAAGCCGGTGACGGAACAGACGATAAATGTATCCCAGAACGTTCCGGTCATATTAATATAGCCCTGGCGCACATGATTATCGGTGGTAGCCGCAGAAGCCGTAATTGCCGCGGAACCCATACCGGCCTCATTGGAGAAACAGCCCCGGGCCACGCCCTTGCTCATGGCCTGCATCATGGAGGCCACTACGGAACCGGCAATACCGCCGCCCACCGCTTTCACGGAAAACGCCATACGGAACATGGTCACAATAGCGTCTGGAAGCTGGTTGACGTGGACCGCGATAATCACCACGCCGCCCAGAACATAAAATACTGCCATTATCGGTACCACAAGGGAGGAAACCCTAGAGATGGATTTCAGGCCGCCCACCACGATAACGAGTGTCAGCACACCCACTACAATACCCACCGCCCACATAGGAACATTGGCCATGGTCTTAAATGCGGTGGCGATGGAGTTGCCCTGCGTCAGGTTGCCAATACCGAAGGATGCGATCACTGCAAAGAAGGCAAACAGTACGGCCAATACCTTGCCGAACTTCTTCCAAGGCAGGGCGCGCTCCATGGTTACCATGGGACCACCCAGCATTTCGTTCCGGTCATTGACCGTCCGGTATTTCACGGCCAGCATACATTCGGTAAACTTGGAGGTAATGCCGAACGCAGCGGAAATCCACATCCATACCAATGCTCCGGGGCCGCCCGCGGCCAAGGCGGAGGCCACGCCGACAATATTGCCGGTGCCGATGGTAGCGGCCAGCGCCGTACACAGGCAGGCAAACGGTGAAACGTCACCTTCTCCGTGCTTGGTGGTCCTGGCCTCTTTGGATAAGGTCAGCCGCAGCGCATAAGGAAGCCTTCTCCATGTCTGAAATTTGTAACGGAACGTAAGAAAAATCCCGGTGCCGACCAAAAGCACCAGCATGACGGGTCCCCATACCCAGTCGTCGATGACCTTGAGGTTCTCTATGAGATGCTCTACAAACTGCTCCATACCACTGCCTTCCGGGGGACCTTACCATCCCACGGAAACCCCTCCTGTTCTCCGATTTTTTTGCTGAAAAAAGAAAAGAGCAAAACCAAAGTTTTGCTCTCAGGAGGAATAGAACAATAAGCCTCTTTCCGACCTCGTTATCAGAAAGAAGTAAAAACTCTGTCCTTTTGCCTGAGAGATTCGCGTCCTCGCGTTTTGCACCTTCGGCACCCGCATCTTGCACGGGGTTCTCCAGAGGTCCATCCGCCGCCAGTTTCCACCCTTCCGGGCACCTGAACGTATTACGTCTTCGGTGGAATCGGGATAAACCCGGTTTCCTCTCCTGTCAGCTTCATTTGGCTCAATTCATTTTTCAGAATTTATTATAGCGCGTTTTTCCGAAAAAAACAAGTAAAATACAAAATCTGGTCAATCGCACCCATGCTTTGACTGTTATTTCTCTCGATTCTATTAGGAATTTACTTAATGAAGTCCGCCGTTTCGGGCCTGTCGCTCTTTGTACGGACTGGTTTTTATTTCCATTTCATTGTTTATTGTGTTTCCATGATTATAGTGAAAAAGGAAAGAAAGCATTTATTAACAAGAACTGGTTCACATAGAAACGAATCCTGTGGCAAAGCTATGGTTGGATTTCGGAAGCAAATGTTTTTGAAGTCTAAAAAAGAAAAAAAAGGAGTTGTGCTTTTATGTCCAGTTCCAAGCAGAGTGTGGTTCCTTCCGCCCGTGAGGCGCTTAACAAGTTCAAGATGGAGTCCGCCAACGAGGTGGGCGTCAATCTGAAGCAGGGCTACAACGGTGATCTTACCTCCCGTGAGGCCGGTTCTGTCGGTGGCCAGATGGTCAAGAAAATGAAACCCGAACGAACTGCGTCCTACATAAGAAAGGATCGAACCGCGTTTGGGCACAGCGTCACGGTTCGGTACACAGCAACTATATTGGCGTAAAGTTAAGGACCGTCGCCGGGGCGACGGTCCTTACTGCATCATTTCCCTGTATGCACCGGTATTACTTTAAAAGCCGCCGGTAGTGTCAAGAATTATGCGCAAAAAGGTTTGCAGCCTCTGAGAGAAAGAAGTTAGCCAGCGATAGAGGCGTCGTTCAGAACGGCCTCCAGGTGCTTCATGTTCATGTACTTCTTGTTGCCCCATTGTGTACCTGCGACATGTCGCAGGCGTGCACAAACCGGCATGAGTGCCGAGTTTCCGTCAGGGAAGCAGCCCACCACGCGGGTGCGCCTGCGAATCTCGCGATTCAGCCGTTCTATCACGTTGTTGGTGCGGATGCGAGTCCAATGCTCAGACGGAAAATCCGCATAGGTGAGCGTTTCTTCAATGCCGTCCTCAACCTTCTTGGCAGCTTCTTTCAGTTTCATGGCCTGAAGCTCAGCCACCACTGCTCTTGCCTTCTCTCGAGCGGCCTTCTTGTTCTCTTGGGCATGAATTGCTTTGAGCATCTTGGCCACCAGCTTGATTTTGGACTTGGGGACGACTGAAAACACATTGCGGTAGAAGTGAACCACGCAACGCTCGTACTTCGCCTCTGGGAATACTTCGCCCACGGCTTCCAGCATGCCCTGGCACTTATCTCCGACAACGAGTTTGACGCCATCCAATCCGCGGCCTCTGAGCCATTGGAAGAAGCTGACCCAACTGGCCTTGTATTCTTTCATCCCCTCAGCAGCGCCCAAAACCTCCCGGTAGCCGTCCTCGTTGACTGCGATTGCCACCAGAATGGCTACGTTTTCGTACTCTCCGCCCCAGTTGCGGCGCAGGTAGATGCCGTCCACATAAACGTAAGGATAGCATCCGCCCTGTAACGGCCGCTTTGCGCGTAGAGTGATGGATTTAATTTGTGGAGGCAGAGTGGTCGTGAGCGGGGAAAGGGTGCTTTTTTATAAAACGTCCAATCGGTTTCTCCACAAGTTCTGAGGTGATAGCAGCCATAAGCAGTGTAATGGTGAAAGCCAACAGCAGCATTATCCAAACGGGCGGGAAACTCCCGCGTTGTTTTTCAAAAACCCACAGTAGAGACTGCTGCACCGGGTAGGCGAACAGATACAAACCATAAGTATATTCGTGCCGATTGAAAAATGCGCTTCTCATTGGTGGAGCCAGAGCGACTGACAGCGCCGTATAGGGCAAAACCACGTACCGCATGGGAGAAAAGCCCATTCCGCCTATCTCGCATATCACAACCAGAAGAACAGCAAACTCCGGGCGCAAATACTTTTTGAATTCTGAATGGAAAAACAGTAAATGGGAAACAAAGGAACCGGATGCGAAAAACGCAATCAACCGAAATGCGTTTACCCAATTCGTTCCCCAGATGACCAGACTGGGCGCATCCACCCCCAAGTGGTCAACACGCCAGCCGCACAGCATGAGCAGGGCCCAGAGCAATGCAAAGCGAACGTAGTTGCTTTTGTGGTGCGGATTCCGACTGCCCAGAAGTACCAACGGAAGAAGCAGATAACACATCATTTCAATTGGCAGCGACCATAGGGAACCATTTAAGGTGCTCTTAACCGGCAGATTTTCAAACAGGCCAGGCACATAGAAATAGGGCGACATGAGCAAATTGTGCCAAAAATAAGTCCATGCGCCCTGCAAGTAGAAGATGGATTGCTCCTCCGTTAAGAACCAGCCGGCCAAAAGCAAGAGAACCAGACAAAACACCAGCGGCGGAAAAATTCGTGCGATTCGATTCCGGTAATACTCGGCAAGGTTTTTTTTGCGCAGGAGACTTTGTGTGACTAAAAAGCCGCTGAGCAGGAAAAGCAGTTCGACTCCCAAGCCGTGGAGTTGGTTGCCAAGTACCGTTGGAGGCGCTGCTCCCATCAATACATACATATGCCCGCTTAACACCAAAGCGACACCGCTTAAATGAAGAAGCGCGAAATTGTTGCTCCGGCCATCGTAGATTTCTTCTTTCATTGTTCCTCCCTGAGTTATGCTGCATTCTGAAGAATGACCCAGTCTCCATCGCAGTTTTCGGAGGGACCTCCGTTGCAGCTGAGATGCAGTTGCACGGTTGATCCTATATAAGGCGACAAGTCATAGGTAAAGAAAGTAGCCGTTCCGTCAGCTGCAATATTGAGATTCTGCGAAAGCAGTTCCTCTCCTGTTTCGTTGGTCAGCTGAATTGCCACCACAGCCCCATCTGATACCTTCCAGGCAACTGCCTGGGAATAGAGCGAACCAGAAAAGGAAATGGAACTTTGATCCTCAGTAACATGGATTGTATAGGTCAATTCTGTTCCCGGCATCATATAAACGGCCGTGGCACCGGTTTCTGGAACGGTAATGCAGGTGAGATTGGTGTTCCAGGGATTGTCCGCATTTGCCACACCGGCTTTTTCAGCCTGATCGAACTGGGAAACCAGTGAGAAGCCCTTGTATGCTAATTTTTTGGAAATACTCTTATTCATTTGACGTAAGGCATCACAACATTCTTCCTCATTGCCGAAAGCGTCATATACCTTCCCGCATTGAACAGCGTTGAAGAGATAAATATTATCAATGTCAATATCCTGATCCGTACCGATGGAAAGGTCACACCCGGAATCGCTGGCGGTAAATTCGAGTTGATATGTACCGTTGCCACTCACCGCAAGGCTCTCGCTCTCTGTACCGACCTGTGCGGTCACAGTTGCGGGTGTATTGGAAGTGATCTCGAACTGAAGTGTAATTTTTTCACCCGGCTGAAAATCCTGATAGCCCGCTACCTCGTGTTGCCGCAGGATACTACCGGCAGACAAATTTAAAAAATGATTTCCGGTATCCGTTTCCTGGACAGAAGAACTTCCTTCAATCTCCCAGCCACTCGTACCCTCATAAAAGCAGGGATTGTATACGCTAGTGAAGTAGTAATCCTGATAGGTCCAGATGCCATACCCACCTGTTTCCTGGGACAATATTTTAACACAGGCAGTGAGGTAATCGTCCAGTTGGTCGTCTTGCACTCTGGCGTTATTGCTGAATCCCTTTGTATCATCGTAGAAAAGAAATTGGTTGATATACATTCTTTTATCACCAGTGATCCCATTAATCGTGTCGATTATCCAGTTGGTCTTTTGAAGCGTTTCCTTGGCTGTCATTGTTTCGCCCTTGTTTTCCGCACCCTGAAATACGCCGTACATGGTTGAAAGATAATCTGAATTGCCGCAGGAATACGTTTTTTCATGGCTGTACCACTCTTGTTCCCCCTGCGCGTTGACCACCGGGTCAGAATCTGTGCGAACCTCCATGGAGAGATTCGGATAAACCTGTTGGGAGTTACATAATAATTGATTCAAAAAATGATCATAAAAATCATAGAATACCTTTAGCTCTGGAGAGTCCGCAGTCGGCAGCAGAATGTCATCAACATCCTCATACGCCGTCCTAAATTCCTGATTATAATCACCAAGACTATAATTTTCACGAATGTAATCCTGATAACCGATTTTCTTGGTCAATTCTTTGTTTTCAGATTCGTTGTATCCGCTTTTGGTGTTGTTCACAAAGGTCCAGAAGTCCTCCCAACAAAGAAAACCGCCCCAATAGTTATCGTGTTTTGATGCTAATGTATATATTTTTTTAATATATTCCATCCAAGCCTGCTGCATGGACGCGTCATACATCAGCGCAATGCGCCTTTGCGCCAACTCATCCGTGCTCTCGTTTTGATACTGATCCCAATAATATCCCACGCGGAGCAAAACGCCCAAACCATGCTGCTCCGCTTTCTCCATCACCCAATCCAGCCGATCAAAGACTTTTTCCTGATAGGAAATGGGACTGGTGCTCGGTTGGAATTCACGCCATGGAACGACTAGGACGACACTGTTAAATCCATCGTTTACGATTTGGACAAACTGCTGATCAATATTTGTCATATCACAGTCCCAGATATTTTTTGCCCAGCCTTCCGCAAAATAATAGGCGGAGATCCAATACTGATTGGCATCGCCGTTAGCTGCGGAGTTCTCAGATATTGGTGTGCTTTCCCGATGGCCGACTTTCTCTGTAGAATCTGCTTCGCCGCAACCGGACAGGATCATGAACAAAAAACAGAGGATCAGTAGCGAAAGGATACAGCATTTTTGGCTGACAAAATGGCTTTTATGGGATTGCTTTTGAAGCATGGCCAGTTTCTCCTTTTATTTTTCTTCTCAGTAAATTTTTATCGAGAGGTCCCATTTTCAAGGGCTGCCGCAGCAAATACTGAATACGCCGCATTTCACTCCAGCCTGCACATCCCACGGCTGATCGCCGAACAGGATACACTGTTTGGGGTCCAAATCAAACTCCCGGATGGCGTCCTCGATCATGCCGGGCTCAGGCTTTCGGCAGCGGCACGGGCCGGTGAAGTCGGGGTGATGCGGGCAGAAGTAAAAGGTATCGATGTGGGCGCCGTACTCCGCTAGCCGCTCATTCATATAGCGGTGCAGGGCGCGCATATCATCCTCGGAATAGTAGCCCCGGGCGATGCCCGCCTGATTGGTGACGACGATGACCTTATAGCCCCAGTCGTTCCATTTCTTAATAAATTCAGGCATCCCGTCAATGAAACGCAAATCCTCCGGCCGGTGAAGATAGTGAACGTCCACATTGATGGTGCCGTCCCGGTCAAAAAAGGCAGCCTTATTCACCGGAGCGCGAGTTTTCAAGGTTTCCTGCGCCAGAGCGTAATCCTCAGGTACACCAATATCAATAAAATAACCGGTGCTCTCCACCGCCAGTACGCGTCCGCTTGCCGTTAGCGGCTCCAAAACCACCGTTTCAAAAGAGAATTGCTCCTCTGGAATATCTGTGAGCGCCGTTCGTTCCAAAAGGTACACGCCGCCGTTGATAAGTCCCTCCGAACAGGGGGCCTTCTCCAAGAAGGCGGCCACGGTGTCTCCATCTAATTCCAGCGCACCGTAGCGGTCAAAATTCTGTTTCCGCTTGGCGGCCAGAGTGATGGTGCCGGGGCGCTTTGCATTTTCCAGCGCGGCAAAATCCACGTCAAAATAGGTGTCGCCGTTCAGTACGGCCACCCAGTCTTCCCGGCACAACGACAGCGCCTGTTTAATAGCTCCGCCGGTGCCAAGCGGGGTGTCCTCCGGGGAATAAACAATTTCCATCCCCCGGTAGTGAGCACCGAAAAAGCCCTCGATACATTCCCTTTTATAGCCGGTGGCCAGAATCACCCGTTCCGCGCCCTTTTGCTGTAGGTCGTCCAGAACAAACCGCAGAAAAGGTCGATTGCATACGCTCGCCATGGGCTTTGGCACATCGGAAACAATATGAGCAAGGCGGGTGCCGAACCCTCCTACCAGCACAACAGCTTCTCTCATGCGTCCGTTCCGAACAGCTCGTTTTCAACGCATGCGCACAGACAGTGGTAGATGGGCAGGTGGTACTCTTGGATCTGATAAGTAATACTGGAAGGTACACAGATGCAGACATCGCTGAGGGATTTGATTTTGCCGCCGCTCTCACCAGTCAGTCCCAGTACCTCAACGCCAGTAACACGAGCAATCCGGGCTGCGTTAAGTACGTTGACGGAGTTGCCGGAGGTAGTGATAGCCAGCAACATATCGCCGGGACGGCCATAGCTTAAAACCTGTTGGGCAAAGGCCATCTCTGCAGAATTGTCGTTGGTGTAGGCTGTCATCAGCGCCGTCTCGCTGACAAGGGAAATAGCGGGAACTGCCCTTTGGAGGTTGGCAATCATCTTTTCTGCGTGCTCCGGATAGGCGGTACGGAGCTTTTCACACATGGAAGTATCCAGAGGACGGTCCAGCATGAATGTTTTCATCAAC
Source organism: Intestinimonas sp. (assembly GCA_022653075.1). Taxonomy (GTDB): domain Bacteria; phylum Bacillota; class Clostridia; order Oscillospirales; family Oscillospiraceae; genus Intestinimonas. The sequence goes on from JALCSB010000002.1 coordinate 145,673, forward strand.
TCCCCCACAATGTGCTCACTGTCCGATGCACTGCCGCCGTTGCCACAGACCAACAACTTGCCGCCGTCGGTAAAGCAGCGAAGCAGTACCTCCGCTTCCGCCTCCACCGACGACTCACAGGACTTCAGCGCCGGATAACGCCGGGAAAGGTTAGAAATAATCGCGCGAGTAGTATTCCGCACGGATAGAACCTCCTGTCGTAAAAGTTAATAGTTACCTGGAATTCAATACAGCGTCCAAGCCTGTGTACCACGCTCTGTAAAGCTAGTTACCATGACACATCCGTCCGTCTTTTTCAGCTTTTCCACCAATTCAAAGCGCCGCTTTGGGTCGCAGACGATCATCATGAAACCGCCACCGCCTGCGCCGCTGATCTTGGCCGCTTTGCCGCCGTTTTCCATGACATACCGGTACATCTCGTCGATCTTCGGATTGGAGATCACCGAGGAGGTCTTCTTCTTGGCTTCCCAGCCAACCCGCAGGCAGTCCGCAAAGCCATCGAAGTCACCTTTGAGAATGGCTTCCTTCATCAGCGCAGCCTGGTGCTTAAGCTCGTGCATTCCCTCCATAGACTTTTCATCCTTCTGGCAGCGTACCTGCTCGTCAATGATCTTGGCGCTGTCCCGGGAGGTACCGGTGTAGTACAGCACCAGAGAGCTTTCCAGCTCATTTTTAATCCAGTTTTTGATGCGTAGCGGGTTCACGATGACCCGACCCTGCTCATAAAACTCCATATAGTTGAAACCACCGAAGGTAGCCGCATACTGGTCCTGCTTGCCACCGGATAGCTTTAGATCCTCCCGTTCCACCTGATAGGCCAGCGCCGCCATATCGTATTCGCCCAGCGGCAGATTCAGCCACTCCATGTAGGCTTTGAGCATGGCCACTACCATGGTAGACGAGGAACCCAGACCGCTGCCCGCTGGGGCGTCAGAATAGGTGGTCATGCGCAGAGACAAAGGCTTCCCGCAGCGGTAATCCCGGACAATGCGGTCATACATACCCCGGTGCAGGGGCAATTTCCCCTCCAGTGGTAGCTCTCCCGCAGGGGCAGTAAGCCGCTCATTGCGGTCTGCTGCGTAAAACTCCACTATCCCATCGTCGGTAGGTTCGATGGTGCAGTAGGCGTACAGATCCACGGTGGCGTTGAGCACCACGCCGCCGTACGTGTCGCAGTAGGGTGAGACGTCGGTGCCTCCACCGGCCAATCCCAGCCGAAGAGGAGCTTTGGAACGGATAATCATAGCGTTTTCTCCTCTCAGCGGGTCAGAAAGTTGTTGCCCCGAGACAGGCGTTCCCGCCAGTAATCCAGAAGATCATGCATGGTGGTTTCAAAGGAAATCTGGGGTTCCCAACCGGTGTGCGCCTTAAATTTGCGACAATCCGGTACTTGCAGATCCGCATCAATGGGGCGTAAGCGCTCCGGGTCAGTTTCAATTTTAATCTCATCTTTCATGGGAGAATAGGAAAGAAGCGTGTGCAGGGTGTCACCCACCTCGCACGTATGTGAACCACCGATATTGTAGTAAGCCCCCGCTATGGGGCTCACCGTCACCAGCATATAGTAGGCTCGAACAGCGTCACGAACGTCGGCATAGGTGCGTAGGCTCTTTAGATTTCCCACCTTGACCACGGGGGAAATCAGTCCCTTTTCAATCATAGCAATCTGCTTGGCAAAGGTAGACTCATGGAACACGTCGCCCCGGCGAGGGCCGGTGTGGGTGAACATCCGGGTGGTCATGACCATCATATCATATGCCTCTGCATAATAGCGGCCTAGCAGGTCAGTCCCCACCTTGGAGATGGCATAGGGAGAAGCAGGATGGAACGGGCACTCCTCATGGATGCCGGTCTCCGGCTTTTTCTCTTTGGGAATTTTGCCGAACACCTCGGAGGATGCGCAGACATGGATAACGGGATGATAGCTGGCATCCTCGGTCATCTGCAGGTGAATGGCCTCCAGCAGACGGCAGGTTCCCAGAATGTTGGTGTTCAGGGTGTCGATGGGAGCGGTAAAACTGGTTAAAGGGTAGCTCTGCGCCGCCAGATGGAACACATAGTCCGGACGAATGGTACGGATGATCTTAATGAGAGACATCTCATCATTTAGGTCGGCATATTCAAAGAACAAGCGGTTTTTCTGGTTGGCCCGCTCCAGCAGATGATCAACATTGTCCAGCGGACTTCTCCAGCGGCAAACACCGTACACGTCCCAGTTCGTGTTTGCCAATAGAAAATCGGCCAGATGGGAACCTACCATACCGGTTACACCGGTAATCAACGCTTTTGTGCTCATTTTAAGACTCCTTTGTATTTGAGAATTCAATCTGCATTGCTTTTTCCAGCGCAGTGGCCGGATGTCCCAACAGATCTTGAAGATAAAGGGATCTTGTCTCAATCACATTCGGACGCGCCTCAAAAAAGCGGGCATCTGGAATACTCACAGTATAAGAAAGCTCCGACATAGAAATTTTTTGATAGCACATCGCCATATCCGCGCGGCACAGCAACTCCGGGCCAGATAAATGAAAAATGGAATTTTCCCAACAGTCAAAGCTTTTGCCGAGGGCAATAACCGCGCTCAGCACATCACCCAGGTAAACGACGTTGCGATACAGCGCCTGAAATACGTCTGCCGTTTCACCCTTTTCCACGCAGGAGGCAAGATACCGCAAAAACTTGTCCTGTCTGGAAAAAACATAGGATAGACGAAATACCTTAAACCGTGGATCTCCGGCAAAAGCCCGTTCTACTGCCCGCTTCATGCTCCCATAGTTTCCAACAGGGGATACAGGCATGGTTTCGTCATGCACCGTTTCTGTTGCGCCGACCACCACGTCGCTGGAAAAAAACAGTACCCGGGCACCCCGTGACAGGCAGGCACGGATAAAATTCTCTGTCCCTGTAACATTGATCGCATAGGCCTCGGCTTCGTGGTCTCGGCAGAAATCCGGAGATGATATCGCTGCCAGCAGCACAACAAAATCACCGGAGCGAATTTTCTCCAAGTCACTTTCGCAAAAAACTGTCAGATCCAGTTTTCGCTCATCGGCGTTGGGTTGGCGGGCATACCGGATCACAGTTTCTCCCGCTGGAATTACCGGCATAAGCCTAGAGGCAATATAGCTACTACTGCCAATGATATGCCAGGTCATTTTTGCTCCTCCTTTGGGCGGAAGGTCCGTGCAAAGAAGGCTTCAGCCGCCTTTCTTGAATAGTGTTTACGCACATATTCATAGCACTTATTTGTAGTGTCTTCCACATCTCCTCGATAAATGCTCACAGTACGAGCTGCAAATTCCTCCGCAGTATCAGTCGCCGGCAGACAGTCTGCAATCCCAGGCAGACCTTCGATTCCAGTGGAGGTCGTCACAATGGGAATGCCATGGTACATGGCCTCGATGGTCTTTCCCTTGACACCTGCGCCATAGCGTAGAGGAATAACGCAAACCCGGCAGGCGCCATAAAACTCATCCAGAGCTTCATCAGTTACAAATCCCTCAATCAAAACATGATCAGAGGCAAGCTGCTGAATTTTTTCAGAAGGATTGGAGCCGACTACGTGTAGGCGCACTTCAGGTAGTTCCTGCAAAATTTTAGGAAATACCTCGCTACAGAACCATTCAACAGCGTCGCCGTTGGGGTGGTGATTAAACCCGCCCACAAATATCAGATCCTGTGTCTTTTCACGAGGAAGAAGCTGTTCCACAAAGTCATCATAAATAAAAATGGGACAAAGTTCAGTTTTCGGTGGCTGAAAATACTGATCTACAATCCCCTGCTCGACAGTGCTGAGCGTATAAACCGTGTCAGCAAGCTCAATCATGTGGAATTCTTTGCGCTTCCATTCTTCACTGGATTTTAGCAATGCGGAGTCCCCGGTCACCTCATACTCCCGGTGCTCCCGCAGAAAATGCAAATCTGAGAGATTATAAATTACGCGGGCATTTGTGCTTTTCTTCACAAATTCTATGTATTTCTCCGTGATATGAGGGCGATTGCTGAAAACCACACTCAGCTTGTCACCGTTTTCTTTCAACCAGTCTTTCCAATGGCTTGCATAATATGGGCCGCATAGAACCTCGACCCCCATTTGCTGAAGCTCTTGCGTATATGGCTGGTGAGGATAAAAGTTGTCACCGATAAACTTTACACAATATCCCATCGAAGACAATAACCGTAAATACTGAAAAACCGTGCGGCTACCTGCATCCTTGTCATACATGGGCACATAGTGGTCAATCATCAGAACGGTCATCTTATTCCGGCTACGGTCTCGTGCCTGAAAGGCATTTTCGCCGTTGGGGAAATGCTCCCGCTCCAGCACGTCTTTCCACTTTTCATAAAATTTCTTCTGGTTGATGACCTGATATCGCTTTTGCCCCGTGGAGGTGTCCGTTCCGTTGGACACGCCTTCAAAATGGACCACAACCGACAAGGGTTGATAGACCACTCGTTTTCCATGAGCGCGTACTTCAAAAGCAAGATCGCTGTCCTCGCAGTAGGCGGGGGCAAAACGGTCATCAAAACCACCGATCTCCTCCCACAGCGCTTTGCAAATGCAGATGGATGCACCGGAGATGTAGTCCACGTCCTTGACATAGTTGTATTCCGGAGCTGCCGGGTCGGCACGGTTGCCGTAATTCCACGCGCTAGCGTCGTTCCAGAAGATGCCGCCCGCCTCTTGTAGCCGTCCGTCGGGATAGACTAGCTTGCTGCCGGTCATGCCGATAGTCTTGTCCTGCTCCATCAGTTTCACCAGCGGAGCAAGCCAGTTTTCCTGCACCTGAGTATCGTTGTTCAGAAACAGAATATAGGTACCGTGGGCCTCCTTGGCCGCGTGGTTGCAGTTGCGCAAAAAGCGTAGATTTTCTGCGTTGTGAATAGTATGCAGACCGGTGATGATTGCGTCAATGTCCCGTGTGACGTCGGTGGAGCAGTCGTCGGCGATGAGAATTTCGTAGGTCATGTCGCCGCTGTTTTGCAGAATGGATTTCACGCAGGCGTAAGTATAGTCGAACTGGTTGTAGACCGGAATGACAATGGAAACTGTGGGCTTGTCCCACTGAGGAACATGCAGCGGCGTATAGTCGGCGACCGTCTTTACCAGGGCCTCCGGCGTGGTTTCGGAAACGTCATCAATTGTTAGTTTCTGTGGGGGGAGGGCACTGCCAATCAGACAGTCATCCAGCCGACGGGAGGTGCCCTCCACACCCTCGCGGCGCAGCGTCCTGAAGAACTTGGACACCTTGTGGGGTGTGCATTTGCTCAGAAAGTGCAGAGGATGCTTGACAAACTTCACCGCCATTTTTCCAAGCAAACGCCGCTTACTGCCCTTGGGAATCAGGGCATCCCGTAGTTTCCAGACATAGCCCATGAAACGCCAAGAACGGGAGGACTTGATACGCTCCAGCTCCCGGTCGGATTCCAACAGCAGCTCAATGTGACCTTCCTTATTGCGAAGGAGTTGTTCCTTTTCCACAAGCGCGGTACCTTGCTGGGCGATGGTTTGCTCCTTTTCCGCCAGTGCGGTACCTTGCTGGGCGATGGTTTGCTCCTTTTCCGCCAGTGCAGTACCTTGCTGGGCGATGGTTTGCTCCTTTTCCGCCAGTGCAGTACCTTGCTGGGCGATGGTTTGCTCCTTTTCCGCCAGTGCGGTACCTTGCTGGGCGATGGTTTGCTCCTTTTCCGCCAGTGCGGTACCTTGCTGGGCGATGGTATCTTCTTTACAGCGTACTTCAGCTGCCAAATTGCTCTCACTTTGCAGTAGTTGTGTTAATTGTTCCTCTTTGGTTTCTAAGGTGTGCTGCTGTTCCGTGATCTGTATTCCGAGTTCTGAAATTTGCAAATCTAATTTGGCAACGTGCGCATTATTCCGGGTATTCATCTGATCGGTTTCCACGGCCCATTTCAAGAGTTGCTCATATCTGTGATCAGAACGAACTATAACCCGCGTGGAAATGCTGCCAAGATCCTGCCGGGCACAGACAGCAATTAAATATTCGGCATTTTCACCAGTGCTGCCACCCTCTGCCTCTGCACAGCCTGTTTCCCCATCCACAATGGCGTCGCACACTTCCGTCTCCTGACTGAACATTCGTACAAAAGGAAATGCAAGCCCCAGCAAATCCCGAAACTCCCCATACTCCAGTTCCTTAACATGGAAAGTATTAGGCCCGCGTTTAGCGTAAACCAAATGATTGGGCGTGGACATCACAAGAACACCTTCCAGCGTCAGTACACGCTGAATTTCCCGTAAAAAGGCCAACTGCACGGCCTCATCCACATGCTCTAACGTTTCAAAGGAGACGACTACATCAAAAGAGCCGTCTTCAAAGGGCAATTTTGCAACAGATGCGGTCTGAAAACAGGTATTGGGCCCACCGTAGTTTTCCTGAGCGTAGGCGATCGTCTCATCTGAAAGATCAATACCATCAACAAATTTTGCTGCTTTCGCCAAGAGGGCCGACCCGTAGCCGGCACCACAGGCTGCATCCAGTACTCGCTTCCCGGTCACAAACTGGCAGGCAAACTGATAGCGGTTCATATGTTCAATTTCCAGTTCAACATCCGTCTGTCCAGGAATAAATCGTTCTCCTGTAAATTTCATAGTCGGACTCCTTGTCGTTTTTGAGGACTTCTCTGTAACAAATACGCCAGAATTCAGTCAATAAAAGAAAAGTGGTCGGTCTTTCTTTTTCAGATAATCCGCATACTCTGTCTCCAACCGCGTGACCTGCTCTGGCAGATAAAAAGTATGCACAGGAAGATAGCGCGTCTGCGCTTCGGCGTCGGTAAACCGCTCAACAAGATCATAGGAAAAATCATTCCAAACCAGGGCCCCGCCGGTGCCCTCCGGGGCGTCGTGATATACTGGAGACATTCCTGTACGGTTCATCGTATGCCCGCCCTCACGAATTGGAACTGTGAAGATATGAATACCGCCAGATTTCAAAACACGCTTGATCTCCTGAAAAGCGGCATCAGGATTTTCCAGGTGTTCAAAGACATCCTCTGTAATCACAACATCCAGACTTTCATCTGGAAAGGGAATCTGACATAAATCCACACAGAGCACACCGCTGGTGGAAAATTTCCCCGATGGAACATCCGGAAAGAACTCGCTGAACCGATAACCTGGCAGTGTTTTCAGCGCCCGATGAACTCCACCATAAGACGAGGCGTTCAGAATCTGTAGTGTTGATGCACACTTGCCGAAGGAAATTTCGTTAAACAGATGCTTATGAAGTACACCCATGAGATCACTGTTCCGAATAGATGCACCACAGAATTCACATTACCCTTCCCGCAGAAGTGTTGCACCTACAGGTATACAAAAATGGACCAATTTTCCACAGCAGCGGCACTGCTCATGTATGACCACAACTTTTGCCGCCGTAGCATCCAAATTCGTCTGATTCATCTCAAAGCTCCTTACTATTTTAGATGCAGCAGCAACGGCCGAGAAATCAAAAAATTTTTTCTTTAAACAATTCCCGTTACAACACTACTTAACTTATTTCCCCCGCGTAGGCGTCGCAAAGCTCTGTTGCATCGCCATAGCCCTGCATTTTGCCGTGCTCAATCCACAATACCTTATCGCACAGCTCTCGAATCTGGGACATGGTGTGGGATACCATCAAAACCGTGGTGCCGCCGCCCATCAGTTCCAGCATCCGCGCCTTGCTCTTGGCCTGAAAGTCCGCGTCGCCCACGGCCAAAATCTCGTCGACGATCAGAATTTCCGGCTCTACCACTGTGGCGATGGAAAAGGCAAGGCGCATCATCATGCCGGAGGAATAGTTGCGTAGCGGCTCCTCGATAAACTCACCCAGCTCGGAAAAATCGATAATTTCCTGACATTTGGATTCAAGAAACGCCTTGCTGTACCCGAGGATGGCGCCGTTGAGGAAGATGTTCTCCCGACCGGTCATGTCATAGTCAAAGCCGGAGCCAAGCTCCAGCATGGGAACAATATTCCCCTGAACCGATATAGTCCCAGAGGTCGGTTTCAAAATCCCTGAAATAACCTTTAAAAGCGTACTCTTACCTGCGCCGTTGTGCCCGATAATTCCCAAAACCTTACCCTTTTCAACGGAAAAGCTGATATCCTGCAGCGCCCAGAGTTCCTTGAATTTTAACCGCCTGGTCACCAACCTGACCAGATATTCCTTCATGCTGGAAATGCGGTCTGCGGACAGTCGAAACCGCATGGACACATGATCTACTTTAATAATTGCCATCCGTCTCCTCCTCAGATATACAAAACAAACCGATCCTGACACTTTTTAAAGGCCAAGATACCGATGACCAGCGGCACCAATGCGGCAATCAGACACAGTGCATATGCTTTCGGTTCGGGTGAAACCCCATTCAGGAGGACAATCCGGAAAAAGCGGACAACATGGTACAGGGGATTCATCTTGTAAAGCGTTATGAATTTGGCAGGAATAATGCTCTCTGGGTAGAAAATTGGCGTGGCAAAGTTCAGAATCGTTACTAAAACACCCCAGATAAATTGCGTATCCCGGAAGAACACCATCAAAGACGCCAGCAGCAGACCAATGCCCAAGCATAAAACCTCCAGACAGAGGATACCAAACAAAATCAGAATTGCTTGAATCCGAATCGGCGTACGGGTAATCACCATCACCAGAGCCAGCGGAATGAGGCTCAGCAGCAGATTGATGGAGCTGGAGAGCACCCGTGTCACCGGATAGATATACTTGGGCACATAGACCTTGGTAATCAGTCCCGCGTTGCCGGAAATGGACTGCAGGCACATATTGGTGGATTCATTGAAGAAATTAAAGCAGACGATGCCAATCAGCAGATACACAGGGAAGTTGGGAATGTTGGACTTGAACAACGTGGAGAACACCACGTACTGCACCAGCATCATCAAAAGCGGGTTGAGAAAGCTCCACAGAATGCCCAGAACACTGCGCTTGTACTTCGTTTTGAAATCCCGGTTCACCAACTGCTCCATCAAAAAGCGATATTTTTTGATGGCATCAAAAAAACGCAGCGTAGGAGAAGAAATCCCATTCTTTTCCTTGTACAATAATATTAGTTCATATATGGCCAGAGCAATGCCGACGGCGGTAGCCAGATACCAGTAGATATTTCCAAAAAGCAGATTCTCCTGCCCAGTGACCTGAAAGCACAGAATGCCGTCGAGGACCTTCCCGTTGACACTGGCCAACTCGTCCTTGCTTAGATCCTTGTCTACAGAACCCTTGGAAACAGATATGCTGCTGCCGTAATAAACGGTCACGGCGTTACCGCCGCTGCCATCCGGAGAAGTAATCACCAGTTCAAGAGGATCGCCTGCGGTAATTTCCAGTGGTTTATCAAGGTTGAATACGGACTCCGTACTGTTACCCAGTTCCCCGGAGGACTTTGTGACGCTGGCCACGGGTTCCCCATTTCGATCAATGGAGACTTTGAGCGAGCAGGTGTTTTTCCGCCCGTAGGTAGACGTGAACAACGTCACGCCGGTGATGCGGTCTGCGTCAATGGAAAAGGGCTGGCGGATTTCACTGCCGGTGTAGATCTCGTTCACATCACTGGTAGGCTTCACCATGTCGTCGGTTTCAGCGTCCCGGACATAGAACTGCTGTCCACCTAGGAAATAAAACGCCACGGCCAGCAGGAGATAGATCACAAGGACGGCGGTTAATTTTTTCTTGCCGGTGTTCAGATGCTTCATTGCTTCATCGTTCCATTTCCAATGTTTAAATCTTTAACTCGGACAGGTAACGCCCCAGCGCGTCCTTCCACTCAGGAAGCCGTTGAAAACCCGCATCGTCCAGACTTTTCTTGCTCAGCCGGGAGTTTGCTGGTCGGGGAGCTTTTGCACCGTACTCCTCAGTCGTCACTGAAAGAACCGTGACGTTCTTTCCATCCTGACGAAAAATCTCACGGGCGAAGTCTGCCCAGGAGCAAAGCCCCTCGTTGGTGGCGTGATAGGTGCCGTACTTGTCCGTTGCAATCATGTCGCACAGTAGCGGCGCGAGGTCCGCAGTGTAGGTGGGAGAACCGATCTGGTCGGAAACAACGTTCAGGGTGTCATGCCTCTCCGCCAGACGAAGCATGGTTTTGACGAAGTTGTTACTATTTTTTCCAAACACCCACGAGGTACGCACGATAAAGCTTTCCGGCAGAATAGCCCGGAGGGCCTGCTCGGCGGCCAGCTTACTCCGTCCGTAGACATTCAGCGGCCCGGTGGAGTCCGTTATTTCATAGGATTGCTCTCCAGCACCGGGAAAGACATAGTCAGAGGATAGGAAAAGCAGCTTTGCTCCGATTTCCCGGCAGGAACGGGCGAGATTCCCCGTGCCGCCCTCGTTAACGTCAAAGCACTGCTCCGGCTCGTCCTCGGCCTTATCCACAGCGGTGTAGGCCGCGCAATGAATCACTGCGTCGGGGCGGTAGCTGCTCAAATATGCGTTAACGTCTGTTTCACTGGTGATGTCCAACTGAGCTGAACCAATTCCCCTGTGCTCAACTCCCCGTGCGTTCAGTACGCGGCACACATCATAGCCAAGCTGCCCAGTCATGCCGGTAACAAGCATTTTCATCTATTTTCTCATCCTTATTTTGAAATTTGCCGTACTACCGCACGGAATACCGGCTGGGGTAAAATATGCATCACAAGTTCAAACTTCGCCTCAACTGGGTCCAGTGCCCGATAGCGAAACACAGGAAACACTTTCCCATCCAGCCGCCCGGAGACGAAAGACTCCATCGCCAAAGATGGCTTGGTATATCGGCGAAATAGCGCCAGACGCTCCCGCAGCGGTGCAATCCTCTGGTTGTAATATGTCTGCTTGGAGGTCACACCGGCTAGGATACCAGTCTGGTTGCCGCCGTGAATACGATAGCGATGCAGCGGACGGTCCACAAAGGCAATCTTCCCGTCCAGCGCGGCAATTATGGCAACCCACTGGTCGCAAACAGTGTCTTTCGGAAACGGAAGGGCCCGCTTCGCTGTCTTCGCCCGAACAAGGGTGGTACAGCCGGCGGAACAGTTGCGGAAAAAATATGTCTCGGCAAGGTGCTCCCCCTGTACAAAGCACAGCCGGGGACGTACCAGCCGTAGGCTCGCCACCGTAGTATTCCCTGCTCCGTCCATGACGGACAGGTCGCAGTAAGCCATGGTTGTCTCCGGCGTCATGGCCGCTTCCAGCTCAGCCAGCTTTTCCGGCAGACACGCATCGTCCTGATCGCAGTAAGCGAAGAGATCTCCCTCGGCATGCTCCGTCAGCCACGCAAAGACAGCGTTTGAGCCCTCGTTTTTTTCGCTGCGTGAAATTTCATAAGAAAACGAGGAGATACAGTCCTGCACGCAGGACTGTATCCGCTCAAACGGTACGGAGGGAGAACAGTCGTCCCGGATGTACAGCCGCAGCTTCGGATAGGTCTGAGCGTTCAGCGATTGCAGCTGTATCCGCAGCCAGTCCATCCTAGGCTCGTAGACCGCCATCAGAATAGAGATCGGTGGCTTATCGATTCCCGTACATCCGCTCATAGTAGGTTTGATACTCCCCGTTCACGATATTCTCCCACCAGGGCTTGTTGTCCAAATACCACTGCACCGTTTTTTCAATGCCATCGGCAAACTTTGTCTCCGGCAGCCAGCCCAGTTTCTCGTGGATGAAGCTGGGGTCGATAGCGTAGCGCATATCGTGGCCCTTGCGGTCAGTCACATAGGTGATCAGACTCTCCGGCTTGCCCACAATGGACAAAATGCGCTTCACGATGTCAATATTCTTCATTTCGTTGTGTCCACCAATGTTGTAGACCAAACCCACCTCGCCGCGCTCCAGAATGAGATCGATAGCGCGGCAGTGATCTTCTACATACAGCCAGTCCCGAACGTTCAACCCCTCGCCGTACACCGGCAGCGGCTTGTCCGCCAACGCGTTGGCGATCATCAGCGGAATCAGCTTTTCTGGGAATTGATAGGGTCCGTAGTTGTTGGAGCAGCGGGAAATCGTGATGGGCAGACCGAAGGTTCGCTGATAAGCGTTGCATAGCAGGTCCGCGCTGGCCTTGGATGCGGAGTAGGGGGACGATGTGTGCAGCGGAGTCTGCTCCGTGAAGAACAGGTCGGGCCGGTCCAACGGCAGATCACCGTAAACCTCGTCCGTGGACACCTGATGATAGCGTTCCACGCCGTACTTCCGGCAGGCGTCCAGCAACACCTGCGTACCCATCACGTTGGTCTCAAGGAACACCGCCGGATTTTCAATGGAGCGGTCCACATGGCTCTCAGCGGCAAAGTTCACCACCGCGTCGGGCTTTTCCACCTTGAAAATATTATAGACCGCCTTCCGGTCCGCAATATCCGCCCGGATAAATTTAAATTTTGGGTCCTCCATCACGCTTTGGAGCGTCTGAAGGTTCCCTGCATAGGTCAGTTTGTCCAGACACAGCAACTCATAGTTGGGATGCGCCTTGCGCATATAAAAAATGAAATTGCTGCCGATAAAACCAGCGCCTCCGGTGATTAAAAGTTTCATAGTCAGTGTTCTCCCGAGGCGGGCACATGACCCGCTTATTTGTAAAAAATGTCCCTCAGACTAAAAACCTGTTATAGCGTCCTTCAAAAATGGATTCTTCTGATCCTTCTCCGAGAGGATAGGCTTCTCGATTCCCCAGTTCACACTCAGTTCCGTATCGTTCCAGCGAATGCCGCCGTCGGCCTCGGGTGCGTAGGGATTGTCCGCCTTATAAAGAAATTCCACATCGTCCGTCAGGGTAACGAAGCCGTGGCCGAAGCCCCGGGGAATCAGCAACTGGCGGAAGTTCTCCGCACTCAGCTCCACCGACACCCATTTTTTGTATGTCGGGCTGGCGGGACGCAGATCCACCGCCACATCCAAAACCGCGCCCCGGGCGCAGCGCACCAGCTTGGCCTGCGCCTTGTCGCCCTTCTGGAAGTGGATGCCCCGCAGGGTTCCCTTTCCTGTGGACAGGGAGTGGTTGTCCTGCACAAAGTCATAGTGCAGTCCGGCCTCCTCAAAGACGCGTTTCGACCAACTCTCCATAAAAAAGCCTCGGTTGTCACCGAACACCTTTGGTTCCACAATATAAACGCCGTCCAGCTCTGTTTTAATAAAATTCATGATTGGATGCCTCGATTTATTCAGTATCGAATTTTTCCGTCCGCCACAGCCTTGAGATGTGCCCCGTAGGGGGATTTTCCGTATGTATCGGCAGCCTTGCGTAGCGTCGCCTGATCGATCCAGCCGTTGTGGTAGGCGATCTCCTCCAGTGCGGAGATCATGATACCCGCCCGGTTTTCCACCACCTTGACAAACTCTGACGCCTCCGTCATGGAATCCACCGTGCCGGTGTCCAGCCATGCGTAGCCGCGTCCCAGCGTGATGACATGGAGAGACCCCTCATCCAAATAAATCCGGTTCAGGTCGGTGATCTCCAATTCGCCGCGAGCGGAGGGCTTCAGGGCTTTTGCCCGCTCACAGACCTTTGTATCATAAAAATAGAGGCCCGTCACCGCGTAATTGGACTTCGGGGCCTTCGGCTTCTCTTCAATGGAGACAGCGTTCCCCGCCCCATCAAACTCCACCACGCCAAAGCGCTCAGGGTCCTCCACATAGTAGCCGAAGACGGTCGCACCGTTCTCCGTGGCAACCGCTTTTTTCAGTGCAATGGTCAGGCCAGCACCGTAAAAAATATTATCACCCAGTATCATGGCACAGCGGTCGTTGCCCACAAATTTCTCGCCCAGAATAAACGCCTGCGCCAACCCGTCTGGGGAGGGCTGCACCTTGTAGGAGAGCTTCAGTCCATACCGGCTGCCGTCTCCAAATAGCCGCTCAAAATTGGGCAGGTCCTGAGGGGTAGAAATAATGAGAATGTCCCGGATTCCCGCCAGCATCAGCGTGGAAAGGGGATAGTAGATCATGGGTTTATCGTAAATAGGGAGAAGCTGCTTACTTGTGACCATCGTCAAGGGGTAGAGCCGGGTGCCGCTGCCTCCCGCCAGAACAATGCCTTTCATACAGACCTCCAAAATGGCACACTGCCACAAAATACAATATTTTTATACATTATACAGTCATTTTTGCACGTTGTAAACCATTTACCGGGATTTGTCGTGCTGAATTTGACTAAAATATTATGAGCGGATAATCCACATGTACTTGCCGTATTCTTCCGACGTGCGCACCTTGGGAACGTAGTCGAACTGCTCCAATTCTTTTGCAAGATTGGTGATCTGGTCGTCCTGTTCCGGCTTGGTGAACAGAACGACCGCGCCCAGCTTCTCGGGGAGTCGCGCCTGACCGCATCGCCGATCTCCAGTCGGTTCCAGCAGAGCAATTGTGTTGTCGTATTCCGCTCTCAGAATTGGGAAGGGAACGGTACCACACCATATTCCGGGTGATGCTGATTTGACAGTACTGCTGCGGTGGCGGTGGCTCATTTATAGAACAGAAATATATCTAGCCCTTACTCGTACGGTGCCGCTCAAGGCGATCACGTGCTTGGATGGTCTCTTTATGGAGGCGCTGAAAACGATCACATACTACCAAAACAGTTTCTTCCGGAGTTATCCTCTCCCGGTCCCGTGAGATTTTGAGCTATATATTATAACAGTGAAGCCGCTCAGAGAAATCATTTTCTCTGAGCGGCTATCATTTTGAAAAGGGGACTTTTCCTATGAAGGTACTGCTGGTAGAACCCGGAAAGGCGCCAAAAGAGACGGAACTTGAGGACACGCTGGAGGCTATGCAAAAAGCGGTGGGCGGCCTCATGGAGGCGGTGTATCCCTTTGAGGACGCCGTCGCCCTGATTTGCAATGAGGAGGGAAAGCTGCTGGGGCTCCCCCTCAACCGTGCCCTGTACAGCCCGGAGAACGGAAAATTATACGATATCGTCGCCGGGACCTTCTTTCTGTGCAGCGCTCCGGCAGATTCAGAGAAGTTCGGTTCCCTCTCGGAAGAGCAGCTGCGGCGCTACACTCGGCTCTTCCAAATGCCGGAGCTGTTTCTCCGGCTGAACGGACGGCTCGTTGTCCTCCCGGCAAAGGCGGAGACTCCTACTTAAAAAGTTGTTATGAGCGGCTTCGGAGATAAAGCTGAATCGTCTTAGGTTTTAATCAAAGAGCAAAAAGCGGTCGGGGGAAATGTCCAGGACCTCGGCAATATCAAACAGCGTATCCAGCGAGACCGCTTTGTTGATGTTGGGCGCCTCCACATGGCCGATAAACGCCGGCGTCAGCCCAACCTGTTCGGCAAGCTCCTCCTGGGTCAGCCCCCTGAGCTTGCGGTAATAGGCGATTTTGAGGCCGATCTGCCGGTATTTTTCGCTGTGCGCCGCTTTCATGTGCAATTCCCCCCTATGTATTTATGGTAGCAACTTAAAATGGGAATTGACATGACCGGTAGAATCTAATATTATATCTATTAGTTAGTATTATATGCTCTGCGGTACAAAAATAAACAAAGAGGAGTTGTGTGACATGGCAAGATTTTGCGGCAAATGCGGAACGGAAATTTCGGAAGAGGCGGTGTTTGACCCGAACTGCGGGCATTCTCATGAAGCGGGCCGGTATAACGGTCAAGCTCAGTACATTTTTCTTGAGGAGGTAGATTCATGATGAAACTCACTAAAACTATTATTGCAATCATTTCCGCTATCATTTGTATTTTCGGATTTCGTGTGATATCATCCGCAAGCGGGCCTGACGCAATTGCAGATGCAAAGTCGATTGTTTGGAAGGGGGACGGCGTCGTAACGGTATCAATCGGCGATATGTGCGATCTCATTTTTAAAGGTCAGGATTGGTCCAGCAACAAAATAAACAAAACCATGTATGATGTTACCGTGATCGGAACAGTCGAAGATGATATTCCAGGCTATCGAAATCTTGCCGGACAATCTATCCGAGCCACATTTGAGGTGGATTATTATGGTGATCACTTTGAGTTGCAATATGTAGATGGCAGTTTTCCCGGTAGCTCAAACCCAAGTATCGAGCATATGTATGCCATGTGGAAAATCTGTTCCGGTAATCAAAATGTAGTATTGTTTGATAATCTATATACTACCAATACAAAATTCCCAATCTATGAGATGTATAATAAGCCAACTCCAACGCCTACCCCCACTCCAGTTCCTGAAGAAACGGAAGATGAAACAGGAACCGTTACAGATGAAGATGGTAATGAATATATCACAGAAGGTGATGCCGTGAATATGGAGCAATATACCCCAGGTGAGGATATTTCGGCACATGAAGCGGCTGGAGATGATCTTGTCGCTACAGCAGAACTTAGCATGTCGGATCTCACAGATGAGAACGGCAATATAAGTGATTATATGACCTCTCATATCTATAATTTGATGGACTGGACACTGGATCATATTTCCAATATGGTACATGAGACAGATTTCAAAAACCTGACTGCTGACCAGCAGAAAGCAATACTTGATTTCTTTAACAGCAACTCGTCCGACCCATCCGGCCTTGTTAAAGGAGAGTAAAAGAAACCCTTCCGCGCCGGTCTGCTCCGGCCTGGAAAGAAGACGAAATATATACTATAATCATAGTGGCCCGTGGGAAACTCCCACGGGCCTTATTTTATATTCAGGGAGGAAATTTACATGAAAGATACCTTTTGCTGTGAAATTTGCGGCAGGGAGCTGCCTGCAGCCGAGGAGACCGTATGGAGCGGCGGGCATCTGTGCCGGAGCTGCCTCGCGGAGGACACCGTTGTGTGCCGGGAGTGCGGGGAGCGAATCTGGCGGGAGGACAACGCGGGAAATGAAGAGCATCCCCTGTGCCAAAACTGCTTTGACGAAGAGTACACCACCTGTACCCGGTGCGGCGCCCTGCTCCGGCTCTCCTCGGCCTATTACGAGGACTTTGACGACAATGAGGAGCGGCCTTACTGCGACTCCTGCTTCTACGAACTGTCCAAGGACGGGATTCAGGATTACTACTATAAGCCGGACCCCATTTTCTACGGAACCGGCGAGCGCTACTTCGGCGTGGAGTTGGAGATCGACGGCGCCGGAGAGGACTCCGGCCGCGCCCGGGAGGTCATGGCAGCCGCCAATGGGCCGGACCGGCTGATCTACTGCAAGCATGACGGCAGCCTGAACGACGGGTTCGAGATCGTCACCCATCCCATGACACTGGACTATCACAAAAACCACATGCCCTGGCAGGCGGTTGTGGACAAAGCGGCGGAGCTGGGCTATCAATCCCACCGGGCCCGCACCTGCGGCCTTCACGTCCATGTAAGCCGCGCCGCCTTCGGCAGGACGGAGGAGGACCAGGACGCCTCCATTGCCCGCGTTCTGTACTTCTTTGAAAAGCACTGGGAGGAGCTTTTAAAGTTCAGCCGCCGGACGGAAAGCCAGCTCAAGCGCTGGGCGGCCCGGTACGGCTACAAAGAACACCCCATGGAGATTCTGGACCGGGCCAAGAAGGGCTACGGCGGGGGCCGGTATTCCTCCGTCAATCTCCAGAATGAGGACACCGTGGAGTTCCGCATCTTCCGGGGAACCCTGAAATACAATACGCTGATCGCCACGCTGCAGCTGGTTAACCGGGTCTGCGACGCGGCCATTTTTATGTCCGATGAGGAACTCAAGGCCATGTCGTGGACAACCTTTGTCTCCGGCTGCCGGGAGCCTGAGCTGGTCCGGTATTTGAAGGAGCGCAGGCTCTACATCAATGAGCCTGTGAACGCGGAGGTGGAGCTGTAATGTGCTGTTTATTCGGCATGATGGACTGCGGAAACCGGTTTTCCGGCAGGCAAAAACAGAGGATCCTCTCTATTCTGGCGGCGGAGTGCGAAGCCCGGGGCACCGACGCGACCGGCATCGCCTATCACAGCGGCGGGCAGCTGCGGATCTATAAGAGGCCCCTGCCGGCCCACCGGATGAGATTTCATATTCCGAACGATGTCCGTGCTGTGATGGGGCACACCAGACTGACCACCCAGGGCAGCGAGAAGCGCAATTACAACAATCACCCCTTCCCGGGGAGCGCCGGGATGGATCGCTTCGCGCTGGCCCACAACGGGGTCCTGTATAATGACCGCACGCTGCGGCGCACGCTGAAGCTCCCCCAGACCAATATTGAGACAGACAGCTACATCGCGGTTCAGCTCATCGAACAGAAACGGGCCCTCACCCTGCACAGCCTCAAGTACATGGCTGAGACGGTGGAGGGCTCGTTCGCCTTCACGGTGCTGGACGCCCGGAACAATCTGTACTTTGTAAAGGGAGACAATCCCCTCTGCCTCTGCTATTTTCCCAGGTATCGTCTGTACCTCTACGCCTCCACCGTGGAAATCCTGAACCGCGCGCTCCGTAAGCTTCCGTTTCCGTTGGGCAAGGCGCAGCAGATCAGTTTGGACTGCGGTGAAATCCTGCACATCAGCCCCGGCGGGCAGCAGACGCGGGGCGAATTCAATGCAAATAGTCTCTATGAGAGTTGGTTCTGCCGCAGCCGGTTTTACGCTCCGTGCCCGTCCGGTCCGTCAGAGCCGGACGATATACGGCAGCTCAAATCCGTGGCGTCCACATTCGGCTGCACGCCGGAGACCATAGACTCCCTGCTGCGGGACGGATTTACGACGGATGAGCTGGAGGAGATGCTCTACTGCGGTGAGCTCTGATCGGTCCCTGACGAGCGTGCCATTAGGGTATACCCATATGAAACAATAAAAAAGTGTCCCACTAGGGTCGGTTTCCGGCTTTTGGCACGTGCCATCTGCCGCGGCCACCCTAGTGGGACAGTTGTGATAGTTTCGGCTTTGTGGTTTCGCGAAGAAACGAGGCAAAAAAGCAAACGTTTTATCGCGTTTTGCCTCGAAAAACAGCTCTTTTAAAAAAGAATTAGAGAACAATAGAATAATGGGAAGCGATTTCGCGTGAATTGCGAGTTCAGACCGCTGCGCTGTGGAGCCGTTTCCAAATCACTTTAAAAGGAGCTGTGATCCATGCCTTACATCGATTATAAAACGCTGACAAATGCCTTTTACAGCATTCGAACGGCCTGCGAACTCTTCGGGGTGACCGAGGATACTCTGATGATTCTGTGTGAACAGTACCGAGTAAAACCATACAAAAACGGCTTTTCTGTTGGGAAGCTAAAGTTACTGCACTATAGAATCTACCATAGAGAAAAAGAAAAGCCCTCAACTTTTGAGGCTGGTTCTCCCTGGGGGGAGGGTCCTTGGAATGACTAAGCTCTTGACCGTAAAGGAAGTTGCTGAGCTGCTTCAGACCAGTAAGCCTCAGGTGAGAAAGATGATTCAGGAGGGGGAACTGTCAGCAATTAAGGTGGGTCGAGAGTACAGGATTCCGCCGGAGAGTATCCGTGGGTTTGTGGACGGACAATGATAAAAGGAAGGCCGTGGTACTGCCCACGGCCTTCCTACTGTTTTAGGGAGGAAATACCGTTGAAAATTGGATATATCCGTGTCAGTACCCAGGAGCAGAACACCATCCGGCAGGAGGTCCTGATGGCGGAGCTTGGGGTGGATGAGCTCTATGTGGACAGGGCCAGCGGGAAAAACACAGACCGGCCCGAACTCAAGAAGATGATGGGCTATGTCCGCCGGGGCGACACCGTTATCGTGGAGTCCATCAGCCGGTTTGCCCGCAACACCCGCGACCTGCTGGAGCTTGTGGAGCAACTGGCAGCCGGGGGCGTGGAGTTTATCTCAAAAAAGGAGGCCATCGACACTGCCACACCCACAGGCAAGTTTATGCTCACCGTGTTCGGCGCCGTGGCCGAGCTGGAACGGGACTATATTCTCCAGCGCCAGCGGGAGGGCATTGCCATTGCCAAGAAGCAGGGAAAGTACCGGGGGCGGAAGCCCATTATGAGCCCTGATTTCGCCCGGGTAACAACCGCATGGAAAAACGGTCAAATCACGGCTGTGGAGGCCATGGGAAAGCTGAACATGAGCAAAACTACATTCTATCGGAAGATTAAAAAAGTGTGGAGTGATCCACAAAAGTCTCGCTCTAGGCTCTTTTAAAACAAGCCGGACAAATAGTGGTAATTGGGCCGAAAGCGTCAACTCACGTACAATTCTAGCGTGTTGTATTGTATTTTACAATATTTAGGGCAATACCGCACAATAAAGTGAAACAAAATGCCAGATGTGGTAAAATGGGAATATGAATAAACAGATGAGTTTGTCTGCCCTGAATGACGAACTGGCGCAGGTACGGACAAAGAAAAAAG
>JALCSB010000003.1 GCA_022653075.1 Intestinimonas sp.
GCCACCGGTGGTCTGGCCCGCCTTATCGCGGACAGCACCAATTTGGTGGACGCGGTGGAAAGCCAGCTGGTCCTGGACGGCCTTCGGCTTTTATACCAGCGCTACCGGGACGGGAAAAACTGAACCCTAACTATACACCGGGGCGGGCGTTTAAACCAGACGCCCGCCCCGGTTTTGTATCCAGCTAAAAAACAGCCCCGGGCCGTTTGGCCCGGGGCTGAAATGACTTTATATCATTTTTTCATGCACTGATCGTTAACTCCCGTTAATCAGGGATTGGCGGTAACAACCAGCATCAGAATCTCGTTGTCATTATTCGCAATAATCGAAACGGTATCACCCGTATCGCAGCCGGCATCATTCAGCGCAGCGATCGGAGGATCGTCATCCGTGTCGGTATTGTCAATAGTCACCGTGCTGTCGATCACCTTATACTCCTCGCCATTATCAAGCACAACGGTGGTCTTAGGATCGTTCTGGACAACGCCGCTCACCGCAGCCCCGCTAGTGGAACTCAGATCATAGGTGTCGTCACTGTTCTTAGTGAAGAGATACAGGTTATCCGCAGAATAGTCAGATCCGCCGTCAACCTTGATCATCTCATTGTCGTCACTACCAGGCATGTAAACATAGGCCTCACGGTAATCACTGTAGGTGTTGCCCCACTTGTACAGGAACAGATGATCATCATTGTCGGTGCTGGCGCTGACATCACTAAATGCAACGGCCTCTACCTTATCGCTGCTGCTCAGTGCAACACTGGCATCACCACTAACATTGGTGGACGGAGCCTGGTTATAGCCGGTGTAGACATCAACGGAGTCAATGCTTGAGCCGTCATACTTAACATAGAAGAACACGGTGCTGGAAGACGCATAATAGGTGGGGTTGCTTCCAGTGGAAGAAGTGTTCCCGTCATCATCAACCACCTCTGCAGGATCGGTGTAAGCAATCGAGGTCTTCTTCTTAGTGAAGCTAGAAACCGTACCCGTTACCGTGTTGGCAGCAGGGCTCAGCTTAACCTCATCCTTGGAATTGAGGCTGTAGGAAACAAGCGTATACACATTAGGAGTACTAGCAGAATCCGCAACTACATCCTCGTCACTGATAGTTTGTACGGTCAGTGTGCTGTCGTCGTTCACGTCATAGGTCTTGGTGGTGCCATCCTGCAGCACCAGCTTGACGCGGGCACTTTCAACACCGCTGCCTTTATCGGCGCCCTTGACAAACGCATAGTTTCCAGCGGTCTCTTCCGAATCGCCCACAGCCACAATGTAGCCCTGCGCATCCAGATAGTAAGTGGAGTCGTTGTCCAGCTTGGTGCTGACACCCTGGTCAACAGCGGCATCCAGCTTAGAGGAGCAGACTTCAGCAGAGACATCATACTTGGTGCCATCCACGGTCAGAGAAGTGGCCTTGTCGGAGCTATTATTCTTGTAAGCATCCAGGCTGCCGGTTACAGTCTTGGCAACCGCAACATGCAGCTTGCCGCCTGCGATCATTGCAACGACATAGTCATTCTTGGCGACATCGTCGAAGCCGACCACATCATCCTCGTCAGTAAGTGCAAGTGAACCATAACCAGTGGCATCAACGGTAATGGAACCGTCGTCCTTGGTGGAGTACTTCAGGACTTTAGCCAGGCCATAGTTATTCACCAAAACCATATCGACGTCGCCGTCGCCATCGCTATCGATGAAAATGCGCTCCTGGCCCTTGGTGCCGCTAGTGGTCTTGAAGCTGTTGTCAGAAACATCTTCGTCACCGGTTTTAACGGCATAGTTGTAATAAACGGGAGCATCAAACTCAGAAGACCAGTCCAGATCGTTGTCATCCAGGACATCGTTAGGCTTGTCGCTGGAGTAATCATACACAACCTTGTTGTCAGAGTCCAGCATCAGGCTGCCCAGCACGGTGCCCTTCTTAGCGGAAGTAGCACTGGTGGTGGAAGGCTTGACATAGAAGGTGACCGCGCGACCCAGAACATCGGCGTCGCTGCTGATCTTGAAGGTTTCGACTTTGTCCTTATCGGTATTACCGTAGTTGTCCTGACCATCCTTATAGTTGGTAACCCGGACAAGCGTCTCACCGTCATCGGCGTTGGAGCCGAAGAGCTCGTCACTCTTGGTGGTACCGGCCAGCTTGGCATACTCGTTGCCAACCACGACGCCTTCCACCTTAACAGCGTTGAACTTGTCTTCCAGCATGGTCTTGTCGTCCTCGTCGTCCTTCAGAGTGGGCAGAGAACCGAGCTGACCATTGTTGGTGACCAGCGTGTAGTCATAGGTCACGATAACGGCGTTCAGGGCGTTGTAAACCATCTGAGCGGCATCGTCACGGGTCAGGCCAGCGCTGGTGGTGATGTCCATCTCATCATACAGGCCCTTCTGGTTGGCGCGGACGTCAACAGCGGTAGCCCAGGTAGCACCGGTAAAGCCCTCGATGTCGGACTTGTAGCCCATAGCAACCAACAGCATCTTCGCAGCCTGCGTACCGGTTACGGTAGCGTTAGGATTGAAATTGCCGGTGCCGTCACCAGCCACGATGCTCAAATTGGTGCAATATTCGATGTACGCAGCAGCCCAGTGGCTGGCGGTGTCCTTATAAGACACAGTGCCGGTAGCGCTGAGCTGAGGATCCTTGCCGCCGTTCAGGACGACGCAGATCATTTTTGCCATCTCGGCGCGGGTCACGATGCCGGTGGGATCAAAGGCACCGCTGTCTTTGCCGGCTACAACGCCCAGCTCGACCAGCGTGGAGACAGCCTCAGTGTGAGTGATTTCATCCGTATCGGAGAAATCTTCCATGCTCGCAGCGCTGGCGCCCACAGCCAAAAGACCAACCATCATGGCAGCGGACAGAACCAGCGAAAGAGCACGCTTGAGGTTCTTCATATTAGGTTTTCCTCCTTTAAAATTTTGATCAGTTCGGACACAGTCCGTCCCAACCTCTGCATGAAACTATATCGTCTTTTTTTCTCATCGTCAAGAGGACGGCGCCATTTGTAACAGAACGGTAATAAAGTCCCGAGGGTGTTTCTTTCCGGCGGCGGGCTTTCTTTGTGCAACCTGTCCATTCCATGCACCGGCGGCATACGACATATTGTACAGCCCTTTTACAAGGCAACAGTGGATATTTCCTCCGCCCTGTGTTATAATTCGTATGCTTACTATTGGGGCTGCTAATTTTGTGCGGCCCCGCGATTTTCTTTTCAGGAGGCAGACCTATTATGTCATTACCCGTACTCACCATTGGCCGTGAGTTCGGCTCCGGCGGGCGCATCATCGCCCGGAAAGTAGCCGAGGCCCTTCAGATCCCTTTTTACGACCGCGCTTTGATTAGCATGGCCGCAGAGGAAACCGGCCTCTCCGAAGACTATGTTCGGGAAACCGAGCAGAAACCCACCGCCAGCTTTCTCTATAATCTTTATATGAGTACGCAGAATCTTCCCATCAGCGATCAGGTGTTTCTGGCCCAGTCCGACGTCATCCGTCAGGTGGCCGCAAAAGGCCCCTGTGTCATCGTGGGCCGCGGCGCCGATTATGTTCTGCGGGACCAGGCCGGCTGCCGCAATCTTTTTATCCACGCCCCGCTGGAGCAGCGGATTGAACGGGCCAGGACGGTTTATCAGGTGGCCGCCACAAATTACAAAGCCTTTGTCCTGCGGGAGGACAAGCGCCGCGCCGTCTACTACTCCCGTTACACCGGTCAGGTCTGGGGCAAGGTCCAGAACTACGACCTGACGATAAACAGCGGCCTAGGACTGGATACCGCCACCGAGCTGATTTGCAGTCTGGCCCAGAAGGAGGATGCGCATGAGTGAGGCTTCTTCTCATCTCCGCGAAAATAAAATGGGTGTCATGCCCATTAACCGCCTGCTGATCTCCATGTCGCTTCCCATGATGATCTCCATGCTGGTGCAGGCGCTTTATAATGTAGTGGATAGTATTTTTGTGTCCTATATCAGTGAAAACGCACTCACCGCCGTCTCATTGGCCTTTCCTGTTCAGAGTCTGATGGTTTCCGTATGCGTGGGTACCGGTGTCGGCATCAATGCAGCGCTCTCCAAAAGCTTGGGGGAAAAGGACTTTGAGGCCGCCAACAGGTGCGCCAATAACGGCCTTTTCCTCGCTCTGCTCAGCTTTCTGGTTTTTGCCGTGCTGGGCGGCCTATTTTCCCGGCCCTACTTCATGCTTCAGACCGATATCACTGATATTGTGGACCTCGGCACTACCTACCTTACCATCTGCACCGTCTTTTGCTTCGGCATGATGTTTCAGGTTACCCTGAACCGCCTGCTGCAGTCCACCGGTCAGACCTTCTATATCATGTTCACGCAGGGCCTGGGCGCGATCGTCAATATCGTTTTCGACCCTTTGCTTATTTTCGGTATCGGCCCTTTTCCCCGACTTGGGATGACCGGTGCCGCCATTGCCACGGTCATTGGTCAAATTACCGGCTGCAGCCTTTCCCTGTTTTTCAATTTAACAAAAAATCATGAAATTCATCTGGCTGTCCGCGGTTTCCGGCCCCACGGTCCCACCATCCGGCGCATCTACGCCGTGGGCTTTCCTTCCATCATCCTTGCTTCCATCGGCTCTGTGATGACCTTCGCCATTAACCGCATTCTGCTGGCCTTTTCCACCACAGCCGCTGCCGTATTCGGCATTTACTTCAAACTGCAAAGCTTCGTGTTTATGCCGGTGTTCGGGCTGAACAACGGAATGGTGCCTATTATAGCCTATAACTACGGTGCCCGGAAAAAAAGCCGCATGGTTCACACCATTCGGCTGAGTATACTGTATGCCGTCTGCATTATGGCCCTGGGTACGGCATTGTTCTGGCTTATCCCGGACCGGCTTTTGGGCCTGTTCAACGCCTCAAGCGCTTTGCTCGCCATCGGCGTACCCGCCCTGCGCACCATCAGCCTCAGCTTTATCCTGGCGGCGTTCGGCATTATCACCTCCTCCACCTGTCAGGCCGTGGGCCATGGCATGCTTAGTATGTCGGTATCCGTAGTGCGGCAACTGCTGGCCATTATACCCGCAGCTTACCTGCTGGCCCATTTTTTCGGTCTGAACGCCGTGTGGTGGGCCTTTCCAATCGCCGAGGTGTTCTCCTTCGCACTCTCCGCTTTCTATATGCGGTATATCTACCGAAGCGTAATTGAGCCATTGGAAGAGTTAAAACCACTTCCAAGCGAATAAAAATGCCCCTCAAGGTAATGAAGTGATAAAAAGATGGCAGGTACAAAAGTATCTGCCATCTTTATTATGCTAATACGCTGTGTTTTTCTCATAGACCTGTCTGCTCGATAAACTTCATGCGGATAAAAAAGCCCTGTCCGTGCTTACAAACCGGACACAGCGCGGGCGCTATAGCTGCGTTCACTATATGGCCGCAGTTAAGGCACATCCAGCGGGTCTCCCCCTCTGATACAAACAGACGGTCCTGTTCGACCAGCTCGGCAAATCGGCTGAACCTTTCGCTGTGGACCCGCTCTACCGCTGCTATGTCGGAGAAAAACTTGGACACCTCCGGGAACCCTTCCTCCCTGGCCATATCAGCAAATGCCGGATAGACCTTTTCTCCCTCCTCAAGCTCGTTATGCCGGGCGGCCTTCAGGTGTTCCAGGATACCGGAGTAAAGGTCTACCGGATAGGCCCCGTCCACACGGATGTTCTCCCCGGAACACTGGGCCAGCAGGTCATAGTAGATCTTACCGTGGGCGCGCTCCTGGTCGGCAGTAAAGAGAAACACCCGCTCTACCACTGCCAGTCCCTTGGTGCGGGCCAACCCTGCGGCAAACGTATACCGGTTGCGCGCCTGGCTCTCTCCCGCAAAGGCCCGCATCAGATTCTCTTTGGTCTTGCTCTGCGCAAACTCAACGGACATCATACATCACTCCTGTTTTATCAGATGGGCTTAGTATGTCCCCGTTCTGGAAAAAGATAAGGGGGCCGTGTCCGGCCCCCTTTTTTGCAGTTATGCGTTGCGGAACTTTTCAAATTCATCGCGGATGGCACAGAGGAAGGCACGGCTGTTCACCGTCCGGGCGGGTACATCGCCCTCCCATAGGCTGGTCAAATCCTTGGTCATGGTGCCGCCCTCAATGGTGGCGATGGATGCCTTTTCCATATTGTCCGCGAAGGCTATAAGCGCCGGAATGGCGTCCAGCTCACCTCGTTTCCGCAGGGCACCGGTCCATGCAAAC
Organism: Intestinimonas sp.; assembly: GCA_022653075.1. Taxonomy (GTDB): domain Bacteria; phylum Bacillota; class Clostridia; order Oscillospirales; family Oscillospiraceae; genus Intestinimonas. The sequence goes on from JALCSB010000003.1 coordinate 6,215, forward strand.
AACGTGGCCATGGGGTTGGTGGAGGTCTCCTGTCCCTTCAGGTACTGATAATAGTGGCGGGTGACGGTGCCATGGGCCGCCTCGTACTCATATTTTCCGCTGGGGGAAACCAGCACGGAGGTCATCATGGCCAGGGAACCGAAAGCGGTGGAAACCATATCGCTCATCACGTCGCCATCATAGTTCTTACAGGCCCAGATAAAGCCGCCCTGCGAGCGGACTACGCGGGCCACCGCATCGTCGATCAGCGTGTAGAAATACTCGATCCCCAACTTTTTAAACTGCTCCGCGTACTCCTTCTCAAAAATCTCCGCAAAGATATCCTTGAACCGGTGATCGTACTTCTTGGAGATTGTGTCCTTTGTGGCAAACCACAGGTCCTGTCTGCTGGCAATGGCGTATCGGAAACAGGAATGCGCAAAAGAAGTAATGGAGGCATCGGTATTATACTGGCCTTGAAGCACACCGGGGCCGGCAAAGTCGAAGATCGTATGCCGCGTCTCGGTCCCGTCGGCGGCAGTAAACACCAGCTCGGCTTTGCCGGGGCCTTCCGCCCGGTGCTCCACACATTTATAAACATCACCGTAGGCGTGACGGGCAATGGTGATGGGTGCCTTCCAGTTCTTCACCACCGGGGAAATGCCCTTGACCATAATGGGCGCACGGAACACGGTACCGTCCAGAATGGCGCGGATGGTCCCGTTAGGTGATTTCCACATCTGGGAGAGCTTATATTCCTCCACCCGCTGAGCGTTTGGCGTGATTGTAGCACACTTGACGCCTACACCATATTGCTCGATAGCATGGGCGGAGTCGATGGTTACCTGATCACGAGTGCGCTCCCGCTCGGGCAGGCCCAGATCAAAATAGAGGGTATTCAGCTCAATATAGGGCTTCAGCAAAATCTCTTTAATATCGCTCCACAGAATACGGGTCATTTCGTCCCCATCCAGCTCTACCAGTGGGGTAGTCATTTTGATTTTTTCCATATCGGGACCTCCTTGGCGCAAAGCTTACTTCGCCTTGACAAAGTTTGTTGTTATTATATGCGCATAAGGGATAAAAAGCAAGAAAAAGAGGCACAGTGAGGCTTGAAAAGTCCCTGTACCCATAGTAATCCCAGCATCCGGCGCGAAAAGCGCGCCCCGGAATGCCTTACAGCATTTCGGGGCGCATAGTTTGCAAAGAGAGAGGAGGGGAGGAGTAAGAATTGGCGTGTATATTGTTTGTAAGCGGTCCTTACGTATATTAAGATACCATAGTGCAGGAAAAAGTGATGGACAGATTTATAACTTGCTGTGAACTTTTTATGAACGCTGTCCGGTTACGGCCGCTCCGGGGCGGATTCGGTACATGCTGTCCAGCACCAGCCAGTTCTGAGGGAAGGGCCGCATGACGTTCCAGTAACCCGCCCCATCCAAGCCATATTCATCAATGAGCGCCAGCTTGGCCTGCACGCTGCGGGCGTCCTCAAACCAAACCTCATGCTCCGTTCCCCGCTCATCTCGATACCGAAACCACGGGGATTGAGCGGTCTCGTCATATTCAATGGAGACCCCATATCGGCGCGCCAGTGACACCGCATACCGATTAGAAATGGAAGTTGCTTTTGTAACGCCCTGCTGGTAGGGTAACGGCCAGTCATAGCCATAGTTAGGCATTCCAAGCCACAGCTTTTCCACCGGAATTTCCGTCCGGGCGTATTCCACCACCCGCCGGACATTGGGCAGCGGGGCAACGGCCATAGGCGGACCATATGTATCTCTACGTAGAAGTTATAGGTGATCGGATTCAACGGAAACTCGCGGGAAAATATAGAGACGCATGTCGCTTTTTACCCAGCGCCCCCCTACCGACTTTTTGTAGATCACGCGGTTCAGGACTTCCTTCAGAAGCCGGTTGCGCTCCTGGGCGCTTTCGACGTCCCAGTAATTGTCCAGAATGTTCTGAATCTTCGGGATCAGGTTTTCCCTGTCCTCTGCCTCCGCACGCCGATGGTCCGCGTCATAACCGGCGGCAGTCAAGGCCCCCTGTGCCACCGTGATCTTATCGGCCAACAGCCGCGAACGCTCCAGAAAAACCTCCTGCGTATATACCCCCTGCTCCAGCAGATCGTAAAGCCGGTCCCGCTGCCGTTCCAGCGTGGCAACGGACTCCTCCAGGCGCGCCACCGCCCGGGCCGCAGTCCTGGCAGACCGCACATCCGCCGCCCTGTCCGGAGAACAGGAAATTCTGTACTGCTCCAGCCATGCGGCCAGACCGCGCAAAAGCTCATTCTCCACCACGTCCAGACGGCTGCTCACCGTACAGCACCCCGGCGTCGGGCAAGTCAGCGTCGGCCCCAGCTTACTCCCATGGGGAAGCTGCACCATGGACCGTCCACATACGGAGCAGTATAGCAGGCCGGCCAGCGGATTTGCCACCGTCCGGTTACCTGGAATCGGCGCGTGGCTCCGACCAGCCCGAATACACTGCGCTGCTTTCCAGGTATTCGCGTCTATAATCCCCTCGTGCATTCCATTCGTGATCATAGCCGTATGATTCACCGGACAACTGGTTACCACTTCTCCCCCCACCATCCTGTGGGACAGCGGACGGTAAGCCCACCGGACATACCCGGCATACACGGGATTTTTTACAATGTCCCGCACGCTGCTGGCCGACCACCGTCCGCCGGAAGGCGCGGGTATCCCCTCCCTGTTGAGCTCATTTGCTATGATAAAGCTGCCCATGGGCCGGTCAAGTCCCACGGTATATAGGTGGAAAATGCGCCGAACCACGTCCGCCTCCGACGGGATCTCCCGCAGGGAATAGCCGCGCTGGCGAGGCAACTTGTACTTTTCATACCCATAAGGCGCCGTACCCGCGATATACTTACCCTCTTTGAGCGATGCCATGCGGCCGCGCTGGAGCCGGCGCTTGATCGCTTTGTATTCCCTTCTGGACATAAACAGGCCGAACTCAAAGTACTCCTCGTCAGACTCGTCCGCCGGGTCATAGATTTTATCCGGCGTGATGATCTTGGTGCCGGTATATTGAAACGTCTCCGCCACCACGCCCTGGTCCCGGGTGTTGCCACGGGCCAGACGGGGAACCTCCATCACCAGCACACCGGCGTACTCCCCCGTCTCCACGGTCTCCAGCAGCTTCTGCATCTCCGGGCGTTCCGCGATGGTGTCGCCGCTGACGACTTCCTCAAAGATACCCGCAATGGGCAGGTGCATTCGCTCCGCCAGGGCCAGCAGCGCGTCCCGGTGCCGCTGGAGGGTGTCATGCACTCCGGTAGCCAGCTCCAGATCCTGGTCCTTGCGCGACTTGCGCAGGTAGATTAGATATTTGCTCATGGGCCACCCCATCTTAAAATTTTCCCCTGTATAAAGGCCATAGCGCCAGCCTCCCCCGGTGTCCAAGTTGGACCCCCATAATTTTGGCGGGTAAACTATCTTCCCTCCCGGTACAAGCCATTTTCTGTGCACAGCAAAAGCGGGGCTCCGGGTGGAAAGGAACACGCCGCCATGAGCGCACAGAGAAAAAATCCCAGTCTAGTACATGCATATGAGGGGGCGACAAGGAAAATTATTAAAAGGAGGTAACCAAATGCGGAGAAAACGGACAGGCAGGCTGACATAGGATTGCACGAGGTGATGAATCATGTACGAATTTAAATTTCCCTTTGAGCCACCCATGGAGGACCTGCGTATGACCGTGGAGGGCAAAAACGGCACCTGCTACATTTTCGACACCTGCTGCAAGAACTTTTCAGCGGCCGACAAGGCACAGACGGACCGTGCCATTCTGGATATCTACGTCAGGGCGCTGTCCCATAAGCACACCAATGAAGCTGGAAGCCCATTAAAAGAGGAGCGTCCGCAATAGCAGACGCTCCCAAATGGCAGTGTAATTTATTTTGTTATCTACAGACAGGTCCACAGCAGCAACGCCAGCAGCGGCCGTTCCAGACCCAGCCGCAGCGCCAACAACGGCAGCAACATCTACAGAACATAAGGTACACCTCCTTTCGCAGGGTTTATACCTTATGTGTAAAAGCCGTCGCAGTTCGCCGCTACAGTACATTATACCCATATGAAATCATTTAGGTGATTTACCGTTAAGCGTGTCCCAAGGACTGACTCGGTCAGAGAGACCTGCCGCTCATGCCGCACAGACATAAAAAAGCCGCCCTGATTGAGGGCGGCCAGCCAGATTCAGCCATCACCACGAGTTAAATTTTCCGCATAATCTTTCAGGCTGTCAAAAGAATTCACATTGCCGGACCTGGTGCGGATCTGATCTCTTACATAGTCAGGGAGCTTATTGAAGTAAATCTTCGCCTGCAGATCTTTTTCCAGCAGTTCCGTAAGATCATGGTATTTCATATCAATCACCTCGCGGGTAGTATACCCGCAAAGGCAGAAATCAACCGGGCATATACACGAGCCGATAGCCGCCATAAGTAGGCCCGCCCCCAAAAGGGCGGGCAAGTAGTCAAACATCGTTTTTGGGAGCGGACTGCTTCTTCGTATTACGGTTCTGATTTTGATTTTCGCGGGTGATGGGGATCTGCCCCTCGCTTTTCTTGACCCTGGCCCATTTATTATCGGGCTGGCTATCCTTTGGCATTTATATCACCTCGCGGGTAGTATGCCCACAATTCAAATATTCAATCGGGGACTACAAATCCTCCAGGTCCGCGGCGGGGAGATCATTTTCCAGGTTGTCCCGCGCAAGGTCTGTATCAATCATCGGATAGGCGTCTTTTGGAATGGGCTTGTCACCATCTCCGTCTTCAACGATTCGTTTTCTAGCTTGTTTTCCCTTAGGTTCCATATTATCACCTCAGGGATAGGGTGACCAAAACAGGCCAGATTATGTTGATAATTGAACGGAGGCGCAACATGCGTGAAGTGAGGCCGTGTTCTTTTTCGCTCCGGTGGAACACTTCCGGCGAGGAATGCATAGATTGGACATGCAAGGACCTCTCGGCGCTGGCGCTGGCCATCGGGGCGTATGTGCAGCCCTTTGCCAGCTGTCGGCAGGCGCGGGAGGCAAAGATTAATCATGGCTCAACAGCGAATGAAGTGGAGACGGTGACCATTGATTATGCGTCGGTTTCTGCGTAGCCTGGTTCTGTGGGTGTTCGGCGGCGCGCTGTACTTTTTACTGGAAGTCGCCTGGAAGCTGGCGGGAGGCCATCCGGAGCGGATCAGCTGGACCATGCTGGTGCTGGCGGCCATTATTTCAATCCCGCTGGACCAGGTAAATGAACACCTGCCCTGGGATATGCCCCTGTGGCTCCAGGCCATCCTGGGCGGGCTCGGCATCACGGCGGCGGAACTGGTGACCGGGCTCATTTTGAACATCCGGCTGGGGCTGGACGTGTGGGACTACTCTGATTTGCCGCTGAACCTGTGGGGGCAGATCTGCCTGCCCTACAGTCTGCTGTGGGTACTGGCAGCCGGGGTGGGGATCATGATGTTTGACTGGCTGCGGTACTGGCTCTATGGGGAAAAGCGGCCGGAATACATAACATTAAGGAAGTGATTTTATGGAGTGGTCGGTGGTGACCGTCGTGATTACGCTGGTGGGGCTGGTCTCCGTGTTCTGCGGCTTTGCATGGAAGCTGGCGAGGGAGCTGCAGAACAATACGGACGCAATCCTACACCAGACGGAGATGATGAAACAGTTCCGGCAGGAAAATCAGGACGAACACAAAGGGTTTTCGGATAAGCTGGATAACCACGAGCACCGAATTACTTTTTTGGAGGCGCAAAAATGAAGCAGGAAAAGCCAAAGCCCCGCCGGTGGCTCACGGCCTCCAAGCTGATTGCTTTCTGGATGCTGGCGCTCACCACGGTGGTGTCGGCCGCGACGCTGTATTTTATGCGGCTGTGCATCCTCCGGGACTTCACCGGGGCGCTGTATCCGCTGTCGGCCCTCATTACGCTGTGCCAGGCGGGAAACGCCGTGGTGCTTACGGCCATCACGGGCAAATCCAAGGCGGAGAACACGAAAGGCGGTATCACCTACGATACCGCCATGCAGGGCGCCTCCGACGAGGCGACCATTTGAAAGGAGCTTCACATGGAAACCATTCAAAACTTCATTCTGTTTCTTGTTTTCGCAGTGGGATGCGGCACCCTCGCGTGGCTGGTTAAGACCAACAAGCAGCGGGTGCTTTCTCTTACCGAAGAATTAATACAAAAAGCCGAGAGCGCCGTACAGGGCAGCGGCCTGGGTGAGAAGAAAAAGGCCCTGGTGATCGCACAACTGGAGGCGGCGGGCGTACAGGTGACGAGCTGGCTGTCCGACCAGATCGACGTGATTGTGGCAGCGCTCAACAGCAAGGGCGCGTGGCTGGCGGGGCAGGTACAGGAGGCGGCATCCAGCCTGACGGCCGAGGCCGCCTCCGCTGCCACCGGGGAGAGCGAGAGCCATGCCGACGGCCAGTGATATCCTTGCGTATGCGCGGAGCTATATAGGTGTGAAAGAGGCCCCGCCGGACAGCAACAACGTCCCGTTCAATACCCGGTACTACGGGCACGCCGTCTCCGGCTCCTCTTATCCTTGGTGCTGCGCGTTCCAGTGGTGCCTGTTTCAGGACATCGGCGCGCCGGAACTGTTTTACGGCGGTGGGAAAACGGCGAGCTGCACCACGCTGTACAACTACTACCGCAAGCGTGGACAGACCTTAGCGCTATCCCAGCTCAAGCCCGGTGATCTGGTATTCTTTAATTTTGATGGCAACGCTCTTATTATGAATCACATCGGGATCTGTGAGAGCGCCGGGGGCGGTTCTGTGACCACCATCGACGGCAACACCGGCACCACCAGTGAGGCCAACGGCGGCGAGGTCATGCGCCGGAAACGGGCGCTCAAATACGTGGGCGGCGCGGCCCGCCCGGCTTACTACGAAAAGCAGGAGGAAGAGACCGTGACTTACGATGAATTCAAGGCGTTTATGAATCAGTACCTGGAGGAGCGGGCGCAGGTGGCCGCCAGTGACTGGAGCGCGGCGGAACGCGCCAAAGTGGAGGCGGCCGGGATTATCAAGGGCGGCACCGGCACCGGCTATAAGTCCTTTGTGACCCGCGAGGAGCTGGCGGTCGTCCAGGCAAGGGCGCTTAAACTGTAAGGGCATAAATGAGCCGGGGGCTTACCGTTTTGACAGGCCCCCGGCTTTTTGTTAAGAGAATGTTTATTTTGCGTTCAAACCCTGTTCATCAAAACGGAGGGGGGATAGGGTATCATAAGACCATCAGGCGAGAGCCGATTTCAAATATTTCTTTTTTCCTCCTCTCTCTCTTTATTCAACACGAAATAAAAGCGCGGGCCCGTTTCGGCGGGCCTGCGCTTTTGTGTTTTGTAAGGTATTCCTATCATACATCATCTGAATCTATGCTGGCCAAGTGTCCTGTATGGGGAGTCCAGGACATCTTTGCCCGCGCAAATGTAAAAATATCTTGACATTTTTTCATTGAAGTAGTATTCTTTGTATGTAAAATACTTTTGACATTACGGAGGCTTGTTTATGAAGAAAATGGACGAGATGGAATTAAAAATAAACCAGAAAGGAATTAAATGGAGTTGGACCTTTATGGTATTCCCGCTCGTTATATGGGGTGGATATAACTATGTTAAAACCCGGGAAACGTCGCTCCCCATATTCCTGTTCGTACTACAGTTTTTGGTTTACTTTTTTGTCACAAGCATTGAAAAAATCAAGGTCGACGATAGCAGCGGTAAAAAACAAATTCTCATTTCTTTCGGTGTGATATTTCTACTCGTTTTATTTGGCGTAATCCTATTCCTTACTGTTGGTCGCTGAGAATTATGAAGAACAATATAAGAGAACTGCGTAGAGAAAAAAAATACAGGCAGGAAGATTTAGCAACGGCATTAGGCGTTACCAGACAAACAATAAACGCAATTGAAAACGATAAATATGATCCTACTTTGTTGCTGGCTTTTAAGCTGGCAAACATGCTGGAAACTAGAGTGGATGAACTTTTTAAACCTGATCCAAAGACGTTAAAATGGAACCTGCCCTGCGGCATATAAAAAGCTGTACTGCTCGCCATCCTCTCTTATTTTCCCCATAGTAACACACTAACCCCCCACTGCCTGTTTGGCAGTGGGGGGTTACTTAACCTATAACCTATACGTCTATATGTATATCCCCACTCATAAGTCATAAGCAAAATAAAATCCGCGGCAGCCCCCACGGCACGGTAATCGTGACCCTCGTACAGCAGCCCCTTCTGATCCGCGGAAATCTTGGGTGCCAAGGCGGCGGCCAGCGGCAGACCCATAGGCGTAAGCTGACTGTTCAAGTTCGTCAGAAAAGCAGCGTATGCCGCGGCGTCCTGTGGAAAAACAAACTCGAAATCCACGTCCAGCCCGTCATATCCCTTTTCCTGAATTGTCTTTAATACATTGGCGATTACCGTCTGCTGGAAACCCGGCTCATTCAGGACCCGGCTGGCCAGCGTATTGGAAAAGTTCCCCTCGTCGGTCAGAGTAGACAGGTGCATAAGAGGCGCGGTGCCAGCCTGCTTTGCCATGGAAATAAGATCCTCATCCTCCGGCTCCACCAGCGACCCGTCCGGTCGAATCCCGTAGGAAAAGGGCGCCATCCAGGTGAGGAAAGGCAGCGTGGCCCGCAGCAGCGCCCGGTTGATAAACGGGTACGCATAGCCATTTACCGTAATCTCCCGGCCCGGCACCTGTTCATAGGCGATGACCAGCGTCTGACCCGGCCACACGGTGGGCTCTCCACCCAAGGTCAGATTGTTCCGGTAGAGCTGACGGACCGTAACGCCATAGGCGCGGGCCACGGAGTCCAGCGTATCGCCGGGCTGCACCGTATGAACCGTTTGGGGAAACCTCAGCACCAGCGCCTGGCCCGGCACCAGATCGGAGGGATTGGGGGGCTGGTTATCCGCCAGAATTTGAGAGACAGGAAGTCCCGCGGCCCGGGCGATGGAGTCAATGCTGTCGCCCGGCTGGACAATATAAATTTCCATTGCGCCCTCCCTATAGAAGCGTGATGTAGTCGCCGTTCACATAGCCCGCCACATCACCAAACCGGATGAGATCCCACCCCTGCCATTGGCCAACCATCGCAACCTTCGCCCCATCATAGGCCTTAGCCAGGATTGGCGCGGCGGTGTCAGGACGGGAACGGATACTCAGGCTCCCCCAGCTCATGTCCACAATGCCGGGCCGTTCTGGACACGGTTCCAGAAAGGGAATTCCAAAATATTCAGTCAGCGATTCAATCACACTGCGGGCAATGGCATCCAGACTACTTTCAATCCAGGCGACATCGTCGGCGTTGTCATGATAGCCCAGCTCCAGAAATACCGAGGGCGCGCGTACCCGGCGCACTTCACCGATTGCGGTGGTGGGTTCGGCACGCACCAGATTCGGCAGCGGATAAATTGACTTGAGCCCCTCGGCCACCGATTCCGCCGCCTGTTTCCCGCCGCTGCTTCCGGGATAATAAAACACCAGCATCCCCCGCTCCTGCCCGCGGCTGCCTTCCGGCGCGGCATTGGTATGCAGCGCCAGATGGAGGGCATACTCGCCCTGATTGGAGGCGCGGATGGACATGGCGGTCGTCATCTCCGGCGCATTCCGGACATACTGGATGCCGGAGGCAGCGAGGTACGGCTCCATAACGTCTGCCAGCCGGTTCATCCACTCTTTCTCAGTGCCGCCGTTCACATAATCGTTATTCTCCTGGGTGGAAGGAGAAAGATAGAGCAAAGGCATAGAGATTCCTCCTTTTTCCTGTGCTTCATTCTATGCACGGAATCGGGAAAAGGAACCGTTTTTTGGAAGGACGCGCTCCCACGTTTTCACCATACGCCGGCCTGCCGAGCGTAGAGTAAGCTTCCGTATGCCGTATAACAATAGGGAATGGGGGGAGGGGTCAAACGGGCATTCATGCCCGCTTTTGGGGAATTTCCTCTGTCCTAGCCAAAAGCATCTGGCGGCCCGAAGCGGTGGAGCCGATATCCACAGCCGGAAACCGTTCTTTCTTCATACTTCATACAAATTTCATATGGTCCACCTGTACGTTCTCAAGGGCTTAGACAAAAAAGAATGTTTCTCTATTCCGCCGCTATGCTTTCAATCCTGTTCCGCCCCATCTCCTTTGCCAAATACAACGCTTTGTCCGCATTTCGAAGGAGCTCTGTCTTGGAATTGTTCTCAGTCAATTGAACGGAAGCCACCCCGATACTGATCGTAACATGTGACGACACAGAAGAGTCCGCATGTGGAATCTGAAGCCTCTTCACCGCAGCCTGCACTTTTTCGCATAAGCTCCGTGCGGGAGCCGCTTCGGTATTCGGAAAAAGGATCACAAACTCCTCTCCGCCATACCGGGCGGCAAAGCTGTTGGTTCCGCGCAATTCCTCACGGACTGCCCCGGCAATTTTCTTTAAACACTCATCGCCGGCAATATGACCGTAATGGTCATTATACTGCTTAAAAAAATCGATATCGATCAGGGCACAGCAAATTGGCTGAGCATATAGTTGTGCTTTTTGATAAGCTGTATTTGTCATTTCATTAAAGTATCTTCGATTTGGTATGTCGGTTAGATAATCTATCCTGGAGAGGTAGTTTAACTTTTGGTTCGCCTGCTCCAGTTTTTTACTCTTGACATCTGCCCTCTTTTTTAATATTCCCACCAGCAATACCTGCACGGGGACAAAGGCCACGATCACAATAATCTTATAAAAATTTTGCGCGCTATAGTGAAACAACTGCCCCGGAAGGGAAAAAAACAGCAGGGAATAGCCAATCACAATAGCCGCGCTGATTACACCGCAGGGAAACCCTCCAACAAAAGTAAAGGTTATAACCGCCGTAATAAGAACCATATTGGGATTCGGTACGCAAAAATACCATGTAATTGCTGTTATTCCAACCGTTGCTGCCATACTGAGAATGAGAAGTTTCCCTCTCTGCGCCTCTTTCATTTTTACCACCTAACTACGTCACAGGCTTTTTTATCTAAAGAATAAAGACTATGGTTAGTCAAGAATATAGAGAATAAACCTTAAAATATCTTATTCTTCTTTGTATATAAGGATTATTATACTACCGCGTTGCAAAATCTGTCCATTATTGAATAAACCGGACCCATAGACAGCAAGCAGCGGTTTGTCAATACCATATAAAGCGCCGTATTGCTATCTAAGCCCCGCAGATCCGGGGAAATAGGGCAAAACGCAGGAAGCTCCGCCGGTTGGAAGCGGCGGCACTCATTTTCTACTTCGGCGCAGGAACGCAAGGCTCAACACCAAAAGCGTAACCAGCAGCGCAAGGCGCAGATAGTCACCACCGCAGCGGATAAGATAATACCAGATGTACCCCACCTGCTCAACAGGCAGACTGTGTAAATACCCGATAAGCCACCCCTGCAAGAAGGAAAGTCCGGCGAGCAGAACCCAGCCGCAGACGATGGGCGTGACCCTTTGCCCCCGGGAAATCTCCACCGTACGGAAGGAGCGCAGCGTGCAAAGGATGAGGATAACGGCGGCTAGGAACTGGCCCCAGCCGGTGGCGAGGCGGACATAGTTCCACTCCGGCTGATAGCCGATTGTAAGGAATATGATTTGCCAGGTAATACCGGTGGCGTAACGCAGATAGAGATCCACACACAAATAGGAGCCCCATGCGCACCAAAGACCTGCCCGCCTGTGTACAGCCAGGCAGATGACTCCGCACAGCAGGAATGGCAAGGCAAAGAGCAGTCCGCCCAAACCGCCGGGCAAAAGGAAGAAAAGCAGAGTGATCAGCGCGCCAAAGCACAGCAGAATTACACCGGCCGTCCGGTGAGCTGCTCCGCCGCCCTCTTTCCTTTTCGTTTCCTTTTCAGAAGCAGCCTGCGACTTTTCTCCAGGCCCATCGGGCAGCTTTCCCTTGATGAGTTCATCAAGGGTCACGCCAAACAGCTCACTCATGCGTACCAGCTTATCTATTTCAGGAACGGAGCTGTCCGTCTCCCATTTTGAGATTGACTGGCGCGACACTGCGAGTACTTCCGCTAGATCGCTCTGCGACATTTTTCTTTGATTTCTCAGGTCGCGAATAGTTTGTCCTAAACTCATAAGCTCTCCTCACGTTGTAATTAATAGCACTATCATATCATGCATTGAGCTGTTGGCAACCAATCGGGCTTGAAATCCGTGCAACTAACGGTTGCACGGATCATTTTTGTGCCTTAGCAAAATAAAACAGCGATTTTCTACTCACTTGGCCTTGCATGCAGTCCATGTCTGATCCCGCACTTGTCGCCGCATATTCCGCTCTTTGAGGGCAAAAAAGGACACCCTCTTGCCGTGACAAGCAAAAGTGTGTCCTTCTGTGGTCGGAGTGAAATAATAGGGCTTGGAGAAATCCAATAATACCAACGGTTTACAGGCGGTCAGCAAGTAATGTTTACAATTTTCTCAACAATCTGATCTGGATGTAGATCTTTGTAAGATTGCAACTAAAATATCTAATAATCCGTCGTCTGGCATTCTTAGACACTATTTTGAGCAAGCAACTGCAGAAATGTACTATGACCCTATTCCTATTCTTCAGCGGCTTCCTTGATTTTCCGCATCAGCTCGTCAGGGTCAATCCCGTGGACCATGGCTGCTTGTTCCAGCGTTTCCGCCTGAAATCTCGACTATTTTTGCCCTCATTATCAAAAGCAATGATGCGTTTGTTGACGCCGACCCTATTGGCCGCCATGCCCACGCACTGTTCCATGTCCAGTACAGGCAAAACAAAAAGTGTCTTTTCAATCTTCTCGTCCGCAAATGCCTGCATGGAAAAATCTGGAAGAGAGGCCTCGCTCCAGCATTCCTTCAAGTATGACAAAACCGCTTTGAGTTGCGGAACAACTGTCCAGGGAACAAATTCGCTTGAATTTCTTTTCGATCACCCTGCTCCGGCCAGCCCGGAGCCAGCCGCCCCGCGTGATTGACCACGCGCTGGCAGGGATAGTCTCCGTAAACCTCCGCATGGCTCCGTTATTTCCTTTTCTTCTTTGGCTGCGGAAGTTCCTCATACATCGCCTCAAATAAGCTCGATAAAAACTCTTTGCTGTCCACATTATCAACCCGCAGCATTTCCTTGGCACCCTCATAAGGTAATTCGCGAGCCGAATCCGGAATCAGCTTTTTTGCGGAGTCAACCGGCTTCACAAGCAACCGATCGTCATAAATACCATCGACGATCTTTCCTCTGTAATAGAGGATGTACTCTCCCATCATAGGGCGGCAGGCAATATCGTCTAAATCGGATAACTGCTCCAGAATAAAATCCAGGTATTCTTTCCTAGAAGCCATGATTCATCACCTCTCAACTTTCAGTTTCCGCGCCTCCGCCGGCGCCGGTCTGATATCATTCATGCGTTTTTCTCCTGATTGATTGTAAAAATTGTCTTGCGGATATCCCCATCCACCAGCGGACGCATGCCCAGCATCCCGATCAGCCGCGCCGGATGGGGATAGACAGTGTCAGAAGTCTCACTGATCGTCTCATTCGCGGCACAGCCATCCGCCGGCTTTTTTACCGTCAGCCGAGCCGCCGAATCTTGGGTATACGCCATCCTTTACGCCTCACTTTTTCAGGATTCTCTCTAAATAGGCGATATTCAATAAATTGACGGTTTCAAATTTCCCCTTATAAAACACACCCCAGTTATTGAAAACGCAGGGCAATTCCTTCGCTTTTTGCAGCGTATCCACCCGAAGAAACGATACCGGGACATCATTCGTCTCGCAATACCGCTTGATTGTCTCAACACTCTGATCGATATAGGGGCATTGCAGATCATAATAGATGGAGAGTTCTTTGCTCTCGATTTCTTCCTTTTTGGCATTCTGCGCGAATCTTGGTGTTGTTCCGTCAAAAGAGAGCGCCAGCAATTCATAGCCGCTCGCGGTCGTATCCACAGCCTCGAAGCCGAACCTCTTCGCAAAGGATTGGTCGGAAAGCCAGGACTTTTGCTTTTTTGCTCCGAGCATACAAATGCCGGATTTACCCTGTTCCTTGGCATCCGCCAGACAATACTCCATAAGCCTCCGCCCGTACCCCTTTCGTTTGTAATCACCGGAAACCCACAGGCAATAAATATAAACGTAGTGGTCACCGGTGATGGGAACCCACGCCGTTTCAAGAGGAGCATATTCAATAAAAACCGCAGCTTTTGCGTTGAGCTTTCGAAAGACGTGCCCTTCCCCCAGCCGGTCGGAAAGCCATTGCCTCTTCGCTTCGACCCCCGGATGGGGCTTTTTGCTGCGGATAATGCAGCACAAATGTTCAGCGGCAAGATTTTCCGCCGTTATGTTCACAAAATCAAGATTTAAAGGTAAATTTTCCATTCTGCAACCTCACAGTCGAATAATTTCTTTCATATGAGAATCGGTATGACAGCTATCCTCTCAGCAGCACAAGGTCCATGCCCGCCATGACCAGCGCCGCCATAATGAGCGGCACCATACCGTCGATGAACCCCGCCGTCGCTGAGAGCTTGTAGTACAGCATATAGCAGATCAGGCTGATTACGGCACCTACGGCAATGACCGCCGCAAATGTGATCGCGGCCCTGTGGCTGAACACGCCGCCTCCGAACAGGGCGCTCACCTCAGACAGCGCCAGCATCGCCCAGCCGACGATCAGAAAAAGTTCCGTGGTCACCGGGCGGTGCAGAAGGAACCTGGTAACCGCCAGCAAAACCACATACGCAAGGACGCTGCCCCAGAGCACCCAGCCGGACGGAAACAGGCCCGGATAGACCGCCGCCACGCCAAACCCTCTGGCCGCAAAGACCACCGCCGCGATGCCTGCGGCGAAGGCCGGAATCAGCAGCCAGCCAGTCTTCATGCCCTTGATGGGATTTACCGGCTTGAATGCCAGCAGCCACCAAGCCAGATAAAACGCACAGCAGACGATCAGCAGCAGATTGGCGAGGAAAATTTGTCTTGTCTGAAAATCAAAATCATGCCACATCGGCGTCATCCCTTTCCGGTTTACACAATCCCCTTGTACTCCGGGCACTGATACCGCGGTTTGCCGACGCTGGCTTTTCCGTACTCAATGGCAGACGCCGGACAAGTGCAGATGCAAGCCATGCAGTGGGTACAGCGGCCGCCCCAAACGGGCTTTCCGCCGCACAGCTCGATATTGTTCAGCACGCAGCTCTCCACGCACTTGCCGCAGCCGACGCAGGCGTCGGAAACGGTGAACTTATTTGCCTTGACGATGAAGCGATAAAAAGCAGCGTTGATGACACCAGATTTCAGCCGGTCAACGGCTCCTACCTTGGGCACTGGGAAATTACGGTCTTCCCGGATGCAGGCGATCCCGCTTTCCAGTGAGAGCCCAGCGGCATCCACGATCTTTAACGCCTCGGCCTGTTTCGGCGCATCATACAAAGCGATGTAGTTTTCCGGCATGACCACCGGGAGCGTTCCCTTATATAGGAGCCCCTTCTCTTTACAAAGTACCTGATTAAATGCAGCCGCATTTCCCGTCTCGTCGCCACAGGTCATGACGAAATACGCTTCCCGGCTGCCGGAAAAGCCGCCGGAGCGAATAAAGTCCGCAAAGATAGGGGGAACCCGCCAGGCGTAGGTGGGACAGACGAATACCCATGGCCGGTCTGACAGCAGCTTCGCCGCAACGCCGTCCCGGATGAAATGGAACGAGTCCATAAGCTCGTCGCCGAGATGGCTGGCAAGCATCTGCGCGCAGTATCGGCTGTTGCCGGTACCGGTAAAGTAGACGATCATGGTTTGCCTCCTCAAATAATGATCCCGTCGCGGGGATCGATTTCGTACCGGATGATCTCTGCCGGGAAGCCGGGAAAGGTCCTACGCAGCCGTCCTTGTGGGTCTTCCGTGTTTCCATCAGATCGTCGGCACCAGGCAAATCCGCCGGTGTCTCCGATTCCGCCGGTTCCGCCCGCAGCGAAAGAAACACGGTACCCCTCATAATCTCCCGAACCACCGAGCCGCCCGGATTCCGTTTTTTCCATCATATCACGATTTGCTTCTGTTATAAAGCGCCTTCCGGCATTTGTGCAGGCATCGAATGGATGCTATCATTTTCATGGACAATACCGGCAAAAAAGAAATATTTCAAAACCCTATTGACCTTCACGCTGCGTCATAGAGTATAGTCGTCCTATCAGGAGAAGGAGGCCAGACGGTATGAAAACAGTTAAGGAAGTGTCGGAACTCACCGGCATCAGCGCGCGCACGCTTCATTATTACGATGAGATCGGATTGTTTCCCCCCTCGAAAAAAAGTGAAGCGGGATACCGGCTTTATGACGATAAGGCCTTGGAGACTTTACAGCAGATTCTGTTCTTCCGTGAGTTTGACATTCCGCTCAAGGAAATCAAAACCGTCATGGAAAGCCCGTCTCTTGACCGGACCCGGATTCTGCGCATGCAGAGAGAAATGCTGGTGGCAAAAAAAGAGCGCATGGAACGCCTGATTGCCAGCGTGGATGACATTCTGAAAGGAGACAACAGGATGGATTTTACAGTTTTCACCAAAACAGAGATCGAGAAAATGTTTCAGCTTATGTTCGACAGCATGCCACAGGAAATGCGCCAAACGGCCATTGGTGAATTTGGCAGTGTAGAACAGTGGAAAAAGCATTATATGGAGGTCGTATCCTCGGAGGATATGCAAAAGCGCTACGCCAAAGTGGTCGAGTGGTATGGCGGGAAGGACGCATATTTAGCCACCCTCGAACATCCAATCAGCAAGGAGGTCGCGGAAAGCTACAAAAAGCGGGAGGATGCGATTCGCCAAAAACTGCTTGCCAAACGCGGCTGTGATCTCAATTCCTTTGAAGTGAAAGAGATCATCGGAGAGTACGGCTTCGTCATGAAGCAGGTCTGCCAGATGAAGGAAGAAAAGGGCTTGATGTTATCCGTAGCGCAGTCCTATCGGAATGCGCAATGCCGGCAGGCCATCGACCGGCAGTACGGAGACGGCGCGGCAGAATTCTTCGCGCAGGCAATTGAAGCGTTCTATCGGGATTAAACACGGCATCGGCAAGTGGAGCTCCAACACTGAGGGCGGGCATCGCAACCTGATTTTCCGGCACATCGTCCCCAGTGTGGGGAAAATCAAGCTTGTCAAGCTGAAGCCGCACCATATCCGCTTTGACTGCTGGATGCATTACCAAACCGCCTCTTGCGTTCTCAAGTCCGCAGTACTATAATGAAGCCATGATGAGGCCCAAAGCCTGATCAAATATAACATTTAGGAGACTGCTGTTTGAAAAACAACACCTTGGAGATTGTCGGCTAACCGGGAGGTTTACCGAACACATCTCGAACCTCCCGGAATTGAAACCCATCAATTTTAGAAGGAAAAACCATGCAAAACGAGTACACCATCCGTTTGGAAACAACAGGCGATTACCGCGAAGCTGAAAATCTGACGCGTGAGGCGTTTTGGAATGTCTACCGCCCCGGGTGTCTGGAGCATTATGTCCTGCACACCTTTCGCGGCAAGCCGGATTTTGTCCCGGAGCTGGATTTCGTGATGGAGCGCCGCGGCAAGCTCATCGGTCATGTGATGTATGTCCGCTCCGAAATCCACGCCGATGACGGCAGAACCATACCCATCATGACTTTCGGCCCCATCAGCATTGCGCCGGAGTGGAAACGACAGGGCTACGGCACGATTTTATTGCGCCACTCCATGAACGAGGCCAAAAAGCTGGGCGCGGGCGCGCTGGCCATCACCGGCAACATCGACTTCTACGGTAAGTCCGGTTTCGTGGTGGCAAGCACGAAGAACATCCACTATTTTGCCGAACCAAGGGAAGCTGAAGTTCCCTATTTCCTGATCTGTGAACTGAAGCCCGGCTTTCTTCGCGGCATCTCCGGCACCTACAAGGACCCGGAGGGCTACTTTGTGGATGAAAAAGAAGCCGAAGCCTTCGACACGCAGTTTCCGCCCAAGAAAAAGGAGAAGCTACCGGGGCAGCTGGTGTAACCCAATTTCATATCACGCGCGAGGAGCGGTCACAGACCGCTCCTCGCTTTTTTAACGAAATTTATATAACTGTTGACAAGAATTTTTTATTGATTTACCCTTGTTTTCAGAGATGACGTCACTCTCCAATCACAAAAATGGAGTTGAAGTGAATATGTATCACGGAAGATTCAAGGGCTCGCACTATGAGGCGGGCTTCCAGTACGGAGCACTGCTGAAAAACCATGGAAAAATCATTCACGGCAGCCCGACTTTTACGATCACAGACGAGCTGAAAGCGTTTGCAAAGAGCTGCCTGCCGGTCTATCGGGAGTATTATCCCGAAGTTCTGGAGGAGATGCAGGGCATGGCGGACGGTCAGGGCAACCCGCTTGAAAATATCGCAGATCTGCTGCTTCCCATGTACTGCTTTGAGCCGGATCATCACTGTACGGCCTTTGCGGTTGCCGACGGAACAAATATGATCCTGTGCAAAAACAGCGATTTCCTTGTGAGCCTCGAAAAGCTCTACATGAACTGCCTCTATGCGCTGTCCGATGCCTATGCGTTCAACGGCAACACCACCGCATTCATCCAGATCGAGGACGGCATGAACGAAAGAGGACTTTCCGCCGCGCTGACCTTTCTTTATCCGCATATCCGAAAGCCGGGTCTGAACGCCGGGATGCTGACACGCTATATCCTGGAAAAATGCGCGACGACGGAGGACGCAATCAGCGCGCTGAAAAACCTGCCAATCGCCTCCGCCCAGACGATCACGCTGGCCGACAGAACCGGAAAGATTGCCGTCGTGGAGTGCAATCCCGCAAAGCTTGAAGTGATCCGGCCGGAGCCGGGAGATCATTTTGTCGCTGCAGCGAATTGCTTCCATTCCGAGGCGATGAAGGAGTACCGCACCCCGCCCGATGTGGATAGCTGGCGCGCGGAGGAGCGGTACGAGACGGCGCGGAACGCTCTGGCGGAACATGACGGAGCCTATTCGCTGGACTTCTGCGAGGATGTTCTGTCCGGCAAATACGGCTTCATCTGCCAATACGACCGGAAAAAGAATGCCGATACGGTCTGGTCGGCGGTCTACGATGTGAAAAACCTGCGCTTTTACCGCGTGGAGGGCAACCCTTCAAGGAAGCCGTTCAAAGTGGATAAACGGATGAAATTCTGATAAAACCCTTCCGCTGCGTATCGCAAAAGGCACGGTCATGGAATTATTACTCCATTTCCGTGCCTTTCTTCTGTTGTAGGCTTTTGAATTTTCCGGCTTGCGGGTCACGGGATTCAGCCCGTATCAACTGCCGCGCTGGGCGGTGTTTTGCGCTCTCTGCTTTTTTCTGGAGAGCTTTTCGACAGGGCTAAACTTTTCCATTGCAAGGTTTCTTTTGTGGAAGCAGATCATTGATGCTATCAGAAACGCCCGTGCTTGTCAAACGCAGCGGTGAACCGCCACCGTCTGCGCCTTCAAGGAAATCTTGCCGGCCTTGTAGCCGTAAGCCGGCGGCTCTTCCGCAAGAATCAAAGAAAGTCCTCTGAAATCAATGATTTCAGAGGACTTTTGAAAGTAGTGACCAATTTTGATACCAAATGCACACGGTACTGCCTTTCATTAAAAGGTATAGAAATAATTAAATTGGAGTGCACCCCATTACAATACATTTGCAGAGTATTCATCCCAATATGCATCATCGCTTTCTATTCTGTGCAACCAGCAGTACATAAGAACAACTTCAAATTCTTGTTTTTTCCCTCGGGTGAAAGCTTTCTTTGGCATGTTTCTGTACAGCGTATCTAATCCGAATAGATTGTTCTTTTGCTTATAATCATAATTCCAGAAAAATGAATTACTTAGATTGAATTTCTTATATTCTTCTCGCTTATCATAGTACTCGCTTTTTTTCTTATGCCCTTTTGGCCATATTTCTGGGAATTCAGAAAAATAATCTACCCATTCCGCGCAAAAATTATAGATATTTACGCCATATTTTTTATAGGTATTGAATATCCATTCATTAATGCAATCGGAGATAAAAAAGTCATTATCGTATATATGAAAATTATTTCTAACGCAGTGCGCACTTTTGATAAACCTAAAAATCATCTCTGACTGACCCTCAAGGAACTTAAAACGTTTTATTGCTTTGGGATATATTTCATAAGATAGCGCTCGGAATTCCGGCTCGCTATCATAGAGAAGAAAATAGTCATCAGTAATCATGTTCATCAGTTGTTTGTGCATGTATTTTCCATAAGATGAATATATAGAAACAAGCCATTCCTGAACTTCTGGATCATAATCTTTGATAATATTCCGGTACTTATCAATTTTTTGTTCTTGCAATACAGTTTTTTCATCTGCTTGCCTTGTATCAAGATAGCTGTTAAAGTATTCAAAAATATAGTTCACACATATGCGAGTGTTCTCGGTGCGCTTTTCAAGATCATATTCATTAATTCCATCTTCTGATTTTCTTTTCAGGATGTATTCTTCCAATTTCACAATACAAACCCCCTACCACCCCTTAAAGTAATTGAAATTATTATACTATTAACTGAATAATTAAAAAGTGCAGGTAATATTAAAAGGTTCAAACGCCGTATTTTCTTGGCAATTTTCCGGAGCTTTACAGCCATTTGTCCGTCCTTCTCATGTTACCCAATCGTACTGATCAGACGTTTTCACGTCAGTTTTCTTCCCTCCTATACGGTGTCAAATTATCTATGGTATCTGAATTATGGCCTCCCGTACCTTCTGCCATCATTGAAGCAGGCTCTTCATAATCAGGGCATTTCAGAGACGCTTTCTTTCCGGCGGGTTTTTCATATGTAGCATTGAAAACCAATTCAAGAAGCCAGTCTTTAAATGATTGATTTCTCCTGCTGCGTGTATCGCCCTGATAAGCCGTGTATAGTTCCATGCCGCTGGACATGTTCCTCAGGATAGCCTCCCACGTGGCGCGTTCACTCTCATCACGGGCATTTTGAATATCTGAAAACTGCATCGCATTTTTGTAGCGTTCGTCCTTCTTGACTTCTTCTGCGATCTCCTTTATCTGTTTCCTAATCTTGTCTTCATCAGTCCATTCGCAGTTACCCCAGACATCATGGAATGACTCCAGAATATGTGTAAGGGTATCCATCTCCGGTACTGGTATTTCCACATCCGTCTGAACCGGGATAGGCTTAACCTCTGAATCTTCATTTGCCAAAGAAATAGACATCGTCTGCTGTGCCACAACACGATAGCTTTCGAGATCAACACTCTCTATAATCTTCTTATAATCCTCATCATCTTTTCCGGGCTTCGGGAGTTTCGTAATAAGCAATGTTAGGAAAATCGATAACTTTTCCCATTCAGAAGAACCATAGGGCAGTATTGACGAGAGAAAATTATACGTTCGGACAAAAGCCTTAGCACTGCTCTTAAATTCGATCTGATCATCCAGCTCCAAGCCCTTGAAAATTTCCACACACTTGTCAATGGTAGGATCAAGCTGATCGCGGTCAGCATTATTCAAATAGTGTTCAACAAGCGTATCTACATCCTCTTGTGTATACACTTGCATGGGCTCCATGTTATCAATCAGGTCATTCAGTTTGTTCGCATCTGTTTCTCCGGAAAGTATTGTGGTTTTATAATAACGCTCGAAAGATTTCTGTATGTCCATAGGGTTATTAATGAAATCCAGGACAAATGTATCCGTCTTGTATGGAGCGCAGCGATTCAGCCTCGAAAGTGTCTGCACGGCTTTGATATCAAACAGTTTTTTATCCACATACATTGTCTGAAGGAGCGGCTCATCATACCCAGTCTGAAATTTATCCGCAACAACCAAGATACGATAAGGATTTTTACGGAATGTCTTCTCTATCTTTGCACTTGGGAAACCGTTAATTTTAGCCTCGGTATATGACTCACCCTTATATTTAACTTCGCCGGAAAAAGCTATCATCGCTTTATACTGACTTTTACGCTCTTCCAATTCCTTTTTTATTGCAAAGTAATATTCAATAGCCCTCATGATGCTACTTGTTACTACCATTGCGCGAGCTTGGCCTTTAATTTTCATGCGGACATTATTGTAGAAATGCTCAACAATGATTCCAGCCTTCGCTTCAATTGCATGCTCATCACTTTCTACATAGGAGCGAAGAACTTTATTGGCTTTCTTCTTATCAAACAGAGGATCGTTACTAACAGTTTTTATGAGATGATAGTAACTTTGATATGGTGTGTAATATTTCAGAACATCAAGGATAAATTTCTCTTCGATGGCCTGTTTCATCGTGTAGACATCATGAGGCTTGGCTTTTTTTGTGCCATCCTCGTTTAGAATTGGATTCCCATTCTCATCTGTAATGATTTCTCCGAACATTTCGAGAGTCTTATTTTTCGGAGTTGCAGTGAATGCAAAGTAGCTAGCGTTTTTTGCCATTTTCTTGCCTTCGATAATGCTGTTGATCTTATCCTCGAAAGTGTCATCGTCTTCATAGGCATTACCGGAAATAACAATATTCATCATAGCAGCAAGGCTGCCATTCTGGCTGGAATGCGCCTCATCAATAATGATTGCAAAGTTTCTGCTTTTGTAGTCTGTGGAAATATCTTTTAGAATGTATTGAAATTTATGTACAACCGTGATAACAATACTTTTGCCCTCGTCCAGCAACGTATGCAGATCAGCTGCCGACTTCGCCCAACCGACAGTAGAAGATACCTGCATGAACTGCCTGATTGTATTCTTTATTTGTTTATCGAGATTGATACGATCTGTTACAACTATAATTGTATCAAATACACTCTTGCCATCATGACGAAGCGTAACAAGCTGATGTGCCAACCATGCAATTGAATTTGATTTCCCGCTTCCTGCGCTGTGCTGAACAAGGTAACGGTGACCGGCACCTTCATGCTCTGCACGTCCAAGAAGCATTGTTACTACCTTTAGCTGATGGTATCTTGGAAAAATCTGCTTATATGTTACCCGCCCTGTGTCCTCATCCTTGTCGGCTATCACCTGCACATAGTTTTCCAGAATTTTGGAAAGTTCCGGTTTTGTTAAAATATCCTTCCACAGATAATCCGTCTTGATGCCGCTCTCGTTCGGCGGATTTCCTGCTCCATCGTTATAGCCTTTATTAAATGGCATGAAGTATGACGCATCCTTTTTAAGTTCCGTGCACATCATGACCTCATTATCATCTACGGCGAAATGAACAATGCAGCGCTTGAAATTAAAAATTTTCTCTGTCGGATCTCTGTCGGTCTTATACTGTTTTACGGCATCCATCGTGTTCTGAAGCGTATACTGATTCTTGAGTTCCATCGTGATAATGGGTAGACCATTCAAGAAAATACAGAGATCGAGTGCAAGATGGCTATGTTCCTTTGAATACTGCAACTGCCGCGTAACACTGAAAATATTTTCGTTGTACATAGCCTGAGCTTTCTGGTTTCCCTCGCTTGGCAGCACCTGATAAAACTCCAGTGTCTTGTTCTTGTACTTGAATCCTTTTCTAAGTATCTCAATAACACCTTGGTCAGAAAGTCTCCGACTAAGCCTCTCCAGAAATTTCTTCTTCTCCGCCGGTGCATCGAGAATACGCAGCTCCTTTAATTCTCGTGGCTGCGTGCTATTCAGATAGCGAAATAGGCGGGTCTCATCAATCGCGTAATCATGATTGAAGTCCTCGTTCGTCCCTTGCTCATAACCATTCTCGTTAACAAGCCAGTTAACGATGAGAGTCTCGAAGCCATTTTCCTTGGTGTTACTTGGCATTATTTATCGACCTCCTCGTCTACAGATTCGTCATCATCTGATTCTTCCTCGTCTAATTCTTCATTGGCAGATTCATCCGGCGTCGCTTCATATTCCGGTATTTTCACGTTTCTGACATCTACTTTTCCCGTTACAGCATCAAATATTGTTCTTACCTGCAACTCTTCGACTTTGGAAACTTCATCTTTTATCCCAGTAATAGTGTGATCTATGGTTTCACACCATTTTTCTACATGATCAGCTATTTCCGCTTGCTCGCCTTTAGAAAAAATCGGTAGCGGAACTTTTACAAAATTTGAATACCGAAGATCCTGTCCATCCCTGATGAAATCTGACGTTCTTTGCAAAGCTGTGATATAGCTTTTTGATTTAAAAAGCCACTTAAAATATCTAGGCTCAACAGCTTCATTTGGTACAAGAACTATATAATGCCAAGTTACACAACCATTAATGGTGCATCTCTCTATTCCTCCTTGAAAGCTGCGAAGACTGATTACAAAATTATCAGGTTCGACATGTTTCCAAGATTCAAGATTTTGACCAGCAATAACAATGCGCCGACCTTCTCTTTCCATAAAATCTTTTTGCAATATAATTCCATATTTTTGACTTGCTGTCGCAGGAAGATCATTTTGTAATCTTGTCAGCTTACTCTCTAAAAACAATGTTTTTGAAGGAACAATCCGCCAGTCTGTCGGGATCATTGGTAACCAAGACACCCCAGTTTCTATAAGTTCTTTATTGGGATAAATTCCCTCTGTAACCGCTCGATTGATCAATGACTGACGTAATTCCTGTAATAGTCGTATTTCTGAGCGTTTTTCCCGAATAAATTTATGCATCTGTGCTAACCGCCAATCGAGGTAACGAACAATCTGTTCTTGTTCCTCAATGGGCGGTATCACAATGTTGTAATTTAACAGATCTGCTGCTGATAATGTTTGTCTTACACCTGCTCCGAGGCCATTAAAGATATTTCTTTTATACCAATCAAAGTACTGATAATAGAAATACTTTAAATTGAGTGCAACCCTCGGCTTTAATCTTATATAGGCAGAACTCATTATGCCCCGCTCATTTACAATTCCAACCCTACTTGTTGATATGTTTTCCAAATCAATAAGTTTAAAAACCAGTTCATTCTTGTCGAACAACTGATAGGTTGAATAGTCCGATGGCGCTAATCCTATAGGTTTAGCAATATCATTACGGATAACGCCCCTTAATGTTAGCGAGAGGACATTTTTTTCTAAATTGCCTTTATTGATCACTTTAGGATTTGAAAAAAGTCGTTTTGCCTTATCACTCTGCCAGTGAGATGGCATCCTCTGATTCCATGCTATGCCAGTTGCGGAATATTCCTTATATTCTTCCACTACCGCAACCCTCCAATTATTGTCGCAAGCAAACCATCAGTATCAGATTCAATATCTTGGATATCCGAAATAATAGCTTTAGTACTTCTCACTTCAATGGGTTTATAAAAATATTTTGTGAAGCTTAATTCATACCCTATTGTCGCGCTTTCTTCATCTATCCAAGAGTCCGGTACATACGGCTGTACTTCGTTTTTCCAATATCCATTGATGCCATCTTCATATAGTAAAGGAACATGCTCTGTGTCTTTAAGATTCTTATCTGCTTCTGGACTTCCTTTAGAATCAAGAACTGGCTCAGCCTTTTCATCAATGACAGTCAAATTATCTCTAAGCAGTTTTTTCCGTTTAGCCGTTAATTTGATTCCTTTGTCATCAGCCATTTCACCGAGACGCTCCATAAAATGATTGAAATCGTAAGCGACATCTATTCCAGTTTCCTGATGGTATAAGTTTACCAGTTTCATCAAGTCATCGTCTTTTGCCTTGGCTTTCAGTGATTCGAGCCTCTCAGTTATAAAATCTAACCGGAGTCTCAGTGGCCTTTGAATGTCAACAGCGTAATATCCAAATTCTGCATTCTCAAAAACTCTACTATACTTCTGATCTGCCTTGGTATAAGCAAGATAAATGTCCAATATTTTACGACGTATATCTGGAGTTATTTCACTGTTTTTTTCTCCTATATTTTTCTTTAAGGAAGATTTCATTGAAGTAGCATCGATAAGTTGCACCGTTCCTTTTCTTTTTTCTTCCTTTTCATTTGTCACAATCCACAGAAAAGTTCCTATATCAGTGTTATAAAACATCTTTTCAGGTAGAGCGACAATCGCTTCAAGTAAGTCGTTTTCAATAATGTATCGACGGAGATTGCTTGCTCCGCTCCCCGCACTTCCATTAAAAAGCGAAGAGCTATTATGCACCTCTATGATTCTGCTTCCGAGAGATGTCTTTTGCTTCATCTTGCTGATGTTATTTGCAAGAAAAAGCATCTGCGGATCGCCAATATCCGGAATCAGGGAATATTCCGGGTTTCCATCGTAATCAATAAGAAATCGGGAATCTGTGATCTCATCCTTCTTGATATCTCCCCATGCTTTGAGTTCAGCCTTCCATGATGTTCCAAAAGGCGGATTAGAGAGCATGAAGTCAAACTCTTCCTTCGGGAATCCATCATTCGAAATGGTAGAACCAAAGAAGATATTATTGACCTGTGTGCCCTCGCCCTTAAGGAGCATATCTGCACAGGCAATCGCATAGGTCTCGTCAAAGTTCTCCTGACCGAATAAATTAATCGATACTTTTTTTCCACGACGCGCAGCCAGATTTCGGATGCATGACTCTCCAACGGTGAGCATTCCTCCTGTACCGCAAGCTCCATCATAGATGCGGTATGTAGTACTCTGGATTTTGTCTTGAATCGGTATAAAAGCCAAATCAGCCATCAGCTCAATAATGTCTCTTGGCGTAAAGTGACGCCCAGCATCGGTCACATTTGTCTGCTCGTTAAACATACGAATGACCTCTTCAAAAAGGGTACCCATTGTATGATTATCGAGGGCTTCAAGCTTTTCCGTACCATCTTCATTTAACACCGGTTTATTGCTGAGATTTATGCTCGGATCTACAAATTTCTCAATAAGAAGGCCAAGCCTATCCTGTTCGGACAGGCGCGGAATCTGATCACGGAAATGGAATTTGTTGATGATCTCCTGCACGTTCTTTGAGAAGCCATCCAAATAATCGATGAAGTCTTTTCTCAGCTGCTGCTGATTCGTTCTGGATTTCAGATCCTTTAATGTGAAATCAGATTTGTTCACGAAATCCTGCCCTGCAATCTTACAAAGTGCTGGATCTATATCTACAGTAATTCCTTCCCTTTCAAAATCCTTCTTCTGAGCTACAACTGCGTCATGCTTGGGCTCCAGCACGGCATCAAATCGACGGATAACCAGCATGGGAAGAATGACCTTCCGGTAATCCCCGACGTCATAAACATCTACAAGGCAATCGTTGGCGATTCCCCAAATAAAAGACTTCAACGAATTATAAGTTGACTGATTCATATTTAAAAAACTCCCTGTCTGTTTGTTTTCTTTGCCATCCATTTAGTCCACACCCTTCGTGTTGTCCGGTACCATTTCCATGATATCGCCCACATCGCAGTTTAGCGCGGCACATATCTTCGATAAGATTTCAGTACTTACATTTTCGTCTTTTCCAAGCTTGGCCAAAGTAGTCGTACTGATACCCGTGGCAGCTCTTAAGTCTTTTTTCTTCATGTTTTCATCAATAAGCAATTTCCATAATTTCTTATAACTGACTGCCATGAATTATCCTCCTGTCTGTTAGAGTCATGCTGGCAAAATAAAGCACTATATTAGTATAACATGCTGGATGCGAAAATCCAACCAGAAAACAGATTTTTAATTCGCATATGCGTACCAAATCACTTTTATCTGCATTTTCGATGCGCTTAGTATTCTTCTGAATGCTCCCCGAACTTAGTCAAAAAAATTTATATTTAATCTATTGACTCCGCAGCCCGATCTGTGTATACTAAATGTAGTATTTTAGCGAACACGCTTATATACTACAAGGAGGCAAAACAATGGATAACAAGTTTGGAGAATTCGTAAAGGCCAAACGGCTGGTGAAAGGCATCAGCCTTCGAAAGCTTGCTGAAGAGCTGGGAATAGTTCCTGCGTACATGAGCGACATTGAGAAAGGAAGACGCTATCCGCCTGATAAGGAGAAGATTTATAAGATTGCACAAGTGCTCCATCTAAATGAAGATGACACTAACACTCTGTTTGATCTTGCTGCACTCTCAAGGGATAACGGTGTCTCGCCTGACCTGTCCGATTATGTGATGGGTGTCGATAACCTGCGCGTTGCTCTTCGCAAGGCTCGTGACATTAATGCCGGTGAAGACGACTGGCAAAAGATCATCGAGATGCTTGAAGCCGAAGAGAAAAGGGGAGGCAACGCGTAACTTGAGATATTATGACTACAGCAAGACCCAGCTCGAGAACGAGGCAAACAAACTCAATGAGGCATTTGACAAGGATCGCCTCGTTAAACCCAAGCCCATCGATGTATATGATGTCGTCGATTTTATAGGTTGTACCCCTGACTGGATTTACCTGTCGCCGGATCAGTCTATTCTTGGTATGACCGCATATAATGATGGCTATTACTATGCCTGGATTCCACTGGACGAGACCGCCGAGAAACCGCCGCAAAGATTTATCTCTCGCGGCATGTTTCCCCAAAAGACTCCAGTCGCAAAGGGCACGATCATTATCGACCGCAGCATCAACGAGGGAGACAATCGCGGTGTTGAGAATTTCAGCTGCATTCATGAATGCTTCCACCAGAAGCTCCATCAGCGCTGTTTCATGAACCGCAAAGCGAACTATCAGCATTTCTGCAAGAAGAAAGCGTTCAGGGCAGAGAGAGGCGATAGATCTAATATAACCGCCATTGAGATTATCGAATATCAGGCTAATTACTGCACAGCAGCTTTCTTGATGCCGAAAGATGCAGTCACTACCATATTTACGCAGCGGCTTGGATTAAAATCTCCACCCATAGAGTCCATAAAACTGACATATCAGATCGATAAGATTATACCAGATATAGCCGAATTGTTCAGTGTCAATTACACCCCCATGAAATATAGACTACAGGAGCTAAAATTGCTCTCACGACAGGAAATATCTCCTGAAGAATATTTTTGTTAGCACGGGAATGTGCTCTCACCGGTACATTCCCTTATTTTTAATCTATGTGTAGTAAATAAGCGAACACGCTTATTTGCTACAAGAAAGGATGTATAACATGAAAAAAATCCGTGACTGTATTGGGCATCTCGCATGTTGCGGAGATGCCAAAACTGGTTATATCACATCGCTCTACAAAGGTCACCGCACCAGCACATATCTTGCCGTCGGTGAAACCTTCACGATTGAGCGACCTGATACAAAGACCGAGATAACCAGAATCACTGACTCTACTTTTCGAGTTGTCAGTCATCCTATCGCCGCTTAAACAACAAAACAACTTAATAAACATTAATCAAACAATCCGCAGAGCTGCATGACGGCCGTGATAGTTACTTAACCAAGTACTATCCCGGCCGTCTTTTCTGTTTCTACGGATGACTCGGCTTCTGCGGATTCCAACAAATCCAAAGGAGCCAAAATGAAAAATTACAATAACCAGAGTCAATCCAAGGAATACCGTATCTACCTCAAGGACCTGCATCAGTGGGTCTCAGTCAGCAAGACCGACTTCGATAATTACTACCGCGACATCAACACCTATCGCCGCCGTCAGCAGGAACACGGCCGCTGCGTCTGTCCGGCAAGTAAGCGATACCTCTGCGATATGGACTGCTGTTTCTGCCGTTTTCACAAGGGCGGCGACTCGCTCTCCCTTGATTACACCATCACCGACGAGGAAGGCAACGAGAAAAGTTGGCTCGACGATCTGCCGGATGACAAGCCCAGCGCTCAATCCTTGATAGAGGGCCGTGAACTGCTGGGCGCGCTTTTCCATAAGCTGGACGAGCTTGATCCGGAAGGACGCCGGATCTGCGAGCTTGTCATGCAGGGTCACTCCGAGCGCGACTGCGGCAAGGAAATGGGAATGGCCCGGAATACCTTCGTCTATAAAAGGGACAAGCTGTTTGCCGCACTCGCCGATTATCTGAAGGATTTCATCTAAACTTCAACGTCTCTCTCTGGTTTCTGCTGGAGAGAGGCATCTTTATTTCAAAAACTTTCTGAGCTTTTCGGCCAAACGGCACTTTGACCTCCATTGGGTAGTGGAAAGAGCAAAAACGACAACCGCTCCTTCCAAGGAGGTGAACAAGATGTACGGAACCGATACCCGGACCCGCGCCGCAGACGAGGAACTCATTGAAGTTCTGACCGCGATCAGCGTCGTGTCCAAACGTCTGGCAAGAAAATTGACCGTACTTGCCAACCAGAGTCAACACAAGGAAGGAGGAAAAGCAAATGAGCAAAATGGGCGATATAGCTGCAACTATCGAAGAACTGCGCAATGCCGCTGCCGCTATTAACGACGCAGCAAACTGGCTGGCCGAGGCTTTCAGTTCTACGGACGCCACCGCAAAAGCACCTGCTGCAGAACCGGCATTGAAGCTGGAAGATGTGCGGGCCGTTCTCGCGGAGAAATCCCGCGTCGGGCACACCGCCGAGATTCGCTCGCTGCTTCAGAAGTACGGGGCCGACAGGCTTTCGCAGCTCGATCCTTCCTACTACAAGTCACTGCTCGCCGAAGCGGAGGTGCTGAAAGATGCCACCTAAAGGACACGCGGTTCTTTCCGCATCCAGTTCCTACCGATGGCTGCATTGCCCGCCTTCCGCCCGGCTCTGCGAGAGTTATGCGGATAAAGGCAGTGATTACGCCGCCGAAGGAACCGACGCCCACGCCCTTTGCGAATACAAACTTCGTAAAGCGTTGGGGCTGGAAGCCGAGGACCCGACCGAGAGTCTGACCTGGTTCAATGCGGAAATGGACGACTGTGCCAACGGCTACGCCGCTTATGTACTTGAACAGGTCGAGGCCGCCAAGCAGGTCTGCGTCGATCCGGTGGTGCTCATCGAACAGCGCGTCGACTTCTCCCGCTGGGTGGAGGGCGGCTTCGGCACTGCGGACGCTCTCATCATCGCGGACGGCACTCTCAAAATCTGCGATTACAAGCATGGGCTCGGTGTTCTTGTCCGGGCGGAGGAAAATCCGCAACTCATGTGCTACGCGCTCGGTGCACTGGAACTGTTCGACAAAATCTACGACATCGACACGGTCAGCATGACGATTTACCAGCCGCGCCGGGACAACGTCAGCACCTTCGAAATGTCAAAGGACGACCTTTACCAGTGGGCTAACGAGGTGTTGAAGCCCACCGCTGAACTCGCCTTTGCCGGGGATGGCAGCTTTCTCTGCGGCGAATGGTGCGGTTTCTGTAAAGCGAAGAACGACTGCCGCGCCCGCGCCGAAGCGAATCTCGCTCTGGCTCAGTATGAGTTCAAACTTCCACCGCTCCTCACGGATGAGGATATCGAAGATATTCTCGCCAAGGTGGATGAGCTTGTCGCATGGGCATCCGACATAAAGGAATACGCCCTGCAGCAGGCGATCAGCGGCAAGTCGTGGAGCGGCTGGAAGTTAGTCGAAGGTAGGTCCAATCGGAAGTACGTCAATGACTCGGTTGTCGCCGATGTTGTTGAGCACGCGGGCTTTGACCCGTATGAACGCAAAGTGCTCGGCGTCACCGCCATGCAAAAGCTGCTCGGTAAATCCCGCTTTGACGAACTTCTGAGTCCCTACATCGAAAAGCCGCAAGGTAAGCCAACGCTCGTGCCGGAGAGTGATAAACGACCGGCGATGTCTACGGCAGCAGCCGATTTTAATGAAAATTAAGGAGGACAATCTTATGTCTAATAATACGAACAAAGTCCAAAACCCCATGAAGGTCATCACCGGTCCCGACACCCGTTGGAGCTACGCAAACGTCTGGGAGCCCAAAAGCATCAACGGCGGCACTCCGAAATACAGTGTCAGCCTGATTATCCCAAAGTCTGATGCCAAGACCATCACCAAGTTGAAGGCCGCCATTGAAGCCGCCTACCACGAGGGCGAATCCAAACTCAAGGGCAACGGCAAGACCGTACCGCCGCTGGCCGCAATCAAGAATCCACTGCGCAATGGTGATGTCGAGCGTCCGGACGATCCCGCGTATTCCAACGCTTACTTTATCAACGCCAACTCCGCTACGGCACCCGGCATCGTGGATGCCGACCTCAATCCGGTCCTGACCCGTTCTGAGGTCTACTCCGGTGTCTACGGCCGCGCCAGCATCAACCTGTATGCCTTCAACAGCAACGGCAATAAGGGTATCGCCTGCGGTTTGAACAACCTGCAACTTATCCGCGCCGGTGAACCTCTCGGCGGCAAAATGAGCGCAGAGGATGACTTTGCATCCGACGACGATGATGATTTCCTGTCTTAAGAAAGGACGGTGAAAAACTATGACAACATTACAAACCATCTTGTTAACCGTGCTTATCGCCATTTGGCTTATCTTCAGCGTTGTGTTCCTGATCACCGCAATTCAGAGCTGGATCTACGACCGCAAGCGTGAAAAGCGTGAGCAGGAATCCGCCGTCCGCGATATCGAGTACCGTAAGGAACGCGACAAACGTGAGCAGGAACAGGCTGCCCGTGATGAGGAATACCACCAGAAGCGTATGGAGCAGTTCAATAAGTAAGGTCTGACCCGTGGGTGGTGGGAGCAATCCTGCCACCCTTTCGAGTTATGAAAGGACGATTATATGAAAAATGAAATATGGAAAGACATACCCGGCTATGAGGGCGAATATCAGGCAAGCACTATGGGCCGCATTAAAAGCCTTAAGCGCATGGCTGTCAGCAAGAATTGGTATACAGGAAAACCATTCTACCATACCGTTCCAGAACGAATTCTAAAACCCGGTCGTTATTGTAAATGCGGCCATGTTTCTGTAATTCTTCGCCGAGGCACCAACGGCAAACCTGTTCATCAGCTCGTCATGAAAACTTTTGTTGGAGAGGCTCCGGAGGGGATGGAGGTACTTCATTTAAATGGTATACCGACTGATAATCGTCTATCTAATCTTCGCTATGGTACCAGAACCGACAACATCCTTGATGTTTATCGGCAAGGGAAGCTATGGAGAAAGCTGTCTGTTGATGATGTTGGAGCGATTCGATTTGGAATTTGGTGTGGCATACGCGGCTCGGACCTTGCTGCCATGTATGGTGTGTCACAGTCGATTATCAGCGCCATAAAACACGGGAGGATATTTTCATGGCTACCATAACATCATTGTCCGTGGACTTGGAGACTTTCAGTAGCATCAACCTCTCAAAATCAGGCGTTTACCGCTATGTAGAGGCTCCTGACTTTGAGATCCTACTGTTCGGTTATAGCGCGGACGGCGGTCCAGTTCAGGTTATTGACCTTGCCTGCGGGGAGAAGCTCCCGCCTGAGATCGTGTTGGCACTCACGGATGAATCCGTAACGAAGTGGGCCTTCAACGCCAACTTTGAACGTATCTGCCTGTCCCGGTTTCTTGGGCTTCCGACCGGAGAATATCTTGATCCCGGCCAATGGCGCTGTTCCATGATATGGGCCGCCACGATGGGCTTGCCGCTTTCGCTGGAAGGTGTCGGCGCTGTGCTCAAGTTGGACAAGCAAAAGCTCACCGAGGGCAAAGACCTCATCAAATACTTCTGCCAGCCCTGCACACCGACAAAAGTGAACGGCCAACGTATACGGAACTACCCGTACCACGCGCCAGATAAGTGGGCCACCTTTAAAAAATATAACGCCCGCGATGTCGAAACTGAAATGGCGATTCAGGCCAAGCTCGCTAAGTTCCCGGTGCCGGAATCCGTGTGGGATGAATACCATCTGGATCAGGAAATCAACGACCGTGGCGTTGCCTTAGATATGACGCTGGTCAGGCAGGCCATTGACATGAACGGTCGGTCCCGCGAAAAACTGACTGCCGCGATGAAAAAACTGACGGGGCTGGATAATCCGAACTCGGTGCAGCAGATGAAGCAGTGGCTTGCGGACAATGGGCTGGAAACCGATACGCTTGGCAAAAAGGCTGTTGCTGAACTTCTAAAAACTGCGCCGGAGCCGCTCGGCGAGGCGCTTTCCCTCCGGCAGCAGCTTGCCAAATCGTCCGTGAAAAAATACCAGACGATGGAGACTGCTGTTTGCGCCGATGGCCGCGCCCGTGGGATGTTCCAGTTTTATGGCGCGAATCGGACCGGCCGCTGGGCAGGCAGGCTGATTCAGATGCAAAACCTGCCTCAGAACCATCTTCCTGATCTGGGACAGGCCCGTGCCCTTGTGCGTTGCGGAGATTTTGACGCGCTGGAACTTCTCTATGAAGATATCCCGGACACGCTGTCTCAGCTTATCCGCACCGCCTTTGTTCCGAGGACCGGCGCGAAATTTATCGTCTCAGATTTCTCGGCAATTGAGGCCCGCGTCATCGCATGGTTCGCCGGTGAACGGTGGCGGCAGGAGGTCTTTGCCAAAGGCGGCGACATTTACTGCGCCAGTGCCAGCCAGATGTTCAAGGTTCCCGTCGAGAAGCATGGCATCAACGGCCACCTGCGGCAAAAGGGCAAAATCGCGGAATTGGCGCTCGGTTATGGCGGCTCTGTCGGCGCGCTCAAAGCAATGGGTGCTCTGGAAATGGGCCTGAACGAGGACGAGCTTCCTCCGCTGGTCGATGCGTGGCGGCAATCCAACCCGAATATTGTGAAGCTCTGGTGGAATGTGGACCGAGCCGCAATGGAAGCCGTCCGCAACAAACACACCAACAGTACACACGGCATCGTCTTCTCCTACCAGAGCGGCATGCTTTTCATTACGCTGCCCTCCGGCCGGAGGCTTTCCTATGTGAAGCCGCGTATCGGTGAGAACAAGTTTGGTGGACAGTGCATCACCTATGAAGGCATCGGCGGCACGAAGAAATGGGAACGCCTCGATTCTTATGGTCCAAAATTTGTGGAAAACATCGTGCAGGCCACCTCGCGCGACATTCTTTGCTACGCCATGCAGACGCTTCGGAACTGCTCCATCGTCATGCATATCCACGATGAACTGGTCATTGAGGCTGATCCGCGTATGTCTCTGCAGGCGGTCTGCGAACAGATGGGTAGAACCCCGCCGTGGGCAAAGGGCCTTCTTCTCCGCGCAGATGGCTACGAGACAGATTTTTATAAAAAAGACTGAGAAGTTTTCGGCCAAGGCAGGTTTTCGGCTCCATTGGGTAACAGAGGTGGACTAAAAGCCTGCCCGGAAAGGAGGCTCATAAATGAGTTTCGATAAGCGCAACGCTGAGGGCTACTATGATCCAACTGCCTATGAAGCCTTGTCGTTGATAGAAAAAGAGGAACACGCGCTCCGCGCTTTCCGGCCAATTGTTTACATCTGCTCTCCTTACGCCGGTGACGTTGACGGGAACATCAAGGCCGCCCGGAGCTACAGTCGTTTTGCCGTGGACAAGGGCTATATCCCTATTGCGCCGCATCTGCTGTTCCCGCAGTTTCTGAATGACGCCGATCCGAACGAACGTGAACTTGGGCTGTTCTTCGGAAACGCCCTCATGAGCAAATGCTCAGAGGTCTGGGTATTCGGCAACAACATCACAGCCGGTATGACAGCGGAAATCAAAAGAGCCAGGTGGAAAAGCTACCGTCTGCGTTATTTCACTGAAGAATTGGAGGAGGTACAAGATGTTTGCAATCACTGAAGGTACACGCCGTATAGGCGGCATTAAAATTCCTACTTATAAGCGCGAGGTCGTGAGCGCCAATATTCTCGAAGTGGAAGCAGGCACGAACGGTTATCAGGGTGGTGACGGCGGACACGGCAGCCGCACCTATTTTCGCATCATAGATCTGGCCTCCACAGAGATGGATGTCCATGTGACGCGGGACAAGTTTGGCAGCGAGGGCTTTGAAGTCACGCTTGGCGGCGACTGTGAGCTCGAAACAATCATCACGGCGCTGAAGTTTATCACCAAGGTGCTGGAGGATGGCGCAAAGGAGGTGCACGACTGATGTTCACCCTGTATAGTTCCGACATCATCGGCAATCCCGGCAACTGCTCCTATCCCAATAAAACCGAGGTCACGGATGAGGAAAGCCTGCGGGCGGCGGTCTGCCATGACTACGTCTGCGCCGAGTATAAAAACAATTACCGCAACGGCGACAATTTCCTCGGCGCGGACTGCCTCCCGGTCGACTGTGATAACGACCACTCTGAGGACCCGGCCGATTGGGTCCTGCCGACTGATGTCGCCGCCGCTTTTCCGGACGTCTGTTTCGCGGTCCATTACAGCCGCTACAATATGCGCGAGAAAAATGGAAAGCCCGCCCGGCCGAAGTTCCATATTCTTTTTCCGATCACGCGCATGACAGATGCGGCCGCTTACAGCGACATGAAAAAGCTGGTCAATTCCATCTTCCCGTACTTTGACACCAAGGCACTGGACGCGGCACGCTTCTTCTTCGGCACTGCCACCGTCGAGGTTGAGCTCTTTCCCGGCAGTATGAATCTGACAGAGTTTCTGGAGGACGACGATTTTGATGCAAATATGGCCGGAGGCCATCAAACCAGTCTCGTGATCCCGGAGGGCAGCCGCAATGCAACCATGTCCCGTTTTGCCGGACGCGTCATCAAAAAATATGGCGACAGTGAAGAAGCCTACCAGTGCTTCCTCAACGAAGCCGCGAAATGCACACCCCCTCTGGAGGACTCCGAGCTTTCGACCATCTGGCACAGCGCCCAGCGTTTTTACGCACGGATCCAGCAACAAGCCGGATACGTTCCACCGGAGGTTTACAACGACAATATCTCCTATAAACCGGCAGATTTCTCCGACGTCGGACAGGCCGAGGTACTGGCGAAGCACTTCTCCGGGGAATTGCGGTATTCACCGGCGACGCATTTCATCCGGTACACGGAGCACTACTGGAAAGAAACCGAACCCGGCGCACAGGCCGTCGCCCATGAACTGACCCGACGCCAACTGGAAGAAGCCGCAAAGGATATGCACGAGGCAATGAAAGCCCTGAAGGACTGCGGCGCTCAGGGAATCCTCGATACAACTTCAAAGGCCAAGGCCGAGGTCCTGTTCAATGACGCGCAGGCAGAAGCCTATGCAGCCTTTCTCGCCGCGAAGGCATACCAGTCCTTTGCGATCCGCCGCCGCGATTCCAAAAATATCACCGCGACGCTGAAAGAAGCACATCCCATGCTGGAGATTTCGCCGCGTGATCTGGACGCCGACTGCTTTGCCCTCTGCACCCCGGCCGCAACCTATGATCTTCGCAAAGGCATCGCCGGAGCGAGGGAACATTCCCCGGAGGACTATATCACCAAGATCACGTCCGTTTCACCCAGCAGAAAAGGCGAACAGCTCTGGCAGGACAGTTTGAACCTTATCTTCTGCGGCAATCAGGAACTCATCGATTATGTCCAGATGATCTGCGGACTTGCCGCCATCGGGAAGGTTTTTGTGGAAGCGCTTATCATCTCCTACGGCTGCGGGCGGAACGGCAAATCAACTTTCTGGAATGCCGTGTCCCGTGTGTTGGGCCTCTACAGCGGTAACATCTCCGCCGATACGTTGACGGTCGGCTGCCGCAGAAATATCAAGCCGGAAATGGCGGAGGTCAAGGGCAAGCGTCTGCTGATCGCCGCTGAAATGCAGGAAGGCGCGAGGCTCAATGATTCAACCGTCAAGCAGCTCTGCTCCACTGATGACGTTTTCGCGGAGAAAAAGTACAAAGACCCGTTCAGCTTCACGCCCTGCCATACGCTGGTGCTTTACACGAACCATCTGCCGAAGGTCAGCGCCTCCGACGACGGTATCTGGCGCAGACTGATCGTCATCCCGTTCGACGCCAAGATCGAAGGCACCAGCGACATCAAGAATTACGGCGAGTATCTTTACAACAACGCCGGTGAAAGCATCCTCACTTGGATCATCGAAGGTGCCCGGAAGGTTATCGCGCTGAATTACCAAATCCCGATTCCGGCATGTGTGCGGAAAGCCATTGATGAGTACCGGGCGCAGAACGACTGGTTTGGTCATTTTCTTGAGGACAAGTGCGACATCGATTCCAGCTACAGGGAAGGCTCCGGTGCCTTATATCAAGCGTACCGCAATTACAGCATCGACACGAACGAATATGTCCGCAGCACCGCAGATTTCTACTTTGCGCTGGAGAACGCGGGCTTTAATCGGGTAGTCAACAAAAACAAGCGATATTTTAAAGGCTTGAGGCTGAAAAAGGATGACGGAGATTTCGAGAATTTTCTGGCATAAGGGCTTAAAGGGTTAACCTCTACGACCTCTCTGACTGGAACTTTTCTTAGAGCTATAAAAAATCATATAAGAAAAAGTCTATGCAGAGACATCGGAGAGGTTAACCCAGCCACATTATTACCTGACGAAAAGGAGTAAAATATGCAGTTTAATACATGGCTCAAGAAAAAATATATCAATGAACACTCTCCCAAGGGCGACCTTGCCCGCGATATAAAATCTGACGGCTTCTATTTTCCGAAGCAGGGCCGCCATGGCAAAGTTCGAAAGTACCTCATTTGCCATAACGCTTGTGAAGCATGCCTTGATGCTTTTGAGGAATGCTGGAAGGAATATGAAGAATGCGAGAAAAACAGATTGAAGCAAAACTAACACAGGCGGCAAAAATGCTGGGCGGCGTTGCGCCGAAGTTTGTGTCCCCCGGATATGACGGGATGCCGGACCGCATCGTCCTTTTACCGGGTGGTCATATGGCCTTCGTGGAAGTAAAGGCTCCCTGCAAGGTTCCGCGTCCACTGCAGGAAGCCAGACACCGGATGCTGCGGAAGCTGGGCTTCAAGGTTTATGTGCTGGACGATGAGCGGCAGATTGGAGGGATGCTGGATGAAGTCAAGCGTGATATGTGACTGGTGCGGCAAGGAATTTGAACGCAAACAGGCTCAAATTAAAAAACACAACTATTGCTGCAGAGCCTGTCTGGGAAAAGCAAATGCTGAGCGCCTCAGATTACATCAAATCAAAAAATGTGATTATTGCGGCAGGGAGTTTGAATATCGGGGACGCCACGCGAAAAGAAACGAGCACTTCTTCTGCTGTAAAGAATGCAGCGATGCCTTTAAAGCAAGACCGGTCACTGTTTTATGTGACTGGTGTGGAAAAGCAATCACGCGAAAAGAAAGTGCGATTTACAGATTTGGTATTCACAATTTCTGCGACAGAGGGTGCTACCAAGATTTCGTGAATTTTGAAATGGCCGGAGCAAAAAACCAAAGGGTGTGTGGAAAAACCCTATATCGCAGATTGGCCGGTATGAAAGCAGGCAGAGAACTTGCCACGGAGGAATATGTTCACCATCTGGACGGGAATCACCTTAATAATGATTTTGACAATCTATTGGTCGTGAGTTGTAGCGATCACTCCAAAATTCATGCGGCGCAAAAAGCGAGGGATAGCAATGGCCGATTTATTAAGTGAAAATGATCTTCATGAATACCAGCGATATAGCGTTCAATTTATTGTTGAGCATCCTGTGTCCGCAATTTTGTTAGATTGTGGCCTTGGGAAAACAGTAATAACCTTAACCGCACTTGAGAAACTCCTATTTGATTATTTTGAGGTACACCGGGTGCTTGTCATTTGTCCTTTGCGTGTGGGTACCGTATGGGCTAATGAAGTTCATCATTGGAAACATCTGACCAATTTGCGGTACAGCATTGCCATTGGTACAACGGCGGAGCGAAAAGCGGCGCTGCGGAAACCTGCCGACATTTACATCATAAACCGCGAAAATGTCCAGTGGCTCATCGAGGACAGCGGCGTTCCCTTCGACTTCGATACCGTGGTGGTCGATGAGCTGTCGTCCTTCAAAAGCCATCAGGCGAAGCGGTTCCGGGCACTGGTCAAGGTCCGGCCGCGCGTCCAGCGCATTATCGGACTGACAGGCACGCCTTCCTCCAACGGCCTGATGGATCTGTGGGCCGAGTTCCGGCTTCTGGATATGGGCCAGCGCCTCGGCCGCTTCATTGGGCAGTATCGCACCAACTACTTCATGCCGGATAAGCGGAATGGCCAGATCATTTATTCCTATAAGCCGCTGCCCGGCGCGGAGGACACCATCTACCGGAAAATTTCGGATATCACGATTTCCATGAAGTCGACGGATCACCTTAAGATGCCGAAACTGGTCAGCACTGAGTGCGAAGTCCGCCTCTCCGATGAGGAGCAGAAACGGTACGACGATCTGAAAGAAGGTCTGGTCCTACAGCTTCCGGACGGTGACATTACAGCAGCAAACGCGGCGTCCCTCTCCGGGAAGCTGTGCCAAATGGCGAATGGCGCTGTTTATTCCGACACCGGCGATGTCATCCACATCCATGACCGGAAGCTGGACGCGCTGGAGGACCTGATCGAAGCGGCAAACGGCAAGCCCGTGCTGGTAGCCTACTGGTTCAAGCACGATCTCGCCAGAATCTCCGAGCGCCTGCATAAGCTCCGCATTCCGTTCTCCTGCCTTGACACGTCCGACAGCATCCGCAGATGGAACAACGGCGAGCTGCCTGTAGCCCTTGTGCATCCCGCCTCGGCCGGACACGGACTGAATCTACAAAGCGGCGGCTCCACGCTCATCTGGTTCGGGTTGACCTGGTCGCTGGAGCTCTACCAGCAAACCAACGCCCGCCTGTGGAGACAGGGACAGACAGCAGACACTGTGGTAATTCAGCACATCATTACGAAGAGAACCATTGACAGCCGCATCCTGGAAGCCTTATCGAAAAAGGACAGCACGCAGGCGGCTCTTATCAACGCCGTAAAAGCGGACCTGAAAATCTGACGACAGCCTTTGTCAATCCGTACCAATCCGAGTGCAATTCGACTTTTCTTTTTGGAGGTGCGGTTATGCAGATAGCATGGAAATACCTGAACAAACGGGCTGCCGCCTTGGACGCGCTCAAGGACTACGGCAGCATGCAATTCATTCTGGAACACACGGACGACGATATCCGGGCGGAGCACGAAAAGATGCAGAGCGTCCGCAGCCCCAGTTTTGACGGGATGCCTCACGTTCACAATCCGCAGGGCGGTGAGCAGCGCATTCTGAACGGCATCGAGGAGATCGACGTTCTGAAGGAACGCTACCGGCAAGCGCTGGAGTACATGTCATGGTTCCAGCCAGCGTGGGAAAACCTGACTGAGGACGAGCAGTACGTGCTGCGGGAGTTTTATATGTGTGACGAGGGAAAGCAGATCGATGCGGTCTACAACATCTGCGACCATTTCCACATTGAGCGGTCCTCCGCGTACAACAGGAAGAACCGCGCGCTCGACCGGCTGTCCACATTGCTCTATGGCAAACGTTGAGTAATATCGCGGACGACTTTCGCAGCTGGCCAGTATATACTGGTAGCATAGAAAGTTGTAAAACGACGAAGTCTTCACGGGGCCAAACCCGTGGGGACTTTTGTTTTGCCCGGAAAGGAGGCAGCCATGCCGCACAAACCTTTGACGCCCTGCCGCTATCCCGGCTGCCCGAAGCTGGTGCCCGGCCGTTACTGTGAGGAACACCAGAAGCTGGTCGACAAGCAGTACGAACGGTACGAGCGCGATCCCGCCGAGAAGAAGCGATACGGCCGAGCGTGGAAACGCATCCGCGACAGATACATCGCTGCCCATCCTCTCTGCGAGGAATGCCTGAAGCATGGCGTCTACACGCCCGCGACCGAGGTGCATCACCGCCTGCCACTCTCACGCGGCGGTACGCACGTTGATAGTAACCTCGAAGCCTTATGCCATGAATGCCATTCGAGGATTACTGCAAAGATGGGTGACCGTTGGCATGACCGGTAGGGGCGGTCGAAATCTCTACGCCGATCGTGTTGGGGAGCGGTCGTGGGGTCACGTTCGCTAAAACGCGGAATCAAACGGGGTATTGCCCCCGCCAAGGAAGGAGGAATTGCCGCATGGCCAAGGACGGTACAAACCGTGGCGGCGTAAGAGCCGGGGCCGGGGCAAAACGGAAGCCGCTGGCGGATAAGCTCGCGAATGGTAATCCTGGGAAGCACCCGCTCACCGTTATGGAATTCAAAAACGCTGCGGACCTGTGCGGTCAGGATATGCCGGAACCAAAAGAAATGCTCTCGGCGGTCCAAAAAAATGGCAAGGCTCTGCCCGCCGCCGAGATTTACAAATCCGTCTGGCAGTGGCTGTCGAACCGGGGCTGTGCGCACCTTGTTCCTCCGGATACCATCGAACGCTACGCCATGAGCGCGGCCCGCTGGGTTCAGTGTGAGGAAGCCATCACGGAATACGGATTTCTCGCTAAGCATCCGACCACCGGCAACGCCATCGCTTCACCCTACGTCACGATGGCAAACAGCTTCAAGAGCCAGACCCGCGCGGACTGGGCCGAGATTTTTCAGATCGTAAAGGAAAACTGCGCTGCCGGTTACAGCGGCGACAATCCGCAGGACGACCTGATGGAGCGCCTGCTCACGGCGCGGAAAGGAAAATAACCAATGGCGAATACAGAACGCTTTGAAAAAGTGGACATTGACAAGCTGGTGCCTTATGCCCGTAATGCCCGCACCCACAGTAAGGAACAGATCGCGCAGCTTCGGTCCAGCCTCCGGGAGTTTGGCTTTGTCTCTCCCGTGATTATCGACAGCGACTACAACATCATCGCCGGGCACGGCCGTGTGGCCGCCGCCAAAGAGGAAGGCTATAAAACGGTTCCCTGCGTGTTTGCGGAGAATTTGACCGAAGCCCAGAAACGCGCCTACATCCTCGCGGACAACCGCCTCGCCATGAACGCGGGCTGGGATGAGCAAATGCTGGCGGTCGAACTGTCCGACCTGCAGGCGGATGCCTTCGACGTCTCTCTTCTCGGTTTCACCGACGCGGAGATGAACAAACTGTCCGGCGCGGCGGAGAACGTGAAAGAGGACGACTTCGACGTCGACGAGGAACTGAAGAAACCCGCCATTACAAAGCCCGGCGACCTGTGGCTGCTCGGCAATCACCGTCTCGTCTGCGGTGACAGCACCAAAGCGGACACCTTCGTCCTGCTGATGGACGGGAAGCTCGCCAACCTAACGGTGACCGACCCGCCTTACAATGTAAATTATAAGGGCAGCGCCGGGAAAATCCAGAACGACAACATGGCGGACGACAAGTTCTATCAGTTCTTGTTCGACGCCCTCACCAATACGGAAAAAGCCATGGCGCAGGATGCCTCCATCTATGTATTTCATGCTGACACCGAAGGACTGAACTTCCGCAGGGCCTTCTCGGATGCCGGTTTTTATTTGTCCGGCACCTGCATCTGGAAAAAGCAGTCGCTGGTCCTCGGCCGCTCGCCGTATCAGTGGCAGCATGAGCCGATCCTGTTTGGTTGGAAGAAATCCGGAAAGCATGAATGGTACTCCGACCGGAAACAGTCCACCATCTGGGAATTTGACAAGCCCAAGAAAAGCGCCGACCACCCGACCATGAAGCCGGTGGCCATGCTGGCCTATGCAATTCTCAACTCCAGCATGTCGAACTGCATCGTACTCGACCCCTTCGGTGGCAGCGGCTCCACGCTCATTGCTTGCGAGCAGACCGGGCGTATTTGCGACATGATCGAGCTTGACGAAAAATACTGCGACGTCATCGTAAAGCGGTACATCAAGCAGACCGGAAATGCAGATAGCGTGTACCTCATCCGAGACGGCGAGAAGCAGGCTTATTCCGAACTCGCCACGGAAGTCACCGCGTCATAATCTACACAAGAAATCCGGCTACAGTTTGTCAGATAATCAGCCCGTAAATGACTTGCTATTTCACAGCTTCAGAGTGATATATGTGACTACCGAAACAAAGAAAGGTGGTCAAACCCTATGAAAATCAACTACAACGTAACAGGTGAACAGCGCAAGAAACTGGTTAAGGCAATCGGAGTCATTCTGCAGGTTAAGCCGGTATACATGAAGATGCCGACCTGCGCCTACGAAATTGGTGACATCACGGTCGATAAGGAAGGCACCCTCGTCTGCGAGGACAGCGCCCAGGCCGAACGGGTCGCCCACAATCTGATCGCGGACGGTTTCATCGCCGCTGGGAACCCGGAACCAGCAGCCGAAGAAGCCGCTCCCGATGAGGATGCCGACGCGCCGGAGAGCCTCACAATTTCGATGTCAAAGAACGGCTTCACCGACGAGGCCATCGCCAACTTAAAGCTCTTGGTCGGAAGCAAAGCGACTCTCATCAAGAAGGCGCTGGGCGCGGAGAACCTGACGATCACGGTCGAGGACGACAAAATTTCCTTCCCATGGTTTTCGGGCTTTCCTGCACCGGAGGAAATCAGCGCCTACGCCAAGTTCATCGGGAAGCTTTGCGGCATAGCCAAAACCCAGAAGCGCGTTACCGCCAAGGACAAGGCGGTCGATAATGACAAGTACGCATTCCGCTGCTTCCTCCTGCGGCTGGGCTTTATCGGGGCTGAGTACAAGGCCGACCGAAAAATCCTGCTGAAGAATCTGACCGGGTCCTCTGCTTTCAAAGGAGGCGCTTCCGATGCTGATGAATGAAAAACTGTTGGCGTACCTCCGGAAAACCTACCCGGCAGGGACCCGCGTGGAGCTTGTGCGGATGGACGACGTGCAGGCTCCGCCCATCGGCACAAAAGGAACCGTGTACGGCGTTGACGATACCGGTTCCATTCTGGTGAACTGGGACAACGGCTCCAGCCTGAACGTGGTCTACGGTGTCGATTCCTGTCGGAAGGTCGGTGATCGCCATGACTGAGAAAGTCAAAGAGCAGATTCTCGCCATCCGTGATACCACCGAAAC
The DNA here is from genome assembly GCA_022653075.1 of Intestinimonas sp. Lineage (GTDB taxonomy): Bacteria > Bacillota > Clostridia > Oscillospirales > Oscillospiraceae > Intestinimonas. The sequence continues at coordinate 50,872 of JALCSB010000003.1, forward strand.
AAACATGTTCGATACCGTCCGCGTCCAGCGCATGGCCTATGATCGTGGTTTCTATGAACTGGTCCTCTTCCTGGATGAGCACAAAAAGGAGTACGCCCGCTTCATCCTGACCGGTGAGTAATACACAGTTGCTCACGCCAAGGTTTGTGTACTATATATCGCCTGAATTGCTTGATATTACAAGGCTTCAGAGTGATATATGTACATACCAAAACGAAAGGAGCACACCACCATGACAGAAAAACAGATGAAGCAGATCCAAAACCAACTTCCGAAGGGCGAGAAAATCAACCGCTGCTACAGAGCCTTTGAGGGCGACATCCGGGTGATCATCCGCGAACCGGACGGCAGCGAGGTTCGCTACACCGTGAGCTTCGACGCCAACGACAACGCGACAATCAAGGAATTTTAAGGAGGCGGCAACCATGTGGTCAGAAGGAAGCATTAAAATCGGCAGCGACAATTTTCGTTACTGGGTCAAGCACTACAACGAGGGTTCGCAGTACGGCATCGACAAGGGCCGCATTTCCAAACTGACGCTGAAGCGGCACGGCGAGACGGTTTGCAACTACGACCGGGGTTGGGACATCGAGCCCGCCGACAAAAGCACCGCGACCGCGCTTGCCATTCTGATGAAGGATTACAACTGAACGCAGCCAGGAGTCTGGGCCGGAAGGCCCTGTCTCTCGTTCTATAGATTTTTGCGAGACTGCTCCGGCAGTCTTTTTTTATGCCCACTGAAAGGAGGCGACGGCATATACGGAAGCTCAAAAAATACACACCAACCAAGTTCATGGCGAAGGATTCTTTCTACAACAAGGACTCCGCCGATTATGCCGTCAGCTTCATCGAAAGCCTGCGGCACACCAAAGGCCAGTGGTACCGAAAGCCATTCGAGCTCATCGACTGGCAGGAGCAGATCGTCCGGGATGTATTCGGTGTTCTGAAACCCAACGGCTACCGGCAATTTAACACCGCCTATGTGGAAATTCCGAAGAAGATGGGTAAGAGCGAGCTGGCTGCGGCTATCGCGCTGCTGCTCACATGCGGCGACGGTGAAGAACGCGCCGAGGTCTACGGCTGCGCCGCCGATCACAACCAGGCGTCCATCGTTTTCAATGTCGCCGCCGATATGGTCCGCATGTGCCCTGCACTCTCAAAGCGCGTTAAAATCCTCGACTCGAAAAAGCGGCTTGTCTACCTGCCAACCAGCAGCTTTTATCAGGTACTCTCGGCGGACGTGGCAAACAAGCACGGTTTCAACACTCATGGCGTTATCTTTGACGAACTGCACACCCAACCGAACCGGAAGCTCTACGACGTCATGACGAAAGGCAGCGGTGACGCGAGAATGCAGCCGCTGTATTTTCTCATCACAACGGCCGGAGACAACCAGAACAGCATCTGCTGGGAAGTTCATGAAAAAGCAAAGGACATCATTAAAGGCCGGAAGCACGACTCCACATTTTATCCGGTTATTTACGGGGCCGGTCCGGATGATGACTGGACGGACCCGAAGGTATGGAAAAAAGCAAACCCGTCGCTTGGCATTACGGTCGGCATCGACAAGGTCCGCGATGCCTGCGAATCCGCCCGGCAAAATCCCGCAGAGGAGAACGCTTTCCGCCAGCTTCGCCTGAACCAGTGGGTAAAGCAGTCTATCCGCTGGATGCCGATGGAAAAATGGGACGCCTGCGCGTTCCCGGTCGACCCGAAGTCGCTGGAGGGCCGCGTCTGCTACGGCGGTCTGGACCTCTCCTCCACTACGGATATCACAGCGTTCGTGCTGGTGTTTCCTCCAGAGAATGAGGAGGACAAATACAACATCCTGCCGTTCTTCTGGATACCGGAAGAGAACATTGACATCCGCGTGAAACGGGATCATGTCAATTACGATCTGTGGAAGCAGCAGGGCTTCCTGCAGACGACCGAAGGTAATGTGGTTCACTACGGCTTTATCGAGAGCTTCATTGAAGAACTCGGCACCCGTTACAATATTCGTGAGATTGCCTTTGACCGCTGGGGCGCAACGCAGATGGTCCAGAACCTTGAGGGCCTTGGCTTCACGGTCGTTCCCTTCGGGCAAGGCTTCAAAGATATGAGCCCGCCAACCAAGGAACTCATGCGGCTCACGTTGGCTGGGCAGCTCGCCCATGGCGGGCACCCGGTCCTGCGCTGGATGATGGACAACATCTTCATCCGCACGGACCCGGCCGGAAACATCAAACCGGACAAGGAAAAATCCACAGAAAAGATCGACGGTGTTGTGGCCACCATCATGGCGCTCGACCGGGCGCAGCGTGTGGGAATTGCAAGCGGCAGCTCGGTTTACGATGAGCGCGGTGTTTTGTTTTTATAAAATTAAAAGACGGAATCGAACGTATTGTGTTCGATTCCGCCAACAGATCACCCACAGTATTGCGCCATTTTTGGCTCGTGGGAGGTGTCAATATATTATTATGCGATCCATAGTTTTTTATTTACAAAACTTCTTTCCAGTCTTTACGGAAACCATAATGTTTCATGTCTACGAATGGAATGTCCTCACTTAATCTTATAATTTCAGTCTTCATTTGCAGGAAATCTTCAGATTCTAACAATCTCCTCGCCAAAAAGATAAACCCATACAAATGCGAGTTATCTATCATTCCATTCTGGTATTTAATAAGGCACCCTTTTTCTTTCTTGCTTAACCAAGGGCGTTGCTCAAATAATCTGTTGAAAAGGCGGCTCCCGTGTGCACACAGATTCCGGATAATGGTCATACTCTTCATCATACTGCCGAGAAGCAAAGTATTGTCTTTAGTAGTAAATCCGAAATCTTTTGCAACGGAGTCCCTAATTGATTCTTCTGAAATCGAGTATAGTTGCGAGATATCGGCTATTGTCATAAGATCTACAACTGCCCAAAGAGGAACATCCTGCTTTAAGTCTTTTACAAAATGCTTCAAATAGGCTTCATGTTCAAGCCTGCGGACCTTCTGATCTTTTACTTTGTCCATAGTTTTTTGATACTGTTTTAAATCAGTAAAATACGAGTTATCAAGATATCCTGCTGGGCCATGAATCTCTGTAAATCGATAAGCATAGATAGATTTCATTTTGACTTCTATCTTCTCTATGTATTTCAGAAGAATATGACGCAACTCATGATCAAAGGAGTAAATATCTACTATGTTTTGAAAACAAACCTTAGAAAAAAACTGATCATGATCACGCAGTGTGAGCGAATAGCCACTTATTCGATAATAGTTGTTTTGTAATAAAAAGCTCTTTGCCTTTTCTTCGTTGTATACAGTAAGACCACGAGATTTTAATATTGCCAGTTGTTCATCAATAGTTTTAAACCCTTTATCCGGCATTAGAAAAACTCCCAACATAAACAGAACACCCCCAAGTGTGCATATGCAACCATAAAGGTTACACAGAGGCCTGGGGGAGAAGTTAACTATATTATACTCAGCCGAGGTCAAATTGTCAATAGCAGAGGCAGTATATGAAATACAAATCTTTTTGAGAGGAGGTGCCTGTCAATGGGAATTCTATCAAAGTTTTTCAATTTTAAAGACAAGCCTCACGACTACTACACCGGCACAGATTTTCGATACCTTTTCGGCCCGACGACGAGCGGCAAGGACGTCAATGAGTTCACGGCGATGCAGACAACAGCGGTTTACTCCTGCGTCCGCATCCTGTCGGAAGCCATTGCTTCTCTGCCGCTCAATTTATACCGTTACAAGAGCGACGGCGGTAAGGAGCGTGTGTATGACCACCCGCTCTATCACATCCTGCATGATGAACCGAACCCGGAAATGACGTCGTTCGTATTCCGAGAGACCCTCATGAGCCACCTGCTCATCTGGGGCAACGCCTACGCGCAGATCATCCGGGACGGAGCCGGGCGGGTCGTGGCCCTTTATCCGCTGCTGCCCGACAAGATGCAGGTCGACCGGGACGAACACGGCGAACTCTACTACCTGTACACAAAAAGTAGCGATGAAAATCCGAATGTGAAGCAATATGGTCAAGTCCGCCTCTCGCGGTACGATGTTCTGCATATTCCTGGGCTGGGTTTCGATGGTCTCGTCGGCTACTCGCCGATCGCGATGGCCAAGAACGCGGTCGGCATTTCGCTGGCCTGCGAGGAATACGGTGCCAGCTTTTTTGCCAATGGAGCCAACCCCAGCGGCGTACTGGAGCATCCGGGTATTCTGAAGGACCCGGCCAAGGTGCGCGATTCATGGAACGAGGTCTATCGCGGTTCCGGCAACGCTCACAAGATTGCTGTTTTGGAGGAAGGCATGAAATACACACCGATCTCCATTTCACCGGAAGAAGCGCAGTTCCTCGAAACGCGAAAATTTCAGATTGACGAGATCGCGCGGCTCTATCGCATCCCGCCGCACATGGTGGGTGACCTCGAAAAGTCCAGCTTTTCCAATATTGAGCAGCAGTCGCTGGAATTTGTGAAATACACGCTCGACCCGTGGGTAATCCGTTGGGAGCAGAGCTTGATGCGTTCGCTGTTCACTCCTGCGGAAAAGCAGCAGTACTTCATAAAGCTCAACGTGGACGGGTTGCAGCGCGGCGATTACCAAAGCCGCATGAACGGCTACGCCACAGGCAGGCAGAACGGCTGGCTCTCCGCCAACGACATCCGCGAGCTGGAAGATTTGAATCCCATTCCGGCCGAGCAAGGCGGCGATCTGTATCTCATCAACGGCAACATGACCAAATTGAAAGACGCCGGAATCTTCGCAGCGTCCGCGAAAGCGGGCGGCGACAAACCGGGTCAGGGAGGTAACAATACGTGAAAAGGAAGTTCTGGAATTGGGTAAAGAACGACGGTGCCGACGAATTCGGCAGCGAGCGCACGCTTTACCTGAACGGCGAGATCAGCGATGAAACCTGGTACGGCGATGAAGTCACCCCGCAGATGTTCAAAGACGAACTGAACGCCGGGAGCGGCGACATTACCCTCTGGATCAACTCGCCGGGCGGTGACTGCTTCGCGGCGGCGCAGATCTACAACCTGCTCATGGATTATAAGGGCAACGTCACGGTCAAAATCGACGGGCTTGCGGCCTCGGCCGCTTCTGTCATCGCAATGGCGGGTACAAAAGTATGTATGTCACCGGTAGCCATGCTGATGATTCACAACCCCGCGACCGTGGCCATCGGCGACGAAGGCGAAATGCAGAAGGCCATCGACATGCTCGCGGAAGTTAAGGAAAGTATCATGAACGCTTACGAGATCAAGACAGGCCTTTCCCGCACGGTGATTTCGCATCTTATGGACGCGGAATCGTGGTTCAACGCCAAAAAGGCCGTGGAGCTCCACTTCGCTGACGAGATTCTGTTCTCACCGGAGGAGCAGGAAGAAGCGCCTGACGATATGGATGCTATGCTGTTTTCCCGCGCGGCGGTCACTAATTCTCTGCTTTCCAAGCTCATCCCGAAAAAGCCGGAAAAACAGCCTGCACCCAAAGTACCTATTTTGCAACTTGATAAAAGACTGAGCCTGCTGGCTCACTAATTTGAGGAGGATTTTACTATGAATCAGATTCTGAAACTCAGAGAAAAAAGAGCAAAGGCGTGGGAAGCAGCAAAAGCGTTTCTCGACGCCAAGCGCGGCACGGACGGTCTGATCTCCGCCGAGGACTCCGCAACGTACGACAAGATGGAAGCTGAAGTAATTAATCTCGGCAAAGAAATTGACCGTCTGGAGCGTCAGGACGAGATTGACGCGGAGCTTGCAAAGCCGACCTCGCAGCCCATTACTAATCAGCCCGGTAAAAACGGCGCTGAAGCAAAAACGGGACGCGCGTCCGATGCCTATAAAAAAGCATTCTGGAACAGCATCCGCAAAAGCAACTTCTATGACGTGAGCAACGACCTTTCTGTGGGAACGGATGCAAAGGGCGGCTATCTGGTGCCGGATGAGTTTGAGCAGCAGTTGATTGATAAGCTGCAGGAGCAGAATTTCATGCGCACCCTCGCAACCATCATTCAGACGGCCAGCGGCGACCGCAAAATCCCGATTGTTACCGGGCACGGCGAAGCGAGCTGGATGGATGAGAATGGCCTTTATCCGGAAAGCGACGACGCGTTCGGGCAGGCAACCATCGGCGCGTTCAAGCTGGGGACCATCATCAAAATTTCCGATGAGCTTTTGAACGATAGCGTTTTCAATCTGGAAAGCTATATTGCAAACGAGTTTGCCCGCCGGATCGGTACAAAGGAGGAGGAAGCCTTTCTCATTGGTGACGGAAGCAGCAAGCCCACCGGGCTGTTAACCAGCGCGGGAATCGGTGTTACCGCTGCCAGTGCTTCTATTACGTTTGATGATGTAATGGATCTTTATCATTCCCTGCGCACCCCTTACCGTAGAAACGCGGCATGGATTCTGAATGATTCCACTGTGAAAGCATTGCGCAAGCTGAAAGACAGCAACGGCAACTATATCTGGCAGCCGTCAATCCAAATGGGGCAGCCGGATATGATTCTCAGCCGTCCTTACTACACCAGCACTTTTGTTCCGGAGATCGCGGCCGGAAATAAAGTCATGGCTTTCGGTGATTACAGCTACTACTGGATTGCGGACAGACAGGGCCGCTCTTTTCAGCGCCTGAACGAGCTCTATGCCGCAAATGGTCAGGTAGGTTTCCTTGCCAGCCAGCGTGTAGATGGAAAGCTGATTCTTTCTGAAGCGGTCAAGACACTTGCCATCAAAGGCGCGGGGGCGTAAACCGATGCTGATTACACTGGATGAAGCAAAACTTTATCTGCACATTGACTCCACAGATGAGGACTCTGTGATAACGGGCTTTATTGAAACAGCGGAGAAGTTGTGTATGGACATTGCACGTGTAGACGAAACGGAGCTTCTCGCTTCAAAAGAGACCGCGCGGATTGCGGAACTTTACGCGGTGGCCTATCTGTACGAAAACCGGGAGAACGCGGATTTTGGAGAACTGACTTCCATGCTCCGCGCTCTCCTTTTTGGTATCCGCAAAGACGCGTTTTAGGAGTGCCTGCCATGAGATACAAAATGCATATCAGCGAGTTGCGAACCATAATCCGCATCCAGAGGAAAGTTGTCACCGGCACAGGTGTTCATCAGACAATAAGCTGGATTGACCTTGGCAACACACTTTCCACTGATCCGCCCCGCTATCTGCGGTGCAAATGGTATCCCTTGGGCGGCTCCGAAGCGTGGATTGCCCAGTCCGTCCAGGTTATTGATGCGGCGAATGTTGTCTTGAGGTATAATCCGCTGATTACCGCTTCCTGCAGACTGATCCGTGGCAACATTGTTTACACAATCATGGGCCCGATGGACCCGGATCAGCACCGCGAATGGACAGCTTTTAAAGTCAAGGCTTCTTTAAGCGTTTAATCTCTTTTGAGCGGTCATCCATATGGGCGGCCGCTTTTTTTAATACACAAGAGAACAAGGAGGTAAATGAAAATGAAGGAAATCTGGACTGGAATTCAGGTCGTATTTTCAGCCATTGGCGGGATGCTCGGCTGGTTTCTCGGAGGAATGGACGGCTTTCTGTACGCGCTGCTCGCCTTCGTAATCCTCGACTATATCACAGGCGTGATGGTGGCGGCGGTTCAGAAAAAGGTTTCGAGCGAGGTCGGCTTCAAGGGCATCTGCAAAAAGGTGCTCATTTTTATTCTTGTTGGCATGGCAAATATCGTCGATGTGCAGATCATTGGCAACGGCAGCGCCATTCGCACGGCGGTCATCTTCTTCTACTTGTCCAACGAGGGCATCAGCATTCTGGAAAACACGGCGATTATCGGGCTTCCTGTTCCGCAAAAACTCAAAGACGTACTGGAACAGCTAAAGGACCACAGCGATAAGGAAGAAAAATAATATGAGTACGACACCGTGAATCGCTTCACAGGCAAGGGCGTATTCACAATCGTCGAGGAGGCCATCGGCACCGGAGCCATCCGCTGGGGTCTGCTCAAAGCTTATCAGGCTGGCCGGAATGGTTGGATTTCACTGGACTATGCGGCAAAGCTGTAACACATTGTTTTAAGGCTCGGCGGGAAAAACCCTGCCGGGCTTTTATTTTTTTGTTCAAACGCGGCATTTCTGTCTTGTGAAGATTGAAGGTAGCGTCGTGAGCATATTTTTTTTGATTTTTCGGCCAGACGGTGTTTTTGCCTCCATTGGGTAGTGAGGACAGGGGTCCCCAGATTGGAGGCAAGTACATGAAAAATGAACAACGAGAAATCATAGCAGCTTTGCGCCATCAAGGCTATGGTTATATAAAAATCGGCCAAAAGCTTGGCATTTCAGATAATACGGTGCGTTCCTTTTGCCGTAGAAATGGCCTTGACAGTAATACTATGACGAACACCGTCATCTGCAAGCAGTGCGGCAAGCCAATAAAAATAGCTGCTGGACACAAACCGAGAAAATTCTGCTCAGATGCTTGCCGGACGTTGTGGTGGAATAGTCACCTTAACTGCGTGAACCGTAAGGCTGTATATCAGTTCACTTGCGCCTATTGCGGGAAGTCTTTCTCGGCATACGGAAATAAGGACAGGAAGTATTGTTGCCACCCCTGCTACATTGCGGCTCGCTTCGGAGAGGAGCGTTGCCCCCATGAATGACGCCTACCGTGCCAAACTGGAGAGCTACCTTGCGTCCATGATGCAGGCAAAAAAGATGCTATTGCAGAAGATTTTAACCCCGGAAGATTACGCCAGAATTGATACAATCATAGCCGAAAAATACGGAATATCTTCGTGTAGTTTATATCGCGGGATTGACTTGATATATAGCGGGCTCAACGGTAATATGTCACACTACGAGGGGGTGACAAAATGCCAAGAATCATAACGGTAGTACCAAAACCGCCAAAGCTCGAACAGAAAAAGAGGGTCGCTGCGTATGCCCGCGTTTCCAGCGGTAAGGACGCGATGCTCCACTCGCTATCAGCGCAGGTTAGCTATTACAGCAACCTCATACAGAACCACAATGACTGGCTGTACGTCGGTGTTTATGCTGATGAAGCAAAAACCGGCACGAAAGACAGCAGAGATGATTTCCAACGGCTGATAGCCGACTGTCGCGCCGGAAAGGTCGATATGGTACTTACCAAGTCCATCTCCCGCTTTGCACGAAACACTGTTACTCTTTTACAGACGGTTCGTGAATTCAAGGCGTTGGGGGTGGACATTTATTTTGAAGAGCAGAACATCCATACGATGAGCGGCGACGGAGAATTGATGATGACGATTCTCGCATCCTACGCACAGGAAGAAAGTCGTTCGGCAAGTGAAAATCAGAAGTGGCGCATCCAGAGAAATTTCGAGGAAGGGATGCCTTGGAACGGCACTATCCTCGGATACAGCTACGAAAAAGGAAAATATGTAGTCGTCCCGGATGAGGCCGCACTGGTTAAACTGATTTTCGAATATTATCTCGATGGCCTCGGATACAACGCTATTGCCAATAGGCTGAATGCTGAGGGCTACAAAACTCGAAACGGTAAGTCTTGGTATCACAATACGATTATGAAAATTCTCCGAAACTATACTTACACGGGAAATTTGCTTCTTCAGAAAACCTACAGGGAAAACCATATTACAAAGAAAACGCTTGTTAACCATGGCGAGCTCCCAATGTATCATGCGGAGAATACTCACGAAGCAATTATCAATCTGGAGATATTTGATGCGGTTCAGTCTGAGATGGCTCAACGCGCAAAAAGGTTCAAAAAGGCGAATGTGCCCAAAGCGACGTACCCGTTTTCTGGGAAACTGGTTTGCTGCATTTGCGGTAAAAACTACCGCCGCAAGGTTACACATACCGGCCCCGTCTGGATTTGCGGCACATACAACACACTTGGCAAGGCTGCCTGCGCCTCAAAGCAGATACCGGAATCTACTCTGATGAGCATTACTGCAGAGGTCCTTGGCATTGACGATTTTAATGAACAAGCCTTTTCTGATCGTGTGGCTCACATCCGAGTTTGCGCCGAGAATACACTGATTTACCAATTCAGAGACGGGACCGAGACCAAAATGCAGTGGAAAGACCGGTCTCGTAGCCAAAGCTGGACAGATGAAATGAAAGCTGCTGCCCGGCGGAGAACCTTTGAAAGGAGGAAAAACGGATGCCAAAAGTAACAGTAATACCGCCGACTATAAATCCGCTGACACATTTGCCGTCAGCCACGGTAAGAAAGCGCCGCGTTGCCGGATATGCTCGCGTTTCCACCGACAGTGATGAGCAGTTCACCAGCTATGAGGCGCAAGTTGATTATTATACCAAGTTCATTCAGTCAAAACCGGAATGGGAATTTATCAAGGTTTATACTGACGAAGGTATATCCGGCACCAATACCAAGCACCGCGAGGGCTTCAAAGCGATGGTTTCAGACGCGCTCGCCGGGAAAATTGACCTGATTGTCACCAAGTCGGTCAGCCGTTTTGCCCGCAACACCGTTGACAGCCTTGTAACTATCCGCAAGCTGAAGGAAAACGGCGTCGAGTGCTATTTTGAGAAGGAGGGTATTTATACCTTCGATGGCAAAGGCGAGTTGCTTATAACCATCATGTCTTCGCTGGCACAGGAAGAAAGCCGGTCCATTTCTGAAAATATCACATGGGGCCAGCGGAAACGCTTCTCGGATGGAAAAGTCAGTATGCCTTATAAACGTTTTCTCGGCTACAAGAAGGGAGAAAATGGCTACCCGGTTATTGTTGAAAAGGAAGCGTCTATTGTAAAACTCATTTATCGGCTTTTCCTTGATGGCAAAACTTCGTCTGGCATCTGTAAATACCTTGAAAGTGTAAACATTCCGTCACCGGGCGGCAGTAGTAAATGGAGCAAAACAACAGTAGAAAGCATCCTTACCAACGAAAAGTACAAAGGTGATGCGCTTCTTCAGAAAAAGTTCACTGTGGATTTCCTGCAGAAGAAAATGAAAACCAATGAAGGTGAGGTTCCGCAATACTATGTTGAAGGCAGCCACCCGGCCATAATTGAGCCAGATGAGTGGGACCAGGTTCAGGTCGAATTTGTCAGACGTAAGCAGCTCGGACGGGCCTACAGCGGAAAGAGCGTACTTTCCACCAAACTGGTCTGCGCCGATTGCGGCGGATACTATGGCCAGAAGGTATGGCACTCTACTGACCGGTACCGCAGAGTGATATGGCAGTGCAACAGCAAATTTGATAACGAAAAGAGATGCGGCACTCCAGTCCTTGATACCGATACCATTCAGGCCATGTTCATCAAGGCATATAACCAGCTGATGCATAAGCAAACGCAGGTAATTGCTGACTGTGAGCTCATGCGCCGGAGCCTGACGGACTTCGATGCCCTTGATGCAGAAATTGCCCACCAGCTTGAGGAGACCGAAGTCGTGGCCGAGATGGTCAAGGCGGCGGTTAAGGAAAACGCTTCTACCGCGCAATCGCAGGATGGATACTTAAAAAAATACAACAACCTAAATAAGCGCTATGAGGATGCGGTCAGTAAACTCGAAAAACTGAAGGCCGAGCGAACCTTACGTCAGCAGCAGGACAAGGCTATGTCACTATTTATCCGAACGCTAAAAAAGAATCCGCTGGTTCTCGACAAATGGGACGACACCATCTGGACGGTCATGGTGGAGAAGGGTATCGTCCATCGAGATGGACATATCACCTTCGTATTCTACAACGGAACTGAAATTGAGGTCGGAGCTGAATAGGCTCCGGCTTTTTCTTTACTGATAAATAATTTAAAAGTGCACACGGTAACGACCTTTCGTTAAAAGGTTTAATCCGAAAAATATGAAACAGGCCCTTCGGCAGTGATTTGACCACCGCCGCAGAGCCTGTTTTCGTTAGAAAGTATTGAGGAAGCCTTGTAAATAGGCACTTTTTCAATAAAAAACTGAACGCCTATCCCGATACACATTGTATCAAAATAGGCGTTCAGTTATGGTCCGAGTGACAGGGTTCGAACCTGCGGCCTGATGGTCCCAAACCACCCGCGCTACCAACTGCGCTACACCCGGTTATCTTCAAATTTGCAACATCTTTACGTTTCTATTCTTCACTCTGCATGAGCCAGAACATGGATCATCCCTTCTCAAAACGTGCTTTTTAGTATACTAGATTTTCTTTCACTTTGCAAGCAAAACCTGCCGCTTTGTCCGCAGTTCCCATATTCAGGACTTTTATAGAACAAATGTTCTTTTTTTGCGTATTAGTTGTATTGACGACGGATATGGACCGTGCTATGATAAGCATAAATCGAACAAAAGTTCTATTCTGGAATTCGCCGAAAGAAAAACCTCTCACAAATGTGAGAGGTTTTGGTGGAGGAGGATGGATTCGAACCATCGAAGTCGACGACAACAGATTTACAGTCTGCCCCCTTTGGCCACTCGGGAACTCCTCCAGATGAAATGGAGCTGGTGGACGGATTTGAACCCCCGACCTGCTGATTACAAATCAGCTGCTCTACCAACTGAGCTACACCAGCATTATGTCTCGTCCACAGCAACGGTTATTTTAGCAGACTGGAGGTGAATTGTCAACAAGAAATTTAAAAAACTTCTACAGGACTGTCGAATGACGGGTAAGACAGAACGGCACGCGCAGAGGAGGTATTTACCATACAGGACATACGAACCAACCCGCTGCGTGACAGGCAGCGGGAGCCCGTGTTGGGGCACTGCTGCCTATGCGGCGGCGAGCTTTACCGCTGGGACAAGCCCATCCACACGCCGCGCGGACTGCTTTGCCCACAATGCGCTGGTAAGGAAAAAGGAGGATACAAACCACAGACCTATGACCTTATTTGAATTATCGAAGGAATACGAGGCCGGAGCGGCGGCTCTGTACAAACGGCTAGACGAACTGCGAGCGCTTTTTTCCGCTTCCAACGTGTGCCAGCGGGAACGCGACCTGCTGGAAGCCCGAATCCGGACCTTGCAAAGCATGTATACTGACATGCGGCAGCTCGCCGTGCTGACACGGCGCTACTATGAAAGGGGGTATTACCGGAATGCCCGGTACACGTTATAGACGGGGAGGCGCCTTTGCCGCCGATATGGCGGTCTACGCCCGGGAGATGGCGGAGGACAACAGCACCCAGATCAGCAGGCTGCGGCACAACCTGGTCCGCGCATTACAGCAGGAGGTGACGTCGCGGCAGCGGCAGTATCTATTGCTGTACTATGGGCGGCAGATCAACATGACCGAGATCGGCCGCCAGCTTGGCGTAGATAAGTCCACCGTTTCCCGCACCATTAAGCGCGGAGAAGAACGGCTGCGCCGTTGTCTTCGGTTTGGTGCCGCCAATCTATTGGAGGAAGATAGCATCTAATTGCGTCGTTCCGCCCGGAGTCCCGGGGCATATGATTGAATTTTGTCGTACGGTATGTTATGATAAAAAAAACAAAAGATATGTAGACGGGAGGGAGGATACTCTATGGAACTGGATTTATCAATAAAACAGACACAGACGCTTTCGCCGCAGATGATGCAGTCCATGGCTATCCTTCAGATGGGCTCTCAGGAGCTGCTGGAATATATTGAGGAGCAGGTTCAGGAAAACCCGGTCCTGGAAACATCGGAGATTCCTCCCAATGAACAGGAAAGTAACGTCCTTCAGCGAAAACTGGAATGGCTGGAATCCACGGATGCGCAGAACCGCTACTACTACCAGCAGGATAGCGAAGATCAGAACGACCCTATCTCTAATTACGGTACCACCCAGGAGGTGGAAGACAACCTCTATCTGTACGTGGCCTCTCAGCTGAGCGGCATCACGCTGGAAAAGGGGCTGAAGCAGGCCTGCTCTTACTTGATCGAGAGTCTGGATCAGAACGGCTGGCTGGATGAGAGCGTGGAAGACCTGGCCTCTCAGATAGGCTGCCCCACAGCCCTGATGGAGCAGGCCCTGCATGTGGTGCAGTCCCTGGAACCTGCCGGCATCGCGGCCCGAGGCCTGTCAGAATGTTTAGTCTTACAGCTGAAGCGGCGGGGCGGGGACAACACGCTGGCTTTGGCTATCGCAAGGGACTACCTGGACCCGCTCAGTAAAAACCGCTATGCCTTTATCGCCAAAAGCCTAAATGCAACCTGTGAGCAAACACGGGCCGCCTGCGAGCAGATCCGCAGTCTGAATCCCAGGCCCGGTACCGGCTTTTCCGCAAGAGAAAATCTCACCTACATTAACCCCGATATCTTTGTCATTAATTTTCCAGACTACTTTGAAGTGCTGACCAACGATTATTTTTTCCCCAATCTCAGCGTCAGCAACTATTATTGCAGGATGCTCCGCGAGAGCAGCGACAACGAGGTTCGTGACTATCTGACCGGCAAGGTACGGCAGGCAAAGTGGGTGGTCCACAGCATTGAGCAGCGGCGCTCCACCTTGATGAAATGTGCCGAAACCCTGTTGCAGTTACAGCAGGATTTTTTCCGCCACGGGCATGGCCATCTCCATCCCATGACACTGGCCGATGTGGCCGGCCGTATTGGTGTCCATGAGTCCACTGTCAGTCGGGCTGTCAAGGATAAGTACCTTCAGTGCAGCAATGGAGTCTATCCGCTGAACTATTTCTTCTCCCGCAGTCTGGGCGACGGGGGCGGAGACACCTCCTCTCCTGATTTTGCCAAGGCTATCCTGAAAAAACTGATCGCCGAGGAGAATAAAAAGAAACCGCTTTCCGACCAAAAGCTGTGTCAGATTATGGCGGAGCGGGGATGCACGCTCTCCCGTCGTACCGTGGCAAAATATCGGGATGAACTGCATATTCCCTGCACAACGGGAAGGAAGCAATATGAATAGCATCCCATATGTATGCGGGAGGAGCGGCGCGGCCGTCCCTCCCGTCCTGTATCCATGGAAGGAGACAATATGGATTATAAAGCTGTAATTTTTGACTTTGATTATACTCTAGGTGATGCAACCGAGGCAATTTTGGCCGGATTTACCTATGGCATGACTTCCATGGGCTATCTGGCTCCCGAACGGGAAACCGTTCGGCAGACCGTAGGCATGCTGCTGGAGGACGCCTACACCAAGCTCACCGGAGACACCGACCCGGAACATCGGGACCAGTTCCGTACACTGTTTTCCAGCGTGGCGCGCCCCATGCAGGCTGCGAATACACCGCTATGCACCGGTGCCTCCGAGCTGCTGCATGGACTCCGGAACGTGGGTGCCGCCACCGGCATCGTCAGCACCAAGCACACCACCACCCTGAACACCATTCTTGCCCAGCACCGGCTAAACGGCCTTCTCTCTTTCGTCATTGGCGGTGATATGGTGAAATCGCCCAAACCCGACCCGGAGGGATTACGGACCGGTATCCGTCTGTTGGGCCTTACGCCAAATCAAATTCTCTACTGCGGAGACACGGTAATTGATGCGGAGACCGCCCGGAATGCCAGCGTCAACTTCTGCGCCGTGCTGAACGGCACCACACCGGCAGAGGCGTTCTCTCCCTACTCATGCCGTCACATCGCCCCGAATTTGCCCGACCTTCAGCGCTGGCTTAACCTATAATTTATAAGTCTACAGTTCAGCATCTATGCCAAAGCACGCCGTCTGTTTCATTTATGAAACAGACGGCGTGCTTTTTACAAATGGGAAGATAATCCGCTCAACTATTACTATTTCTATGATTCAAGGGAAAACTTTATTTTACAAACCCTTTACAATTGACGGAAGGACAACTTTACAAAAGGACGGTATATTGTAAAGTGGTTTGAATATTAGAAAATAATGAACGGAGAATTTTTAATGATGAAAAAGAAATCTCTTGCTCTGCTGTGTTCCCTGATGCTGTGCGCGGGCCTTTTAGCCGGTTGCGGTAACAATGCCGCGTCTACCTCCTCCGCATCCCCGTCCGGGGCCGCCCTGAGCGGGACCGTCTCCACCAATGGCTCCACCTCCATGGAAAAAGTTATCGGCGCTCTGAACGAGACCTTTATGTACAACCACTCCGGCGTCACCGTCACCTATGATCCCACCGGTTCCGGCACCGGCATCACCGCCGTGGCGGAAGGCCGTGCGGACATCGGCCTGGCCAGCCGGGATTTGAAGGACGATGAGAAGGCCACACTAACCCAGACCGTACTGGCCAAGGACGGAATTGCCATCATCGTAAACACCCAAAATCCTGTATCGGATCTGTCCCTGGAGCAAATTACCGAACTTTTTACCGGCGTGATTAGCAATTGGAGCCAGGTGGGTGGTGCCGATGCCCAGGTAGTGCTGATCGGCCGGGAGGCCGGTTCCGGGACCAGAGATGGTTTTGAATCGATCACGGAGACGAAGGATTCCTGCCAGTACAAGCAGGAACTCAACTCCACCGGCGGTGTAATCGAAGCGGTCAAAAACAATCCCGACGCCATTGGGTATGCCTCTCTGGCCTCGGTCAACGACTCGGTGAAAACTCTGACCGTGGGCGGTGTGACCCCCACTGCGGGGACCGTAAAGGATGGAACCTACAAAATTCAGCGTGACTTCATCCTGGCCACCCGTACCGGGGAAACCTTGTCCGATGCCGCACAGGCCTACTTTGATTTCATCACCAGCGCTGACGCAACCGATATTATCACTGCTGCCGGCGCCGTACCTGTGGCATGAGTATGAACATTCTCTCTATTCCAACCCATTTCAAGGGGTCTTTCGGGCGTCAGAAGCACGTCCGAAAGGCCCTGGAGCGTGTGATGCACGGTATCTTTTTTTTCTTCGGTATCGTGGCGGTGGGTTTTGTTCTGCTTATCAGCGCCTACCTCATTTTTTCCGGACTGCCCGCCATTCGTGAAATCGGGCTTCGCAACTTTTTGTTCGGCACGGTGTGGAAATCCACCGCCGCCCAACCGGAATTCGGTATTCTCCCCTTTTTGCTGACTTCTGTCTACGGTACCGCCGGTGCCATGCTGGTCGGGGTTCCCGTGGGATTTATGACGGCCATGTTTCTCTCCAAAGTCGCACCAAGGCCCCTGGCTGCCATCGTGCGGCCGGCGGTGGATCTGCTGGCCGGTATCCCCTCCGTGGTCTACGGCCTGATCGGCATGATTGTTCTGGTACCCACGATCCGCTCGGTATTTGACCTGTCGGACGGCGCGTGTCTGCTGGCCGCCATTCTGGTGCTGGCCATTATGATTTTGCCCTCCATCGTAAGCGTATCGGAAACCGCACTCAACGCCGTTCCCAAAGAATATGAGGATGCCTCCCTGGCTCTGGGCGCTACCGAAATCGAAACTTATTTCCGCGTCTCCGCGCCTGCCGCCAAAAGCGGTATCGCCGCCGCCATCGTGCTGGGCATTGGCCGTGCCATCGGGGAAGCCATGGCCATTCTTATGGTGGCCGGAAACGTGGCCAACATGCCTACCCTCTTCAGCTCCGTCACTTTCTTGACCACCGCCATTGCCAAGGAGATGTCCTATTCCAGCGGCCTGCAGCGTCAGGCGCTGTTCTCCATCGCGTTGGTTCTCTTTCTTTTCATCATGCTCATCAACATCGGACTTAATCTGCTGCTCAAGCGGGGCAAGGAGGGATAAACTATGCCTGAACATTACGCACCCGTTAAAATGGAGCCGCTTTCCGGCAGGCGAAAAGTATTTAACCGGAGTCTGCATGTCCTGCTGTACCTCTGTGCCGCTTTTACCTGCATTCTGCTGGTGGGTATCATCGGTTACATCTTTTATCGTGGCCTGCCCAATATCACCTGGAAGCTGCTGTCCACCAAACCCAGCTATTTAAGCGACAGTATCGGCATCCTGCCCAATTTGATGAGTACCCTCTATCTTGTCGTCTTCACGCTGCTAATCGTCCTGCCCCTGGGGGTGGGAGCCGCCATCTATCTCACAGAATATGCGAAAAACCGCCGCCTGGTGGCCGTTATCGAATTTGCCACCGAGACGCTCACCGGTATTCCCTCCATTTTATTCGGCTTGGTTGGCATGCTGTTTTTCTGCCAGTTCTGCTCTCTGGGGACCTCCCTCCGGGCAGGCGCATTCACGCTGGTCATGATGATCCTGCCCACCATTGTGCGCACCACGCAGGAGAGTCTCAAGGCCGTCCCGCAGAGTTACCGGGAGGGTGCTCTGGGGCTGGGCAGCGGCAAGTGGCACATGATTCGCACCGTGGTGCTTCCCTGCTCCACCGACGGCATTGTGACGGGTTGCATCCTGGCTGTGGGGCGTATCGTAGGCGAATCGGCCGCTCTCCTTTTTACCGCTGGCCTGGCCCACTCTCTCTCCGGTTTTTTCCAAGCACTCAGCACCCCGGGCGCCACGCTTACTGTCGCCCTTTACGTCTATGTCACGGAGCGCGGTGAAACCGACGTGGGGTTCGCCATCGCCGCCATTCTTATGATTCTCACCCTCCTCATCAATCTTGCCGCCGGCCTGATCGGCAGATGGCTGGGAAAAGCCAGCCACGGAAGGAGTGCATAATAATATGGAACCGGTTTTGTCTGTTAAGGGATTGAATCTTTACTACGGCAGTACACAAGCCCTGAAAAACGTCAGTATCGACCTGCCGGAAAAGCAGGTTACCGCGCTGATCGGTCCGTCCGGCTGCGGAAAATCCACCTTTCTTAAAACACTGGACCGTATGAACGACCTGGTCCCCGGCGTCACCATCAACGGCAGCGTCCAATACCGCGGCCTGGAAATCTACGCTCCGGACGTGGACGTCACCTGGCTGCGCCGCCAGATCGGCATGGTATTCCAAAAGCCAAATCCCTTTCCCATGTCCATCTATGATAACATTGCCTACGGGCCCCGCACCCACGGCGTCCGGGATAGAAAGCACCTGGACGAAATCGTGGAGAAGTCCCTGCGGGGCGCCGCTATCTGGGACGAGGTAAAGGACCGCCTGAAAAAGTCCGCGCTGGGTTTGTCCGGCGGACAGCAGCAGCGCATCTGCATCGCCCGGGCCCTGGCTGTAGAGCCGGATGTGCTGCTTATGGACGAGGCCACCTCCGCGCTGGACCCGATTTCTACGTCTAAAATTGAAGATTTGATTGCAGATCTCAAAAATACCTATACAATAGTGATAGTCACCCACAACATGCAGCAGGCCACCCGTGTGTCCGACAAGTGCGCTTTTTTCCTGCTTGGCGAGCTGGTAGAGTCCGGCGACACCGGGCAGATGTTCTCCATGCCCAGGGAGAAACGCACCGAGGACTATATCACCGGGCGGTTCGGCTGAGGAAGGAGTGCAATATGAGAAAAACCTTCGACGCCGAGCTTTTGGAACTCAACGAGGAACTGACGGGCATGGCCATGGCCGCACAGGATGCCATCGACGTGGTTACCAAGTCTCTGTCCAGCAACGACGAGGCCGAGGCGCGGTCGGTCATTGAAATGACCGCCACCCTGTCCCAGTCCGAACGGGACATTGAAAACCGCTGTCTTCGCCTGCTGCTGCGCCAGCAGCCCGTGGCGCGGGACCTGCGGGCCATCTCCGCCGCCATGAAAATGGTCACCGACCTTCAGCGTATCGGAGATCAGGCATCCAATATCGCGGAACTTTCCCTTCTGCTGGGCAAGCGGGACGGGGACAGCGTGGTGGTGCCCAACGACATCGGGGTCATGGCCTGCAAGGCCGGCCTGATGGTGCGGCAGGCTATCTCCGCCTATACCGCCAGGGATGTGGAGACCGCCCACGCCGTGGTCAATCTGGACGACGAGGTGGACGACCTGTTTCAGGCCGTCAAAGGTGAACTGATTGACCGGGTGGTTTCCAGCCGGAAAAACGCGGACCAAGCCATTGACCTTATTATCATCGCAAAATATCTGGAGCGCGTGGCCGACCACGCAGTGAACATCGCCCAGTGGGCCGTGTTCTGCGTGACCGGTGAATTATAACGCGCCGAGCATCGGGAGAAAGGAGGCGTTTCATGGCAGAAACCATCGCAGTAATTGAAGATGATGAGAGCATCCGTGAAATGCTCCGTTACTATTTCAGTTCCGTGGGATTCGAAGTGGCGGGCTTTGAATCCGGGGAGGCTTATTTCGCCGAGGCTGAGGACCTGCATCCCGTCCTTTTTTTACTGGACATTATGCTGCCCGGCATGGATGGGCTGGAAATTCTGCGCCGTTTACGTATGGATTCTGAGCGAGGAAAAATACCCGTCATTATGCTTACGGCCCGGACCGCCGAGATGGACCGCGTAAAGGGTCTGGAGCAGGGCGCGGACGACTACGTGGTCAAGCCCTTCGGCATCATGGAGCTTCAGGCACGGGTCAAGGCGGTCCTGCGCCGGAGCGTAAGTGCTCCGTCCGACGCCGTCCTCCGCTGCGGCGATCTGGAGATCGACCCCGGTGCCCGGGAGGTGCGCCGGGCAGGCGTACCGGCGGAGCTTACTTACAAGGAATTTGAGCTGCTGCGTCTTCTTGCCTCCCGGCGCGGTACCGTCCTCACCCGGGACGATATTCTGCGCACGGTATGGGACTACGATTTTGCCGGTGAGACCCGCACCGTGGATATGCATGTGAAGGCCCTGCGGCAGAAGCTGGGGGAGGATATTATCCAGACGGTGCGCGGCGTGGGCTACAAAATGCCGTAATCCGTTGGAAAGGAGCCGTTTTAGGATGAAAAAACGCCTGACCCTCGCCGTCTTTTTCATTGCGGCGCTGGGTATCGCCATCTCCAGCCTATTCGGCGTCTGGACCTATCGCTGCCAGGAGATTTCCGCTGCCCGCCAGACGCTGATCGAACTTCTCAATCTGCTGGATGCGCAGAGTAATTATACCGGCCCGGAAGCGCTGGTATCCCAGTTCTCCGCCGCCGTACCGGACAAGCGGCTGACCATTATCGCACCCGACGGCACTGTACTGGCCGATACGCTGGGCGAAGTAACCAAAAATCATGCCGACCGCCCGGAGTTCCAGTCCGCGCTGTCAGGAAAAACAGGGGAGGCCATGCGGCAGTCGGATACGGCCGGAATCGTCTTACTGTATGAAGCCAAGCCGTTCTTCGACGGAAATGTGGGCCGGATTTCCATGCCTGTCTCCTCCGTAAACGCCCTGATTTTGCGGGGTGTTATCGGCTTTTTATCCGCTGCGGCCGTGGCGCTGGTCCTTACGCTATTGCTTGCAAGAATTTTGGCAGCGCGTACCGCCGCGCCTATTGAACGGCAGGAGGAAGCACTCAGCGCGCAGGGCGAAAAGCTGCAGACCGTAAAATCGGAATTCGCCGCCAACGTTTCCCATGAGCTGAAAACGCCCCTGACCAGCATCAAAGGCTTTACCGACATGCTCGCCTCCGGCATGGTGAAAAAGCCGGAGGACCAGAAACAGTTCATCACTATGATCGGCGTAGAGGTGGACCGGCTTATTGAGCTGATTAATGACGTACTAAAGCTCTCCGAACTGGAATCCGTGGCCATGCCGCAGCCGGACGAGCGGGCCGATCTGCTGGATGTGGCGAAAAAAACCATGGAATTTCTTGAGCCGGTGGCCCGTTCGGCGGGTATCACGCTGTCTGTGACCGGTATGGCCCAGACCGTGTCCATATCGGCAAACCGGCTGCGGGAGTTGATCTCCAATCTCGTGGAAAACGGGATCAAATATAACACTCCCGGCGGACGTGTGGACATTCAGGTGGAGAACCGGGAAGGGCGGGCGGTTCTTACCGTATCCGATACCGGAATCGGTATTCCACCGGAGGCACAGGAGCGGGTTTTTGAACGATTTTACCGGGTGGACAGGGGCCGTACCCGCAAAACAGGCGGCAGCGGGCTGGGACTCGCCATTGTCAAGCATATCACCTTACTTTACGGAGGTTCCATTCATCTGGAGAGCACCGTGGGAAAGGGGAGCGTTTTCACCGTATCTTTCCCAGCCGCCACCTGATCCCTCCTCGCATAAAGCGGGCCTCAACCGAACCCTTGGCCGGGACAGTTTTTTCTGTCCCGGCTATATTTTTTTATCTTTCTGCCATACTAACCCCATGAAGGGAAAAACAGGGGGACACAGTATGGAACGCTATTCATGGAAATCGGCGTGCTTTTCCGGCATCCGGTCCCCATCTGCCTTACCGGGGCCGGGTATCCACTACGCGCTGGCCCACGCGCTGGGCGGCGCGCTGCACCGGCCGCCCGGCAGACGGGCCGGTGCGCCAGTCACCGGCGGCCCGGTCTTCACGGATGCGGAAGCACCGGCACGTCCGGTTGGCAAAATTTTAGGGAGGTTCATGGAATATGAGTGACAAAAAGGACAGAAAGGGAATCTATTCCCCCAATGCGGCTCTCGTCCCCGACGGCGTGATGCCGCCCGCCCAAACAAACGCACTTAACGAAGTTGTCTCAGAAAACGTTATGCGCAATCCGTATAACACACTGCTGATGGAGGCTGGAATCCTGTCCCCCGACAGGGCTGCCTCCACCCCCGACGTGTCCTCTCCGGACGGCAGTAATGTGGATTTGCCTCTAAAGAGGAGCAGAGACATGGCCCCTGGAAACGGTGACCCGGCTGTGGCCCGGTCAAGAAAAAAGCCCTCTTCCTCCGCACAGGAGCACGACCCAGAAACAGAGGGTAGAATCACTCCCTGACCCGGCATAACCCCGCGGCGCGGAAACGGCATGCCCCGCAGCCGCGCCAAATTAAGAAATAGGAGAGGATCTGCATGCAGCTGGGCGTTATTATTGGAACGGTAGGGGCCACAAAGAAGGTGGAATCGCTCGCCGGGCAGACCTTCCTGCTGGTGGCTCCTGAAGGACATCAGGGGCCTGCGCTGGTCTGTGCTGATCGGGTAGGGGCCGGTTTGGGTGACCGGGTGCTGGTCTGCCACGGCTCCGCCGCCCGACCGGACGGAGCCCCAATCCCCGTGGACGCAGCCGTTGTCGGTATCGTGGACCATATGGATCCCGATTAAGCCAGACCCCGGATTTAGCTTTTCTCGTAAATTATGGCGGAATTGACTGTACAATCGATAAGCAGTTACCGCAGCAAAAGTCCGGATGCTTACGGTAAGCATCCGGACTTTTGCCCTTCTTAATCAGTTCCGTATTTCGTATTTATCGGTTCATAAACAGCCTGCTCAGCAGATTCCGGAAAATACCCGGCATCGTAATTCGCGGTACGGCTTCCGATGCCACAATGGGAATCGTCTGCCGCACCTCGCCGCCGACAGAGATCTCCATCTCGCCCAGCTTCTGTCCCGCCTCCACGGGAGCCTCCACACAGTCGGTCATCTGGATGCTGGTGGTCACATCGTTGCGCTCGGACTTATCCACCAAGATACGCCCGCCGTCAGCCAGCACCGGCTGAACCGTGGATTTCTCCCCCAGCAGCACGTCCACCGGTGCCAGGGCCTGATCCGGCTTCACATCCAGCAACGCATAGTTGGCAAACCCGAAATTCAGCATGGATTTTGCGCTGTCAAACCGTTTCTGGGAGGTGGGGGACTTGAGCACCACAGCAATCAGTTCCATGCCGTCCCGCTCGGCACTGGCGGACAAGCAGTAGAGCGCACTGTCCGTGGAACCGGTTTTAATGCCCGTAGTCCCCTCATAAAACCGCACCAGCTTATTGGTGTTGGCCAACTGGAACTGTCCGTCCCGGATGGTGTCCATCCAAATGGTGGTATACTCCCGGATCGCGGGATGTTTCAGCAGTTCCCGGGACATAAGGGCAATGTCATAGGCAGAGGTGACATGTCCCGCTGCCGGCAGGCCGGTGCAGTTTTGAAACGTCGTGTCCTCCATGCCCAGCTCCGCCGCCCGTTGATTCATCATCTCCACAAAGCCAGACTCACTGCCCGCGATGTGCTCAGCCAGCGCCACGGCCGCGTCATTGCCCGACACCACCGCCACCGCCTTGAGCATATCCCGGACTGTCATCTGCTCGCCCTCTTTGAGATACACCTGAGATCCGCCCATGGAGGCCGCATGGGATGATACGGTCACCGGATCATCCACAGCGATGCGCCCGCTGTCCAGCGCCTCCATCACCAGCAGCAGGGTCATAATCTTGGTCACACTGGCCGGCTCCATCTGCTCGTGGGCATTCTGTTCATAAAGGATTGTTCCCGTTTCCTTTTCCATCAGAATAGCTGCCCCCGCCTCCACTTCCGGCGCGCCCGTGACCGCGGCGGCGGGTAAGATACAAAATACAGCGGTCATCAGGGCCGCGATCATTCGTTTCATATCGGATTCCTCCATCCGTTTTTTCGCTTCTGTAAACAGGATGTGGAAAAGGGTCCGGTTCTATGCGGACGGCATAATTTACATGCCGTGACCCATCCTGGCAATCAAAACTGTTTTGTGCTTGTTTTCTTTCTGTTTTTTCGTTCATATTTAATTTACAACCATACTATTGACAACCCGCCGGCAGAGTGGTACATTATCTTTAGCACTCAGAGATGTAGAGTGCTAAATCAATTTTAGAGGTGAACGCGGTATGGATTTGAGCGAACGCAAAAAGAAAATACTGCGTGTCATTATTGAGCATTATATTGAGACGGCTGAGCCGGTGGGCTCCAAGAGCATCGCCGCCACAGCCGGACTGGATGTATCCCCCGCTACCATCCGCAGCGAAATGGCGGATTTAGAGGCCATGGGCTTTCTGGAGCAGCCCCACACGTCGGCGGGCCGGGTCCCGTCCCCGCAGGGTTATCGGATTTACGTCAATGAGCTGATGGATGATTACCGCCTGTCGATTCAGGAAACCAAGCGTCTCAATGAGGCGCTGCATATGAAAATCCACGAACTGGACGAGGTCATCGGTCAGGCCGGACGTGTTATTTCCCAGCTGACCCGATATCCGTCCTTTGCTCTGACTTCCAGCGGCAGTAAAATTACCATTCGACGTTTTGACCTGCTCATGGTGGATCACGATGCGTTCATCATCGTGATTATGACCGACACAAACATTGTTCGCAACCGGTTGGTCCGGCTGCCCACCGACCTGTCCGAAGCGCAGCTTCAGCTTTTGAATACGCTGCTGAATACCACCTTTACCGGCCTGACGCTGGATGAAATCACGCCCGAGCTTATGCGGGTAACTTCTCACGCGGCCGGCGAGGCTTATGGGCTCATTTCTCTGGTGGTGTCCTTTGCCATTGAGGTCCTGGAGGGCCTGGAGCAGCACACCATTCATACGGCCGGGATCGCCTGCTTGCTTTCACACCCGGAATACCAGAGCCTGGAACGGGCCGCGCCCCTCATGAACTACCTCTCCGGTGAACCGGATTCCGACCTGTTCCCCCTGCCGGAGGACAACTTCCCGGAAATCCTGATCGGGCCGGAAAACGTGGCGGACGCCTTGAAAAACAGCAGCGTCGTCATGGCCAGCTACGACATTGGAGACGGCATGCGGGGTATCATCGGCGTGGTGGGCCCCACACGCATGGATTACGCCAAACTTACAGCGCGGCTGTCCTATTTTGCAGATGGGCTTTCCCATCTGTTCCGGCAGACCGAGCTACCCGACAGGAACGATCATAAGGAGGAATAATCCCAAATGGCAAATGATAAAAACACGGAGAACATAGACCTGGAAAAAGAGTCCGCAGCCGTGGAAAACGGCACGGAAGAAAAGGGCCGTCCGCAGGACGCACCGGAAGAACCTGCGGCCAGGCCACAGGCGCCCGGGGAAGAATCCGCGCAGGAAAAGCCGTCGGGCGGTGCGCCCGACCCCCTACTTGGCGAACTGGAATCTCTCAAAAATACTCTGGCCGCGCAGGAAGAAAAGTATCTGCGTCTTGCCGCGGAATACGACAATTTCCGGAAGCGCAGCCAGAAGGAGAAGGACGGCATCTATAACGACGCAAGGGCGGATGTCATGGCCGCTTTTCTGCCGGTCTATGACAATCTGGAGCGGGCGCTCAAGCAGCAGACCTGTGATGACGCCTATGCCAAGGGAGTGGAAATGACCATGAAGGGCCTGACCGACATCATGGCCAAGCTTGGAATTGAACTTATCCCCGCTCAGGACCAGCCCTTTGATCCCACACTTCACAACGCGGTTATGCACATTGATGATGAGAATCTGGGAGAAGGCATTATCGCAGATGTGTTTCAGCAGGGCTTTAAGTTGGGCGACAAAGTCATCCGCTTCGCCATGGTAAAGGTGGCGAATTAGCCGGAAGCGCACGGCGCCTGAGAGCATCCTATTCTCTTTTTGGTTTCTCAGCTTAACTGTATAAAAACTTTAATTTCTATATTTTGGAGGAATGATTTATGTCTAAAATTATCGGTATTGATCTTGGTACAACGAATTCCTGCGTGGCAGTCATGGAGGGCGGCGAGTCCGTTGTCATCCCTAATCCGGAAGGTAACCGCACCACCCCCTCCGTCGTGGCATTTGCCAAGGACGGCGAGCGTATGGTGGGCCAGGTGGCAAAGCGTCAGGCCATCACCAACCCCGACCGCACCATCTCCTCCATTAAGCGTGAGATGGGCAGCAACTATAAAGTGACCGTTGACGGCAAAAGCTATACGCCGCAGGAAATTTCTGCCATGATTCTGCAAAAGCTGAAAGCCGATGCAGAGGCCTATCTGGGCCAGTCAGTCACCGAAGCAGTTATCACTGTCCCCGCCTATTTTACCGATGCCCAGCGTCAGGCCACCAAGGATGCCGGTAAAATCGCCGGTCTGGATGTGAAGCGTATCATTAACGAGCCCACAGCCGCGGCTCTGGCATACGGTGTGGATAAGGAATCCGACCAGAAGATCATGGTGTACGATCTGGGCGGCGGCACCTTTGACGTTTCCATTTTGGAGATTGGCGACGGTGTCATCGAAGTCCTGGCTACCGCCGGCAACAACCGTCTGGGCGGCGACGACTTCGATAAGTGCGTCATAGACTGGATGGCCGCCGAGTTTAAAAAGGAAAACGGCATTGACTTGACCGGCGACAAGGTGGCCATGCAGCGCCTGAAGGAAGCCGCCGAAAAAGCCAAAATCGAGCTGTCCGGCGTCACCTCCTCCAGCATCAACCTGCCCTATATCACCGCCGATGCCACCGGCCCCAAGCATCTGGACCTGACCTTGTCCCGTGCCAAGTTCAACGAGCTGACCGCCCACCTGGTAGAGGCCACCAGCGGTCCTGTCAAGCAGGCCATGAGCGATGCCGGCCTTCAGCCCAACGACATCTCCAAGGTTCTTTTGGTGGGCGGCTCCAGCCGGATTCCCGCCGTGCAGGATATGGTGAAAAAGCTGACAAACCACGACGGCTTCAAGGGCATTAATCCCGATGAATGCGTAGCCATCGGCGCAGCCATTCAGGGCGGCGTTCTCGTAGGCGATGTGAAGGGCTTGCTGCTGCTGGATGTCACGCCCTTGTCCCTGGGTATTGAGACCATGGGAGGCGTCATGACCAAGCTCATCGAGCGCAACACCACCATTCCCGCCAAGAAGAGCCAGGTGTTTACCACCGCCGCCGATAATCAGACCTCTGTGGAGGTTCACGTGCTTCAGGGCGAGCGTGAGATGGCGCAGTATAATAAGACGCTGGGCCGCTTCAATCTGGATGGAATCGCGCCCGCCCGCCGCGGCGTACCGCAGATTGAGGTCACCTTCGACATTGACGCCAACGGCATTGTAAATGTCTCCGCCAAGGATCTGGGTACCAGCAAGGAGCAGCACATTACCATCACCTCTTCCACCAATATGTCCAAGGAAGACGTGGATAAGGCCGTCAAGGAGGCCGAGCAGTTCGCCGCCGATGACAAGAAGCACAAGGAAGAGGTGGACATCCGCAATCAGGGCGATCAGATGGTCTATCAGACCGAGAAGGTCATGGAGGATTTGAAAGATAAGCTGGAGCCTGCGGACAAATCCACGCTGGACGCGGCACTGAGTAAGCTGAAGGACGCTTTGAAGGGCACGGACTCGCAGGCCATCAAAGCCGCCACCGAAGATCTGTCCAAGGCTTTCTATCCCATCAGCGAAAAGCTGTATAGTCAGGCGGGCGGCGCTCAGGCCGGTGCCCAGGCCGGCCCCGATATGGGCGATTCCAACTTTACCGGCGGTGCTCAGGCCGGTGCCGGTGCCAATACCGATCCGAACGTGGTAGATGCCGACTACACCGTCGTGGACGGCGACGAAAATAAGAAATAAGCTAAACATAAATTGTGAATTACAAGCGGGAACACTGCGGTGGGACGGAGGGAAAGCCCTTCGTCCCATCCTGTGTGCAGTCGGCACGGCCCCCCGCCTTGGTTCATTCACCAAGAGGTGAGAGACAGTATGGCAGAACAAAAACGAGATTATTATGAGATCCTGGGAGTCGCCAAGGGTGCCAGCGATGCGGAGATCAAAAAAGCCTACCGGAAGTTGGCTAAGGAATTCCATCCTGACCTGCATCCCGGAGACAAAGTCGCCGAGACCAAGTTTAAAGAGCTTAACGAAGCCTACGGCGTACTGTCCGATAAGGAAAAACGGGCTCGCTACGACCAGTTCGGTCACGCGGGCGTGGACCCCAACTTCAGTCCGGGCGGCGGCGGTTTCGGCGGCTTCGGCGATATGGGCGATATCGACTTGGGCGACCTGTTTGGCTCCTTCTTCGGCGGCTTCGGCGGCGGCTTCGGCAGCGGAGGGCGGAGTCGAAACGGCCCGCAAAAGGGGGAGACCCTTCGCACCAGCGTGACCATCTCCTTTGAGGAAGCGGCTTTTGGCTGTGAAAAGGAGGTTACCGTCACCCGCACGGAGACCTGCGACACCTGTCACGGCACGGGCTGTGCGCCCGGTACCACAGCGGAGATTTGTTCCGTCTGCCGGGGCACCGGCTCCGTTCGGATTCAGCGTGGGGGCGGCGGCTTCTCCTTCTCCACCACCGCGCCGTGCAGTCACTGCGGCGGCACCGGTAAAATCATTCACCAGCCCTGCAAATCCTGCGGTGGGAAAGGGACCATCCGCCGGCAAAAAACTCTGTCCGTCAATATCCCCGCCGGAATCGACAATGGCCAGGCGGTTTCTCTGCGCGGGCAGGGCGGCGCGGGGAAAAACGGGGGGCCGGCCGGCGACCTGCTGATTGCCGTGACCGTCCGTCC
This sequence comes from Intestinimonas sp., assembly GCA_022653075.1. Lineage (GTDB taxonomy): Bacteria > Bacillota > Clostridia > Oscillospirales > Oscillospiraceae > Intestinimonas. The sequence goes on from JALCSB010000003.1 coordinate 79,865, forward strand.
TCACGCTATCTTCCACCGAGAGGGCACTTCCGTTTACATGGACCAACCGGTCTCCTTCGTACAGGCCACCATGGGTGCCGAGTTGGAGATCCCCACCATTGATGGTAAGGTTAAATACACCATGCCGGAAGGTACACAGCCGGGGACTATTTTCCGCCTGAGGGGCAAGGGCATTCCCGCCGTAGGCGGCCGGGGCCGGGGCGACCAGTTCGTCACGGTAAAGGTTCAGGTGCCCACAAATCTTACCCGTGCGCAGAAAGAGGCTTTGAGCGCCTTTGGTGTGGCCATGGGGGAAGCACAGGAAGAAAACGACCCGCTGAAAGGATTCTTTGACAAACACAAAAAAAAGAAATAAAATAGGGGATAGGCGTGCGCCTATCCCCTATTTTTTACCATTGGAGGTGTATCTGGTGTCAGATCTGTTAACCTATGTCACACCTACTCTCCTTTTTCCTCTGGTCCTGCTGACCGGCATCTTTTCTCTATTCGTGTATTACTGGGTGGTCACTCTGCCCCGAAAGGGGAGCTTGGAATGGATCGCCTTTGCGGAATCCCGTCCTTCCCACATGACCCTTACCGTCCCCCTGCATCCTATGGAAAAAAAAGATACTCTGCCCTTGCTGCTGGTTACGGCCGCCTATGCGGCCACCGCCTTTTTTCAGCTCGGCAACACCACGGCCCCCCAATCCTTTCAGGGCTTTTCCAACGGTCAGGTGATCGAGTTCTCTCTGGAGAAGCAGATTGATCTGGCACAGGTGGCCTATTATCCAGGACTTGGCACCGGTGAGTATAAGCTGGAGGTGTCCGCGGACGGTGTAAACTGGACTGCGCTGCCCACCTTGAAGCAGACATATTCCGACCTTTTCAAATGGCTGACCGTACACCCCGAGGAGGGAACCATTTCAGCGTCTTTATTCCGCATCACCGCTTCCACCACCAAAAGCCCCTTCGAGTTGGGCGAACTGGCCGTGTATACCGTGAATGGGGATGGGGCGTTTGTCCGCGTGGACCTCGGCGATAATCCGGTGAATGGGGGCGGCGCTCTGTTTGACGAACAGGACGTAGTCCCCAGCTACTTCGACTGGACCAACTCCACTTACTTTGATGAGATCTATCACGCCCGTACAGCGTTCGAGCACATCCGCGGCGTCTACCCCTATGAGGTCTCCCACCCCCCTCTGGGTAAACTGATTTTGTCGCTGGGTATCCGCATGTTCGGTATGACTCCCTTTGGCTGGCGGTTTATGGGTACGCTTCTGGGCGTGCTTATGCTACCCATCCTGTATATGTTCCTGAAAAATCTGTTTGGAAAAACCGCCGTGGCCTGCTGTGGCACCACCCTGTTCGCCTTTGACTTCATGCACCTAACCCAGACGCGGATCGCCACTATCGATACTTACGGCGTCTTTTTCATCCTGCTTACTTACTTCTTTATGTACCGCTACCTGACTCTTCCGGCCGGTACCTCTTTTGGTAAGGGTGCTCTGCCTCTCTTTCTCTCGGGCCTCACCTTCGGTATCGGCGCTGCCTGCAAATGGACGGTTCTTTACGCCGGTGCCGGCCTGGCCGTGCTCTATTTTATCGGCCTGGGCTTTCGATGGCGGGACCGCCCGCTGGGTGAGGCCGCGCCTCGGTTTGCTCCCTGGCTCCTGAAAACTTTTTTGTTTTCCGTCCTGTGCTTCATTTTGATTCCAGCCTGTATTTACTGCGCGTCTTATTATCCATATGCCCTGGCAAAAGGTGATACCAGTCTGCGCGGTCTGCTGTCTGTAATGGCGGAGAACCAGAAATTCATGTTCACCTATCACCTGGGCGTAATGGACTATCACCCTTACTCCTCCCGCTGGTATCAGTGGATTGTGGACGGCCGGCCCATTCTCTACTATCTGGACCGCACCGTGGGCGGAGATTCCAGCATCCGGGCCGCCTTTGCCTGCTTTAATAACCCCGTGGTGGCTTGGGCGGGACTGTTGGCCGTTTTTACTGTGGCGGTTCAGGCCGTGCGGCAGCGCAGCGGGAAGGCGCTTTTCCTTGTCATCGGCTATCTGTCCCAGTTGGTGCCGTGGATGTTTATTAAACGCACCACGTTTGAATACCACTATTTCCCCTCAACTCTTTTTCTGGTGCTTTGCCTGACCTATGTGCTGGACGGCATTGTGGAACGCCGCAGGAAAAGCTGGAAGCTGGCCGCTTATGGTACGACCGGGGTCTCCGTTTTCCTTTACGCGGCCTTTTACCCCGTACTCATTGGGCTGCCTGTACCTATCTGGTACGCATCCAACTGTCTCAAGTGGTTCTACAGCTGGCCTTTCTGAGCCACACTCCTGGGAGGTATTTATGTATTATTCCGATTACCACACGCACACGCTCCTGTCTCCGGACAGCGATACGCCCCTGCCGCTTATGGCGCAGACTGCCCTCGACATGGGTCTCTCCGAAATCTGCGTTACCGATCACTATGACACGCTGGAACCAATGGGGGACCGCAGCGCACCGTTCGAGTGGGCACCTGCCGTGGCCCAGATCAGGGAAAATCAGGCGCAGTTTGCCGGGAAACTGGTGATCAAACTGGGGCTGGAACTGGGCAGCGGCCACCTTGACCGCTCCGTACTGGTATCCGCACCGGATGCGCTGGATTTCGTACTCGGCTCCATCCATAACCGCAGCGAGGCAGCGGGCGGCATGGACTTTTTCTACGACGTTCCGGAGGACGCGTATCAGACCGAGAAGGGCTGTTACACCGCGCTGGACGATTACGTCTCCTCACTGGAAGCACTGGCTCCTCTGCCGGTATACGACGTAATGGCACACCTCATCTATCCGCTGCGCTACATGCAGCCCAAGTGCCCTGCCGTTACCATGGACCGCTACGCCGGGCGTATCCGTGACCTTCTGGCCACGGTGATCCGCTCCGGTCGTGGAATGGAACTAAACACCTACCGGGGCCGCACCCTGGCTGAATGGGCACCCTGGCTGCGCATGTACCGGGAGCTGGGCGGCGAAATCGTCACCGTGGGTTCCGACGCCCACCGTCCCAACGGCATGGGACAGGGTATTCGGGAGGCTTATGAGCTGCTTACCCAATGCGGCTTCCGCTACGTCTGCACCTATGACAGGCGCAAACCCACTTTCCAAAAGCTATAAACTACCGCCGGTGGAAAAAGCTCGGAAAATGCCCTGGGGGCGCACAGTGCCGTGCGTTTCCGGGGTTTTGCCGTCCCCGCCCACCGCTCTTGACCACAGGTCCGGATCGGTGATACAATGGCGGTTATATAAAAAGAACAGGCTGGGTGAAATAATGCTGAATACAGAGGAACAACTTCGATTTTGTAAGGCCCGGCGGGTGGTCATCGCGCTGGATTTTTCTAATTTAAATTCAGAGCAGCAGAAGGCAGCGCTGGCTACCGAGGGTCCGCTCCTGTTACTGGCGGGCGCGGGCAGCGGAAAGACTACAGTCCTGATTCATCGAATCGCCAATCTGATGAAATACGGCCGCGGATCCGACAGTGACGAGGTCCCGCCTTCCGCTACCCCGGAGGACCTACGTTTTCTGGAGGCGTATGCGGCCCGTCCCGACCCGGCGGAGAAACCCGCGGCGGAAGCTCTGTGTCGGCTGGACCCCGCCGCGCCCTGGTCTATTATCGCCATTACCTTCACCAACAAGGCCGCAGGTGAGCTGAAGGAGCGGCTGGCCCGGATGCTGGGGCCTTCCGCCGATGATATCTGGGCCTCCACCTTCCACTCCGCCTGCGTGCGTATCCTGCGGCGGGACATTGACCGGCTGGGCTTTCCCTCCTCCTTCACCATCTATGACTCCGCCGACTCCGAGCGCGTGGTAAAGGACATTTTAAAGGAGCTGGATCTGGATGACAAAATCTTCCCGCCCCGCTCCATCCTGACCGCTATCTCCCGGGCCAAGGACGATATGAAAAGCGGTGCCCAGTACGCCGCAGAGTGCGAAAAAACCGGCGACTTCCGTCTCAAAAAGATCGCCGCCATCTATCTGGCCTATGAAAAACGCCTGCGGGATTCCGGTGCGCTGGATTTTGACGACCTGATTCTGGATACAGTCCGTCTGCTTCAGGACTACGAGGACGTGCGTACCTACTATCAGAACAAATTCCGCTATGTGCTTATCGACGAGTATCAGGATACCAATCACCTGCAGTACCTATTGGCCTCCGCTCTGGCGGGAAAGTGGGAGAATTTCTGCGTGGTGGGTGACGACGATCAGTCCATTTACCGTTTTCGGGGCGCTACCATTGAAAATATCTTGTCTTTTGAAGCCCAATACAAAGGCGCCCGTGTGATCCGTCTGGAACAAAACTACCGCTCCACCCGGAATATTCTGGAGGCCTCCAACGCCGTAATCCGCAACAACGAGGGACGTAAGGGAAAAGAACTGTGGACCAGACATGGCGACGGCGACAAAGTTCAGTGCTACACCGGTATGAACGAGAATGATGAGGCCCAATATGTGGCCTCGCAGATCCTGGCCGGCTATGGAAAGGACCGCAAGTGGAAAGACTTCGCCGTCCTCTACCGGATGAATGCCCAGTCCAATCAGCTGGAACGCGCCTTCAAGCAGAATGGCGTGCCCTATCGGATTATCGGGGGGATCCGGTTCTTTGATCGTGCGGAGGTCAAGGACCTGCTGGCTTATTTATGGGTACTGAATAATCCCAATGACGACCTGCGGCTGACTCGAATCATCAACATGCCCACCCGTGGCATCGGTGCCAGAACCGTGGAAACGGCGCAGGCCATTGCCGCCCAAGAGGGACTGTCCCTGTGGCAGGTCATTAAAAAGGCGCGGGACTTTCCCGCGCTGCAAAAATCCGCCGCCAAGCTGGCCGCGTTCACCGATCTTATTGACGCGCTTACTGCGCAGGCCGGCGCACTGCCTCTTCCGGACCTCTATGAGCAGGTGGTGGAACACACCGGCTACGCCGCTATGCTGGAGGCCAAAAACACGGTGGAGGACCGCACCCGGCTGGAAAACGTGAGGGAGCTCAAGTCCTCCGTAACCGGTTATGCCGAGAGCGTGCCGGAGGCCTCCTTGTCCGGTTTTCTGGATGAGATCGCCCTCTATACCGACTTAGATAGCCACGACCCCAGCGAAGACTGTGTGGTGATGATGACCATGCATGCGGCCAAGGGTCTGGAATTTCCCGTGGTATTTGTGGTGGGCGTGGAGGAAGGTATCTTCCCCGGCCTGCGCTCCATCGGTGAGCCGGAGGCCATGGAAGAGGAACGCCGTCTGTGCTATGTGGCCATGACCCGTGCCAAGGAGACGCTTTACCTGACTTGCGCCAGTCAGCGAATGCTGTTCGGCCGCACCTCCAACAACCGCCCCTCTCGTTTTCTGGGCGAGATTCCGCCGCAGCTTGTGGAGCAGAGCGGCCGAACTTTCCTCTCGGAAAACGACCGGCCTGCCGAGTCCTCGCAGCATCCAACCGCCTCCGGACAAAATGGCTGGCACCGGGAACCGCAGTCGGACCGGCCTTCCGCCCGCCCCGCGTCCCGTGCACCGGTTCGCCCGGCCATGGGTGGCTACAAAAAGCCGGCGTCGGGACCGCTGCCCGCTTTTTCTAAGGGGAACATGGTCGAACACCATGCGTTCGGCCGTGGTACAGTCCTCAGCGTCCAGCCTATGGGCGGTGACGCCCTGGTGGAAATCGATTTTGACGGCGTAGGTGCCAAGCGGCTCATGCTCCGCTCGGCGGCCAAGCATATGAAAAAGCTGTAAGCGCTCCGGCCTACAGCCAGAATCGCCACGGGAACTCCACCGCCTCCTCGGCGTAGTCGATGCCGATACGTTTTCCCGTATGGATCGCGTCCGGCCTCTCTCCAGCGTCCCACAGAAACAGTTCTTGGCTGACCGTCAGGTCCAGCCCGTTCTGCGCACGGGTCAAGTCCAGCGCCTGGCAGATCTTCCCTGGTCCATTCAGAAAATTTTTCTTTTGATAAGCCGTCATTTGAAATAGCCCGTATCCAAAACGGTTGCGCGCCATCTGTTCTGCTCCTTCCGCCGGCTCCAACCCACGCAGCAGCACCGCGGAGGGTTGCCCTTCCGGCTCAGTTACGAAATTGAGGCAGTGATACATCCCATAAATCAGATAGAGATAGGCGGTCCCGGGTTGGGCAAACAGGGTCTCCGTCCGGGCAGTGCGCTTATAGCCATAAGCGTGGCAGGCTTTATCCATACGGCCCACATAGGCTTCGGTCTCCGTGATGCGGCCCGCCATGAGCCCTTCTTCCGTCCGGCGCAGTAAATATTTCCCCAGCAGTTCCCGCGCCGCCGTCACCGTGTCGCGGTCAAAAAAGTCCCGCGTCAGCCTTGCCATTGTCTCACCTCCGGTTATTTTGACCAAAGCATAGCACATAAAAGGAATGGATACAAGCAATGAAGGAAACGACTCTCAAAAAGCTGGCACGGCCCATGCTGATTCTGGCCCCCGTCATCTGGGGCAGCGCCTTTGTGGTAATGAAAAACAGCGTAGACTCCGTGCCTGTCTTTTATCTACTGGCCTTTCGGTTTGCGGTGGCCGCCGTTTTACTGGCTCTCATTTTTCATCGGAAGATGAAGCTTATAGACCGGGCTTACCTGAAAAGCGGCGTGATTCTGGGTACCTACGAGTTTCTGGCCTATGCCGTGCAAACCTTCGGCCTGGAGGACACCACACCGGGCAAGAACGCTTTTCTCACCGCCATCTACTGCGTGATCGTCCCTTTCCTATACTGGGCGGTCGCCCACCGGAAGCCCGACCGGTACAACATTCTCTCCGCGCTTTTATGTATCGCAGGGATTGGCATGGTCTCTCTTCAGGGCAGCTTACATATCGGCCTGGGCGATCTGCTCACATTGATCAGCGGCTTTTTCTTTGCCTGCCAAATGGTGGCCGTGGCCAGACTTTCTCAAGGCCGCGACGTGTTCTTGCTGACCACGCTCCAGTTTGCCGCCTCGGCAGTTCAATCCCTTGTTTGCGGCCTGCTGTTCTCCCAGCCTCCTCACGCGCTGGGCTCCGGCGTCTGGGCCAGTCTTCTGTACCTGGCCGTGTTCTCCACCGCCGGCGCGCTTCTGTTCCAGAACCTGGGCCAGAAGTATACACCGCCCGCCACCGCCGCCGTTTTGCTCTCCCTGGAGGCCCCTCTGGGTGTCCTGTTCTCCATCATTTTTTATCACGAGCGCCCCACTCCGGTCATGCTGGCAGGCTTCGCCCTTATCTTTGTTGCCATCCTCTGCTCCGAGACAAAATTTGAGTTTCTACGGAAGAAAGTTTCCTCCGGCTCCGCTGAAAAAATTGGTTGACAACTCCATAATCCGTGGATATAATAAACTATAAATCCAAACTGACAAACCGATGAGGAAGCGTAGTAACCGGTTAATCCCAATCCGCAGAGAGTCCCGGGCAGGTGAAAGCGGGGCGTGAAGGATCCGGCGAATGGCCTTCTGAGGGCGGCTCCAACGGATGGAGACACACACCATCCCAGTAGATGCCGACGGGTTCCCACCCGTTATCCACCGGGCACGCATGATGGTGTGTGAAGCGAGTGGACGCGTTTGCGTCAATTTGGGTGGTATCGCAGAAGTGCAGGAGCGCTTTTGCCCCAGAAATGGGGCAAAAGCGCTTTTTTGTCTCTTCCGCTGGCCCATCTGCCACCCAAAACTCATATTTGGAGGAACTAAACATGAAAAAGCATACTTTGAGGAATTACCTGTCTCTGGCCGTGGCGGCCGCGCTGGCCCTGTCCCTGGCCGCGTGCGGCGGCACATCCTCATCCTCTCCTTCCGGCGCGGCTCCGTCCGCTTCGGCGTCCGCTGCCGGTGGTGCTGGTAGTGTAAAAATTGGCATTATTCAGTACGCACCCCACCCCTCGCTGGATAACTGCACCAAAGGTATTGTACAGGGCTTGTCTGACGCCGGCTACACGGACGGCCAGAACGGCGTGTCCATCGACATCCAGAACGGGCAGGGCGACAAAAGCAACACCGATATGATGGCTAAAAACATGGTATCCGAGGGCTATAATCTCATTATCGCGGTAGCCACGCCCGCCGCTATGAGCGCCTACTCCGCCGCCAGGGACGCGGACGTCCCTGTGGTATTTTCCGCCGTGTCCGACCCGGTGGCCGCGGGCCTGGTTCAATCGCTGGACACCCCCCAATCCGGCGCCACAGGAACCAGCGACAGCCTCAATCTGGCGGGGCAGATGAAAATGATCCGCGCCCTGCTGCCCGAGGCAAAAACCATTGGCGTACTATACACCACCAGTGAACCCAACTCCGTTTCCCACCTGAAAACCTTTAAGGAACTGGCCGGTCAGTATGGCTTTACCATTGAGGACGTGGGCATCACCAACGAATCAGAAGTCGCCTCCGGCGCGGCCGCGCTAGTGGCCAGAGATGTGGACTGCGTCAACAATTTCACCGACAACAACGTGGTCAATAACCTTTCCACACTGCTCCACGCCACCGACGAGGCCGGTATCCCGGTGTTTGGCTCCGAGGAGGAACAGGTACGCAACGGCTGTGTGGCCTCCGAGACGCTGGACTATGTGTCTCTGGGCGTAACCACCGGCCAGATGGCGGCCTCCATTCTGGACGGTGCGGACGTGAACACCATGGCTGTCAGTGTGGTAGCCGACTCCACCCCCGTCTACTCCGCCGCCGCCTGTGAGAAGTTCGGTATCACCATCCCGGAGGCCTACACCTCCGCCGACAATCTGGACCAGTAAGTTCCTGGACTTTTTAAACCGGTCGGGATGAGTGCGCCTCCCCCGGCCCCGGGCGGCGGCCTGTTGCAAAGGAGCGTTCTGCATGGAAATTTTTCTGGGTCTATTCAAAAACGTGCTGGAGGAGGGCTTTATCTACGGCATTATGGCCATGGGCGTCTACATCACCTACAAGATTCTGGACTTTCCCGACCTGTCTGTAGACGGCACCTTTCCTCTGGGAGCTTGCGTCACCGCCGGCCTCATCTCCACGGGCGTAAATCCCTGGCTGGCCTGCCTCGCCGCCTTTTTCTGCGGGGCGGGCGCCGGCTGTATCACCGGACTGCTGCATGTAAAGCTGCGCATCACCGACCTGCTGTCCGGGATCATCGTTATGACTGCCCTGTGGACTGTGGACCTGGTCGTTCTGGGTCAGGGAGACCTGACCGGTAAATCTCTGCTTCAGTTTTATAATCAGCCCACCATCTTCACATCCGGTCCCATGAAGCTGCTGCCCGCCGGTCTTTATAAATACCGTGTGGTACTGCTCGCCTTTTTGATAGCCTTGGCTGTCAAGCTGACCGTGGATTGGTTTCTACGCACCCGGACGGGCCTGTTGCTCCGCTCCGCCGGTGACAACCCCCAGTTTGTCACCCAGTTGGCCCGTGACCAGGGTAAAATGAAGATTCTTGGCCTGGCCATCGGCAACGGCTGTACCGCGCTGGCCGGCTCGGTCCTGGCGCAGCAGTCGGAATCCGCTAGTGTCAGTATCGGCATCGGTATGGTGGTCCAGGCTCTGGCCGCCGTCATTATCGGAACCAGCATGTTCGGCCGTATCCACATTTTGAATCCCACCACCATGGTACTGCTGGGTACCCTGCTCTACAAAACCTGTCTTATCATCGCCATGCTCAAATTGCCGTCCACTTTCCTGAAACTCACCATGGCAATCCTATTCGTGGCCGCTCTGCTCACCGACCGGGTAGGCCGCAAACTCCGGAGAGGAGGCGTCCGCCATGGCTAATTTGATTCGTCTGGAGCATATTGACAAACGCTTCCATTCCGGTACCGTCAGCGAAACGTGCATTTTTAAGGACTTCTCCTTTATGATCCAGACGGGGGACTTTCTCTCTGTGGTCGGCTCGAACGGCTCCGGTAAAACCACCCTGCTAAACCTGATCTGCGGCTCTCTGCCTGTAGACAGCGGGCGCATTTTTCTCCAGGACCGGGACATCACTAAAATGCCGGAATATCAGCGCGCCGCCCGCATCGGCCGGGTGTTCCAGGACCCTGCCAGGGGAACCTGTCCTTCCCTCACCATTCTGGAAAACATGTCTCTCGCCGACCATAAAGGCGGCCACTACGGGCTGAGCCGCGGTGTGAACCGCAAGCGGCTGGACTACTACAAATCTCAACTGGAGCTTCTGTGCCTGGGCCTGGAAGACAAGATGGATCTGCCGGTAGGGGTCCTTTCAGGCGGGCAGCGGCAGGCACTAGCCCTGCTCATCTCCACCCTGACTCCCATCGACCTGCTGGTTTTGGATGAGCATACAGCGGCCCTGGACCCCAAAAGCTCAGAAAACGTAATGGAGCTGACCGACCGGCTGGTACGGGAAAAAGACGTAACCACCATCATGGTTACGCATAACCTCCGCTTTGCAGTGGACTACGGCAGCCGCCTTGTCATGATGCATGCCGGGCAAGCCGTTATTGACGCCGCCGGGGAAGTGAAATCCCGCTATACAATGGATGATCTGCTGAAGGCGTTCCAGCAAGTGTCTATGGAGTAAAGCTGAACAGATAAAAGGACCGGGACGGCCATCTGTGCCGTCCCGGTCCTTTTATCGCTTGCTTTACTTTTCCATGTCGGTAATAAGTCCTACACGTCGGGCGTGCCGGCCACCCTCAAACTGCGTGGTGAGAAACACTTCCACAATGCGCTCCGCCAGCTTGGGTCCTACAATACCCGCACCCATCGCCAGCATATTGGCGTTGTTGTGGCGGCGGCACATCTCTGCGGAGAAAGGATCGCCGCAAAGCGCACAGCGGATATCCTTTACCTTATTGGCTGCAATGGAAATGCCGATACCGGTGGTGCAAATGACAATTCCCTGCTCACATTTCCCGGATGCAACAGCCTCGGCGGCCGCTTTAGCGAAGACGGGATAATCGCAGCTTTCCGTGGAAAAGCAGCCAAAATCCTGGTATTCCAGCCCATGGCTGTCCAGATATTGCTTCACGTGCTGCTTCAGCTCAAAGCCGCCGTGATCGGAACCCAATGCGATCATAATAACCATTCCTCCAGATATCAGATAGATCCGTTTATAGCAGCGGCATATCTCAGCCGCCCAACGTCATGCCCTCGTTCTTTCCCAGTCCGTCTTTTTTCAGCATCTGCTCCAAAACCGCCACGTCGCTGGTAATATCCAGCGCGTCGCTTTGAAACAGCCGGTCCAGCTGCTTTTCAAAGCCGTCCACCACTTTGTCCATCATCCCTTCAATGCGGGCCTTGGCCGCGCTGATATTTTCGCCTTCAATGCCCTGAGACTCCATTTGGGCATAGGCACGCAGAATTTTCAGGGTAGTGGGTAAGTAGTAACTCAGGAAGCTGCGCAGCTGGCTCTCCTGATCCGGTTTTTCCCGCAGATAGGCAAAAATTTTACCCGTAATTTCTCCAATGCGGTCGATCTTCCGGCTCATGACCGGATCGGATATTGAATCGTTCACCTGACGAATTTCCAGCAGCGTGGCGTTCTCCCGTTCCATGCCAGCAGGCGCTTTCTCTTTCTTCTCCGGCTCCTCCTGAATTCCCTCATCGGTCAGGAACAGCTTACCCGCCCCCACATCCAGATATCCCTGTGGAATGATGCCGGTGTCCAGCATATCCTGAAGGTCCTCCACAACCCGGCGGACCGGCTGTCCCGCAGCCTGCGCCAGCGAGGCCACCGTGACGGAAGTGTGCTTTCCTATAAGTGACAGGTATTGGTGGAATCGCTTGGCCTGCCTCTTCTTTGTCAAACCGTGGTACAGCAAAATAAGGCCCGCACCGCAAAATCCCAGCGGAACAAAAATGTCCGACAGGGAATACTGTAACGTGCCGTACGCCAAAGCATCCAAAAATTCATTAAGCGCCGCAAACCCGAACACGGCGGCCATAGTCGCACCGCCGGCAATAAATCCCTTGCTCCGGTCCCCACGGTCCGCCCGCTCCCTTGTTCTTCGGTTCCTCACTCTCCCGCGCGGCGGCGGCTGAACCTCCGCCGGACCCACGCCGGCCCGCTGAAGATCCTGAGGATGTACGCCACGGTACCTGGGCCTGCTTTCCCGGCGTCTGCCACCGCTGAACACTTTATGCAGCAGCATCAGAATACCCACAGGTGGGAAACAGAAAAGCATGATGATCGTGGGAATCCAGGACCCGAGCCCTTCGCCGCGATCACCTTGATTGTAGTAGTCCTCCGACATGCAGATTTCCCCCGCTTTTCGGAATGAAGATAGCAATTCCGTATTATGATAATCATACAACGAAAGGTAGCACTTGTAAATAGGATGTCCGTTATCTCCTAAAAAAAGGACGGATATCGCATGTAACCGTTCTGTTATTGCTTTTTACCCTTCAGAACGTTATAATGATCTGCAAGTGGCTTTATATTCCACCCCTTGGTTTGTCTGGATTTTGTTCCAGATTCAAAATTTCTGAAGCAGCTGCCGGCGCGTGTACCGGTAGTTTTTGGGAGGTACCAAAAATATGCAAGAACAACCAGCGGACAAACATACAGCATCCGTAAGCCGCCGGCGCATTCCCCTTCCCATGCTCATTACGGTGGCAGCGGCGTTGCTGCTCTATCTCGCGCTCTGCAGTTATGTGAGCGCCAGCGGGAGGATTTTGCCGCGCGTATCTGCCGCCGGTATCAAATTAGGCGGCCTAACCAGTGAAGAGGCCGCCCGTCAATTGAAGAGCGGTTTGGCGGATCATTACAGCAGCGACACCGTAACACTCACCTATTCTTCCAATGGCACCAATGCTTCCGTGGAGGTACCCGGAAGCTGCATCGGTATGGATGTGAACGCTGCTGTACAGCAAGCCTGTGACTTTGGCCACAGCAGGCCGTTTCCTATTCGGGGTGCGTCTTTTCTCGGTACGCTTATCAGCGGGCATACCGTGGATGCCTCGCTTCAGTTTGTCCAGCCGGATTCCGGAGATTCCGTAGATACAATTCTAGATTCCATCGACCAGTCGCTGAACAGCGGCCGCCGGGAAACTACTTATACGGTAACCGATACAACACTCGACTTCACCAAGGGCGTCTCCGGCAGTACCGTGGACCGGGACACGGTTAAGGCCAAGGTCCTGTCGGCTTTTGAGACCATGTCCTCCGGCGGCTCCGCTTCCGTCGAGGTGGAGCCGGTGATAGAACCGCCGGCTGAGACGGATCTGAACGCCGTTCGAGCGGAGATCCACACCGACGCGGCCAACGCTTATCTGGATAAAAGCACTAAGGAAATTGTGCCTTCGGTTAACGGCATCGATTTTGACGTCAGTGCAGCCAAATCCGCGCTGGATGCCACGCCGGAGGGCGGCACCTGTTCCGTACCCCTCTCCGTTACAAAACCGGACATCACCACAACGGACCTTGAAGCGACTCTGTTTCACGACCTGCTGGGCCAGGCATCCTCCAAGGTCGGCGGCAGCAGCAATCGTGTCTCGAATGTGAAACGCGCCTCCGGGTCCTGTAACGAGTATATTATGAACCCAGGCGACGTGTTTTCCTATAACGGTGTTGTGGGCAGCCGCACCGCCGCGGCCGGTTACCTGCCCGCACCCGCTTATGTAGGCGGCCTGTCCGTCGATGAACTGGGAGGCGGTATCTGTCAGGTGTCCTCCACTATCTATTACGCGGCACTTAATTCCAACCTTCAAATCGTGGAGCGGCATAATCATTCTTTTGCTGTAGGCTATGTACCGGACGGCATGGACGCCACGGTCTACTACGGGAGCTTGGATTTCCAGTTTTCCAATAATACAAAATACCCCATCAAGCTTGCCACCAGTATGTCGAACCGCGTGCTGACGGTGAAAATCTATGGTACCAAAACCGATGATATCACTGTGAAAATGACCAGTGAGCGCCTATCTACCACGCCCTATGAAGTGGTTTATAAAACAGATGACTCCATTCCCGTAGGAACGAAAAAAGAAGATGTGACTCCTTATACCGGTCGTAAGGTTAACACGTACCGTAATCTATATGGCAGCAACGGAAAGCTGATCAGCAGTACGCTGGAATCCACCAGCAACTACCGCAAGCGGGATCTGGTTTATCTGATCAATCCCGCCGACGCCGACAAATACGGGTCGAATTCCAATTCTTCCGCGTCAGCTACCTCATCGCCTACACCTACGCCTACACCTACGCCCACACCTACACCTACGCCTACACCTACGCCCACACCTACGCCTACGTCAACACCCACGCCCACGTCAACCCCTACGCCTACGTCAACCCCTACGCCTACGTCAACCCCTACGCCTACACCTACGTCAACGCCGATCATCACACCCATACCGACCGTTTCAGAAACGCCCGTCTCCAGTGAACCAGCAGAGACGGAAACGCCGCCCGAGGGAATTCCTGTTCCGGAATTGTCCTTTGCAGAGGGGAGCGAATAAGCGGTGCAAAGACCAACTGTCTATCGTCCTGGCCTAAAAAATCGCGCCAGGCAAGTATTGTTTCAGTATCACCGCCCCTGCATGGTGGCGGCGTCTATTATCCTGCTCCTGTCGCTCCTGTCCCGTTTTTTACAGGCTACTACCGGAGGCGCGCTTTATTATCTGATCCTCGACTTGAAGCAATATCCCGTGCAAACCGGAATCTGGCAGGCCAACGCATCCCTGCTGGCTAACCTGCTATCCGGCGCCAGCGTTTCCCATCTCACACAGGGCGGTGGTATTGTGGCTTCGCTGCGGTTTGACAGCGCCGGAGTCGCGTTTGTGCTGCCACTGGCCTGGCGGCAGCTAGCCACTTTCGTCATTGTTGGCGCGCTGACTTTTTTGCTTACGGTGCCAATGTGCTATGGCGCACGCGCTCAGTTCTGGCGCCTGCCCGCCGGGCAGGTCTTCCCCTTCAGCCGCCTGCTTCATTGGTACACCGATCTGCGTCTCAGCGGCCGTGCTCTGGGGCTGGAGGTTCTACTTCTACTCTGGCGCGGTGTGACATGGGCCGTCTGCCTACTGCCCGGCCTGCTGGTCATGCTGGTGGCAACGCAGCAAAATTCAGACACCCTATTGTTTCTGTCCGGAGTACTCAATCTGGCGGGAATGGCCATGGGCTATTTTTTGTATACAATCCTTCTGCCAGGCCAGTATCTGCTTGCTCGCTCGCCGGAACTTACGCCTATTACCGCGCTTCGAAACGGCCTCCGCCTGCTGCATGGCAGGAAGGTCGAGTTCTTCCTTCTCCGCCTGTCCTTTCTGCCGCTTCAGCTTCTATCTATTTTTCTATATGACATCCCGACTCTGTATCTGTTCCCCTATCTGGAGCTGTCCACCATCCTTTACCTTGGAGCTTTGGAAGGCACATCCGCCGTACCATCCAACGCACCCCAAAAACCGAACCTGTAATTTTTCGAAATTGGAGATGATGCTGCTATGTTTCAGGGCTTTTCCCCGCGAACCGTTGATTTTATGTGGGGAATCCGTTTTCATAACGAAAAGAGCTGGTTTGAAGCACACAAGGAGGAATATGTTCGGGATTTTCAGAGACCTCTGAAGGCGTTGGCCGAGGACACTTATGCGGGTTTCGCCCCTCGGCACAGGGACCTGAACCTGAATCTTCATATCTCCCGCATCTATCGGGATGCCCGGCGGCTTCATGGTAATGGCCCCTACAAGGACCATCTCTGGTTCTCACTCCGCCGGGAGAGGGAGGACTGGACCGTCTCACCGGTCTTCTACTTTGAGATTACGCCGGAGAGTTATGGCTACGGCTTGGGTTACTACATGGCAAGGCCCATCACCATGGCAAAATTCCGGGCCAGGCTGGACGCTAATCCTAAACCCTTTGCCCGGCTGGTACATTCGCTGGAGAAGGGCCCTGGCTTTGTACTGGACGCCCCGGCTTACAAGCGTCCCAAGGGCAACCCAGGCCCGCTGCTCTACCCGTGGTACAACAGCAAAGGGCTCTCCCTCTCCCGGGATCTTCCGTTGGACGAGCTGTTGTATTCTCCGGCTCTCACCGATACCTTGGTACGCAGCTATGAATCGCTGCTCCCTTTTTACCTCTATTTTCTCTCGCTGGATGGAGACCCGGACCCCGAGCCATAATAAAACACGCGGCGGAGCGTACGCTCCGCCGCGTGTTTTATTTATATGGACCCGGTCAGGTTTCGTCCTCAATAATACCATAACCGCCGTAATTGCGCCGATATACCACGGCGAAGGAGCCGCCCGCGTCCACATTGCGGAACGCGAAAAAGGTGTGTCCCACCAGATTCATCTCCAGAATGGCCTCCTCGCAGGTCATGGGCTTCATAGGAAACCGTTTCGTACGGACGATATTATATTCTTCCTCCTGCTCCGGTACAAAATCGGAGATATCGGCGCTCACCTTGCGCTCAAATGCATCGGTACGCAGCCGTTTTCCCAGGCGGGATTTATTTTTACGGATCTGACGCTCAATACTGCTGACGGCCGCGTCAATGGAGGCACCCATATCGGAAGTACTCTCGGAGGCACGCAGGATCATACTTCCGGTATGGACCGTAACTTCCGCGCGGTTCCGGTCCTTTTCCACGCTGAATGTGATGGATGCCTCTGCTTCACCACGGAAATAGCGGTCCAGCTTGCCAACCTTTTTCTCCGCATAGGCATGGACGGACTGGGGCAGGTTAACTTTCTTGTCAGTAAATGTGAATTTCATGTGCTCAGCTCCTTTCGCTCTTCGGGAAAAACGGGTTTACAGGGGAAACAGACATCTCCTCCCTTCTCTCAGTTTTAGTATAACATAGATACAAAAAAAAGCTATATATTTTTTGAAAAACCGTCAATTTGACGGCCACCTTTGTAGTCCGCTATTTCATCCCAAACAGCAGAAGCTGATTGTCCTCATCGCACTGTCCCAGAAACACCTCACGTGGGTTGTGATAACCATGGGCATGCAGCTGCTTGTCAAGCCAGGTTTCATCCAGGCCCAAGCGGTGCAGATTTTTAGCTATGATCTGGCCGTCCATAATAATCTCGGTATAGATCGGGCTTTTCTGTACGGCCAAATTTATATCCTGGGGCGTAGCCGGTTTGCTCTCCGCCCGTGGCAGGAAGCTCATGGTGCCGTTACACTCAAAGACTGCAAGCTGAATGGCACTCAAGTCAAAATAGCCTGCCTGCCTGCACATAAGCAGTAATTCGCTCAGGTCCAGCTTCGCCTTTTTCATGTTTTCACGGTATAACGTGTTGTTTTTCAGAATAACGACCGGCATTCCGTTGACAAAACGGCTGACACGGTTAAATTTATTTGTAATAACATTGAGCAGCACCGTAAAGCCGCCGTAGAGCAGCATGGCCAGCAGCGGCTGAATTGGGTCTTCCAGGTCTGTGGCAAGTTCCGCCGCGATGGAGCCGATGGTGATACCGGTAATATAGTCGAACACATCCAACTGGGCGATTTGCCTGTGTCCCATCAGCTTTGCAATAAAGAACAGCGTAAAAATGGACAGGCCCGAGGTGAGAAATATAATGGCAGGTTCCATAAAACAGCACTCCCGTTTTCTTTTAGTATGCCGCGCCACCGCACCGGTATGTGCCGCCGTCTAAAAAAACGGGGCCCGGCGGATTTCCATCCCCCGGGCCCTGAAGTTGTTTTTCTATCTTTTTAATGGAACAGGCCGGTAATGGCTCCCCAGATGTCCTTGAACATCTGAGCAACCCGACTGAAAAAGGTCCCCTGGTCGGTGCTGGCGGGCTCCTCCTCCTGTTGATCCTCCTCCTCCACCTTGATTTCCTGTGTGCGGATAATCACCTGCACACTGCTGGGAGAGGCGTTCTGCTCCGACGTAAGGGAGACGGGTGACGCATTGGCGTCCATCAGCAGAACATTATTGTCCTCGCCGGTGTGAGAATCCCATTCGTCGTCAATCAGGTTCTTAATGGTATTTTTGGAACTGCGGATCACGTCCGTCTGCTCGAGTCCCTTGGTGGACTTCCGGAGGGATTCCGCCAGCCCCGTCAGTGTCTGTTGGGTGCCGGTGTCCAGGCTACCGCCGCTGTTTTTCATCAGCGACTCCAGCGCGCTGAGGAAATTGCGGGAGTCCTGCAGCGTGGTATTTGTAGAGGTTGTCAGGGTCTGCGCGTCGGTCAGAGCCTGCTGGGCCTCTGGAATATAGGCGTTAACCGTGTCGTCCAGGGTCTGAAGCTGGTCCAGGGCGGTGTCGGTGCTCTGGCTCACCCGTGTGGCCAGGTCACCCAGTTCATCCAGATGCTCCGTGAAGGCGGCGGCCTCCCCCTTATGGTCATCCACATCCTTCAGCAGATCGGAAACCAAATCGGAAAGGTCTTCCAAATCGCATGTTACTCCCGGATCTCCCAGTGTGATACACAGATCCCTCATGTCGTCCACCACGGTGGCGGTTGGAGCGGTAATGCCACCTAAAAGGGAATTAACACTGGTAACATCATCGTTAACGCCACCGACCAGATTATTGGCGGCGTCTATCTGTGTGGCGATACCGCCCACGTCAGACAGGTATGCATAATAGAAGTCGCCTAACTCCTGGGCCTGGGTGCTCGACATGCCTGCACCCTCAGCTACCGTAATAAACTGATCCTCGGTGGGCGTTTCTACACTATATGCTTGCGCTGCTCCGGCGTAAATTTCTTTCGCCGTGTTCAAATTATCATTAATCTGTTCCAAAGTCATCCCGTTATAGACGATATCGCCATCATCCACACCTGAAAGACTGCTTCCGGAAACGCTGGTCAAGGCGTTCTCCAGCTTTTCCAGGCTGCACTGCAGATCATCCAGATCATCGCTCATATCTTCCAGATCGTCTTTAAGGTCGGAGGCAATATTACTCCCCTCCTTGGTATAGGACTCCACGCTGGTGAGGAGCGTTCGCAGGTTGGCGGTATCCGTCTGGATTTTCTTAATAATGGAACGGGTGGTTTCCAGTTCAGGCTTGAGGCCCACGGCAGTCTGGGTAAGGGCGGTCAGACTGTCGTTTACGTCGGTAAGGGTCTGGGAGGCGGCCGCCAGATGGTCCACCGCCGGGGTCAGCGCGTCGGCCATTGTTCCAAGGTCGCTCAGGGCCTGGTCCGCCTTGTCATAGACATCACCCTTGCCGGAGGAAATGGTGGAACGGGCGTTATTCAGCTCATCCAGCCCGTTGGCGGTGGTGTTCAGGCTGCTGCTCATGCCGTCCAGGGTATTCAGAATCACGTCCATACTGTCGTTAATGGCGTCATAGGAATCCTCAACCTTCTCTTTGTCCTTTCGCAGGTCGGCGATCTGGTCCAGCTGGGACAGGGTAGCAGGCACCATCATGAACATCATCCCGGAGAACTTGAAATCGTCGGAACCCACCCGGATGGTAAAATGCTGCTCCTCGCCGGGCAGGGCCATAAACAGGACCACACGCAGATTGCCGATCAACTGCACCTGCGCGCCGGGCGCTTCCAGGGAGAGAATATCGTCGGCATTGAACGCAGCGACCGCCTCCAGCGTAAAGTTGTTGCGGAAATACTCGCTGGTGTTCTGATTGGGCGTTGCGTCCACATTGATCTCGAACAGGCCGCTCTGTCCGGCCAGATCCTCCGCCTTCTTGTCCACTCCGTTGAGCCGATAAGAAAGATTCAGATCCCACGGCATGAAGGCAAACGGAGTTTCCGTCTTACCTTCAAAATAAAAATGCGACGGCTTTTCTTCGCTGTCGGAGAAATTAAACTGAAGCTTTCCATCCTCTACCGTAGGCTGGGTGCTGTCGGTGAGGTTGATAACGTCATCATAAGTACCGTAATCGGTGATGCTGTCGGCACCGTGCATCTGGTAGCTCTTTACAACGCTTCCATTGGTGATATTTCCATAATAGTCCATTGTCGCGTAGTAAGCCTCGTCGCAGGTGGGAGTCTCCGCAGCCGTGGGCGCCTTGGTCTGAGCCTCGTCCGCCGCGGCACAAACCGGAGCCAGCAGCGCCGCGGATAGCAGCAAGGTCAGGGCGCGCCGTCCGCCGTGCGTCAGGCGTGTGCGGATATGTTTAGGTGCTGGGAACATAGAGAACGCTCCTCTCAATCGTGGTCTGCCGCGCCGTCCGTTTATAATAATTCGGGACAAATGTTTGTATCGCGGCGTTTGAATAAAATTAGACGTTTTTACTTTAATAGATTTTTGTTGACTTATTTATTCAAGTTGATTATAATACAACTGTAATAAAAAATCAATCGGCACATTTAAGAAAATTTTCAGTGAACGATTTCCCGCAAGATAATAGACATAAACTTCTAATGTGTCGAATAAGGGCAGAGAGGAGCATCAATCAATGACGGCAAAGCCGGAGGACCGGAGGATTAGACGGACCAAGCGTCTGCTCAAGCAAGGACTTGCCGAACTGATGCAGAAAAAAGAATTTAAAGATATCAGTGTGCGGGACATCACCGACCGCATGGACCTGAACCGCGGTACGTTTTACCTGCACTACACCGACACTTATGACCTGCTGCAGCGGCTGGAAAGCGATGTTCTAAAGGATGTCCAGGTGATGATTGACGAACATTGCTTGGAAACCGATACCAATTCGATGAAACCGGTATTTGAACCGATCCTGGACTATGTGGTGGAAAACCATGATATTTGTTATGCCCTGTTCGTCAATAACGCCACCAGCAACTTTATGGAAAAGGTGCAAAATCTGATCTATGAGAACGGTGTAAATATCCTGCATAGACGATTTTCCCATGTACCGGACGATAAGCTGGAATATCTGCTGAGCTTTATCACCTATGGTCTGCTCGGTCTTCTCAAGCAGTGGTTCGACTGTGATATGGCCCTGCCCAAAGGCGACATCGTCGTCATGGCCGATAAATTCGTCACCGCATCCGCAGAGCAGCTTATCGGCTGATCCCATCCCCCCATTCCTCAAAAACAGAAGGTGCTTTCCTTGATTAAGAAAATCTCCGTTTGGCTGACACGCAAACCAAAATTGGTCATTCTTGTCGCGCTGCTGGCGCTCATTCCCAGTCTGCTGGGCGCGGCGGCCACACGCATCAATTATGACATTCTATCCTATCTGCCGCCCGACTCGGAGGCCTCCCGCGGCGAAGCGCTGCTGGAGGAACCGTTCCAGGACGCGGCCACCACCATGCTGGTGGTGGAGGATATGCCGCCCGCTTACTGCAATCAGTTGCTCCTGGACATCCAGAAGATCCAGGGCGTCACCAATGCCACGTGGCTCTCTAATCTGGTGGGCATCCAGATCCCCACCGACATGATTCCGGCGAATTTGCGGGATGTGTTCTATTCTGGGGACGCCACGATGATGATTATTCAGTATGACTCGCCGGGCGCCTCCCAGCGGACCATGCAGGCCATCGACCAGGTGCGTACCGCCTGTAATAAAAACTGCTTCCTGGCCGGCTTTTCCGTTATCATTCGAGACACCAGAAGTCTGGTGGACAAGGAACTTCCCCTGTATATCGTTATGGCTGTGGTCCTGTCCCTGGTCGCCATGGCATTCACTATCGACTCCTGGGTGCTTCCGCTGGCGTTTCTAATCAGCATCGGCCTGGCTATCCTCTATAATTTTGGCACAAACTTTTTCCTGGGGCAGATCTCCTACATAACAAAGGCCATTGCCGCCGTACTCCAATTGGGCGTCACCATGGATTATTCCATTTTCCTATATCGGCGTTATGAAGAGGAAAAGCCCAAATATGACGACCCGCGGGACGCCATGTCTCAGGCCATTCAGGCGGCGTTTACCTCCCTGTCCGGCAGTTCTCTAACCACCATCGCGGGTTTTCTCGCGCTATGTGCCATGCGGCTGCTGCTGGGCCGGGATATCGGCATCGTCATGGCCAAGGGCGTGGTCCTAGGCGTGGCTACGGTTATTCTGGTTCTGCCCTCCATTTTACTGGTACTTGATAAGCTGATTCAGAAAACCCACCATCGCACCCTGATGCCCAACTTTACGCGGGTCAATCGTTTTGTGATCCGCAACCGAAAAAAATTTGCCGTGCTTTTTCTTCTGCTGTATGTTCCCGCCGTTTACTCGCAGGCCAATACCGCCGTCTACTACAAGCTGGACCGGTCCCTGCCCCAGACCATGGACTCCATTGTCGCCACCAACAAACTAAAGGACGAGTTCAACATGGCCTCCTCCCACTTTGTTGTCATGCGAGACGATTTATCCAACGCCCAGCTGAATGAAATGACGGACCGTTTGGAGGCCGTGGACGGCGTGGAAACCGTGCTGTCTTATAATAAACTGGTAAATGATGCGATTCCCGATTTCTTCATTCCCGACGAAATTAAAGACCTCTTCAAAGAGGACGGGATGCAGCTGGTCATGATCAATTCCAGCTATACCACCGCTTCGCAGCAGGTATCCCAGCAACTGGATGAAGTGCGTGAAATCATTAAGTCTTATGATCCAAGCGCCTGTGTCACCGGCGAGGCGGCCATGACCCAGGATCTGATTGATACGGCTCGCGTGGATTTCAAGATGACCAGCTATATCTCCATTGCCGCCATCTTCCTCATTGTGGCGGTAGTGTTTCAATCCATCAGCATGCCTATCGTATTAGTAGCCGCCATTGAGCTGGCAATCTTCATTAACCAGGGCATTCCCTACTTCACCGGTTCGGTCATTCCGTTTATCACACCTACCTTTATCGGCTGCGTCCAGTTGGGCGCGACGGTGGACTATGCCATCCTGATGGCGACCCGGTTCCGGGAAGAACTGCGCAGCGGCAAGGGCCGTGAGGAGGCCATGCTCATTGCCGCTACCGCCTCCGACTCGTCCATTCTCACCAGTTCTCTGGTTCTTTTCTGCGCCACCCTGGGCGTGAGTGCCATCTCCAAGATTGAAATTATCAGCAATATCTGCGTCACGCTGGCTCGCGGCGCCCTTGTTTCGGCCGTGGTAAGCATCTTCATCATGCCGGCGGTCCTCTGCCTGTGTGAACCGATTATTGCCCGAACCAGCCGCCACTGGCGCACGGTTCCTATGAAAAAGGAGAAGCCTGAACCCTCCCTTCCCGCCGCAAAGTAAACCATTCCCAATGTGCAGCAAGGCCCGGCAGACATTTGATCTGCCGGGCCTTGTTTATGATTATTCTGTTTTATACCAGATTCGTTATTTCATCAGGCTGCATACCAGCTCCGTATATGCCGCCGGGTCGTCGATGGGCAGGCCGGCAATGAGCAGCGACTGGGCATATAAAAGTTGAGCGTACTGTCTGGCCTTTTCCTGATCCGCATCCATCGCGGCGCGGAGGGCGGCGAAGGCGCCGGCGTCCGGATTCAGCTCCAGAACCCGCTGAGCGCGCATCATACCCGCCTGTGCCGGGTCCATCTTCTGGAAGTATTTCTCCATTTCCAGGGTAACGGGTCCGTCGGCGGTCAAGCACACCGGTGCGGACTTAAGAACCTTAGATACCCGCACGGCGCTGACTTTATCGCCCAGCGTTTCCTTTACAAAATCGAGTACATCCTTATTATCCTCAGCCTTCTTCTCAGACGCGGCTTTCTCCTCGTCGCTCTCCGGCAGCGCGTCATCGGCGCTTACCGACTTAAAAGACTTTTCGTCCAGCGCGCCCAGGCTGTTCATCACGAACTCGTCTACCTCATCGGTCAGGTACAGGATCTCGTAACCCTTGTCCAGAACGCGCTCGGCCTGCGGCAGCTTTTTGGCCATTTCCACACTGTCGGCGCAGAGATAATAGATAAAGGACTGGTCCTCCGGCATCCGCTGGCGGTACTCCGACAGCGTCACCAGCTTGTCCTCTTTGGAGGAGTAGAACAGAAGCAGCTCCTTCAGCATATCCTTGTGGGCGCCGTAGTCGGACACCACCCCGTACTTGAGCTGGCGGCCAAATGCCTTATAGAAGCTGATATACTTCTCCCGGTCGTCCTTCTGTAGTTTCAGCAGCTCGGCCTTGACCTTCTTTTCCACGTTGGTGGCAATAATCTTCAGTTGACGGGTATGCTGAAGCAGCTCGCGGGAAATGTTCAGAGAGAAATCCTGGGAATCCACCACACCGCGAAGAAAGCTGAAGTGGTCGGGCACCAGGTCGGCACACTTATCCATGATGAGTACGCCGGAGGAATAGAGCTGAAGGCCCTTTTGGTAATCCTTGCTATAGTAATCAAAAGGAGCGTGGGCAGGGATATACAGCAGCGCCTTATACTCCACCTGACCTTCCACCGAAACGTGGATCTCCGTAAGCGGGTCCTGCCAGTCTCCAAACTTCTCTTTATAAAATTCGTTGTAGTCCTCCGGCTTGAGTTCGCTTTTGGGACGCTGCCACAGGGGGACCATCGAATTGAGGGTCTCCCACTCAGTATAGGTTTCATACTCAGGTTTGTAGTCGGCGGGGGCGTCGGCGGGTTTCTCCTTCTCCCGGGACTTTTCCATCTCCATACGGATAGGATAGTGAATGTAGTCAGAGTACTTCTTCACAAGCTCGCTGATGTGATAGGGTTGTAAATACTGGTCATAGTCCTCCTCATCGGCATTTGGCTTCACATGCAGGATTACGTCCGTACCTGCCTCCGGCTTGTCGCAGGGAGACATGGTATAGCCGTCGGCGCCGGAGGACTCCCACGTCCACGCTTCGTCGGAACCGTAGGCCTTGGAGCGAACCGTCACATGGTCGGCCACCATGAAGGCGGCATAAAATCCCACGCCGAACTGGCCAATGATGTCGGTATCTCCCTTGCCGCCCTCGCTGGCGGCCAGATTCTGCTTGAACTGGAAGGACCCGCTGCGGGCAATGGTGCCCAGATTTTCCTCCATTTCATCTTTGGTCATACCGATGCCGTTGTCGGAGACCGTGAGCGTGCGCCCGGTCTTGTCCACCGTTAGAACGATTTTAAAATCGTCCCGGTTTAAACCCACTTTGTCATCCGTGAGGGCGCGGTATGCCAATTTGTCCACCGCATCGCTGGCATTGGAAATAAGTTCCCGCAGAAAAATTTCCTTATGGGTATAGATGGAGTTGATCATAAGATCCAGAAGCCGCTTGGACTCTGCTTTAAACTGTTTCTTTGCCATATCGCTGATTACGCCTCCGTAATAATTAAAATACAAGGTATTACGATAAGTCTGGCACTCGTTCCATTTGAGTGCTAGGCTTATCGTAATACTTACCCGTCTAAATTGCAAGTCATTTCATAAAAAGTTCAAAAATTAAATAAAATTTTATCACTTGTCTTTCTGGTTTGCCAGAAGCTCATCCACCAGTTCCACCGCCTGACATACCATCCGGTCACAGTGCTCCGCCCGGTCCTCTCCGTTGTCTTTGGCATTTTTCAGAAGTACGGCGCAGTCCAGAGCGCGGTTCTTTTCACAAAAACGGCGTTGGAACTCCGCCGCCGTCCGGCCGTCCGCACCCAGCAAGCCCAAGGCCATCAGCCCCCCGGTGACCGCACCGCAGACCGAGCCGCGGCGCATCCCGCTGCCAAACTGGGCGGCCAGCCGAAACGCGGCCTCCGTATCCAGTCCCCGCTCCTCCGCAAAAGGAACGAGAACCGCCTGGCAGCAGTTGTAATGAGGGTGAATAGACTGGTGAAGCTCCTTGGCATGTTTGACATGGTCCATATTAAGGACCCTCCTTTTTAATTCAGTTCAGACTGTCTTGGTTCTGTTCAAACAGCCGCCGTACACCTTCGCGAAGCGGCTGGTGCTCAGGCCATACCAGGCCGGGGTCCTCCTCCAGAAGAATGTGAGCAGCCCGGTGCGCCTCGGCGAGGACTTGCGTATCGGTGTTCAGATCCGCCGCCTTCAGCGTGGGCAGGCCGTGCTGCCGGGCGCCGAAGAAATCACCCGGTCCCCGCAGCTTCAGATCCTCTTCCGCGATGCGAAAACCGTCTGTGGTCTCCGTCAGGACCTTGAGCCGCGCCCGGGTATCCGGGTTTCGGGCGTCCGACACCAGTATGCACCAGGACTGCCATGATCCACGGCCCACCCGGCCCCGCAGCTGATGGAGCTGGGACAGACCATACCGCTCGGCATTTTCCACGATCATCAAGGTGGCATTTGGCACATCCACTCCCACCTCCACCACAGTGGTGGCGACCAGAATATCCGTCCGGCCCGACACAAATGCGGCCATGGCCGCCTGCTTTTCCCCTGGCTTCATCCTGCCGTGGACCAGTCCCACCCGCAAATCGGGAAACACCTCCCTCTGGAGGATTTCGGCGTATTCCGTGGCGCTGTGCAGCGGGCTTTCCCTTTCCGCCTCTCCCCTCTCCACGGTTGGGCAGACGATATAGGCCTGCCTGCCGGCACAAACCTGCTCCCGCACAAATCCATACATCCGCCGCCGCTTACTCTCCCGGATGAGCACGGTGTTTACCGGTTTTCGGCCGGGTGGTAGCTCGTCGATGACGGACAGGTCCAAGTCCCCGTAGATCATCAAAGCCAGCGTGCGCGGAATCGGGGTAGCGGACATAACCAGCAAGTGAGGGTGCTCCCCCTTGGCGGCCAAGGCGGAGCGCTGATCCACCCCGAAGCGGTGCTGTTCGTCGGTGATGACCAGCCCCAGCCGGGCAAAGGCCACACCCTGAGACAGGAGGGCGTGGGTCCCCACAACGAAGGGCAGCGAACCAGCTTTCAGTTCAGCATATCTTTTTTTCTTTTCCGAGGCCTTTTGGGACCCGGTGAGCAGACCCACCGTGACACCCACCGGAGCTAGAAGACCGTTCAGCGTGTCCGCATGCTGCCGGGCCAGCAGTTCGGTGGGGGCCATCATGGCACACTGCCACCCGCTTTTCACGCACAAAAAAGCGCAGGCCGCCGCCACCACCGTCTTGCCGGAACCCACATCGCCCTGCACCAGACGGTTCATGGGCCGGCCGGAGGCCATATCCAGCGCCGCCTCCGTGATGGCCCGCCTCTGTGCCCCGGTGAGGAGAAACGGAAGCAGACGGTAAAAGTCGGGCAGCGCTTCCGCGCGGAACACCGGGCCGGAGCCGGAGCAGCGGCGCTTCCGTAGCAGTGTCATACCCGCCGCGAGGGTCAGTAGTTCTTCAAAAATAAAGCTGCGCCGGGCTGAAGCCACATCCTCCTGCGTTTTGGGAAAATGAATGCGCTCATAACAGATGTCCAGGGGCGGAAGTCCGTGGGCGTGCCTCAGCTTTTCAGGCAATACCGAGGGCATGGCCCCGGCACAGTCGGGCAGAGCGCGCTCTACCAGCCCGACCAGCAGATGGTTGGAGATGCCCGCAGTCAGCCGGTAGCGGGGCATAATGCGCCCGGTAAACCGGGTCCGGTCCGCCCGCTCGAACAGTGGATTTACCATCCGGGCACGTTTTCCCTCTCTCTCCAGCCTGCCGTAAAAAATGTACTCTCCGCCCACTTCCAGTGCACCGCGCACATAGCTCTGATTAAAAAAGGTGAGCTGCAGTTCCCGGCTGTTATCCACTACCCGGGTGCGAACGATATCCAGTCCCCGCCGGATATGGGCCGCGCGGGGGATCTCGGCCACCACAGCGGAGATACAAACCGGCAGGTCCTCGGGGGCCTCCGCGATGGAATAAATCCGGGTACGGTCTTCATAATCCCGTGGAAAATGATTCAGCAGGTCTCCTGCTGTGGCAAGGCCCAGCCTTCGCAGGGCTCTGGCCCGCGCCGGGCCGATGCCTGAAAATTCGGACAGCGGGGTATTCGGCGTCATCCGCCCCCACCTCCTGCCTGCGCCAGAAATTCCGCCCGGGTATACAGGGCGTTCAGTACCGGCAGCAGGGCATTGGCCGTCATCCGTTCCGGCAGCTTCAGCTTTCGCAGCAGCGCCTGCCGGCGCTCCGCGGCATCCGGCCCGCCGGAGAGTCCCAGGGAAAACAGATCCGCCTTCGTGATGGGCCCGCCCGCCGGAGGACGGACCGCCGCCGCCTCCAGAAACGTGGCGCCCGCCCGTCGCAGGGCCGCCTCCAGCACGGCCGGACGCATACCCTCCACTCCAAGCTTGCCCTCCCGGCCTGGGGCGCGTTTGCGCCGCTCCTTACCATAGATGTCCGGAATGTAGGCGTGCTTTACAGCTTCCGGCGGCAGCACTCCCTTCAGGTAATTCCGGATGACAAACCCCGCGCCGTCGCTGTCCGTGAGAATAATGAGCCCCCGCTCTCTGGCCAGACGGCGCAACAGCGCGGTGAGTTCCCGGTTTTTGAACACACCGAAACCCCCGGTCTCCAGAATTACCGTATCCACAAGCTGCGACAGCGTGTTTTTATCATAACGGCCTTCCACCACAATGGCTTCCCGAATGTGCAGCATGGTACCCGCCCCCTTATTTTGGTTTCATCTGGGCCAGCTTCAGCAGCAGGTCAATAAGCAGCTTTCCGCCATCCGCGCCGGAGACCGACTTCATTGCCAGGTCGGTCTCCGCCGCCGCGCACACAGCGGCCCGGCACCAGGTCAGACTAAACCGTGGAGCGGCCCCCATCAGCTTTCGTGCGGGATAGGCGGAGCGCATCTGGCACAGTTCCATGAGCTCCCCCACTCCCTTCCGGTCCTCCAGAACCAGGCGTGCACAGTAGAGCTGCCGAAGCTGGGTACTGAAAGCCGCCAAAATACGGATGGGCGGCTCGTTCATGTGCAGCAGGTCGCTGAGCACCACAGCCGCCTGGTCATAGTTGCCCGCCGTCACCCCATCCACCATGCGGAACACCACCGCGTCCAGCTGCGGGGTGGCCACGGCGTCAATGTCCGCTTGAGTTATCACGCGGTTTTTGGCATAGGCACCGATTTTACTGATTTCCGAAATAAGGCCGTTCATCAAATCTCCACATAGAGAAATCAGGTACTCGCACAGGCGGGAGTCGATGTCGTGATCCAGCGCGTGGAACCGGCGGCGAATCCAATCCACCAGATCCCCCTGCTCCTGCCGGGTAAATTCCACCGCCGACCCATTGGCCTTTATCACTGCCGCCAGCTTGGTGCGGCCGTCCGGCTTATAGGGGATAAGGTCATAGAGGAATACCAGACAGACGTAGTCGGGCAGATCGTTCAGAACATCAGCCGCCGCCGCGCGCTCTGCCTCTGGAAGTTTATAGAGGTCATAGTCATAGACGGCGATCAGGGTACGCTCGCTCATCATGGGCAGGGCGTTCACCGCCTCCTCCAGCGCCCGGACGCTGCACTCCCGCGCCTGCAGAATGTGGAAATTAAACGCCTCCGATCCCGGGCGGAGCAGGCTTTTCTTCATCTGATTCAGGTAATAGTCCCGCAGGTAGGTCTCCTCACCGTAAAAGAGATACAGCCGCCCCAGCCGGCCGGCGGACAGGTCCTTTTTAAACTGCCGGTAAGCCCCGGCGTTTGCCTTTTGTCTCTGTGCCAAATTCTCTCACCTCGTGGGTTTCAGCCGTTTCCCACCGTCACCGTAATGTCCCCCATGAGGTCGGTACGGTAGATTTCGGCACCGTATGCCGCGGCCCGCCGCAGCATTTTTGCCGAAGGATGGCCGTATGTATTATATCCAACAGAAATAAGCACCTGCTCCGGCCGGGTTACTGCCAGCAGTTCTTCCGATGTGGAAGAATCGGAACCGTGATGCCCCGCCACCAGCACCTCCAGATCAGGAAGATTTCCGTATTTTATAAGCCGCTGTTCCACCGTCCCGTCCATGTCGCCGGTCAGCAACATATCCCACTGCCCCACCGAGCAGAGAACCGACAGTCCTTCTTCATTCGTCTCTCCCGCACCCAAGGGCGCATACAGCCGGAGCAAACCAGGGCCGAACGGAAGCGTCCGGTCATCCTGAACGCTTACAACCTGCGTACTATGCTCCGCCGCCAGAGCCAGGATCTCCGACTGGAGCGGCGTACCGTCATCGCCCTGGGGTACAGCCAGCACCGAGATGGGTATTCGCTGAAAAAGCTCGGGCACGCCTCCGGCGTGGTCGGTGTGAAAATGGGTGAGGATCAACAGGTCCAGCGTTTGGATGCCACGATCCGCCAGCCAGTCGGCGGCACGGTCCCCGGCGTTATCAAGGCTGCTGCCGCCGCAGTCCACCAGCGCGGTCCGGCTACCCACCCGCAGCAGGACACACTGCCCCTGCCCCACATCCAGCATCGCCGCGGTAGCCAGACCCATGGTATCGGTTATCCGGGTGAGGAGCAGAGCCGCGCATAGGGTGACCACGGCGCAGCACACCGGAACCACAGGCCGCTTCGGCCCGCGTGTAGTGAAGAACAGCAATATCAGCCCGTAGGCCAGCAACAGCCACGCCCCGTAATACCCTCGGGGCGTTAAGGCGGCAAAGGGCAGGCGGGCAAGCCATGGGATAACCGCAGTCAGATACCGCGCGGCTGGGACTGCCGCCGCAGACAGAAGGGTTCCGGCCGGAGGATATACCGCCCCGGCCATAGCTGCGGAGAGCCCCAGCATAAAGGTCAGCGCAACGGCGGCCAGCGTAAACAGTCCTGAAAGCGGCGCCACCAGCGACACCGTGTCAAAATACCACGCGGCCAGGGGTGTGGTAAATGCCACGGCGCCGAGCGTGGTAGCCAGGGAAGCGAGCAGCAGACGGAGTATCCCACCGCGCACACGCGCATACCGGCCGGTATCCTTCCGGTGGAGCAACGCGGCCTGCATACCGTCGAAAAGCCGACCGGAAAACATCAGAATGCCCGCTACCGCGGCAAAGGAGAGCTGGAGACTTATGCTGGCCGCCGCACGGGGATTCTGCGCAAGGAGCAGGAAAAGGGCCAGAGACAGACTGGTAGCCGGGTCGGTCTCCCGGCCGAAAAGGGGTGCTAGCAGTACCAGCGTCTCCATAACCGCCGCCCGGATTACCGATGGGGTACAGCCCGCTGCCAGGGTAAACAGCCAAACCAGCGGCAGGGTGGCGGCGGCGGCGTGCCACCGGTTTCGGCCCAGCAGCAAATTCAGCGCCATGGCCAGAAACGCCACATGCATTCCGGACACCGCCACCACATGAGAAAGGCCCGCCCGCTGCAGGTCATTTTGCGTTCCGTCGGTCAAGGCACTCCGCTGGCCGGTCACAATCGCCTTGACCAGCGGCGCATCCCGGGGTGAAAACACAGCCTCCAGCCTTGTCTGAAGCCAGCGGGACATCCATGCCGGCCAGCAGAACATCGGGATATTCCGAGCCGGAGTGCGTGTGATGCTCCCCTGGG
The DNA here is from genome assembly GCA_022653075.1 of Intestinimonas sp. GTDB lineage: Bacteria > Bacillota > Clostridia > Oscillospirales > Oscillospiraceae > Intestinimonas. The sequence goes on from JALCSB010000003.1 coordinate 110,923, forward strand.
CGTAGGCCACCAGTCGGACTCCTTCCGCCTGGCGGTAATAAGCCCGTTTTCCCCGGCTTTCGTCGGCGGACACACACCGGGCCGTGGCGGTGACGCGGTCACCCGGCGCGAAGGCCAGTCCCTCTTTCCCGGTGTAGAGCTGCATACCGAACGGCCGGGCGGTCAGCCCTTCCGCGCGCGCGGTCAGGCGCGCGCCCCACGCAGTCGTCCCCGGCCAGTCCTCTACAGTGGCGGTGAACATAACGGTCTGCCCTTCCAATCCCCGGGCCGGCGCACAGAACAGCGCGTCATACCCGTAAAACCACAGCGCACCCGCCGCCAGCCCACATAGAACCAGTGCGGTGCGAAGAAAGCGGTCCCCCCTTTTCAGCAATGGGAGCAGGCCGAAGGGCAACAGAGCAGGTAGCCCGTAGCACAGTGCAAAAATCGCGAAGGCAAAGGGGAGGGCAAAGGCGGCCAGTTTACGCATGGCTTACGTGCCCGGCTTCCAGAGGTCGGTCAGGGCGGTTACGGTATGCCCCCGGTATCCCGTCACAGTATGGGCCGTCAGAAGCGAGTTGAGCACGGCCTCCTCCGCGCACTCCGCCGCCGCCCGGAACGGAACGTCCATCTTTTCCTCGTGGAAGGCCAACGTGGTCCGTACAGCGGCCTCGTTTTCCACTAAAAAGGGGTTGGCGGTGGAAAACGCCAGGAAAATTTCCCCGCTGCCGTGGCCCAGGTACGAGCCCAGTCGGGCCAGCCCCACCGAAATCCTCCGGGCCACCCGGCCAAGCTGTCGGGCATCCAGCGGCAGGTCGGTGGCCAGCACCGCCAAAATGGACCCCTGGTCCGTCTTGCTGGTCTCCACCTTTCGGGACAGTTCCGCACCCACCTTGACCCCGTCAATGGTCAAATCGGACAATACACCGTGATTCGACTGTACCAGCAGGCCCAGCGTATAGGTCGCGCCGTCAAACTCCATGATACGGGAGGCCGAACCGATACCGCCCTTCAGCCCGTGACAAACGGTCCCTTTACCTGCGCCCACGTCGCCCTCGGCAAAGTCCAACGCGGCTGCGGCCAGCGCGGCGAATACCTGTTCCCGTCCCACGGCCCGCTCGGTAATGCGGTTGAGTATGGCGTCGTTGCACTCCCCCACCACGGGGTTTACCGAGCGCAGCTCCACGCCCTCCACCTGACAGCGCTCCACCATATACTCCACCAGGGCATCCTGGACCAAGCCCACGTTCAGGGTATTGGTCAGCGCGATGGGGGTCTCCAGCGTACCAAGCTCTCGGAGCTGCAGAAGACCGGTGGTTTTTCCAAATCCATTCATGCAGCACGCCGCTGCCGGCAGTTTGTGTGTAAAAGGATTTTCCGGCTGCGGGATCACCACCGTCACCCCTGTTTTGTGGTCGGCAGTATCCACCGTACCGTGGCCCACGGTCACACCTGGCACATCGGTAATCTTGTTGCGCGGGCCTTTTCGCATACCACCCACCAAAAGGCCATAGTCCTCCGCGCGCATTTGTACCATGTTCCCCTGCGCCCCCATTTCTACTAGTAGAATAAATTTTATTGTATCAGCTATCCGGCGGAAAGACAAGCATGTCACATTTAGCTGAAAAATTTCTGTCATCTTTTTTTTATCCATGCATATACTGACATACAGAGCGCATGATTTCGTGCTGCACAGGCTTTGCCTGTTTTCGAAGAGAAAGGAGGCTGAAGTCATGTCAGAGCCAAAACAGGAACAGAGGACCTCCCAAATTGAGGGAATGCCTCAGGGTGACGTGGATGATCTGATCTTTGAGCCGGGCACGGAGCTGGTCGCGAGTGAGCGTTGATCCCGGCCAGTCCCTGGGCCATTTTTTTGTTCGTTTTTCTTTACATCAGGATCGAATTCAGATATAATAAAAAATGTATGCCATTATGACCAAAAACAGGAAGTGAGCGTGCAAAAGATGCTGCAATTCGATGAATATAAAGTAAAGCTGAACAACCTGAGGCCGTCGCTGGACGACCTGGCTCAGGCGCTGGACCTTGAAAACGCCAGACAGGAGCTTGATATGCTGGATTCGGAGAGCGCTGCGGACGGGTTCTGGGATAACCTGACCAAGGCACAGAAGGTCCAGCAGCGGATCAAGCACCTGCGCGCAAAGGTGGAGGGTCAGGCAAAGCGGGAAGGTCAGTGGTCCGATCTTATTACCCTGTGCGAAATGGGCAACGAAGAGGAGGACGAGTCCCTTGTCCCGGAATTGGAGGAAGGCTATTCCAGGCTGGAAGCCGAAATGGAGCAGGCTCGGCTATCCACCCTGCTGACCGGCGAATACGACGAATCCAACGCCATCATCACCCTGCACGCGGGTGCCGGCGGCACGGAAGCCCAGGATTGGGCCCAGATGCTGTTCCGCATGTATACGCGTTGGGCGGAACGTCACGGCTTTCAGTACCAGGTGGTGGACTACCTGGATGGCGACGAAGCCGGCATTAAAAGTGCCACGGTAATGATTCAGGGTGAAAATGCCTACGGCTACCTGCGAAGCGAGCACGGCGTCCACCGTCTGGTGCGCGTATCCCCCTTCGATGCCAATGCCCGGCGGCAGACCTCATTCGCCGCCGTGGAGGTCATGCCGGAGATTCCCGACGATGTGGAGGTGGAAATCCGCCCCGAGGACATTGAAATGCAGGTGTACCGGTCTTCCGGCGCCGGCGGGCAGCACATCAACAAAACCTCCTCGGCCGTTCGGTTAATCCATCATCCCACAGGCATCGTGGTCTCCTGCCAAACTGAACGCAGCCAGTTCCAGAACAAAGACACCTGTATGAAAATGCTGCGCTCCAAGCTGGTGGAGCTGCAAATGCAGGCCCATGCGGAAAAGATCTCGGATATCAAGGGAGTACAGCTCAAGATCGAATGGGGCAGTCAGATCCGCTCTTATGTCTTTATGCCCTATCAGCTGGTAAAGGACAACCGCACCGCGTATGAAACCAGCAATATAAACGCGGTGATGGATGGCGACCTGGATGAGTTCATTAACGCCTACCTGACCGCGGAGGCCACCGGGAACTGGGCTTCCAAGTAATCTCGAATGACATAGTATACTATGTTAAGTCCCATATATTTTAGACGAAAGAAAATTAAGGGTGTTTCCCCATGGGAAAGTACTCTGTTTAAAAGCTGAGGGAAGGATAAAAATCCTTCCCTCAGCTTTTTTCGTATCGGACCCGGCTTTCCTGGGCAAGCTCGGGACCTGCCCCCTGCACGGCGAAAAAGTACAAATCAAATTGCTTGACAATTTGATTCGTCGTATGTAGAATATAGATGCAGGGCCATTCTTCATTTGTAGAAAGAAGTGGGATTATGGATCGAAAAATTAAGCGGCTGCCCGATTCGGAGCTTGAGATCATGATGATCATATGGGCGGCGGGGGGGCCGGTTACCTCCGCGTTCGTCAGCGAAAAGCTGAAGGATAAAAAGAACTGGAAGATTACCTCCGTCCTGACGTTTCTCGCGCGGCTTGTGGAAAAAGGATTTATTACCAGCAGACGTGAAGGGAAAATCAATCTTTACTCACCGGTTATCCGGGAGGAGGACTACCTTAAAAGTGAAAGCAAGTCCTTTTTGGAAAAGTTGTACGGCAATTCCCTGACCACCTTTGTGGCGTCGCTTTATAAAAGCAATACGATTCGTGACGAAGATCTGGCGGAATTGCGGCGGTTTATCGACGAAGCCTCAAAGGAGGATTAGCCCATGGTCCAGACTCTGTTTCAAACTGCCGTGAAAGTATCGCTGACCACCTCCGCCGTCATCGCGGTGCTGCTGCTGCTTCTGCCCCTCATTCATAAAACCTATACCGCAAAATGGCGATACTTTGTGTGGCTTATCCTCGCGGTTCGTCTGCTGATCCCGTTTAGTCCCTCGCCGGCGCAGACGCCTATAGAGATTACGCCTGCCGCCCAGCATATTGAATTTAAGGTCCCGGTCCAAAAAAGCAAAGCCCTTTCTCCCCAGGTCACCCGCAAGGTAGGTCAGCAGATGGAGGAGCCCTCCACGGCGCCCGCAGCAGCTTCAGCATCGCGGACCGTTACACTGCAGGAAATTTTATACCTAACGTGGCTCTCTGGAATCGTTCTTTTCCTGTGCTATCATTTAATCGGTTATTTTGTCTTTAAAAAATCTGTCCTTCGTTTTTCAAGGCCCATCCGGCAGGGACATATCGCGGAGCTTTGGGAGGAAGTAAGAGGGGAGATGGCCATCCGCCGCGGCATTGAGCTATGCGTCTGTAAAAAAGTGCAAAGTCCGATGATAACCGGATTTTTCAGGCCGCTTCTGCTTCTGCCGGACTCCGATTACCATGATGCGGAGTTGCGCATCATCCTGAAGCACGAACTGATCCATTACAGGCGGAGGGACATCTGGTATAAGCTGCTGCTGGTTTGCGCCAACGCGGCACACTGGTTTAATCCCATCATCTATTTGATGCGGGCAGTATCCAATCGGGATATTGAAATGGCCTGTGACTCCGAGCTGATTAAGGATTCGGACCCCACCTTCAAAAAACAATATAGTGAGATCATCCTATCGGCTATTCACAGGGGGAATCAGTGCAAAACAGCATTTTCCACTTATTTTTACGGAGGTGAGCATACCATGAAAGAGCGGTTTTTGAACATTCTCGATGGGACTAAAAAGCGCAGGGGCATCGCCGCCCTGTGTGTAATCATGCTCGTGACAGGCGCTGCGGGGGCATCCGTCGCTTACGGTGCTGATAACAGCAGAGAAGAAACCGCAATCGACAATGTTGCTCTTCTCAGCGCGGGTAACTCGTATAGCCTGAGCGGCGGAGTATTCGTCCTCTCTTACGGAGCAGGGACGTCCGCCGTGGTGCCGCTTGCGCCGGATACCGACGATCCATCGGCCTATTTTGCCGACAAGGCCGTCTATCAGTCGGATTCGGTAACGGCAATTGCATATGGCGACAGCTCAACCCCCGCCTCACCCGTTGCCGTACTCATCAGCAAAGATGAGGGGCAGACCTGGAACCGGTACACCGTGTCGGATACCAAAGCGGAAGATTACGGACAAAAGTACCTTGGATTTACCACCCCAAATGACGGATGGCTGCTTCTGGCCGGGGACGCTGCCATGGGGCATCAAGAGGACCGGATCTTTCAGACGGCGGACGGTGGAAAAACCTGGTGCGAACTAGACAATTTAAACGATATACCCGACGATGTGGTGACCGGGGCCGGGTTTACTAATCAGAATACTGGCTTTGTCTCCTTTCGGTCCGGCTCAGATGTCAGTCCTGTGGTGTACCGTACGGAAGACGGGGGTAAGACATGGACCCCATGCGCGCTTGACATTCCGGAATCGTTTAAAAGCATCACAACCTATGCCACCGCGCAGTCCCCCGTTTTTAACGGTGCAAAGGGCGTCCTTCCGGTTACGCTCCGAAATAACGGATTTGACTCGAGCAGCGATCCCGTAGACGTAACGGTGTGGTATGAAACCTCAGATTCCGGAAAAACATGGACCCTGAACGAAAAATATAATCTCGCCCTTATCTGGGCGGATGCTTGGAAAACACGGGACGGCAGGGCACGTTATGAGGTCATGAGTCGGAACCTGCAGGCCGATTTCCGCGCACAGCAGGAAGCGCAGGGAAATTATGTTATCCGCTGGTCCAGTCCCTGGGTGACAAAGTATACGGCAACTCTGGATGGGGACCAGGCCATTCTCACCTATTGGTACACGGATTCCACCGCCAGCACCTACAAAGGTGTGGAACGGCTCTCGTTTGGAACGGAAAACGGGCGGACGGTTGTGACGGGCTGTCGGACGGAAGCCGATATGGAAGAATACGTAGATACATCCGGCTGGCAATCCGTGGATACCGGACTTTATACTCTTTCCATTCCCGGTGCCTGGAACGCACAGATCTCCACAGATGAAACCGTCGTCTTCATCCGTGCGGCAAACGGCGAGCAGTTGGGGACTCTTTCCATTCTGGCCTATGATTCATCGGCCCCACTGTCTCAGTTTGAGGGAAACCACGCGGAGACATTAAGTACAAAGGTACTTGAAGGCTGTCCCTATCCGGCCACAAAGGTAATCATCCGCCGTACCCAGCCCGCGGCGGCAATGGATGATTCCTATGTGGATGAGCTGCACATCTATCTGATTCCCAAAAGCAGCCGGTATGCCTATGACCTGTGCTTTGATTCCAGTCTGGTCCATCAAAAAGCGGAGGAAATCGCCCGAAGCCTCGTCATCCGCGAGGACCGTGTGGCGCTGAACGAGCAGATTCTAAGCATTGGGTACCAGTGGGCCGAGGCGGTGCGAAACCGCGACGGCAAGGCGCAGTATGATCTCATGAGTTCGGCGCTTCAAAAAAAAGTATATGAGGATGAGCAGGAGCGCCACTGGGTAACGGGGCAGTCCAGCCCGTGGGTGGACAGTTATTCGGTAAAGCCCGGCGACCATACCGCCGTGGTCACCTACACCTACATGACATCGGAAGGCTTTGCGGGCTTCTATGAACAGACGCTTACCTTTGCTCAGACAAACGGCGGGTTTGTCATTTCAGACTTCACGGAACCGGAACAGCCGGGTGGGCGGAATAATGGCGTTGTCATCCGTTATCTGGAAGATCAGAAAACATATCTTTCAGCGAATCGATTAGAAAATGGGATGTTTTTCGATATGACGCTTTCTATTGACGGGAGAATAAAGTCCTTTTCATGGGAAACATGCAGCAAAATGGCGTTTTTGCCGGAACTCAGCTATGCGGACGTGGACGGCGACGGGAAGGACGAACTGATTGTCATTTTGTGTGAAGGCGAGGGCAGCGGTACGCTGGTAGACGAAATTCATGTCATAAATCCGGAGGACTTTTCTGAAATTACGGTCCAGAATCCGTTGACCGCGCTGGAAAACAGAGTCGTTTCAAAAATAGATGAAACCGGGGTTGGCATTACCATTGACAGCAAAAATACCCTGTCATTTTCCAAAGAGGAACTCACCAACGCAGTGGCGGAACAGGAGCGTTGGTTTACAAAGCTTGGGCTGGGTGCCTGGATTGATTATTCCATAGCGGGAAATTATATTACGGTAGACATAGGGGCACAGCTTTCACCCGCCGGATTTTTGGGCAGCTATCACCTGGTTTATGTCTATAAGGACAACCATCTAAGCGTAAATAACATCAGTTTTTCAAGAGGATGGTAAACGCGGCCGTATTTTTTGCTGGTTTCACATAGGTTTTTTACCGAAAAATAAGCTCTTGGGGGAAACCGATTGTCCAGATGGAGCCCCGGCCCTTGCCAGCGAACAGGCGCTGGCAAGGGCCTAATTATTCTCCGTACACACCTACGTCCGAAACGCATATGGACATACTATGTAAAGTAGCCTCAGGACAACTTTTTACAAGTTTAATATTTTCCATGTCTTGTAATTTTATTTGTATTTTGTTACCATTAGCTTGCGGAATAAACAGCTTTTCCATTCCTCACGGATTGCGAACACATAAGCGAAAAAAGAAACGGAAAGGTGGAATCCCAGAATGAAACGAAAGTCCCTGTCGCTGCTTCTAGCCCTTGCCCTGGCGCTGAGCCTGGCGGAGCCGGTCCTGGCCGCTCCTGCGGCCGGCCACGATAAGATTATCATTCTCCACACCAATGACGTACACTGCGCCATTGACGAAAACATCGGCTATGCCGGTCTTGCCGCCTACAAAAACGAGATGGAGTCCGAGTACGGCGCCGACCAGGTAACCCTGGTGGACGTAGGGGACGCGATACAGGGTGGGCCAGTGGGTACGCTGTCCAAAGGTTCTTATCTTGTGGACATCATGAACCATGTGGGCTATGACCTGGCTGTACCCGGCAACCATGAGTTCGATTATGGCGTGGACCGCTTTCTGACTCTGGCCCAAACCGCCAGCTATCCCTATCTTTGCTGCAACTTTACCGCCCTTACCACCGGAACGTCCGTATTCGACCCCTATAAAATCATCGACTACGGAACTGCAAAGGTGGCCTATGTGGGAATCTGCACCCCTGAAACATTCACCAAGTCCACCCCGACCTTTTTCCAGGATGCCAAGGGCAACTATATATACAGCTTTGCCCAGGGCAATGAGGGACAGGACCTGTACCAATCTGTTCAGAGTGCCATTGACGCCGCCAGGGCCGCGGGGGCCGATTATGTGATCGGCTTGGGCCATCTGGGCATGGAAGGCGTCGACAGCGACTGGACGTCCACCGCCGTCATTGCCAACACCACCGGCATGGACGCGCTTCTGGACGGACACTCCCACGAGGAGATTTCCGAGCAGGTACCGGACAAAAGCGGTAAAAATGTGGTTCTGGCGCAGGCCGGCACGCAGCTGAGCGACATCGGTAAGCTGACCATCGACACCGCCACAGGCACCATCAGCAGTACCCTGATTAAAGATTATGCCGAGAAGGATCCCGACACCGCCGCCTACGTTGACAGCATCAAGGCCCTCTACGAGGGAGAGATACAGAAGGTGGTCGCCAAAACCGATGTGCCGCTCATCATCCGTGACCCGGATACCGGGAAGCGTATCATCCGCAGTCAGGAAACCAATCTGGGTGACCTGTGTGCCGACGCCTACCGCACCCTGCTGGGTGCCGATGTGTCCCTGGTGAACGGCGGCGGCATTCGCGCCGGGCTTAATGCCGGCGACATCACCAACGGGGATATTCTCAGCGTCCACCCCTTCGGCAACTCCCTGTGTCTGGTGGAGGCCACCGGTCAGCAGATTCTGGATGCGCTGGAATTGGGCGCCCGCAACGTGCCGGATGAAAACGGCGGTTTTCTGCAGGTTTCCGGCCTCACCTATACTATCGACGCCAGCATCCCCTCCTCCGTCGTGCTGAATGATGAAAAGGAGTTTGTCAAGGTGGGCGGCCCCTACCGCGTTTCCAGCGTGAAGGTGGGAGGCGAGGATCTGGATCTGGCCAAAACCTATAAGCTTGCCTCCCACAACTACATGCTTAAATCCGGCGGCGACGGCCTTTCCATGTTCAAAACCTGCAAGATTCTTCAGGACGACGTTCTTCTTGACAATCAGGCCCTCCTCAATTACATCACCGGTACCCTGAACGGTGCGGTGGGCAGCGAGTACGCAAACCCTTACGGCCAGGGGCGCATCACCGTCAAATATGTGGGCGTGGATAGTTCCGCCTGGTACGCCCAAGCCGCCAAGTATGTAATGGATCAGGGGCTTATGACCTCTACCGGCAGCGGCTTCGACCCAACTGCCGCTGTCACTCGCGCCACCGTATTCCAGGCCTTTTACAACGCCGAGGACAAACCCGCGCCTCAAAATGCCAGTGTGCTGTCCGGCGGCGTCTGGGCAGTGGATGCTGCCAGCGCGTACTTTGCCGACACCACCGGCACCTGGTACTCCAATGCGGCCAACTGGGCGGTGGATGCCGGTCTGGCAAATGTCCCCGGTGACAAGCTGTTCCACGGCGACCGGACCGTAACCCGTGCAGAGTTGGCCACCATCATCGCCCGCTACGCCGAATCCAAAAGTATGGACACTTCTGCCGGCGGCATGTCCATGCGGGAAATGGCCGACTATGACACCATTCCCGCATGGGCGCTGCACGGCATGGGCGTGTGTTACTATAACGGCATCCTGACCGGAAAACCCGGCGATCTGCTGGACCCCGCCGGTGCCGTTACCCGCGCAGAACTCGCTTCGAGTTTGATGAACTATTCTAAACTCTCTCCCTCGGTGGAAAACGAGAGCACCCTTACCGGTACGGTGACCGAAGTGCAGAAATACGGTAACCTCATTATGGATTTTAACCCCAGCGAGTTTCTGGACGCCGACTTTGCATACGGCGATGTTCTGTCCGTGACCGCAAGTGGAAAAACACTGGAAATGCCCTTCGGTACCAGCTACAGCGACGTGGATAGCGGCAGTCCTATCGTCCGCCACGATATCACAAACGGTCTGATTGTTGTGGCCATTAACATGGGCGATTTTTCCAAAGTCTACGGCGTAGCCGTGGGCGACAAGGTTTCCTTTGCAAGGAAAGAGAAAGCCGGTTATCTGGAGGAGTACCAGATCCGCAACTTGGATGCACTGCGCACCAATGTCCGCAGTGATTACGCCTCCAATGAAGTCTTCGCCAATTTCCGCCCTGTGGCCGTGGGAGGTATCGCCGAGGGTGTTCTCTATCGCTCCGGCAGCCCCGTTAACAACGAAATCGGCCGGGCCTCCTGCACAGACAGCTTGATCCGACAGGCCGGTGTGGTCACGGTTGTCAACCTGGCCGATTCACAGGAGGATCTGGCGGGCTATTTTTCCGCGGAGGACCTCCCGTCCTCTTACTATCAATCTCTGTACCGCGCGGGCAATGTCTGCCCGCTTGATATGGGCGTGGCCCTTATGGACGCGGATTTCAGTGTCAAGCTTAAAACAGGGTTGGAGTTCATGCTGGACCATAAGGGGCCCTATCTTATACACTGCAACGAGGGTAAGGATCGGGCCGGTTTTGTCTCCGCCATACTGGAGGCCCTGATGGGTGCCGGTCTGGATGAAATTGAAAACGATTACATGCTCTCCTATGAGAATTATTACCATGTGACCTATCATAGTGATCAGTGGTACCGTATCCGCAGCAGCAATATCGTGGAAACGCTGTGTACTCTGACCGGCGCGGAAAACGAAGACGCGCTGACGGACGCTGCCCTGCAGAAGGCCGCCGCAAACTATTTAACGGGAACCGTGGGGCTTACCGGGCAGCAGCTTACCGCGCTTGAAACGATTCTATCCACTCCTAGTTCCATAAAGAGCGCCGCCTGAGCTTCCGGCCTGAGCGGGGGCAGGGCCGCTTAGGCGGCCCTGCCCCCACTTTGAAATGTTTTCGGTTGTACGCCAGGAAAAAATATGATATAGTGGAATGAGTTATTCCCTGGATTGGAAGCACGGAGGTGCACCGCCTGTGAGCAATCTTGTTCTGCTCGGTCTTGTCAGCTTTTTTGCCGACGTATCCACAGAAATGGTCTATCCCATGATTCCCCTTTACCTCACTTCGGTTTTTGGTGCCACACCCACACTGGTCGGCATTATAGAAGGTATCGCCGAGAGCCTTGCCAGTCTCCTGAAAGTATGGAGCGGCTACCTTACCGACCGCTACTGCAAAAAGAAGCCCCTGGCTTTTCTCGGTTACTCCACCACAGTGCTCTACAAACTGGCGCTGATTCTCTCAACCTCCTGGGTGGGTGTTCTGATGGCCCGCATAATAGACCGCTTCGGAAAGGGCATCCGAACCTCTCCACGAGATGTTCTGGTGGCGGAGAGCGCGCGGAACGGCAAACTGGGCGGTGCTTTCGGCCTGCACAAGGCGCTGGATATGGCGGGCAGTGCACTGGGTATCCTGCTGGCCTACCTGTTGATGCGTCAAGGCGGCGGATCTCCTGATTACCGCCGGTTTTTTCTTTTCTCCATCCTGCCCGCGCTGGGTGCTCTGGCCGTTCTCGGCCTGGTCCGGGAACGCAAGGTCCCGCAGACGGAAACAACGTGGAAAAATCCGCTGCGCGGATTCCGGGAACTGGACCGCCGGCTTAAGTTATTTTTGCTGATCATTTTCTGCTTTACACTGGGTAATTCCTCCAACGCCTTTCTGTTGCTGCGGGCACAGGACGTGGGATACAGCGCCGCCAACGTGGTCCTGCTGTACTTCGTCTATCATTTGGTCTCCTCGCTGCTGGCGCTGCCTTTCGGCCATCTGTCCGACCGGATTGGGCGGCGCAAGGTACTGGTGGCGGGCTATCTCTGCTTCGGCTTAGTTTATTTGGGTTTTGCCCTGGGTACGAGTAAACAGATTTTTCTGCTGCTGTTTGCCCTGTACGGTGTCTACACCGCACTGACCGCAGGTGTGGAACGTGCGCTCATTTCCGAAATCGCTCCGCCGCAGAGCCGGGGTACGATGTTGGGTGTGTACGCCTCGTTGGTTGGCGTCGCCCTGCTGCCCGCTTCGGTTCTGGCCGGTTTCCTCTGGAAACATATCGGCCCCTCCGCCCCTTTCTTTTTTGGCGGGGGAATGGCGGTAGCAGCCGCAGGAGCCATATTTTTCGTTTTGCGCAGTTTGGAGCCCTCCTCCGCAGCCTGACCGGAGCACCTTGCGGGATGAAAAACCGCCGGGTTTTCCGTCCCCGTGTTTTGCGCCCCCACCTTTTATGTGGGAAAACAAACCCGGACGGCCCAGGCTGCGGAGATGAACCCCGCAAGGTCGGCGCAGAGCGCTGCCGGGACTGCGTATCGGGTTTTCACGATACCTGCAGCCCCGAAATAAACCGCGATGGTGTAGAAGGTCGTCTCCGTGGAACCCAGCATGACGGCGGCAATACGCCCTATGGTGGAATCGGGTCCATAGGTCTGAATCAGATCGGCACCCACACCCAAAGCGGCGGAACCGCTTACCGGGCGCACCAGCAATAATGCCACCGTTTCCGGCGGAATCCCCAGATGGGATAAAACCGGCGCCAGCGCCGCGCCAGCCAGCTCCATGGCCCCGGAGGCCCGAAGCATATAAACCGCCGTGAGCAGGGCAATAAGCGGCGGTACAATGCGCAGAAGAACCTTTAATCCTTCTCCCGCACCCGCCACCAGCGCGTCATAAACGTCAACCCGCCGAAATATGCCGTACAGCGCCACCGCGGCAAGAATAAGCGGTACCAGCATGGTAAAAAACAGGTCCACCTTATTTCCTCCATATGCTGCCCAGCAGCTTCGCCGCCGTAATCCCCGTCCCCACTGAGATAATGGAAGCCAGCCAGGTTGCCGGTAGAATATCAAAGGGTGTGCCGCATCCTGCGCCGGCTCGTACCGCCGCCACCGTGGTCGGGATGAGCTGGATGGAGGCTGTGTTGCACACCACCAACATACACAGCGCGTTGGAAGCCACCCCGGGCGTTCGGCGGCTCATTTTTCTGGCGGCCTCCATACCTAGCGGCGTGGCCGCATTTCCAAGGCCCAACAGGTTTGCGGACACATTGGCGGCAATGGTATTCATCACCTCTTTATCCCGGGCAAACTCCGGGTAAAGCCGCCGGAGGGCCGGCATAAGAAACCGTGCCAGCTTTTCCGACAGACCTGACCGGCGCATAACTTCCATGACACCCATCCACAGGCACAGAATACCGGCCATGGAAAGGCATAGCTCCACGCCTGCGGCTGCGCCTTCCATAGCCGCCGACGCAACCAGTTGTCCACGCCCTGTGGCCATTCCGCACAGAACAGACAGCAAAATCATACCGGTCCAGATAATCGACATAGCCATGGCTGTCCCTCCTTTCTCACTTGAACCATCCTACGCACCCTATTACTGGAATATGCGCTAATCTAAATTCCTGCAATCTATGCGGTTTTTATGTATTTTTTTCCAAATTTAGATTGACTTTTCTAAAATGCGTGCTATAATACAAGTTGTTATTGAATCAATTGTATGAATCTGTTGTAAGAACCTAAATGTGGAAAGGAGATTGCCAGAATGAAATCGACTGGTATTGTCCGTAAGGTAGATGAACTAGGACGCATTGTGCTCCCCATTGAGTTGCGCCGTACGTTGGATATTGCCGAGAAGGATTCTTTGGAAATCTATGTAGACGGCTCCTCTATTGTACTGAAAAAGTATCAGCCCGCTTGCATTTTTTGTGATGACGCCAAAGATGTTATCAATTTTAAGGGTAAAAATATTTGCCCAAACTGCTTGAAGGAATTACTTAATCTCTGAGGTACATCCGGATAAAAACAGGCGGGAATCGAATGGTTCGATTCCCGCCTGTTTTTATCCGGATATATCATGGTTTCATAAGATTTAATTTCCGCATTGATTTCTAATTGCTGTGCGGCATTATACCTTTGGTATATTAATTTTCCTATTTTTTGTTACTATTCGACAAATTTCTACATATTCTATTTCTTTTTTATTGCCAGATTGTAAAGTAAACTCCGAGGTAAAGAAAGTCCTGACGACGCCTTCCGAACCGCATCGCGGAGAGATTCCCCACCAGCCCGCAACTGTTCCACACGGGCAAGTCCGTCCTCTAATGTAGCTTCTTCTTTCCCTTGAGGACATTCCCCCTCAATGACCAGTACAAACTCTCCCCTGGCCAAATGCTCGGCGTCAGAAAACCAAGCCACGGCCTCGCCCAGTGTGGTGCGTCGAATCTCCTCGTGCAGCTTGGTCATCTCCCGGCAAAGTGCAATGCGACGGTCCGCACCAAACACATCGCACAAATCTTTCAGCGTGGCGGACAGCTTATGGGGGGCTTCATAGAAGATCATTGTGCGGATTTCATGCTTGAGCTGCTCTATCTGCGTGTTTCGGTTCTTTTTATTCATGGGTAAAAAGCCCTCAAAAGTAAACCGTCCGGTGGGCAGGCCAGACGCAGAGAGGGCTGTTACAAACGCGCAGGGCCCGGGCAGCGGCACAACGGGAACGCCGGAAGCGGCACATTGAGCCACCAGTTCTTCTCCCGGATCGCTGATCGCCGGCGTACCGGCGTCCGTGACCAACGCACAATTCTCTCCAGCCAGCAGGCGGTTAAGTACCGCCGCGCCCCCGGTTTCTGTATTATGGCGGTAATAACTCACCATCGGTTTTTTTATTTCCAGATGATTGAGCAGCTTTATGGTAACTCTTGTGTCCTCTGCGGCAATAAAATCCACTGCGGATAGCGTATCAGCGGCCCGCTGAGAAATATCCCCAAGGTTTCCGATAGGCGTGGGGACCAGATAGAGCGTGCCTGTCATATCAGATTCCTCCCTGCTCCCTGTACGGTTCCGTCCGGATCAGCACAGGCTGTATGGAAAGTCCAGGCCGGCCCTGGCGCACCGCCTCCACCAAGACTGCCGCAGGCGGGCAGTCCCGCCGATGCTGAATCAGGCGCAGACGTTTTGGCTCCAATCCAGCGGCACTTAAGGACAGAAAAAGCTCGGGCAGACGTTCCGTTGGGTAGACCAGTGCAAACCGCCCGCCATTTTTCAGCAGATAGGCGGCAGACGCGCACAAGCCGGGCAGCGTGCAAGTCTCCTCGGCTCGACAAGGTCCGCCGGAAGTACCCCGGGCTGGGGAAAAATAGGGTGGATTGGATATCACTATGTTCCCGCGGCCCGCTGGCAGTAGACTGCGGCAATTCATAACGTCAGCGGTATATACGGTACCTGTAAGACCGTTTACCTTCAGATTACCCCGGGCCGTCTGCGCCGCCTTTTCATCCCGCTCCACACCGCAGAGGGCCAGACCCGGCTCCCGCTGAGCCAGGAGAAGCAGCAGCGCCCCGGAGCCACAGCCCAGGTCATATACCGTCCAGCCCTTGCGAAGTGTGGCAAACGCGGCTAAGTCCAACGTGTCCGCACCCAACGGAAAGCAGTCCTCCTGCCGCAGAAGATACCGACCCAGACATTCCGGACGCGCCATGACTTAATCCCTCAGCCAACTCAGCAACCAGAGGAGAATGCGCGCAGTCATACCCCAGATCGCATGATTTTTATAGTTCCAGATGGGTACTTCCACCTTTCCCGGCGCCCAGGCATATCCATTGGGGAACCCAATCCGCTCGTAGGGAAAATCCTCCCCCACGTCGGGTTGCAACGCATAGGTATAGACCTGAGGCGAATTTTCCCGCAGGAAATCCAGCGGTACCAGGAACGCCTCCTTGACTTCATCCAAGTTCGGGCGAAGACTAGTCAGACAGTCCGGGTCCAGTTGGGCCAGAAGGGGAAACATCAGATTTCCATTCTGGTGGTGGAGCAGATCCAGCCGGGCGATTGGCCGGATGGCGGATGGGGGAATCCCTAATTCCTCCCAAGTCTCCCGGAAAGCGCACTGGGTAACGCCCTCGCCCGGCTCCATTTTTCCACCCGGGAAACAGACCTCGCCTGGCTGCCGGCCCAAAGTATCCGACCGGACTTCCAGAAGCACGTGCACACTTCCTTCTTTCTCCACCAGCGGAACCAGAACGGCGTAATGGCCTCGCACACCCATAAGCTCCGGCTCATGCCCCGAAAGTTTCTGTTCAATTTCCCTGATATTCAAGCGATTGCCCCCATTTCAGGATTCCGGTACGGAAAAATGGGTCAGCGGATCCTTTTCCGTCCAGAGTATGGGCCGCCCGGCGCGCCGGCTGGCCGGCACGTCGATCAGCCGCTGATTGGTACTGCCACGGAACCGAGCCTCATAAGACTTATGGGCCTGGACAAAGGGCCCGTCCACCAGTACGTCGGTCTGATCCAGCAGAGCCGTCCAGTCCGGCTGCGCGGCAGATGTCAGCTGTTCATAAGTGTACCCGGTATACGTCCAGACATTCAGCCCTCTGGCATGCGCCTGTTTCGCCAGAGCGGCACACGCGTCGGCCTGCTGGAAGGGATCTCCGCCGGATAGGGTAAGGCCGGTAAGCAGAGGATTGTGGTCCAGCAGGGCGGCCAATTCCTCGATAGATGCCTCACGTCCACCTGCGGGGTCATGGGTGTCCGGGTTATGACAGCCCGGGCAGTTGTGGGAGCAGCCCTGCGTAAACACAGTCAAGCGCAGGCCCGGCCCGTCCACTATGGAGTCGGAAATTGTGTTGGCAATTCGCATAAAGGGTCCGTCCTTTCCATTCGATTTATCATACCATGGTTTCCATATCCGCACAAGCCGGTCGCGCTCCTATTGGCCGATCAAAAATAAAAAGGGTCCGCCGGGGAAATTCCTTTCTCCTGGCGGACCCTCTGCCGTCTCCGCAAAAGCGGAATTCCCGTTTTCAGGATACGGATTTTCTTGTCCCCATTCTCAAATGTTATACGCTGTGCTTCACCCGGTCGCGCACTTCAGCCCGTTTGGCATTGTTGAACCGGTCCAGCGTACCCACCAGATAGCCGGTAATGCGACGGATACGCTCGAAGGGGACACCGCCTTCAGACTCGGTCCGTCCGCAGCCGGGGCACTGGTCGCCGATAATGCCCGAGAAGCCACACACCGGGTCCCGATCCACCGGATGATTCACAGAACCATATCCGATCCCCGCCTCCTTCATGCAGCGGATCACCTTTTCAAACGCCTCCAGGTTCTCCGTGGGATCACCGTCCATCTCGATATAGCTGATATGGCCTGCATTGGTCAGCGCGTGATAGGGCGCCTCCAATCTGATCTTCTCATAAGCGGAGATGGGGAAATAAACGGGGATATGGAATGAGTTGGTGTAATATTCTCGGTCCGTGACACCGGGAATCACACCATAACGCTCCTTGTCCATGCACACGAAGCGGCCGGAGAGCCCTTCCGCCGGTGTGGCCAGCAGGGAGAAATTCAGGCCCGTCCGCTTGCTCTCCGCGTCCATGCGGGCCCGCATATGGCCAATGATCTCCAAGCCCAGGATCTGGGCTTTTTCGCTCTCGCCATGGTGTTCGCCGGTGAGGGATTTCAAGGTCTCGGCCAGGCCGATGAAGCCCACCGACAGAGTGCCGTGCTTCAGAACCTCCCGTACCTCGTCGTCCCAGTCCAGCTTGTCCGAGTCCAGCCATACGCCCTGTCCCATCAGAAACGGGAAGTTGCGCACCCGCTTGCGGGCCTGAATCTCGAACCGCTCCAGCAATTGGTCCACACACAAGTCCAGCATCCGGTCCAGCCCGTCGAAAAAGGCGCTGACATCACCCTTGGCCTTAATGGCCAGTCTGGGTAGATTAATGGTGGTGAAACTCAGGTTGCCGCGGCCGTTACAGATCTCCCGCGTAGGATCGTAGGTGTTGCCGATGACGCGGGTGCGGCAGCCCATATAGGCAATCTCGGTCTCCGGGTGGCCCGGCTTATAATATTGCAGGTTATACGGGGCGTCAAGAAAGGAAAAATTGGGGAATAGCCGCTTGGCGGAGCAGCGAATGGCAAGCTGAAACAGATCGTAGTTTGGCTCGCCGGGGTTATAATTGACGCCCTCCTTCACCCGGAAGATCTGGATGGGGAAAATAGGGGTCTCGCCGTCGCCCAGGCCGGCCTCGGTGGCCAGCAGCATGTCCTTCATCACCATACGGCCCTCCGGTGAGGTGTCCATGCCATAGTTAATGGAGGAAAACGGCGTCTGCGCGCCGGCGCGGGAGTGCATCGTGTTCAAGTTGTGAATCAGGGCCTCCATGGCCTGATAAGTGGCTCGGTCGGTCTCCTTGACCGCCCGCTTGTGCGCAAACTGCTGGGCCTTTTTCACCTGTTCCTCCGTACCGAAAACACCCGACAGGCGGGATAGCTCTGCATCCAGATAATCCTGGCAGTCCTCCAACTTGGGGGATAATCCGGTCTCCTTCCGGATCTCGGTCACAACCTGTTTAATCTGGCTGTCAATATCGCCGTCATCGGCTAACAGCATAAGGGCGCGGGCCAGATTCTGCCGATAGATACGGACAAAGGTTTTGGTAACACCGTCAGCCATGCCGTAGTCGAAATTCACCACAGACTGGCCGCCATGCTGGTCGTTCTGATTGGACTGAATGGCAATGCAGCACAGGGCGGCATAGGAGGAGATATCGTTGGGCTCACGCAGAGTACCATGTCCGGTAGAGAACCCGCCGGCAAAGAGCTTTTTGATGTCGATCTGGCAGCAGGTCGTAGTGAGCGTCAAAAAGTCCAGATCGTGGATGTGGATATCCCCCTCCCGGTGGGCCCGTGCGTGGTCCGGATTCAGCACAAACATGTCATAAAACTGCTTGGCACCCTCGGAGCCGAATTTCAGCATGGCACCCATCGCGGTATCGCCATCGATATTGGCGTTCTCCCGCTTGATGTCGCTGTCGGCGGCGCTGGAATAGGTGATATCCTCGTAGATTTTCATCAGGCGGGTATTCATCTCCCGGGCGCGGCTGCGCTCCGAGCGGTAGAGGATGTACGCCTTGGCTGTCTGGACATAGCCGTTATCCATCAGGACCCGTTCCACAAGATCCTGAATGTGCTCCACCTCAGGGCATTGGTCGCCCTCCACCTCCAGGATCGAGACCACCTCGTCCGCCAGCCTGCGTGCTGCATCCTTGTGACCCGGTTTATAGGTTGCCGTGAATGCCTTGTCGATCGCAGTTGCAATCTTCTGCGTATCAAACATAACCAGCCGCCCATCCCGCTTCCGAATATTCGTCATTGTCATTTGTTGATCTCCTTTCCTTTGTTCACGCGCCGCCCGGAGTGAAAAAAAATCCGACCACAAAACGTGAACGGCTCTTCCCACCACATCTATGGTTCAATTATGTAAACATCACCATATGTTGTATTTCTCTTTTGAAACAGCAGGCATATCATATCGTATCCTGAGCGGCCCGTCAAGTGGCAGCACGCACAAAAAAAGGGGGCCAAATCACCCCCTTAAACGTCAGAAGACACCCGTATCCGCTGTGCCCCTTCCGGTTGGACTGATTTGGCACCCCTAGAAATTTTTTTATCTGCGCTGTACCGTCAGATCTGGAATCGTGGTAAATTGAAACCGTCGCAATCAGAGGACAATAAGGCCGTACCGGTCGGAAAGTCCCCGTAAAATCTTCGGCTCCAGCTCAGCGGTACCATCGTAGAAAGCCCGGCCCTGATAGAGCCGCAGCGCCCGCTCCATCAGCTCCGGCACATCAGACCAGATGCACAGTGCATCCCGAATGGCAAATTGATATTCGGCAAAAAAGTCCAGGTCGTCCTGCTTCAGAATCGAAATGCGCAAAGCACCCACCGGGCTTTCTTCCTCGGCCACCAGGATATCCTCCAGCAAATCGGGTGTACAGGGGATGGTCTCGCCCACATCCACATCGGGCGTAATAAAGCGGGCCTCCTTCTCACTGGCGCAGGGGATCACATCGGGGTCCCGGCACACTGGGGGAAGCTGTTCGAACTGTACCCTTCCCATAGCTTCCCGCAGGGCGGCGATATAGCCCGGATGAGTACCACAGCAGCCCCCAAAGATGCGTACACCGGCCTCCGCCCATTTAGATACCCGGGCCGAAAACTCCCCCACAGCGTCCCGATAAACGGGCTGTCCGTCCATCATAACCGGCAGGCCGGCACTCGGCAAGGCGATCAGCGGAAGATCCACATACAGATGCAACCGGGCCAGTTGTTCCTCCACCACCACGGGTTCCACACAGTTAAGCCCGAATGCAGCCACACCCATGCCCTGCATCACGATGGCGGCCGCCAGTACATCGGTCCCCGTGGGCGTACGCCCCTCCCCGTCGCAGCAGCAGGTCACCAGAATGGCTTTGTCCGGCGCCACCGCCCGAATTCCAAGCACAGCGGCCCGCATTTCAGCCATTGCGGTCATACATTCCACCAGGTACAGGTCCACCCCGGACCGGGCCAGCACAGCGGCCTGACGGGTATATACGCGGACTAACGACTCAAACGAGCCCTCACTGCGGAGCTGTGCAGGCAGTCCCGTGGGACCAAGGTCACCCGCCACAAGCGCTTTGCCGCCAGCGGCCTGACGGGTCAGCGCCACAAGGCGCCGATTGTACTCCTCCATATGTTCGGCCTGCCCATACCGGGACAGCCAGCTTTCATTAGCCCCCATGGTCGGGGCGACCAGCACGGCCGAACCGGCGTCTACATATGCCCGCTGGACCTCCAGCAGAATTTCCGAATGGGCAAGTGCCCATTCTTCTGTACAGGCGCCCAGCGGCATCCCCTGTTTCTGCAATTGTGTACCGGTTGCGCCGTCCATTAAGAACGGCAATCGCAAGGGTAAGTCCATAACCCTGTGTTCCTCCTCCGCCACAGCGGTTTTTGCCGTTCTCCCCACATACGCCTGGAAAATCGGCAAGGTTATTGTGGTTCTGTAATTATAAGTATAACACGCACAGCGAAAAAATGGCAAGAAAAACGGCGGTCCGCTAAACTACGGGCCGCCGTTTTCTATTATTGCGCTTCCTTGAGCGCATTCATCGAATTCAGAGAAGAATGCCGGATCGGTTTCCACTCCACTTTGCGCACCAGCGCAGCTACGGAGATTGGAATGTATGTAAGCATAAAAATGGGAAATGAGAATAAATATATGACCTTGTGATATCCGGCCGCCGCAATCTGTTTCCACTCAGAGATTACGGTGAGCAGGCCATACAGGAACAGGCCGAGGTAGAAATTCAGCGCACTCATGCCGATAAAATGGAGCACTTCCCGTATAATACGTCGGGCCACATAATGCGGCTGCGTCATGCAGGCAAAGCCGATGATGATATTGAATAGAATAATCAGCAGCGTCAGAAGCATTCCAGGGGCGATGGTCATGAAAATGTCATAACAGGACATCGCGCCTTTCTTCCCGACCGCCGCACCTTTCGCCAGATCCAGGCCGTACTTGGCATCCACCTGGTAGAACCCCTTGGACCAACGCAAACGCTGATCCCAAGACTGGCGGAAGGAAGTGGGCTGCTCGTCATAGATCACGGCTTTATCGCAGTATCCAATCTTGTGGCCGGTTAGAGCACAGTTGGCAGAAAATTCAATGTCTTCCGTTAGCAGATGGAACGGCCAGCCGCCGTTTTCTCGGATCAGCGCAGCGGAAACCATAAAGCCGGTGCCGGAAATAGCGCAGCTGGTCCCCAGCAGCATACGGGGGAAGTTAAGGAAGCGGGCTTCCCGCAAAAACCAGATGGAGTATCCCGCGGAAATCCAGTTTGCGGCAAAGTTCTTGGAATTACGGTAGCAGGTGACCGCCTCGTAGCCCTTGTCAAAGGTCTTGTTCATTTCGGCCACAAAGTTGGGATCCACCAGATTGTCCGCATCGAAGACAAAAAAGCCCTCGTATCCAGCATTGGCATGGTCCCGCTCGATCAGGTGGAAAAGATAGTCCAGCGCATAACCTTTACCCACCTGGGTCTTGTTCCAGCGCTCATAGACGATGGCGCCTGCGGCGCGGGCACAGTCGGCGGTATCGTCGGTACAGTTATCAGCCACGACAAACACGTCGAGCAGTTCCGCGGGGTAATTTTGTTTTTTCAGACTTGCTATCAGGTCTCCGATCACGGCCGATTCGTTCCGCGCGGAGATGATAGCGGCAAATTTGTGTTGAGCAGAGGCAGTCAGGTTGTAATTACGGCGTTTCTGAACCAAGCCGATCACTGTATAGACCAACTGGTAGAAATAGGCCAGCGTCATAATGACTGCGATTGCAAAGTTCATGTACTGAACAAAGTGCAGCATGTGATGCCATCCTTTCCCTGGTGTTTTTTGCATGGGCACGGCATACAGCCGCGCAGGATCGGAACAAAATAGCGAGCAGAATTTCCGCACACTATGGAGCAGGCTTTATCATAGCACGCCTAAAAATAAATTCAAGTATAATTTTGAGAACTTCATAAAATATTAAGTTCGAGCAAATAATCGCAGGAAAAACTGCACAAAAACGCACACGCTGTCGGCGGACAGTGTGTGCGTTTTGCAGTAATCGCAGTCATAATGAGGTTACATCTTTTTAGGCGCGGATATTCCCAGCAGTCCCAGTCCATTCTCCAGAACCGAACGGACTGTGTCGGCCAGCTTCAGGCGGGCGGCCAGCAGCGCAGGTATCTCCCCTTTAATACGGCAGCTGTTATAAAAACGGTGAAAGTCACCGGCCAGCGCCACAAGATAGCGGTTGATGCGGGAGGGATCATAATCCCGGGCCGCCAGACGGACCTCTTCCGGCAGCTGGGCCAGCATCTTAATAAGCGCCTTTTCCTCCGGCGTCTGCAGCACAGACGCATCCACCTCCGCGGCAGCTGGCACATGAGCGCCCTCCTCCGCAAGGCGGGAGCGCAGGGAGCAGATCCGGGCATGGGCATACTGGACATAGTATACCGGGTTTTCCGAATCCTGCCGGACCGCCAGATCCAGATCGAAGATCAGATGAGTGGAAGGCTTAGCATTAAAGAAAAATCGCGCCGCGTCCACAGATATCTCATCCAGAAGGTCGGCCAGCGAAATAGCCTTGCCACTGCGTTTAGAAACTTTTACCACCTCGTCACCCCGAACCAGCTCCACCAACTGCATAAGGAGGAAATCCAGTTTCTTGTCCTGCATCCCCAGCGCTGGAGCGCTCATGGTGGCGGTAAACCGCACCGCGTGGCCGTGATGGTCGGCACCCCATACGTCGATGACCCGGTCAAAGCCCCGAACCATAAACTTATTGCGGTGGTAAGCGATGTCCACCGCATAATAGGTATAGAAGCCGTTGGCGCGGCGCAGGACCTCATCCTTGTCGGCGCCGAAGGCGGTGTTCCGCAGCCACAGAGCGCCGTCCTTCTCATAGGTATCGCCCGCATCGGTAAGCAGCTGCACCGTCTCGGCCACATAGCCGCTCTCGTGCAGGGAGGACTCCAAAAACCACTGATCATAATGGATCCCATAGCGGTCCAGGTCCGTCTTCATCTTATTGATATTATATTGAATACCATAGGACATCATATCCGCCTCGCGCTGCTCGGCGGGCATGTCCAGATACTGGTCACCAAACTGCTCATAAAAGCATCTGGCCAGTTCCTTGATATCTTCCCCGTGATAGCCGTCCTCCGGGAACTCCACCGCGTCTTCGCCCTTCAGAAGCTGAATATAGCGCGCTTCCACGCTCTTCGCAAACTTGACCACCTGATTGCCGGCGTCATTCACATAGAACTCACGCCACACCTGATAGCCGGCGCGCTCCAGCACAGAGGCCAACGAATCGCCCAGCACACCGCCGCGGGCATTTCCGATGGTCATCGTTCCGGTGGGATTAGCGGAAACGAACTCCACCATCACCCGCTGGCCGTGTCCCTCATCCACCGTGCCGTAGGCGGGGCCTTCATTCTCCACATCGGCCAGCACGTCACCGTACCACTTGCTGCCCATGGTGAAATTCAGAAAGCCGGGGCCGGCGATCTCCACGGTTTCAAAATAAGAACCATCCAGATTCAGATGGTCCACAACGGCCTGTGCAATGGCCCGGGGGGACATCTTCATAGCCCGGGCAGCCGCCATGGCAAAGGACGAAGCGTAGTCCCCGTTTTTCACGTCCTTGGGAATTTCCACCTTGGCGTGGACATCCACCCCGGCGGGCAGTACGCCCGCCTTGGCCGCTTTCTCATAAGCACTCTGGGTCAGGGCATCGACCTGCTCTCTGGCCACCTGAATCAGATTTGACATAGAGTTCCTCCTTCTCTCCGTTCCACTCGCCGTGGGGCCGGAGAACGTTCTCCTGGTTGCCGCCGGCCAGCGGGGTAAATGCGGTGCGTTATTGCCGGACAGGTGTCGCGCCTTTTTCCCGCACATCTATATGAAACAGGTTCTCCCCCGCCACGGCGTGGTCGATCTCAATCGCATAGTTGATCTCGATCTCACCGCCGCCCTCGCCGATGGTGGATATCATCTTTTTGGTATTGACCCCAACGGAAACCGCCCCATAAGGGGTCTCATACATAGAAATATGCCGGCGGCCCGGCTGAAACACCATTTGAGAATTGATTTCGCCCACCCGGAGCAGCGTGATACAGCCCGGCTCAATCTGAAATGTGGTCAGCGTTCCCTCCATACCGGTCAGTTGGCTCTCCTGATAGGAGAGCATAAATTCATCATCGCCGGAAGAGAGCAGTTTCCCCTCTGTGATCAGTTCGATGGTCTCATCGTCGGTACCCTCAAAGGATTGCATACCCCGAATCGATATAATTACACTTTTATCCATGAAAACTCCCTTATTTCCGCCCCGCACTCGGGGCGGCACGGCCCATCTTTCCATAATGGTGCATTATATAATAAATGCGTGCGCTTGTAAAGTCCCGGGTGTCCAGTCCCTCACTAAGACACAACGGCCCCGGAAACAGGACGTTTCCGGGGCACTCGCGGAGAAGACACAGAGGGTTCAACCCACTACCGTCAGGTCTTTGGGATAGGCGTTAAGCACCTCGCAGCCGCTTTCGGTAACCATAACCAAGTCCTCGATACGGACACCGAACTCACCGGGCAGATAGATGCCGGGTTCAATGGAAAACACCATGCCGGGTTCCAGCGGGGTGTCGGAAGCATTGCTCACGTCAGGCGGTTCATGGCACTCGATGCCGCAGCCGTGGCCTAGGCGGTGGGTAAAGTACGGGCCATAACCACCAGCCTCGATTACCCCCCGGGCGGTACGGTCCAGCTCGGAGAGTAGCACACCGGGACGCACCTTCGCGATGGCGGCCTCGTTGGCGCGGCGCACCAGCTCGTAAACCCGGCGCTGCTTTTCACTGACCGACTGATAAAATACGGTACGGGTCATGTCGCACCAGTAGCGGTCAATGGGGGTAAAGATATCAAAAATAACGCTGTCGCCCTTTTTCAGCACGGTGCCGTCGCCGGTATGATGGGGGTCCGCGCCATTGGCACCGAAGCAGACCAGCTGGGGACCTTCCCCGTCCGCGCCGTGCTGGAGATACAGCTTGTTGACCGCTGCGGCCAGCTCGTTCTCCCGGGCCCCTTCCTTCACCAAAGCGATGGCGGCGGCCACCACCTGGTCGTTGATGCGGGAACTGCGGCGCATGGCCTCCCGCTCCCGCGCATCCTTGCACTTGCGGGCCAGGTCCACCGGCCCGGAACCTTGCACCGGCTGAATATCGGCTCTGTGCTCCATCAGCCCGATAAGAAATTTACTATAATAGAATTTGTCGATGCCCAGGCGGCCAGGGCGCACAACGGCCGCCAGATCACGCACCGGGTCCTCCCCATCCCTATGGGCGACCACCGGAAGCTCCGGCGTGGAAGAAATGCCGAAAATCTCGTTGGCAAACAGTGTGGCTTTTCCATCGCCGTCCAGGTAGAGGGCCAGCATCCGCTCAAATGGTTCCACCCACAGTCCCGTGAGATAATAAACGGAGGCAGTGGCTGAAACCACAATCTGCTCCAACCCTTCCGCCTTCATATTGGCCACAACACGGTCCAGGCGTTCTCTGTTCATATTCCCGCCTCCTCTACGGTTTTACCATCATGCAGACCAGACGGCAGGGCTTGTCCGTCCGGTTCTCACACCAGTGATGTTCACCTGCAGGAATGAGTGTGGCCTCGCCCTTACCGCAGACACCGCTGTAATCGCCGCTCTCCGTATAGACCTCCCCCTCCAGGAAGAGGGAATACTCGTCGGCCTCGTGAAAACCGGTGCCAGCCTCGGGAACCCGCTTACCGGGTAGCAGGGTAATGTAGCTGAGGGATACCTGCCCGCCGGCAGCTTGGATCTCAAACAGATGCTGCATCTCATAGAGCGGCAGCCCCGTCACCGGGATCTGATCCAGAATGTATTTTTTCATGTCGATATTACTCCTTTGTAATCGAGTCTGCTCACATTTGCTTACGAATCCGGGGGTCCAGGTAGTCGCGTAGACCGTCCCCGATAAAGTTAGCGCCGATAGCCACGCTGAAAATAGCCAGGCCAGGAAAAGTGGATATCCACCAATAATTAAAGTTTAGAACACCGTCGCTCACCATAGCGCCCCATTCCGCAATAGGTGGATGAACGCCCAAGCCGAGAAAGGACAGGCCGGAAAACATAAGGATGGCGTTACCCAGGTCCAGCGTACACATAACCACCATGGAGCCCACGCTGTTGGGCAGAATTTCCTTTCTGAGAATCCGGGCGTGGGTGGCACCAAGGACCCGCGAGGCGGTAATATAGTCGTTCTCCTTTACGGAAATGACGATGCTGCGGCTCAGGCGCGCGTAATTCGGCCACCAGATGATCGCCATAGCAAAGACGGAGTTTGTGATATTAGGACCCAAAGCCGCCGCGATGACCATGGCCAGAATAAGGGGTGGAAATGCCTGCACCATTTCGGACAGCCGCATCATGATGTCGTCTACCAGTCCGCCGAAATAGCCGGCCACACCGCCAAAGACCAGCCCCACCGCGAAGGAGATCAGCACGGTCACAAGTCCGGCGGTAATGGAAATTCGGCTGCCATACAGCACCCGGCTGAACACGTCCCGCCCCAGGCTGTCGGTACCAAACCAGTGGGCGGTACCAGGCGCCAGAAAGCGGGCGGACATATCCTGGCTGTTAATCGGGTCGTAAGGAGCCAAAGCTGGAGCGAAAATGGCAATCACGATCCAGGCCACGCAGATGAAAAGGCCCAGTTTAAACATAAAATTCTTCTGCCGAAGCAGTTGCTTGAGGGTATTCAACGGCTTTCCTCCCTCCTTATTGATATCGGATGCGCGGGTCAATTACGCCGTACAGAATATCAATGAGCAGATTGATGATAACATAGGTCGCCGCGATTAGCAGCGAGACGCCGCAGATAGCGGGAAAATCCAGTGTTGTGGCGGAAAGATAGGCATACTGTCCGATGCCCGGCCATGAGAAGATCTTTTCCACGAACACCATGCCGCCCAGCAGATTGCAAAAGCCCATCCCGCTGACCGTGATAACCGGAATGAGCGCGTTGCTCAGCGCATGGCGGCAGACTACCCGGCCCTCGCTCATACCCTTGGCCCGGGCGGTCCGGATGTAATCCATACTCATAGTCTCCAACAAATTGGAGCGGGTCTGGCGGGTAATGAGGCCCATGGTGAAAAAGCCAAGTACCAGCGCGGGCAAAATGAGATGGGCCATTGAGTCCCGCAGCATGGGCAAATCGCCCCAGGAGATGGCATCCAACACATACAGGCCGGTCCCCCCCGTGGGATTAAAGATGCGCGGGTCGATCCGGCCACCGCTGGGAAACCATTTGAGGTTGCCGCTGAAAACGGCCATGACCACGAGAGCAAACCAGAAGCTGGGCAGAGACACGCCGCTGACCGAGATGGTCCGCAGAATTTGGTCTACCGGCCTATTCTGGAACACGGCGGAGATAATGCCGAAGGTCACGCCCAGCACAATGGCAACGATCATGGCAAAAATCGAAAGCTCCAGTGTGGCCGGGAAATACTGCCGGAGGTCATCCAGGACCGGGCGGCCGGTACGGATGGAAGTACCCAGGTCGCCGTGAAATAAATTCTGCATATAGACCAGGTACTGCTCATAAAGCGGCTTGTCCAGGCCCCACTTGGCCTCATAGGCGGCCACGATCTCCGGATCATTCATCGCGGTCTGGCTCAGGTTGGCCGCGGCGGGATTGCTTGGCACCAGATGGGAGATGCAGAACACCATAACGGACACGCCGAACAGCATAACGGCCATCAGCGCCAGACGCCGTAAAATATATCGGAACAAAAGGAGCACTCCTTTCCCTCGGGGATACGGTTTCTCTGTGTGCGGGCACACGTGGCGCAGCCGGAGCACTGTCCGGATGTACCACGCGTGCCCGCAGCGCGGCGCGCTGCGGGCACGGCACAAAAACGGGATCTTTTATTTTGCGGTGAGCCCACACAGCTCAATCTTGCACAGGTCGTTGTAGGTTACGTCCTCCAGCTTATCGGTGCGATAGGCAAAGGTCTTGGGGTGCTGAAGCAGGAAAGCAAAGGGATTGTCCTGGTCAAACAGCTTTTGAAGCTGCTCGGACTCCTCGGCTCGTTTGGTCTCGTCGGTCTCCACCATGATCTGGTTGGCCAGCGTCCAAAGCTGCTCATTTTCGGGGGTGCGTTCCCATTTGGTGCGGTTGCCATAAGCGGTGCCGTCGTCGCCGGTACCGGGCAGGAAGGCAAACTGGTTATTGATGTCATAGTAATCGGGCGACCAGAACATCACATAGAACGGCATGGTACCCTCGCGCATCTTCTGATAAACCAGCGTGGCCTCCAGCGTCTCGATTTTCACATTGATGTTAATCTCGGCCAGATCCTGCTGAACCTTCTGCGCGATAATGCTCCAGTCTAAGCCCTCGGAGTTGTTGTTGGCGCAGGTTAGGGTGACATCGAAACCATTGGGGTAGCCCGCCTCCGCCATGAGGGCCTTGGCCTTCTCCAGATCCTGGCCCTGTGTGGCGAGGTCACGGGTCAACGCGCCAGAGAAACCCTGCTGCACGATATTGAGAGGAACGGTGCAGCCTTCGCCGCCCAGCGTCAGATAACCCTGATAGTCCAGCGCATAACGAATGGCCTGCTGCACCTTGGGATTGGACATCTCGGGGGACAGGGTGGAATCGCGGCTCATGACCAGGAAGGTCATAAGCGCCGTGGAGCCGGTGGTGACCGTTACGTTCTCCACACCCTCCAGCTGCTTGGCCGTCTCGGTGTTGAGGCCCATCGCGATGTCGATCTCGCCATTCTTCAGGGCGGTGATCTGGGCATCCACACTGGTCATTTCCTTGAGGATAATCGTGTCAATGTTGCTGGCCTCGCCCCAGTAATTGGGGTTCTTCTCAAATTCCAACTGCTCTTTGGGGGTCCAGCTCTTGATGACGTAGGGGCCCGAGCCGGCGGACGTGGTATCCAGCCAGGCCTTGGCGGTATCACCACCGCTGTCGGACCCGCCGTGCTGCTTGACAACCTCGCTGTCCAGGATACAATAGGCGTTGGAGGTCAGCTTCACCAAAAACGAAGCATCCGGCTGATTCAGGGTGAATACCACCGTATAGTCGTCGGGGGCCTTCACGCTTTTGACAATCTTCACCATGGAGTAGGCATTGGATTCCTTCATGTTGAGTACGCGGTTGACGCTCCACACCACATCCTTGGCGGTCAGCTTATTGCCGCTGGCGAACACCACATCCTTGCGCAGAGGGAACGTATAGACCGTACCGGTGTCGTCCACCGTGTAGCTGGTGGCAACGGAGGGTTCCGGTGTGCCCATGGTACCGCTTTTCACGCGGTAGAGCATATCATAGGCCGCATAGGAAATCATATTGGCGTAGGGCTCATACATATTGCCTGGGTCCAGGGTCACCAGATCAGACTGCGCACCGATTACGACGGTCTTTTTTGCCTCCGCCCCCCCGCTGCCATCACTGTTTCCACTGCTGCCGCTGTTTCCGCCTCCGCAGGAGGCCAGGGCCGACATAAGCATCACGCAAGCCAGAATTATTGCAAGGGATCGTTTCATAATCATTCCTCCTCATTTATCGTGGTATTAATAAAGGATTTATTCCTTTATTTTCGCTATTGCACCGCGCAGAGATGGCAGGCGACATAATGCCCCGGCGCGATCTCGGTGAGCTTGGGCCGGCTCTGTGTACAGCGCTCCGTGGCCAGCGGACACCGGGTGTGGAACGCGCAGCCGGCGGGCGGGTTGGTGGGGCTGGGCAGATCACCGGTCAATACGGTGCGCTCACCCCGGGTGCCGTCCCCCTCGTCGACCACGGGTACGGCCGAAATAAGTGCTTGCGTATAAGGATGCACCGCGTGGTGATAAAGCTCCTGTGCGGGGGCCAGCTCCACGATCCGGCCCAGATACATAACTCCGATGCGCTGGCAGCAGTGCTCCACCACACTGAGATTATGAGAAATAAACAGATACGTCAGGCCCATCCGCGCCTGCAAATCCTGGAGCAGGTTGATAACCTGGGCCTGAATAGATACATCCAGCGCGGAGACCGGTTCGTCACAGACGATGAGCCGGGGCCGCAGGGCCAGCGCCCGGGCAATGCCCACCCGCTGTTTCTGTCCGCCGGACATTTCGTGGGGGTAGCGCCCCAGATAAGCCGTGGAAAGGCCTACCATGTCCACAAGCTCCCGTATTTTCTTTCGGCGCTCCTCCTGCGTGTAAAGATGATGAATCGCGTAAGGTTCCGCCAAAATGTCCGCAATTTTCCGGCGGGGATTCAGGCAGGAAGACGGGTCCTGAAAAATCATCTGCGCCTTGCAGCGAAACTGCCGGAGCTCGTTGCCCCGCAGCTGAGAAATATCCACATCCTCAAACCAGATCTTGCCGCCCGTCAGCGGATACAGCCGCAGGAACATCTTTCCCAGGGTGGATTTTCCGCAGCCGGATTCCCCCACAAGGCCAAAGGTTTCTCCCGCCTCGATGGCCAGGTCCACCCCATCCACAGCATGCAGCGTGGCCTTCCGCCCCCGCTCCTTCTTTACGGTAAAGTACTGCCTCGCGTCTTCTGCACGAAGCAGGATATTCTGTCCCATATAAACTCCGCCCCTTTACTCTTGATGCTCTACCCGGAAGCACCGGGCACGTCTGCCGTCCGGCAGAGTCACAAGGGGCGGCTGTTCTCTCCGGCAGCGCTCGGTGGCGTATTTACAGCGCGGGTGGAAATGGCATCCCTTCGGCATTTCGCCCAAGTCGGGCACCATACCGTCAATAGCCTCCAGCTTCTGACTTGAACCGCCCAGCCGCGGCAGTGCCTTGATCAGCCCCTCGGTATAGGGGTGCAGCGGCTGACTGAACAGCTGCCGCACCGGGGCCTCCTCCATCACTTGGCCGGTGTAAACCACCACCACCCTGTCACAGAAGTCGGAGACGATACCCAGATCGTGGGTAATCATGATAACACTCATTTCCCGCTGCTGTCGGATCCGCTTCATGAGATCCAGAATTTGGGCCTGAATGGTCACATCCAGCGCCGTGGTGGGTTCGTCGGCGATGAGCAGTGCCGGATTACAGGCCAGCGCGATGGCAATCATCACGCGCTGGCGCATACCGCCGGAAAGCTGATGGGGATACTCCTTCATACGCTGCTCGGGCGCGGGAATCCCGCACAGCGTCAGAAGTTCCAGCGCCCGGGCCTCCGCCTCTTTCTTGCTTACTTTGTTATGTAACAAAATAGATTCGGCAATCTGCTTGCCGCAGGTATGGACGGGATTCAGGGAGGTCATGGGCTCTTGAAAAATCATAGCAATCTGCTTGCCGCGGACCTGCTGCATCTCGCGCTCAGTGAGATCCAGCAGATTCTTCCCGTCAAATAAAATCTGGCCCGAAACCTTTGCTCCCGTTTTTGGAAGAAGCCGCATAACGGCCAGCGAGGTCACGCTCTTTCCGCTGCCGGACTCGCCCACGATGCCCAGCGCCTCTTTCCGGCCCAAGCTAAACGAAAGGTCAGAGATCACTGGCAGATAGCGTCCGCCAACAGAAAACTCGATATTCAGTTTCTTTACTTCCAGTAATTGCTCCAAAGTCTGGCCCTCCCAGTCTGCTCCCATCCCGGCGGTTACAGAAAATGCAACCTTGCAATATAGGAAACCGCATCGCAGGAAGAAGTGAAACTGTACACCGGCCCCCGCCTTTGCAACTTCGCTATTGCATTGTCATTAATATAGTAGTATAGTTTACTATCATTTTTATATATTTTCAAGGGAAATTCACAGAAAACACCTTTTTCCCCTTTTAACCTGCTGACAGAAGTCAGTGGGAAAGCCCCGGCGCACCTGTATTTTTATCTGTTCCTATTATAAGATTCCCACCCCCTGCCACAGGCCCTGTTTCCGGTATATTTCATCTCCCGCATTCACCCCGCCCCTGTCAACGTTTTTTTCAGTCTGCGAACAGGGCTGTACTTGACAGAGATGGGCTTTGGTGCTATAGTTTCATCGAAATCAGGCATTGATGGGGACCTTGTCCGTGTCTGCCGCACAGAGAGGATGCATCACGGGCTGAAAATGCACCCGCACGCGGCGCGGAACATCACCACCCCTGAGCCGCTTTGCCGAACCATCAGTAAGCAGAGCCGGGTCCGCCCGTTATCGCGGCAAACAAGCGGCGGCGCGTTGCGCCGCAAGCAGGGTGGAACCGTGAGATACCTTGTATCCCACCCCTGAATGATCATTCAGGGGTGGGATTTTTATTCGCCCGCCCCGAATAAGGAGGAGCATTCCCATGAGCGAGGAAAAAATCTATACTTTTGAAAATCCGGAATACCGCAAGACTTACTGGCACACCTGCTCCCATGTTCTGGCTCAGGCCGTCAAGCGTCTGTGGCCTGAGGTCAAGCTGGCCATCGGCCCCTCCATTGACGAGGGCTTCTACTACGACATGGACGCCCCCTTCGCCTTTACTCCCGACAAGCTAACGGAGATCGAAGCCGAGATGCGCAAAATCTGCAAGGAAAAGATCAAACTGGAGCGGTTTGAATTACCCCGCGCCGAGGCTGTCAAGTTTATGGAGGCCCGAAATGAGCCTTACAAGGTAGAGCTGATCAACGACCTGCCGGAGGATGCCGCCATCTCCTTTTATAAACAGGGAGACTTTACGGACCTGTGCGCCGGCCCACACCTGGACTCCACCGGCCGCATTAAAGGCAACGGCATCAAGCTGACCACCTGCAACGCTGCTTACTGGCGCGGTGACTCCAACCGCGAAACTCTTCAGCGCATCTATGGCATCGCCTTCCCGAAAAAGGAGCAGTTGGACGAGTATCTGGCCCGGATTGAGGAGGCCAAAAAGCGGGACCATCGCAAGCTGGGCAAGGAACTGGGCCTGTTCATGCTGTCCGACTACGGCCCGGGTTTTCCCTTCTTCCTGCCCAAAGGCATGGTACTGCGCAACACCCTCATCGACTACTGGCGTCAGGTCCACAAAAAGTACGGATACGTGGAGATCTCCACGCCCGTCATCTTAAACCGCTCCCTGTGGGAGCGCTCCGGCCATTGGGACCACTATAAGCAGAACATGTATACCACTGTCATCGACGACGAGGATTTTGCCATTAAGCCTATGAACTGTCCCGGCGGCATGCTGGTGTATAAATCTGAACCTCACTCCTACCGTGATCTGCCCCTGCGGGTGGGTGAGCTCGGTCTGGTCCATCGCCATGAGCTGTCCGGCGCCCTTCACGGCCTGTTCCGGGTCCGTTGCTTCACGCAGGACGACGCCCACATCTTCATGACCTGGGAACAGATGAAGGACGAGATCAAAAACGTGGTGCGGCTGTTCGATGAAGTCTACTCCGTTTTCGGCCTGTCCTATCAGATTGAGGTCTCCACCATGCCCGAGGACCATATGGGTGATAAGAAAGACTGGGACTTCGCCACCGAAACTCTGGAGGCCGCCGTGGCCGAAATGGGCAAAGACTACGCCATCAACGAGGGCGACGGCGCCTTTTACGGCCCTAAACTGGACTTCCATCTGGCCGACTCTCTGGGCCGCACCTGGCAATGCGGCACCATCCAGTTGGATATGCAGCTGCCCGAGCGGTTTGAGTTAGAGTATGTAGGCGCAGACAATGAAAAGCATCGTCCGGTCATGATTCATCGTGTGGTACTCGGCTCCATCGAACGCTTTATCGGTATCATCACCGAGCATTTTGCAGGCGCCTTCCCCACCTGGCTGGCTCCTGTACAGGTCAAGGTACTGACCATCACCGACCGGGTAAACGACTACGCCAGACAGGCGGCCAAAAAACTGGACGACGCAGGCTACCGCGTGGAACTGGATCTCCGTAATGAGAAAATTGGCTATAAAATCCGCGAAGCCCAGATGCAGAAGATCCCTTTTATGCTGGTGGTGGGCGACAAGGAGGCCGCATCCGGCAAGGTGGCTGTCCGCTCCCGCACCAGCGGCGACCAGGGTGTTATGGAGCTGGATGCCTTCACCGCGCAGTTAAAAACCATTGTAGAGGAGAAGCAGCTCGTCTAAATTGCCTCCGTCTGCGGTCAGCAAGGGCGGCATCGTCAACAGACGATGCCGCCCTTATTTGGTATTTCTATTTACCTACTTACATAAATGCGATCACACGGTACATCAGTAGGAAATGGGCCACGCTGCCCAACAGAATGAATACATGAAAGATCTCGTGGCAGCCAAACCTGGGATTGTGACGCCCAGGCCACTTGACCGCGTATAGTACGCCGCCTATGGTGTAAAGCAGGCCGCCCAGCACCAGCCAGAACATACCGCTGCCGGGCAGAGAGCGTGACAGCGGCACAAT
The DNA here is from genome assembly GCA_022653075.1 of Intestinimonas sp. Lineage (GTDB taxonomy): Bacteria > Bacillota > Clostridia > Oscillospirales > Oscillospiraceae > Intestinimonas. The sequence continues at coordinate 145,620 of JALCSB010000003.1, forward strand.
CATAATAAGCGCCAGCCAGCCCATAAACAGGTAGATGCCGGAGGTCATCCAGCGAGGGGCGTTAATCCATACCAGAGCCAGAACCGTACCCGCCAGCGTCAGGCTCCAGACCACCGCGCACAGGACGCGTCCCGCCAGGCCCGGCAGCGCGACCAAACAGACCGGCGTATAGGAGCCGGCAATCAGAAAGTATATGGAGATGTGGTCATATTTCCGAAGCGCAACCCGCCCTGCCACGCCGGTGCGCAGACAGTGGTACAGCGTGCTGGCGGTGTACAGACCGATCATGGATATCGCATATACGGAAAACGGTACAAGATGCCAAACTGGGCCTTCCGCCCAGGCGCGGAGCAGCAGCAGTGCTGCGCCCAACAGCCCGAGCGCAATTCCCAATCCATGCGTAATGGCCGACCACGGGCGCAGTCCATCGTAAGGGTCCCGCCCTTTTTCCTCCGGCCGGCGCCGCCGGATGCGGGGTATGGCCATGGGCGGCAGGACGGGCTCAAACTCGATTCTTTCATCCATAAAGGCAGGTCCTTTCCCGGCGCTTTTATGCGCTGAACAGTTTTTTGTCATCTGATGAAAGTAGTATACCACACTCGCTTTATAAATATCAATACGTAAAATAATAAAATATAATTTTATATATTATATTATGTGATGTTATTTGTCTTTGTTCCATCCTCCTCCGTTATAAGGCAAACCAGCATCTCTGCCATTTTCTCCATGGACTGTACCGGGATATACTCGTATACGCCGTGGAAATTGACACCGCCTGTGGAAAGGTTGGGGCAGGGCAGGCCCATATAGGACAGGCGTGCCCCGTCAGTCCCGCCCCGAATGGGCTCTTCTCTGGTTTCCACCCCCACCTTTCGAAAGGCACTCCGCGCCCGGTGGATAAGATACATATGGGGTTCTATTTTTTCCCGCATATTGTAATAGCTGTCCGTAAGCTCCAACTGTACCGTCCCAGGGCCGTATTTTTCGTTCAGCCAGGCCGCCGCCCGTGTGAAAAAATCCTTGCGTTTCTGGAATCGCTCCCAATCATGATCCCGAATCAGATAGTGGAGCTTGGCCAGTGTCTCGTTGGCCTTAATCCGGTTCAGATGGTAAAAGCCCTCGTACCCCTCGGTATGGGCGGGGGTCTCCGCCGGCGGAAGCAGGGTGGCAAATTCCACGGCGATCAGGGCGGCGTTTTTCATTTTATTCTTGGCTGAACCGGGGTGGAGATTAACACCTCGGACGGTAACACGGGCGGATGCAGCGTTGAAGTTTTCGTATTCCAGTCCGCCTAGTTCACCGCCGTCCACCGTGTAGGCCACCGCCGCGCCAAACTGCTCCAGATCAAAGTGGTCGGCTCCGGCCCCCACTTCTTCGTCCGGCGTGATGCACACGGCCACGCGCCCATGGGGGATTTCGGGATGGGCGGCCAGATGCTCCAACGCGGTCAATATCTCCGCCACACCGGCCTTATCGTCCGCCCCCAGCAGAGTGGTGCCGTCCGTCACAATCAAGTCCTGTCCCACATAGGCGTTCAGGCTTTCAAACTGTTCCGCCGACAGCTTGACGCCGGTTTCGGCGTTTAAAACGATATCTCCCCCCTCGTAGTGCACGATGCGGGGCTTTACATTCGCACCGGAAGCATCCGGAGAAGTATCCATATGGGCGATCAGCCCCAGTGTCGGGATGCTCTCACAGCCCACAGAAGCGGGCAGCCAGCCATAAACGTAGCCATAGCCGTCCGTATGCGCGCCGTGCAGACCGATCTCCGTCATTTCCGCGGTCAGCGCTTCGCCCATCCGCTTTTCCTTCTCCGCAGTGGGTGTAGTGTGGGAACATTCGTCGGACTGTGTATCCACAGAGACATACCTGAGAAAGCGCTCCGTGATATCCATGATCATCTTCCTTTCTGCGGGGCGGGGTTCAGGGGTTGGCCCAATGCCTGCTCCGCTCCACGGCCTGCCGCCAGACGGCGTACTCCGCCGTGCGGTCCTTCTTCGGCAGGAACGTCCGCTCCGTCTGCCAGCGGGCCGCTAACTGGTCGGTGCCGCTCCACACGCCGGAGGCCAGCCCGGCCAGATACGCCGCGCCCAGCGCGGTGGTTTCCACCACGCGGGGCCGTTCCACCGGAACGCCCAGTAGATCCGCCTGAAATTCCATCATAACATCGCTGACACTGGCGCCGCCGTCCACACGCAGTCGTGGAATGGACCGGCCCGTGTCCCGTTTCATGGTGTCCATCAAATCCGCCGCCTGATAGGCGATGCCCTCCAGAACCGCCCGGCACAGGTGGGCTCTGGTAGTACCGCGGGTCAGCCCCAGAATCGTTCCCCGCGCGTACATGTCCCAGTAAGGTGCGCCCAGCCCCGTGAATGCGGAAACCAGATAGACTCCGCCATTATCCGGGACCGACTCGGCCAGTTCGTCACACTCATGGGCCGTGCGGATCAGGCCCAGTTCGTCCCGCAGCCACTGAATGGTGGACCCGGCGTTAAACACGCTACCCTCCAGCGCATAGGTGGTCTTTCCGTTCAGGTTCCACGCCACCGAAGTGAGCAGCCCACCGTCGGAACGGACTGAGGCGCCTCCGGTATTCATCAGCATAAAGCAGCCGGTACCGTAGGTATTTTTGGCCTGACCGGGCGCAAAGCAGGCTTGGCCGAACAGAGCGGCCTGCTGATCTCCCGCTGCGCCGCACACCGGAACGCCCGCCAACTCCTCAAGGCCCTGAATACCGGACGCTACGCTGCCGTAGACCATGCTGTTGGGCACGGGGCGCGGCAGCATCTCCAGGGGTACCCCCAAGCGGCGGCAGAGATCCTCATCCCAGCAAAGCCGGTCGATGTCAAAGAGCATTGTGCGGGAGGCATTGGAGTAATCGGTCACATGGCAGCTGCCGCCGGTGAGGTTCCAGATCAGCCAGCTATCCACCGTACCGCAGCATAACTTTCCCTGTCGGGCCCGCTCTGCCGCACCCGGAACGTGGTCTAAAATCCAGCGGTACTTAGTACCGGAAAAGTAGGCGTCGATGACCAGTCCCGTTTTGCGGCGGATCTCATCCGCCATGCCGTCCCGCATCAGCTCGTCACACAGCGGCGCGGTACGGCGGCACTGCCAGACAATCGCGGGGTAAATGGGCCGCCCAGTATCCCGCTCCCAGACGATGGCCGTCTCCCGCTGGTTGGCAATACCGATTCCCGCCAGGTCCGCGGAGCGAAAGCCGCTTTGAGCCAGACAGTTCTCCATAGCCCGGAACTGGCTGTCCAACAGCTCCACGGGGTCATGCTCTACCCAGCCCGGCTGGGGATAGTGCTGAGGAAACGGCTCCTGTGCCCGAGCGCAGATCTGCCCGTTTCGGTCAAACAGGATGGCTCGGGAACTGGTCGTGCCCTGGTCGAGGGCCAGAATACACCCTTCCACTGTAAAACGACCTCCTTGTCCTGTCTCGGTCCGTGCGGAAGCGGAGTTCGCTGCTCCGCGCCGGGATCCCGCACTGGACCGCGAAATTCTGTGTAAATTATCATATCACAAAAAAAAGCGGTTTTCCATGGTTCCGGTTCGGGATTTCCGGCAGGTATACAAAAAGATCCGGCGGCCTCCTTCACATGCCGCCGGATCTTTGTTCTAAAGTTCTTTTATGGCATCGTTAACCACAATAAAGTGTTCCTTCATCATTTTTGCCGCCGCCTGACCATTTCGGTCCTGCAACGCCACCACAATGCTCTGGTGGGTATCCCATAGCCGTTTCCGATACCTCTCATCCGCCATCATTTTTTCCCGCATATGACTTATAAAGGAATCCACAGTCTCCGACATGGCCCGCAAGATGACCAGAATCAAGCTGTTCTCGGCCGCTTCGGCAATCAGATAGTGGAACTGTTTGTCCAGAGTGGCGCTCCGGCTTACCACTACCTCGTCCCGCAATTGCCAAGCGATCTGCTCCAGCTCTTCCATCTTTTCCGGCGTAATCCGGATGGCCGCCAACTGGGCTGCCTGACTCTCCAGCCCCTCGCGCAGCTCACTGATCTGCTGGTAATCCAGCTCACCCATCATGAGCATCATCCGGGTAGACTCCACCAGATTTTTTTCCATGTCACAGGAGACATAGTTGCCCGCCCCCTGCGTACTGGATATAAAGCCCATCAGGCTTAACGTGCGCATGGCCTCCCGTACGGAATTTCTGCCCACGCCCAGCGTTTCTGCCAGTTCACGCTCCGGCGGGAGCTTTTCGCCCCGCTTTAAGCTGCCCTTGAGGATCTCTCCTTGGATATAATTAATGACCTTTTCATATGCCTTACCGGTCGTGGTGCTGTCTTTCATCATCTGTTTCGCTCTTTCCTGCTCCCTATTTATCATTACCGTCTCGCACTGCACCAGCAGTTGCTCTCGGTCGGCAGGATGGCATGTCCGCCTTAGCCAGATAGTCGGAGAATCGAGTTCGGTTATATTGGGGCGTATTCTATGACGCGCAATAGCCGGAGCCCCAGCTCCCGGACGCAGCGTGGCCGGATGCGCGAATAATAACTGCGGTTATTATACCACAGTTTTCAGTCAAGGCAAGCAGGAACAAGCAAAGTTCAAAAAATTTCATGTACCGGCAGCCTGCATTACCGCTTTTCCATTTCCTTCTCCTGCCGCGTAATACGTTCCGCCAAGTCGTTTAAATAGACCCAGCGGTCCATTTTTTCGTCCAGCGTCTGCTCCAGCGCCTGCTGTTCCCCCTGAAGCGCCTGAAGCGCCACATAATCAGTGGCTTTTTGCTGCTGCTCCACCTTCAAGTCGGCCAGCTTTTCCTCCAGTCCGGCGATCTCATCGTCAATGCGCTCATATTCCCGCTGTTCGTTATAGCTAAACTTCAGGCGATGGGTCGTCTCCCGCCGCGCCGCCTGCTTTTCCGCAGGCTCTCCGGTTGCTTTCACACGGGCCGCGGCCGCCCGCTCGTTCAGATAATCGGTATATCCGCCGGGATGGGCGGTCACACGTCCGTTCCCCTCCACAACAAACATGCGCCGGACGGTCTTGTCCAGAAAATATCGGTCATGGGAAACCGTCACTACCGCACCGGGAAATGCCTCCAGATAGTCCTCCAGCGTCATAAGGGTTTCAAGGTCCAAGTCGTTGGTCGGTTCGTCCAGTAACAGCACGTTGGGCGCGGCCGCCAGAATGGACAGAAGAAACAGCCGTCGCTTCTCTCCGCCGGAGAGTTTCCCGATCGGGCTCCACTGCACATCCCTGGGGAATAGAAATTTTTCCAGGAGCTGACTGGCGGTGAGCCGCCCCTCCGGGGTTTCAATGGTATTGCCGATCTCTTTCACGTAGTCGATGACCCGCATACCCGGATCCATAGGCGGGTTTTCCTGGCTGAAATAACCGATGCGTACCGTCTCGCCTATCTCAACGGAGCCGGAATCAGGCGATAGCCGTCCGGCGATCAGGTTCAAAAGCGTGGATTTTCCGCTGCCGTTGGCCCCTACGATACCAACGCGGTCATCCCGCAGAAGCTGGCAACTGAACTCCCCGATCACCAGCCGGTCACCCAGCGTTTTGGATATTTTTTTGAGTTCCACCGTCTTTTTGCCCAGACGGCTGGAAGACGCCGTCAGTTCCAGCCTGTTTTTTTCCTCCGGGCCCTTCTGTCCTTTCAGGGCCTCGTACCGCTCCAGACGTTCCCGGCTTTTGGTACCCCGGGCCGTGGGCCCCTGCATCACCCACTGATATTCCCGCCGCAGGATGGACTGCCGCTTCCGCTCGGAGGCGGCGGCTATCTCCTCCCGCTGGGTTCTGCCCTCCAGATAGGTCTCATAATTGCCGGGATACTGATACAGTGCGCCGTCCTCTACCTCAACGATACGATTCACCACACGCTCCAGAAAATAGCGGTCATGGGTCACCATCACCAGCGAACCCGTCATGCCCCGTAGATAGTCCTCCAGCCAAGTGACCATCTCGCTGTCCAGATGGTTCGTCGGCTCGTCCAGAATCAGGACCTCGCAGGGGCGCGCCAACACAGACGCCAGCGCCACACGCTTGCGTTGCCCGCCGGAGAGCCTCGCCATCGGCTGGTCAAAGCAGGAAACGCCCAACCGGGTTAGAATTGTTTTGGCTTCGTATTCGGCCGGCGCGCGGGCCTGGTCCGCAGCCCCGGCAAATACCTGTTCCAATACGGTGGTCCCGCCCTCAAAGACTGGCGCCTGTGGTAGATTGTTGACCCGAACACCCGGGTCCCACATAACGCGGCCGGTCTCCGGTTCCTCCATTTTGGCCAGCATCCGCAGCAGCGTAGACTTGCCCGCGCCATTCCGTCCCACTATGCCCACCTTCTGGCCCGCATCCAGATAGAACGACACATGGTCCAGCAAAACCCGCGCACCATAGGTTTTCGTGATTTCTTCCGCGGAAAGCAGCATACTCCGATTCCGTCACCTTTCCTGTCTGATTTCTGCCCGCATTATGCCGGGAGCTATCCCCATGCCGGCAAAATGATACTTAAAAGGATTATATCACAGATCGCAGTTTGTTTTCCACTTCTCCGGCCGTCTCGGCCACAGAATGTTAAACGAGGACTTGACAAACAAATCCCGCGTTGATATGATACATATGATCAATAGTTCATATGAAAGGATGTGCATAGTATGGATCAGGACGCGTTCGCCCCCTGCTGCGATGTACCGCAGACCCATAACGACGTGTTGGATCGCGTGGGGCACGACATGCCGCCTGAGGAGCAGCTCTATGATCTGGCGGATCTTTTTAAGATATTCGGAGACACCACCCGCATTAAAATCCTGTATGTGCTCTTTGAATCGGAGCTGTGTGTATGCGACATCGCGGCGCTTCTGGGCATGACCCAGTCAGCTATCTCCCACCAGCTCCGCATTCTCAAGCAGAGTAAGCTTGTGGGAAATCGCCGTGAGGGAAAAACCATCATTTACTTTTTGTCCGACAACCATGTCCGCACCATCCTGGGTCAGGGTATGGAACATATTATTGAATAAGGGAGGAATCTCTCATGAGGAAAACCTATCGGCTGCGAGATTTGGATTGTGCCAACTGCGCGGCTAAAATGGAGCGGGGTATTTCCAAAATTCCCGGTGTACAGAGCGCCAGCATCAGCTTTATGACCCAGCGGCTGACCATCGAGGCTGACGAACCCCTATTGGATTCGATTATAAAACAGGCGGTGAAGGTGTGCCGGAAGATTGAGCCAGACTGCACCATTCTGCTGTAGCCGTCCGCAGGAGGGTCTCATGACAAAACGGCAGAAAAAAGATTTGGCGCGCATTCTGTTGGGTGCCGCTCTGTTTTCAGCGGCGGCCCTGCTTCCTCTGGAGGGTACAGCCAGACTGCTCGCATTCCTGGTCCCCTATCTGTTTTTGGGTTACGACGTGTTTTGGGCCGCCCTGCGTAACCTGGCCGGCGGACAGTTTCTGGATGAAAATTTTCTCATGTCCCTAGCCACTGTGGGCGCCATGCTGGCGGGCGAATACCCGGAGGGCGTGGCGGTCATGCTGTTTTATCAGGTGGGCGAGCTGTTCCAGCGCTGTGCCGTGGACAAAAGCCGTCGCTCCATCTCCCAGCTCATGGACATTCGCCCCGACAGCGCCAATGTAGTGCGTGACGGGCAGATTTTGAAGGTAAATCCCGAGGGTGTGGCCGTCGGCGAAACCATTCTGGTCCGTCCAGGCGAGCGCGTTCCCCTGGATGGAACGGTCTCAGACGGACAGACCACCCTCAACACCGCCGCGCTCACCGGGGAATCCCTTCCTGCGGATGCTGGCCCGGGCGACGCGGTCATCAGCGGCTCGGTTAACCTCAGCCGTGTTATCCGGGTGTCGGTCCGCAGCGTCTACGGCGAGTCTACCGTGGCCCGGATTTTGGACCTGGTGGAAAACGCCGCCTCCAAAAAAGCACGGGTGGAAGCTTTTATTACCCGGTTCGCCCGATATTATACGCCCGCAGTCGTAGGCTGCGCTGCGCTGCTGGCGCTGGTTCCCCCGCTGGCCTTGGGCCTTCCCTGGAGCGAGTGGGTCCATCGGGCCCTGATTTTTCTGGTGGTCTCCTGTCCCTGCGCCCTGGTCATCTCGGTGCCCCTGTCCTTTTTCGGCGGCATCGGCGGCGCCTCGCGGCAGGGTATTCTGGTGAAAGGATCCAGCTACCTGGAAGCGCTGTCCCGTACCAGAACCGTGGTGTTTGATAAAACCGGTACGCTTACCGAAGGCAGCTTCACCGTTTCCGCAGTCCACCCGGAGGTGGTCTCCGAGGCACAGCTTCTGGAATATGCCGCCTGTGCCGAGACCTATTCCAACCATCCGATTTCCCTCTCTATCCGGAGGGCCCACGGACGGGAGATCCCGACCGGAACCGTTACCGATGCGGAAGACCTGGCCGGCTTAGGCGTGCGGGCCGTGGTGAACGGCCATATGATTTATGCGGGCAACAGCGCACTTATGGACTCGGTGGGCGCCGGCTGGCACGGCTGCCATCGGGTGGGTACCATTATTCATGTGGCTGTGGACGGCGCATATATGGGACATATCGTCATCTCCGATACGATAAAGCCCGATGCGAGGCAGGCCATCGACCGCCTGCGGGCTATGGGTGTAGTGAGGCTGGTCATGCTCACCGGCGACCGGGAGGCGGTAGGCCGGGACGTAGGGGACCGGCTCGGTCTGGACCAGGTCCACGCACAGCTTATGCCAGGCGACAAGGTGAGCGCCGTGGAACGGCTGCTGGGCGAGCAGAAGGAGGGTGAAACGCTGGCCTTTGTGGGCGACGGTATCAACGATGCCCCCGTTCTTTCCCGGGCGGACATAGGCATAGCCATGGGTGCGCTGGGCTCCGACGCCGCCATTGAGGCGGCGGACCTCGTTCTCATGGACGACAAACCGTCCAAGCTGGCCGACGCCCTTCTCATTGCCCGGCGCACAATGGCCATCGTCCATCAGAACATCGTGTTCGCCCTTGCAGTAAAGGTGGCCGTGCTGGTTCTGGGTGCACTGGGAATCGCGGATATGTGGCTGGCGGTATTCGCAGATGTGGGGGTCTCTGTTTTGGCTATTCTCAATGCCATGCGGGCCATGCGGATTAAAGGAAAAGATGGAATACAGCAGAGTTCCCCCGTCAGGTAAAAGAAGACCGTGAGAATGCGTCGGCATTCTCACGGTCTTCTTATATCTCTCTACGGCCTTCCAGCGCCCGCATCAGCGTGGCGTCGTCGGCATACTCCAGATGCCCTCCCACGGGCACGCCGTAAGCCAGCCGGGTAACCCGCACCCCAAAGGGTTTGAGCAAACGGGACAGATACATAGCGGTGGCCTCGCCCTCCGTGTCGGGGTTGGTGGCCATGATGACTTCACGCACGTCCCCGGCGGCTACCCGCTCCACCAGTTCCTTCACATGCAAATCATCCGGTCCAACATGGTTCATGGGAGAAATGACCCCATGGAGCACATGATAGCGCCCATGGTACTCTCGGGCACGCTCCAGCGCGATGACGTCTTTCGGGTCAGCCACCACACAGATAACGCCGCCGTCCCGCTTACCGCTACGGCAGATAGCGCAGGGCCCCTCGCCCTCTGTGAAGTTCTGACAGACGGGGCATAGATGAATGGCCCGCTTGGCCTCCACGATAGCGTCGGCAAAGGAGGCGGCCTCCTCGTCTGGCATAGACAGTACAAACAGGGCCAGCCTCTGGGCGCTTTTACTGCCAATGCCGGGCAGCCGGGCAAATTGTTCCGTCAACTTTTCCAGTGCGGGCGGGAAATACTGCATGTGCCATCCTCCTCATCCACGCAGGGCATCCACAGCGGCGGCAGGATCGGCGGCGCCGTACACGGCCGAACCGGCTACCAGCACATCCGCGCCGGCGGCAATAACCTGCCTTGCCGTATCGGCATTCACACCGCCGTCCACCTCCAAATGGCAGGCGGGATTATATTTTTCGATGCAGCGGCGAACCTGGGCGATTTTTTCGAGCTGCTCGGCCATAAACTTCTGTCCTCCAAAGCCCGGCTCTACCGTCATAATGAGAATGAGATCCACACCGGCCTCCAAATAGGGTAACACCGCCTCAGCGGCCGTGATCGGCCGCAACGCTATGCCTTTCTTAACTCCGCACCGATCCATGGCACGCAGCGCGTCGTGCAGCGCAGGGGGCATATCGGCCTCCAGGTGCACGGTCAGCAGGTCGGCACCCGCCTTGGAAAAGGCCTCCACATACCGGCCGGGCTTTTCCACCATAAGGTGCACATCCAGAAACCGCTTCGTGTGCTTCCGCATGGAGGCCACCACCGGTACGCCAATGGAGAGATTGGGTACGAACATGCCATCCATCACATCCACATGGAGCCAGTCGGCGTTGGGGACCCGCTCGATCTCCCGCTGCAAGTTGCAAAAATCCGCGGAGAGAATGGAAGGCGCAATTTTAATCATGGATTCATCCTCTTTTCAAAAAATATAAAGACTTCTGCTGTATTCTGTCCTTACCCGGTACCGGCCCGCCGCACACCGGACGCGGGAGCGCGGCATAGGATACCCCAGCGGACGATGGGTCGGGACCTCTGCCGAATCTCTCCCCCCTTCTCCCACGCCCAGCCGGCAGGGGACGGCTGTCCGCTTTCAGATAGCCGCCCGCCGGGCTTCTGCCCGGCGGGCGGCGTTGGGTATTCGGGAAGTTTCCCTTAGCTGAAAAATGCCGCCTTGGGCTGATTCTCCTGCACCTGATACCCCGCTTCCGCCATCGCGTCCAGAATCTCCCGCTTATGCGCATGGCCAAACGCCTCCAGCGTCACCCGCAGCTCCACACCGCTCTGCCGGTTCAGATTGACAAACTGGTTGTGCTGCAGTTTGATGATGTTACCGCTGTGCTCTGCCACCACTTTCGCGATGTGCAGCAGTTCGCCGGGCCGGTCTGGGAGCTGTACGGAAAAGGTGAACACCCTGCCCCGGCTTATCAGCCCGTGCTGGACCAGGGAGGAAATCGTGATCACATCCATATTGCCGCCGGAGAGTACACTCACCACATTTTTGCCCTGAAAATCCAAATGATGCAGTGCCGCCACCGACAGCAGCCCCGCGTTTTCCACAACCATCTTGTGTTTTTCCATCATATCAAGAAACGCATCCACCAGTTCCCGGTCGTCGATGGTAATAATATCGTCGAGGTTCTGCTGAATATAGGGAAAGACTAAGTCACCGGGTGTTTTCACCGCCACACCATCGGCAATGGTCTCCACCTTGTCCAGAGATACCACGCGCCCGGCCTCCAGACTGGCCTTCATACAGGCCGCGCCCACCGGCTCCACGCCGATAACCTTTACATTGGGATTCAGAAGCTTTGCCAGCGTGGAAATGCCAGACGCCAGTCCACCGCCGCCAATTGGGACGAGAATCACATCCACATCCGGCAGGTCGGAAAAGATCTCATAGGCAATGGTACCTTGCCCTGTGGCCACCGTGAGGTCGTTAAACGGCGGAATATAAGTCAGTCCCTTGGTCTCGGCCAGCTCCATGGCAAGGGCGGCCGCATCGTCAAAGGCGGCACCGTGGAGAACCACGTTGGCGCCATAATCCTTCGTATTGTTTACTTTCACCAGAGGAGTCGTCGTGGGCATCACCACGGTGGCGGGCACACCGGCGGCCTGGGCGGCATAGGCAACACCCTGCGCATGGTTTCCCGCAGAGGCGGTGATAAGCCCCCGCTCCTTTTCCTCGTCGGTCAGCGTGCTGATTTTAAAATAAGCGCCCCGAATTTTATAGGCCCCCGTCGCCTGCATATTTTCAGGCTTGAGATAGACCTCGTTTCCCGTGGTACGACTCAGCGCAGCGCTGTATACCAGCGGTGTGGGGCGGATTACCCCGGCAAGAACGGCGCGTGCCGCCTTGAAGTCATCCAAAGTCATCATGGTTTGAGCCCTCCTTTGTATTTTTGGACCGATTCCGCAATTTTTACAAATATATAATGTTTTATTTTACTTACTTTTTCGCCCCCTGTCAATGTTGACAGGGGGGCATCGTGGGGGGTAAAATGAATTTATCTATGTATAAGGAGATTGCTATGGCAAAAATCGTAAAAAAGTCACCGGCCCCTGTGTACGCAGTGGCGGCGGTGTGGCTGGTATTCGGGCTGTTTTTGCCTTTATACAAACTGTTCCATTTTGCGCTGGCCACCGCACTTTCCGTTGCCGCTTTTCTGCTGGTCAAACGGCTTCGGCCCGACCAGATCATTGAGGTCCCGGACCCCACGCCGGAGCCAAAGCCGGAGAACACCGGGAATGCGGAGCTGGACGCGCTTATCCGGGAGCGAGACCGCGCACTTTCTGAAATGCGCCGCCTAAATGATAATATCAAAGACGAAAAAATCTCCATGCAGATTGATCATATGGAAGATATCACACGCAAGATTATCGCCCATGTGGTGGAATATCCCCAGAAGCTCCCTCAGATCCGCAAATTTCTCAGTTACTATCTCCCCACCACACTGAAACTGCTCAATGCCTACGACCGGATGGGAGCCGCCGGGATCTCCGGCACCAACATCGACGGCACCATGGGCAAAATCGAAACCATGATGGACACGGTGGTTGCCGCCTTTGACCGTCAGCTGGACGCCCTGTTCCGCGACGAGGCACTGGACATTTCCACCGATATTACCGTGATGGAAAATTTGCTGAAGAGCGAGGGACTCAGCGGTGGCCGGCCCTTCGGCTCGGCGCAGAGTTAGTGCATACCGCTTTACAGAAAGGATGCGAAAACCATGACTGATAAAACCGACATGACTCCGGAGCTCACGCTCACACCCAACGCCCCCACGGAAGCAGCGGCGGCCGTTGCCCCTGCAGCGCCCAGCGCGCCCAAGCTGACTCTGGACAGCACTGCGGTAACCCCCGAGGACGCCGCTGCCGCCCAGAAAGCCCGTGATGAACACGCCATTAAGCTGGATGAAAGCCAGCTTACCGAGGCAGAGCGTAAGATGGTGGACGATTTCTCCCGGAAAATTGACATTACCGATACCAATCTTGTTCTGCAATACGGCGCCGCCGCACAGAAAAATATCGCCAGCTTTTCCGAGACCGCGCTTAACAACGTCCGCACCAAGGATCTGGGCGAAATCGGCAATGCGCTGGCCGGTCTGGTGGGCGAGCTGCAGCATTTCGGGCAGGAAGAAAAGAAGGGCGTGCTCGGCTTCTTTCAGAAAAAGAAAAATGACATCTCTGCCATGAAGGCGCAGTACTCCAAAGCTGAGGTAAATGTGGACAAGATTGTCGCCATGCTGGAAAACCACCAGGTCACGTTGATGAAAGATGTTGCCATGCTGGACCACATGTATGATCTAAATACCAAGTATTACAAGGAATTGACCATGTATATCCTGGCCGGTAAGAAGAAAATGGAGCGAACCCGGTCCGAGGATCTGGAGGCTCTGCGGAAAAAGGCCGCCGCCTCCGGCACCCAGGAGGACGCGCAGGCCTACAATGATCTGGCCAATATGTGCTCCCGCTTTGAAAAGAAACTCCACGATCTGGAATTGACCCGCATGATTTCCATTCAGATGGGACCTCAGACACGGCTTATTCAGAACAACGACGCACTGATGCTGGAAAAAATTCAATCTTCGCTGGCAAACACCATCCCCTTGTGGAAAAGTCAGATGGTTCTCTCCCTGGGGCTGGAACACTCCCGCCAAGCCACCGCAGCCCAGAACGCCGTTACCAACATGACCAACGAACTGCTTCAAAAGAATGCCGACATGTTGAAGATGGGGACGCTGGAGACCGCCCGCGAAGCTGAGCGCAGCGTGGTGGATATTCAAACCCTCCAGCACACCAACCAGCAGCTCGTCTCCACTCTGGACGAGGTTATGAAGATTCAGACCGAGGGGGCGCAGAAGCGCCGCGAGGCAGAACTGGAGCTGGGCCGTATTGAGGGTGAGCTGAAACGAAAGCTGCTGGAGCTTAGAAGCTGAATTTAAATACACGGGACTATCGGCCCGTACCAACCGAAGATGGTGAAAAAATGACTTTTCTTAACTCTCATCGCGGAGCCGTGCTGATTACGGTTCTGGTAGTGATTTTATCCATTGGGTTCGGCGCCCATCGCTCTCTGACCGCAGTGCGCACCCACATTGCCGATGTCTTTACGGACGGTGTGGCGGGCGATGGACATTCCATCGCCTCCGATCTCAAGGCCCGCGCCGACGTGTGCGCCAACCTGTCTTCTGTGGCACAGCACTATTTGGGTTCCGACAGCGAGCAGATCACCAATCTGGACCAGGCCCGTACCACCCTGCTGGACGATTTGACCGATGCCGCCGCCGACCAAAACGTGACTAACGCGGCCAACGCGGTATTTGACGCGCTGGACGGCTGTGACCTCTCGGAAAAGGATGCCAAATACGTGGATGGGTTTCGAAGTGAACTGACTTCCCGCGCTTTTTCCATTGCGCATGATGGCTACAATACCATGGCCGTTCAGTTCAACAAAGTCACGCTGGGCGCATTTCCCGCTTCGTTGCTGCGACATATGATCTTTGTTTCGGAGCTTCCCCTTTATCAATAAAAATGCGTTAGGAGTTTACCATGAAACGATACAGAATATCCGCATTTTTCTGTGCTCTGCTGTTTTCCGCAGTCCTTTTGACCGGTGGCGCTTTGGCTGCCATTCCGGAGGCCCCCGCTAACGCTTATGTGGGCGATTACGCAAACGTACTAAGTAGCGACACGGAAAACTATATAGTTGAGAAAAACAAAACGCTGAATAACACCACGGGCGCCGCCATCGTGGTAGTCACCGTAGATTTTATGGATGGCATGGATTCCGCCTCTTACGCCAATCAGCTCTTTAACACCTGGGGCATTGGCAGCAAGGAGAAAAATAACGGCTTTCTTTTGGTCTATGCGGTAGGTGAAAACAAAGTCCGTGCCCTTCAGGGTACCGGGCTTGAGGACGCTTTGACTACCAGCACGCTGAACTCCTATCTGGAAGATTATTTCTACGACCAGTATGATGCCGGAAACTATGACGATGCCACCCGCAGTTTTTTTGACGCCATTTATGACTGGTTTTCCAGCTACTATGGTCTTTCCTCCTCTGGAGACGGAAATACCATCGCTTCCCAGACGGGGCCGGGCTATGCTTATGGGCCGGGCGATCAACAGGAAATGCAAGCCCCGTATGACGGCCCCTCTCCCTTGGGTATCGGTTTGTTCCTTTTAGTCCTGCTGATTCTGTTGGATGGGCTGCGGTACCGCCGTTACCGCAGGCGTTACCTGTTGCCCGGTATGCCGCCCCCACCCTATGTTTATTTTCCCATCTTTTTTGGATGGCCTCATTATTGGCACCACGGTCCCCGAGGCCCTCGTGGACCAGGCGGCTTTGGCGGGCCAGGCGGATTCGGACCAGGCGGCTTTGGTGGAGGTAGTTCCCGCGGCGGCGGTGCCGGGCGTGGTGGTGGCTTCGGCGGCTTCGGTGGTTTTGGTGGTTTTGGTGGCGGCGGCTTCGGCGGCGGCGGCTTCGGTGGCTTCGGCGGCGGCGGCGCACGGGGCGGTGGTGCCGGGCGCTGAGGAGCGCCCCATCATAAGCGGATAAGAAAGGAATTTATACTATGCCATATGATCGCAGGCAAGTCAAGCTGGCCGCACGGTCGGCCGTGCGGGAAGCGCACCCCCGACCGCAGCTGGTGGTATTGGTTTTTTTATTACTGACCACCGGCATTTCGGCAGTGGTTAACATGGCGACTGCCTGGCGTATGACCCGCTCCATGGAAGGCGTGGTAAACTGGTTTTATTACAATGGGTATTATGACTATTCCACGCTGGCTCACGCCGGCGCACTGAGTACCCTCTCTTTTTTCCTGATGGTGCTTTTGGGGCTTTATACTATGGTCATGCATTGGGGCCTGCTGCAGTATGTCCTACATCTCCAGCGGCGGCAACCGGCCTCTTTTCGGGATCTGTTTTCTGGTTTTTCCATGGCAGGGCGGGTCATCGCGCTCAATCTGCTCCTCTTTCTTTTTTCGTTTCTCTGGACTCTGCTGGGCTGTCTGATTTATGTTGTGATTCTTGTTTTATTGGCACCGCAAAACATTTTACATGCAGTGATAGCACTCCTCTTGGCGATTCCTCTCTTGATATTTATTTTAAATCGTATCTTCCGGTATGCTATGGCAAATTTTTTGCTGCTTGACTACCCGGAGTTAGGGGCGCTGGAAGTAATCAGCCGCAGCAAAGCACTGATGCGGGGAAGAATTTGTTCCTACGTGATGCTGTTCCTCTCCTTCTTGGGCTGGGCCTTGCTGATTCTGTTAATAAAATTGGCCGTCTGGGGGATCGGTTCCGTACTACTCGGCTTCTCCATCTTTGACATAATTACTGCTTATATTTCCGGAAACGGTGTGGATATGGCTGCGCAGTTCCTGCCTTCTCTTTCACTATCAAATCTTCCGGTTTTAATTGTGGCATTTTTAGCTGCTTTGCCGCTTACCCTGTGGCTATCCGCTTATCAGGGGACCGCTTTGGCCGGGTTTTACGATGCCGCCCGTGGCTATCCCAGTGAGAAGGCATCCCCTGATGAAACCTGCAACAGCTATGATTCCGCCTCGGGCGGCTACAGCAGCGAACTGTAAAACTTGGCAAGCAGAAGAGGACGGTATGGAATTGGAATTCCATACCGTCCTCTTCTCTCACATTCAAGCAGAACACGAAAAAAGTGAGGCGGATTGTAACGATCCGCCTCACTTTTTGAGCGATAGTTCAGTAACTTATTCCTCGCCCTGCAGCGCTTCGAGTCCTTCTTCTCCAGTACGGACTTTAATCACATTTTCCACATCGTAGACGAAGATCTTGCCGTCCCCGATATTGCCAGTATACAATGCCTTTTTAGCCGCCTCAACCACTTCTCCAACAGGAACCTTCGCTACCACAATATCCACCTGGATCTTGGGTAACAGATTCATCTCCATTTCAACCCCGCGGTAGAATTCGGTCGTGCCTTTCTGGATACCACAGCCAAGGACCTGTGTAACCGTCATACCGGTGACCGCGATGGCATTCATGGCCGCCTTCAGATCTTCAAATTTAGCCTGCTTGCAGACAATCGTGACTTTAGTGAGCTTAGCCCCGGAATCCTTGGTGTTGGCTCTGGAGACAACCTGTACTGGAACGGCCTCGTCCATCGTAACCGCTTTCCTATTTGCGGAAGCAGGTGCGGGATAGGCGTTCAGACCGGGCAACTCGGTCATGCTGGTGGAAGGCATAAAGTCCGCATAGGCGGAAGCCAAACCGTGCTCGTGGATATCCAGGCCGTCAATTTCCTCCTGCGCAGTGACACGCAGTCCAATGGTGTGATTCAAAACCTGGAAGACAATTGTGATAATCACTATTACATAAATCATAACGGAAAAGACCCCTAGGCACTGAGTCAGGAAGAAGTCAAACCCGCCGCCATAGAATACGCCGCCGTCCACAGCCAGCAGACCCGTCAGCATGGTACCCATGGCACCACAAACACCATGCACGGATATGGCGCCGACAGGATCGTCGATTTTTGCGACTTTATCAAAGAACTCCACGGACAGTGGCAGAACGATGCCGGAGCAAATGCCGATGATTGCAGCGCCCGCAGGAGAGACCGCGTCGCAGCCGGCAGTAATGGCTACCAGTCCGGCCAGCGCAGCATTCAGAGTCATGGATACATCCGGCTTCTTATAGCGAACCCAAGTAAAGATCATTGTTGTAACGCAGGCCACTGCGGCAGCCATATTGGTGGTGACAAAGATGCTGCCGGCGGAAGCCAGTGTGTCATCGCCGGTCATGGATACGGTGGAGCAGCCATTAAACCCGAACCAGCAGAACCAGAGAATAAATACGCCCAATGCGCCCATAGCCAGGTTGTGGCCGAGAATAGCGCGGGGCTTGCCGTCCTTGCCGTACTTGCCGATGCGCGGCCCGAGGATTTTCGCACCTACAGCGGCGCAGACACCGCCAACCATATGAACGGCAGTGGAACCGGCAAAATCGTGAAATCCGAGTTCTTGAAGCCAGCCGCCGCCCCAGATCCAGTGGCCGGAAATCGGGTAAATAATTGCGGAAATTGCCACGGAGTAAAAGCAGTAAGAGATAAATTTGGTGCGCTCTGCCATGGAACCTGAGACAATGGTAGCAGCGGTTGCGCAGAATACAGTTTGGAAAATCAGAAATGCAGTCAGCGGCACCCCATCCGGCAGACAGGAATAAGTACCGCGGACCATGGGATCAAACCATCCAATCAAACTGTTGCCAGTACCAAACATAATGCCAAAGCCGAGCAGCCAGTAAATCGGAGTGCCAAGAGAAAAGTCCATCAGGTTTTTCATTAGGATATTACCGGTGTTTTTCGCGCGGGTAAAGCCCGCCTCGCACATGGCAAACCCTGCCTGCATGAAAAAGACCAAGGCGGCGCCTAGTAGCACCCATATGGTGTTTACACTCGAAGAATACATACCATTTCCTCCCCAAAAAATAGATTGAGCGCACGTTTCGCCTTCCTCTCAATACGAAACGTGCGCCCTTGCACGATACTGAAAAAAAATAAGCACGGGCACCGAGAATGATTCCCCATTCACAGGCACCCTTGCTTGATGTGCGTAGTTTACAGTAAAATAGGTTTACTGTCAAGGCGTTTCTTTCATTTTCGGAGCATTCACAGAATTATCGTGTCAACTCTAAATTAGTTTATGCAACATGCAGGTCATTTTCTTGCAGTACATGAAGCTTTCCCCTCTAACTTCACAGGAACTGGCCGCCGTAGGGATAGAGAACCCGGGGATACCGTGCAGTCATAAGCCAGTATATGCACACCCGCCCCGGCTGCTTCACGCAGTGCATCTCCAAATGCGGGGTGCGTCCGGTCGTTGGGAGCAAAATCCTGTACATCTTCCATCTGCACAACAAAAAAAATGGACGCTTCATAGCCTTCCCGTTGGCAAGCTGCCAGTTCTCTCAGATGCTTTACTCCGCGTTCCGTAGGCGCATCTGGAAATAAAACGTGCCCTTCTTCTTCTAGCGTTACACCTTTTACCTCCACAAATCCTCGTCTATCTCCAGCTTCCCAGTAGAAATCAAATCTGGAGTTGCCCCAAGTCGTCTCTGGGCGAAGCAGGGTCAGTCCAGGTACAAAATGACCAACTGCGATCCATTCGCCAAAAACTTGGTTTGGTGCCTGAGCATCAATGTTAATTAAGCGCATCCCCTTTTGCACGGCAACCAGATCATGTTGCGTCTTTCGCATGGCGGAATCCACACGGGTCAGGTATACTGTTGTTCCAGGGATCAGCAGTTCCCGACACCGGCCCGTGTTCTTGACATGAGCCATCACAGTCTCGCCGTTTAACGCTACCTCCGCAAGAAAACGATTGGGACGGGACAAAAATACTGCCTGCTGTATTTGATTATAGTGCACCATAACCACCCCGTCATAAAAAAGAGCGGACAGTCTTTTAGACTGTCCGCTCTTTATGTTGGCACTACCTATCTTTCCAGCTCGTCTCCAAGCAAGTATTGTGGGCGCAAGCGAGCTTAACTGCCGTGTTCGGAATGGGAACGGGTGGACCCTCGCTGCAATCAGCACCAACTGTT
>JALCSB010000004.1 GCA_022653075.1 Intestinimonas sp.
TTCTGCACTTCATAACGGTACTCAGTTTTTCTTCTGAACTTACGTTCTGCTTTCGTGGCATACAAATGCTCCCTTCATAAGTAACAGTGTTTTTTGTTTCACTGTCTCCTATAAAGGGAGCATATCACGATCAGCGGCGCTTTCTTAAAACCTATACGGTTTTTCCAATATCCTTCCGGAACTGCATCCCGGTAAACGAGATATGTGCGGCAGCGGCATAGGCACCGTCAATGGCCTCGTCCAATGTAGCACCGGTTACCGTAACCCCCAGAACGCGGCCACCATTGCTTACAATAGAGCCGTCCGCGTTCCGCGCCGTTCCAGCATGAAACACCACAGAGGTCTCTCCCGCCTCGCTTAGCCCGGAGATGGGATACCCCTTTTGGTAGGAGCCTGGGTAGCCGCCGGAGGCCAGAACCAGACAGCAGGAGGCGCCATTTTTCCACCGGATGTCAGCCTGGTCTAACGTACCGTTCCGGCAGGCGAGCAGGATATCCAAAAGATCGCTCTCCAGCAGAGAGAGTACCGCCTGACATTCCGGATCGCCAAATCTGGCGTTATATTCCACCACTTTGGGTCCGTCTGACGTCAGCATCAGTCCGAAATAGATCACACCCTGGAACGGTCGTCCTTCCGCGTTCAGTGCCTCCATGGTGGGCAGAAAAATTTCCTTTTGACAGCGTGCGGCGATCTCCGGCGTATAGCCAGGCGCCGGAGAAATTGCTCCCATTCCGCCGGTGTTCGGACCCCTGTCCCCGTCGTATATGCGCTTATGGTCCCGGGAACAGGGCATGGGAACTAGATGTTTCCCATCGGCAAAGGCCAATACGGTTACCTCCGGGCCGGTCATACACTCCTCAATTACAACATGGGCCCCGGCTGGTCCAAAACGGCCGTCTTCCATCATGGAATGGACAGCCCGCTCAGCCTCCTCTGTCGTTTGAGCAACGATGACGCCTTTCCCTAATGCCAGCCCATCCGCCTTCACCACAATGGGCGCGCCCTGTGAGCGAATATAGGAAAGGGCGGGTCCCAGTTCGGTAAAGGACTGATAGCGCGCCGTGGGAATATGGTACTTTGTCATTAGACTTTTGGAGAATACTTTGCTGGCTTCAATGATGGCGGCATTCTTCCGGGGACCAAAGGCCGGAATGCCGGCGGACTCCATGGCATCCACCATGCCGAGCGCCAGCGGGTCGTCAGGAGCCACCACAACAAAATCAATCGCATGGTCCTTTGTCCAGCTTACCATTTCCTCCACTGCAGTGGCAGCAATGGGCACACACTCCGCCAGTGCGGCGATTCCACCGTTGCCAGGCGCGCAGTAAAGCTTATCTGCTTTCGGGCTTTTGGCAAGAGCCCACACCAGCGCGTGCTCCCGGCCACCGCCGCCAACTACTAAAATCTTCATATTGGTACCTCTCAATGGTGGAACAGACGCACGCCGGTGAATGCCATTGCAATACCGTACTTGTTGCAGGTTGCAATCACATGGTCGTCACGGATGGAGCCACCAGGCTGGATAATAAATTCCACACCACTCTTATGGGCGCGCTCCACATTATCCCCAAAGGGGAAGAACGCATCGGAGCCGAGAGAAACGCCCCGCATACCGGAAATCCAGTTTTTCTTCTCCTCGTCTGTCAGAATGGGCGGCTTACTCTTGAAGGTGTTCTGCCATACGCCGTCCGCCAGCACATCCTCATATTCGTCCGAAATATACACGTCAATGGCGTTGTCGCGGTCTGGACGGCGGATTCCATCCACGAACGGAAGCGCAAGTACCTTTGGATGCTGGCGAAGATACCAGTTATTGGCTTTATTTCCAGCTAGACGGGTGCAGTGGATGCGTGACTGCTGCCCCGCACCGACACCAATGGTCTGCCCGCCCCTGGTATAGCAGACCGAATTGGATTGGGTATATTTGAGTGTGATAAGTGCCAAAAGAAGATCTGTCTTCGCGCGCTCCGGCAGATTCTTATTTTCCGTGACCACGTTGGTAAGCATATCAGGGCCGATGGGCAGAGCGTTATAGCCCTGCTCAAAGGTGATGCCGTAGATACTGCGGCGTTCCACCAGACCAGGCTCGTATTCGGGGTCGATCTGAATCACATTATAATTTCCTTTTCGCTTGGTTTTCAGAATTTCCAGAGCTTTGGGGGTATAGCCCGGTGCGATGATGCCGTCAGAAACCTCCAACGCCAGATAGGCGGCTGTTTCCTCGTCGCACACATCAGACAAGGAAGCCCAATCGCCGTAGGAGGACAGACGGTCGGCACCGCGTGCACGGACATAGGCGGAAGAAATAGAAGACATGGGCATGTCATCCACAAAATAGATCTGCCGCTCCAGATCGGTGAGCGGCGTACCCACGGCGGCGCCGGCAGGGGAGACATGTTTAAATGAGGCAGCCGCCGGTAATCCGGTGGCCTTTTTCAATGCCTTAACCAACTGCCAGCTATTGAGCGCATCCATAAAGTTGATATAACCGGGCCGTCCATTGAGTACGGCAAGGGGCAATTCACCGGACTCCATGAAAATACGGGCCGGTTTCTGGTTAGGATTACAGCCATATTTCAGTTCCAACTCCTGCATAGGAACGCTTCCTTTCTGTTTAGCCGTGCTTACGCCTCGGCATGCTTATTGTAAATCAAGCTTTCTGCTTTCCCATCGGTCAGATCAAGATAGCGAACGAAAAGGGAAACCTTATTCTCAGTATTAAGCTTTTCCCACAACAGCTTTCCCAATTCAGCCGGTGTATCAGCCGGAATCGCCACAGTTTCCGGCTCGCCTTCAAAAGAGGGAAGAGGATTGCCATCCCCAGAGTAAGTGTGGATCAAATGACCCAAACCGGCCGCCGGTGTATCATACTGGAAAAACTGGCGCAGACAGCATGCGGGATCTCCGCCCATCGACTTCAGAATTGACAGCGTGTAGGAGCCGTCCGGCTGTACCAGGCCGGAAATGCGGGGCGTATAATTGGGCGCATCCGGCTCAAAGGTTCGGGTGAGAAGGGCACGGTGCATGCAGTGTCCCTCTTTCAGTCCATTATAAATGGTGTCCGTCTGGTCACCGTTCGTCACGATAGTTTGTCCTTCGTATCCGCGGACCGGAGCATAAATAATGAGAGAAGGATCCATCATTTTAGACGGGTCAAACGCCTGCGTACGGATACCGTCCTTCGTGGCCACAAAAACGCGGTTGCGGCTATTTTCACTGCGGCCCATGATAAAATAGGCGATTACCGCGCATTTCCCGTTGGGACTTTTGCCCAGCAGAATGCCGCGGCCTGGATAGGAATTAGAGCGCAGCAACCCGGCCAGATCAAAGGTTTTCATAGAGGTTACCTCCTTCAAAATAGTGTTCCGGTTTCAGCGGTCCAGTATGTGGACTATTCGTCCGTCAATCGAGAGTTTTCCCGTACAGAACAGGGAGACAGCCTGCGGGAGGAGTTTCCATTCCGCCTGTTCCATGACCCGCTCTTGCAGAATCTCTGGTGTATCGCCTTCCCGAATCTCCACAGCCTTCTGTAAAATAATAGGGCCGCCGTCCGGTTCTTCCGTCACAAAATGCACCGTGGCGCCAGTGACTTTGACTCCATAGGCAAGCGCAGCCTCGTGAACCTTCAGCCCATAATAGCCCGCGCCGCAAAAGGCGGGAATCAGAGAAGGATGCACATTTAAAATGCGGTTGGGGTAGGCCGTCACCATCTCAGTCGTCAGAATATGCAGGAAACCGGCAAGCACCACCAGATCGATCTGTACCTGCTGCAGTTTTGCCACAATGGCGCGTGTCATCTCAGCATTACCCGGGAAATCTTTTCGGGCAATCACGCAGGTCGGTACCCCGGCTTTCCGGGCACGCTCCAGGGCAAAAGCATTCGCTTTCGATGAAATCACCAGCACAATTCTGCCGTTACTAATGGCTCCGTCCCGCTGGGCATCCAGCAGTGCCTGCAAATTGGTCCCGCCGCCGGAAACCAATACCGCAATCTTCAGCACAGGACCACGCCCTCATCACCCTTTACTACAGAGCCAATTACATAGGCGCGTTCGCCCGCCATGCAGAGCACCTCTTTAGCAAGACCAACTTCTTCACGTGGAACGGCGATAACCAGACCAATACCCATATTAAATGTATTGTACATATCGCGTTCGGGGATGTCGCCGGCCTGTGCAATGATTTCAAAAATGGGAGAGGAGGGGAAGGAAGCCGTTTCAATACGGGCTGTAAGCCCTTCCTTCATCATGCGGGGGACATTTTCATACAGTCCGCCGCCGGTAATGTGACTGACGGCACGGACGCGAATCCCGTGCATCATCAGGCAGCGGACGGCCCGTACATAAATGTGGGTGGGCTTGAGTAATTCTTCGCCCAGCGTGCAGCTAAGCTCAGCAATATGAGTTTCCAGCTTTTTCCTGTCGGGCTGAAAAACTTTGCGAATCAAAGAAAAGCCGTTGGAGTGAACCCCGTTGGAACCCAAACCAATCAGAATATCTCCCTCCTGCATGGTGGAGTTGTCAATCATTTTGTCCTGATCCGCTATGCCAACAGAAAATCCGGCCAGATCATACTCGTTTTCCGGGTAAAAACCGGGCATTTCCGCAGTTTCGCCGCCAATCAGCGCGCAGCTTGCCAGACGGCATCCCTCCACAATACCGGAGACAATCGATTCCACGCGCTCTGGAACGTTTTTTCCAACTGCCAGATAGTCCAGAAAAAACATAGGCAGAGCGCCGGAGCAAACGATGTCATTGACGCACATAGCCACACAGTCGATCCCGATGGTATCATGCTTGTCCATCAGGAAAGCGATTTTCAGCTTGGTTCCCACACCATCCGTACCGGAAACCAGCACGGGCTTTTTCATTCCATCAAGTTTGGGGGCAAATAGACCGCCAAAACCACCCAGCGTACCAATTACGCCGGGAATATAGGTGGATTCCACCAAGGGTTTGATGCGGTTGACTGCTTCATAACCGGCGGTAACATCAACACCGGCCGCGGCGTAAGAATCTGATTTGGAGACGGACATAAAGATTACCTCCTACTAAATATGGTTTCGGCGGGTGGGCACCGCCCCCGGAACCGTCGCGGTGTAAGCGTGAACATACGGTTTGAGTTCGAAAAAACTTCAGCCCTTTTGACGAGGCACAGGTACGGCATAATTTCCGGTAAAGCAGGCATCACAGTGACCCCAGTTCAGGGTATCCGCGATAGTCTTCAAATCTTCCACGGGTAAAAACTGAAGAGAGTCGGCGCCAATCATATGGCAGACTTCTTCTCCGGTACGGCCGAACGCGGCCAGTTTATCTGAATCGGGCAGATACGTGCCAAAGTAGCACGGATTGAGGAAGGGAGGCGCAGAGACCTTCAGATGGACCTCTTTTGCGCCCGCATCCCGCAATAGCCTTACAAGCCGTTTTGCAGTGGTTCCCTGAACGATGGAGTCATCCACCAAAATAATTCGTTTGTCCCGAACCGTAGATGCGATTGCATTAAGCTTTAGCCGCACAGCCGTCCGCCGTTCGTTAGGGTGGGGATTGAGAAAGGTACGGGAAATATAGCGGTTTTTCATTAGACCCATCTCATAAGGAATCCCGGACTGTGTGGCAAATCCTTGTGCGGCGGAAAGTCCGGAGTCCGGTACCCCCACCACGATATCTGCTTTTACCGTATTCCGACGTGCCAGACACATACCAGCTTCCCGGCGGAACAGGTCCACGGACACCCCGTCGATTACACTGTCCGGCCTGGCGAAATAGATTAGCTCAAAAGCACACAGGGCCCCTTTGGCGCGGATTCCACAGGAATAGCTCTCCGGACCATCCGGCGTGAGTACAACGACTTCGCCTGGCGCTACGTCGCGTACCACATGACCTCCCAACGCGTCAAAAGCACAGGACTCCGATGCAGCGCCCCAGCAATTTCCTACCTTGCCGATACACAGCGGACGATATCCGTTGGGGTCCCGGGCGGCAATGAGCTTATGCTCATCCATGACCACCAGGGAATAGGCACCAATCATATAGTGCATGGCATTGAGAATCGCGTCTTCGGTGGTATTGGTACGCAGATGTTCCCGCACAATAATATGCGAGATAATCTCGGCATCAGAGCCAATCTGAAAAATCCCGCCGCGGGTCTCGGTCTCCATCCGGAGCTGTGCGCCGTTTACCAGGCGCCCGTTGTAGCACAGCGCCATATTGCCTGCGGCGTGATGGACCAGAATCGGCTGGGCGCGGAATTCGTTGCCGTCGTCGCTGCCCTCATAGGAATAGCGGACATGGCCAATCGCCGCCGAAGCACCTGAAAGCTTTTGCAGCGTCTGTTTGGAAAAGACCTCCGGAACCAGACCGGGCCCTTTGCGCAAAACGAGCCCCTCCGGGCGGCGTACTGCGATACCGGCGGCAACCTGTCCACGGTGCTGCAACGCAAACAAAGCATTATAGACCGTGTAGGCCGCATCGCGGTTTTCGCCCTCCGGAAGAGTAAGGCCGAACACACCGCATTCCTCATGAAGCTTGTCTTCCTCAAACGCAGGTGTACCTCTCATAAGCCCTCCGTATTTGGCATTCATTCGCCCATAAGGCGGCGCATAACTTCCTCATAGGCTTCTTCGGCCCCGCCAAGGTCGCGGCGGAAACGGTCCTTGTCCAATTTCTCGTGGGTCTGGTCATCCCACAGGCGGCAGGTATCGGGAGAAATCTCGTCCGCCAGGACAATCTGCCCATCTGTGGTTTTGCCAAATTCCAGTTTAAAGTCAACCAGATCGATACCGATCCCCTTCATGAATGTCTTCAGATAATCATTGACGGCAAACGCATATTTCTTGATCAGGTCGATCTCTTCCTGTGTGGCCAGCTTCAGCGCCAGGGCATGGTAGGTGTTGAGCAGAGGATCCCCCAAATCATCGTTTTTATAAGAAAATTCAATGGTAGGATGCTCGAATACAATGCCCTCTTCCACACCGTAACGTTTGGCAAAAGAGCCGGCGGAGATGTTGCGGATGATGACCTCAAGCGGCACAATAGAAACCTTCTTCACCACGGTCTCCCGGTCGGAAAGCTGCTTGACATAATGGGTGGGAATTCCGGCAATCTCCAGCTTTTGCATAAGATGGTTGGTCATCTTATTATTGATGACACCTTTTCCGGTAATGGTACCCTTTTTGAGCCCATTAAATGCAGTGGCGTCGTCTTTATAAGAGACGATTACCAAATCCGGATCATCGGTGGCAAAGACTTTTTTCGCCTTGCCTTCGTATAGTTGATGTCCCTTTTCCATGTCAAAAAGCCTCCTGTATCTTTTTATCTTTCGCGGCCACCCCGGCAGCCATGTCCTGTTTGAACCACGCCAGCTTTTCCGCCAGTGTATGGTCCGAAAGAGAGAGCATCTGAACTGCCAGCAACGCGGCATTATCGGCCC
This sequence comes from Intestinimonas sp., assembly GCA_022653075.1. Classification (GTDB taxonomy): domain Bacteria; phylum Bacillota; class Clostridia; order Oscillospirales; family Oscillospiraceae; genus Intestinimonas. Next base: position 7,429 of record JALCSB010000004.1, read on the forward strand.
CGTCAACGGCGACGGTTGCCACAGGAATCCCCTTGGGCATTTGCACCATGGAAAGCAGAGAATCCAGCCCGCCCATCATGGATGTTTTGATGGGTACGCCGATAACCGGCAGCGTTGTATAGGCGGCGAGTACACCCGCCAGATGAGCTGCTTTCCCGGCGGCGGCAATCAGGACGCCGAAGCCGTTTTCGCGGGCATGCGACGCCAGTTCTTCCGCAGCTGTGGGCGTTCGGTGGGCGGAAATTACGCGGACCTCCATGGGAACCCCAAATTCCTTGAGTCTTGAGATACAGGGCCTCATGGTATCCAAATCACTATCAGACCCCATAATAACGGCAACTTTTCGCATAAATTGACAGCCTCCTTTTTCACTAAGAAAAAAACAGGCCATCTGCACAGAAGATGGCCTGCCTAATGATTACCGGCTGATTTTGGACACAAAAATACCGTAGAGGTTACCGTAGCTGTTATGGCAAAAGACATCCTTAAAATATGCCATATCCGCACCCCTTTGCCCAAATATCATGGACATAGTATCGCATTCTACGCGAATTTACAAGGGCGGTCCTGCATTTTCGTATGCTTGTACAACATGCGGCAAAAAATGAGGTAAGAGATTTGTAAAGTCTTGTTATGATTGCCTCGGCAGTGTTTCTGCTCAGACTTCACGGGAAATGCCAAGCAGCTTTGCCGCCGTTTTCTGATTGCGGTGTTCCACCTGACGCAAACGATTTACACCACCGGACAGAAACTCGGTGTCTCCAATTCTCTTTACCGCGGCGTCGATCTGAGCGCACAGGCGCTCAAGAGTCAGATCCGCAAGCTCGGTATAGAGGTCCTGCCCAATATAGCTGAGAAACGAGCTGATTTTCTGATCGTATACAACCCCCACCAAAGGTACGCCCTGGCCGGCTGAAAAAACCAGCGCATGGAGCCGCATGGATACGGTCAGCTGCATCCGGGCGAACAGACCGATGGTATGGCGGGAAGAGCCGGTATCCGCAATCATAACGTGGGGCGCTTTCATGTATGCGGCGGCTTTCTGTGCGGCACTCACGTCCAGACGCTTTTCAATGGGCAGAAACACAGGGGTAAGCCCATATTTCTCCCATGCGTAATCAGCAGCCCTTCCGAAAACCTGGGCTTTTTCGTCAAACCCGGGCCACGGGCGAAGGGTAAAGCCAATATACTTCCCGTCCGGCGCCAGGCCATGGCTCTCCAGCAAACCATCCACAACCTGAGCGTCCGCAGCGGGGAGAATGACAGTGGGATCAGCCGAGAGGATAATCTCAGGGCGGTCAATGCCCATATCTTTAAGTTCCGTAAGGGAGTGTGTATCCCGCAGCGTAATACAGTCCACATCTCTTTGCAGAACCTTCGCGGCCAGGCTGCGGTTAAAAGGGTAATGAATGGGTCCGATACCGCAGCCATACATCATAACCTGGTTTCCAAATCGCTTGGCGGCCGAAATTGTAAAAAGATAGAACCAGAGTGAACGGCGCGAAGTAACATCCTGCATAAGTGAGCCGCCACCATTAATGTAAAGCCGCGTCTTGCTCATTCGGCGCAGGAATCGAACGATGTTAAACGTGTAGATGGAGTTAACCCGATAAGCCAGCCGGGTACTGTCCGGGTTGCGTGAAAGCACCCAGATAGGGAGATCAGGATCAAGCTGCCGCAGCTCCGCCACAATGGCCTCCAGAATTGCGTCATCGCCGGCGTTTCCACGTCCGTATGCGCCGCAGACCAACGCACCTTCCCGTTTTTTATGGGGACGGGCCTGACGGCGAAGGATGATCCGGTAAATCTCCAGCTGGCGTTCCACCGTACGCTCCAGCGAGTACTCCTCCACCGCTTTTCTATGCAGCCGTTCGCCAAGGTGCTTCCGCAAGGTTGGGTCGCTGGCCAGCGCGACCAGATGCTTGGCCAGCGTATCCGCATCACCGGGCGTAAACAATAATCCGTTTACACCGTGATCAATCAGGTATGGCACACCGCCGACCTTGGAGCTGATGGTAGGCAGGGAGGCGCGGGCGCCCTCCGTAAGCGCATAAGGAAAAGTTTCGGATAGAGAAGTTAGGGTATTGATGTCAATGGACTGATAAAAAGTATTGGTATCGGTGACCCATCCGGCAAAGCAAACTTTATCCTGAACCCCCAGCTCCGCAGCCAGTTTCTTCAGCATCTCCATCTGCTCTCCATCTCCGGCGATGATCAGGCGGAGATGGGCGCAGGTCTCATGAGCCTTGGCAAAACCGCGAATTAACGTGGCAATATCCTTGACCGGATTAAGCCGGGCGGCAATCCCCGCCACAACCTCTTCTTCGCCGGCATCCAGCCCGACGGAACGAAAATACTCCGTGCGAGACATAGCCGGCGGGTGAAGGGTAAAGTCAAGCCCGTTGTATATGGTAAATATGTGGTCCGGGTCAAAGCCGCGTGAAATAAGCAGATCCGCCATGGCGTCGGATACGCCGATCCGGTAATCAATGCGGCGCAGAGCAAACGTGTTGATAGTTCCATAGGTCAGGCGGGAAAACGGCCGTCCCAAATAGTCTAAGCGGTAGTCGCTGTGGACCGTGGTCACAACAGGAAGCCCGGTAGCCCGGCGCAGCAGTACGCCCATCAGATTGCCTCGGGCGCCATGGCAATGAATCAGATCAATCCTCTCCGCTTTGATTTTTCGTTTGAGTATGGAGAGAACACGCAGGAGATTAAGTCCCGGATAGACTTCCGTGCGGATACCGAGTCCCCTCGCCTCTTGCGCAAATGGTCCCTCCATAAAGCAAACCATGGTGACATCTATGGTACGGGAAAGATTTTGCAACAAAGAGAGCACATGTGTTTTTGCACCACCGCTGTCTCCGCCGCTGATCAAATGGATGACTTTCATAAAAGAGCCTCCAAAAAAATACTTGTAGAACAAACGAAAATATTATACAATAATACGTCAACACGGTCAAGGCAACAGAAAAACTCATTTCCGGATTTTCTCAGCACAGGACCAAAAAAGCCGGAGGTGCTCTCTGACTCTCCGTCAATGTGAAAGGAAAGAATGTCTTTATGAAAATCGTAGATGAAAAGGGAAAGATATTTGGAAAACTGAACATTATAGATCTGCTGGTTATGATCCTGCTCATCGCGGCCATCGCGCTTGTGGCCCTTAAAATCTCAAACCGCAATTCGAGTACCGGGAGCGGAAACGTATTGGTGTATACCGTCAAGGTTTCCTCCGTGGAGAAGGACGTCGCGGATTCCATCGAGGCACAGGTAAAGGCCGATGGAAACCGGTCCCAGCTCATGGCAAGCGGTGATATGCTCAATGCTTGGGTCACCAGTGTGAGCAGCCGTCCGCATGAGGCATCCGCCAAGCTGAATACGAATATCGGCGGCGTTATGATCCCGGTGGATGAAGACACGGTGGACCTTACATTTACTATTGAAGCCAATGTTACCAATACCGTAACAAACGAGGTCGGTACTCAGGAAGTCCGTGTGGGTAAATCCCATATCGTGAAAACCACCACATTCGAGCTGGATAACGGGGTCATTTTATCCTGCGAATATCAGAATACTGCAAAGTAAACTGCGGTCAACTGAGCAGAAAGGCGGCGGGAGAGTGGTTCCGCCGCCTTTCTCGACATAGGACAGCCCGAAAGGAGGGACCCGATGCCTGCTTTTATTGAGTACGCAGATCATACCGTTTTGCTGATGATTCAAAATCATCTGCACACTCCGTTTTTAGACCTCTTTTTTACCTTTTACACGCAACTGGGAAATCTGGGATTTTTGTGGATCGCAGTGTCCCTGCTGTTGCTTTTCCACGCAAAAACCAGAAGGGCTGGTCTGCTTGCCCTTTTTTCCATGGCCGTGGGACTGATTGGTGCCAATCTAATCCTAAAACATCTGTTTTCCAGGCCCCGACCATGGCTGGTGGTCGATGGGCTTACCCCGTTGATAGCACCGCCGGACCCGAATTCTTTTCCATCCGGGCATACCTGCGCCGCATTTGCCGCAGCAGGAGCATGGTGGAAAACCTTTTCCAACTGGAAAATCAAATCTTTCTTTGTGGCTCTGGCTATACTCATGGGCTTTTCCAGACTTTATGTGGGAATTCATTTTCCGTCCGATGTGCTGGCCGGAGCGCTGATTGGCCTTTTTTCCAGCCAGATCGCCTGGATCCTGTACCGGCGTGCGCAGCAAAGGGAGGTTAAGCTCCCATGAATCAAGCGCCAATTCTGCTTCAGGGCGCGGAGGAACATGAGATCTCCGGATTTCTGTGCGCCATGTCCCGGCCCGATCGGACAGAGGTGGGCGGCTATTCCTTTTGGCATGGACGGATCGGTGCGCAAAACACCGTAATCGCACAGACGGACATCGGCCTCATCCACGCCGCTTGTGCCACGGTACTCGGAATTCTGACGTTCCATCCGGCCGTCGTCATTAATCAAGGCACAGCCGGGGCGGCGGTCCGCCAGCTTCATCGCGGAGATATCGTAATCGGCAGCCAGGCTGTTAACCTGGATGCGCTGAACATGCCACCCCGGCCAAAGGATACCGGCTGCGCACCCTTCGACTGGACCTTCAACGGGCGGTCCGCCATCCTGAACGCCAATCCGGCATGGGTGTCACGCTTGACCGCAGGAAATGATTCCGCCGGAATCCTTCATGTGGGGCGGCTGGGCAGCGGCGATCTGTTCAGCAGGGAGGCGGACCGTATCGATTGGCTCCATGCTCAAAGAGGCCATCTGTGCGAGGACATGGAAAGCGCCGCCGTCTATCAGGCATGCACACGGCTGGACACCCCCTGTGTCGGCGTTCGGATCATCTCCAACAATGAACTGACCCGCGAACCATACGAGGAACCGGTGGCCGCCGATTTGCAGCGTTTTTTACTGGATACGCTTTTCACTTCGAATACTTCCGTCGAGATGTAGAAGAAGCATTTTACTTTACAGATTTTGGAGAATTGGGGGAGTCATTAATGCCAATTAGAATTATGCGTGGAGACATCACAGCCGTGGCGGCGGATGCCATTGTAAATGCTGCCAACACCAGCCTACTTGGCGGCGGTGGCGTGGACGGCGCAATCCATCGCGCGGCCGGTCCCGAATTATTGGCGGAGTGCCGCACCCTGCACGGCTGTGAAACTGGAAAGGCCAAAATCACCGGTGGTTATCGGCTGCCGGCGCGCTACGTAATCCATACGCCCGGACCAATCTGGCGGGGCGGCAGCCACGGGGAAGCGGATCTGTTGGCGTCCAGCTACCAAAGCTGTCTGACGTTGGCGGAAGAAAACGGATGTGTCACCGTGGCCTTTCCCTCTATTAGTACCGGTGTCTATCACTTCCCGCTGGATCAGGCGGCGGCAATTGCGATCCGCACTATTCTGAATTTCCTGGACCACGCCAAGACGATCCGCGACGTATGGATGGTCTGCTTTGATGCCCGGACAAAAGCCGCTTACGACGCGGCGCTTAGCGCGGAGGTATGATTCATGCGACTTTTTATTGCGGTCCGCTTTGATGCGGAAACGCAGGCACACATCTTAGATGTTCAGGGCAGGCTTTGGAACCTGGATCAGCATGCCAGCTTTACCCGGCTGGAAAATCTGCATCTCACGCTCGTTTTTCTGGGTGAAGTGCGCCCGGAGCGGCTAAACGCCGTTAAGCAAGCCATGCTGCGCACTCATATAGAACCAATGGACCTAACCTTTGACCGGGTCGGCCGCTTCCGGCAGCGGGACAGTGAGCTCTGGTGGATCGGCCTGCGTCTGAACCCCACACTGGAGCGCATACAGGGAGAACTCAGCCGCCACTTGGCAGCAGAAAATTTCCCGCTGGAGACACGTGCCTTCCAACCGCACCTAACCTTGGCGCGACGGGTCCTGCTGCCTCGCAAACCCGATCGCGCGGCACTGCTGGGCGATCCATTTTCCACTCACGTAAAGCAGATTAGTCTAATGGAATCCAGTCGCTTGAAAGGGAAATTGGTTTACACTGAACGCTTTGTCGTGGCTGGGTAAATTTCAGCGAGGTGAAAAGATTTTGAGCTGGTGGGTTTATATCCTGCGCTGCGCCGACGGGACGCTGTATACCGGAAGTACGACGGACACGGACCGTCGTACGGCTGTCCATAACAGTGGGAAAGGGGCTAAATACACCCGTAGCCGCCGTCCGGTGGCCGTGGTCTACCGTCAGCTGTGCGCGGGTCACGCGGAGGCACTTCAGCACGAGGCTGCGATTAAGAAGCTTAGCCGTCAGGAAAAGCTCGCGCTGATTGAGCACGGACCCAGCCCGGAAATTTCATAGAAAGCCTCCGGCTCTTTTTATTAGGGCAAATCTTTTTCTAAAAAGCTCAATACTTGACAAAACACGGCCGGAAGATTATACTAAATAAGTTCAAAGTTATAATCAAATACCTTATCGAGAGTGGTGGAGGGAACGGCCCGATGAAGCCCGGCAACCTGTGCTTTGTGTACAAGGTGCCAAATCCGGCGGTAGTAATCGAAAGATGAGGATGATGTTTCGTGCGCTCCGTTGGATAATGGAGCGTGTTTTTTTTGCTTCGTTATTCCGGTGGACCCACCGTCTTACCTCGAAGGGAAAGGAACGAAAAACTATGAGTCACCGTGTATTTACTTCTGAGTCCGTTACCGAGGGGCATCCGGATAAGATCTGCGATCAGATTTCCGATGCTGTTCTGGATGACATTCTGGCCCATGACCCCACCGCCCATGTGGCTTGCGAAACGTTTACCACAACCGGTATGATCGTGGTAATGGGTGAAATCACCACGTCTCATTATACGGACATTCCAGCCATTGCGCGCCGCACGGTAGAGCGGATCGGCTATACTGATCCTGACTACGGCTTTGACAGCAAGAGCTGTGCCGTTATGACCTCCATTGACGAGCAATCCCCTGACATTGCCATGGGCGTCAACCATTCATATGAGTGTCAGGAGGAGGGGGATACCGATGAAAACGACCGCATTGGAGCGGGGGACCAGGGCATGATGTTCGGCTATGCCTGTGACGAAACCCCTGAACTGATGCCGGCCCCTATCTCCATGGCGCATCAGTTGGCCCGCCGTCTGGCCAGCGTGCGTAAAAGCGGTGAGCTAAAATGGCTGCGTCCCGATGGAAAAAGCCAGGTTACCGTGGAATATGATGAAAACGGAAATGTTTTGCGCTGCCCCGCCATTGTGGTTTCCGCCCAGCACAATCCGGATATTTCTCTGAAGGATCTGCGGGAAGCCATCATGGAAACGGTCATTCGTCCGGTCATTTCGGCAGAATATATCGATAAAGGTACCAAGATTTATGTGAACCCCACCGGCCGCTTTGTCGTAGGCGGTCCCGTCGGCGATACTGGTTTAACCGGGCGTAAAATTATCGTGGACACCTACGGTGGCTCCGCCGCTCATGGCGGTGGCTGCTTCTCCGGCAAAGACCCCACCAAAGTGGACCGTTCCGCGGCTTATATGGCGCGCTATGTTGCCAAGAATTTGGTGGCGGCCGGGCTTGCTCGAAGATGTCAGATTGAACTGGCCTACGCCATCGGGGTAGCCAACCCGGTTTCCGTCTTGGTCGATACCCAGGGGACCGGAAAGCTGCCGGACGAACAACTGGCCGAGATTGTCTGCAAGACCTTTGATCTACGTCCCGCCAGCATTATATCCTATCTAAATCTGCGCCGTCCCATTTATGAGCAAACGGCAGCTTATGGCCATTTTGGCCGCTTGGATCTGGACCTTCCCTGGGAAAAGACGGACCGGGCCGAAAAACTGCGCGGATATCTGAACTGAAGCGCCCGGGGTACGGGTACGTTTTCCCGTGCCGTGGCTATGTCGATCCCAACGATATAAACGCACGGCTGTTCCTCAATCAGTACGACCGGCGTTAAGGAGATATAATATGCCGATTCTATCCATTATTGTGCCTGTCTACAAGGCGGAGCATGTGCTGGAAAAGTGCGTCCGTTCCATCTTTGCCCAGACCATGTCGGACTGGGAACTGCTTTTAATCGACGATGGCTCGCCCGATGGCAGCGGAAAGCTGTGCGACGCCTTTGCTTCCCAAGACAGCCGAGTACGGGTATTTCATAAATCCAACGGCGGCGTGAGTTCCGCGCGTAATTTAGGGATGGAGCAGGCACAGGGCGATTACATACAATTTGTGGACAGCGATGATTTTATAGAGCCAACGATGTGCCGCATTTTGTATGACGCGCTGACTGCGGCTGGTGCGGATTCCTCCGGCTGTGCCCACTACAACGTCCTGCCGAACGGAGAAAAATGGGTGGAACCCGGTGCTATGCCCGCGGGGGTATACGGAAAAGAAGCTGTTCGCCACAGCGTGGTTGACCGTTTGCTGGGGCAACGGCTGGGAAAATCAGGTGAGATTCTCAACGGCTATATCTGGAGGTTCCTTTTCTCCCGCAAGCTTCTGCGGAAGCATGACTTACGCTTCTCCGGCGCCTATCTGGAAGATGATCTGTTCCTAATGGAATATTTCTGTCTATCGGAAAAGCTGGCCATGGTGGATGTGCCACTTTACTATTATCAGCAAAATCCGGCGTCTGTTACCCGCAATTACCTTGCCGACTATATGGATATTTTCCGCGCCTTTATGGAAAAGAAACGCATTCTGGTAGAACGGTACGGCTTGAGTGCCGATGACCCCATGTGGGTGGAAAACTCTAACTGGGCTGGACTGTTAATTGCCGTTTCCAATGAATACGCACCCGGTAATCCTGCGTCACCGGGGGAGAAGAAGCACCGTGTAGAGGCGTTCACTCTAGAAAAGGATATGGCGGAAGCTATTCGTAAACTGCACCCCAGGGGCATGGGAAAAAATAAGCAGTTAGTGGCGGATTTGATCTGCCGGCGGTGGTTTGGTATACTGACTCTGCTGTATACGGTAAAAAACCGCAGAAAATAAGGGAGAAACAACTTTGACGATTTATAAAAACAGCTTTATCGGCTGTCTACTGCTCTGGATTTGGCATGGGCTGTACGACACTTATAGACAAAGCGGCATCGCTCGGCTGCTGTGCCGTCTTTCCGCCTGGTGGGGCGGCGTGTTTAGCGGCAGCGCCATTATGACCTTTTTTACCCGGGAAGGCACCATCCCGCGCGCTTGGCATGGCAGCCTTTCCTGCCGCTTGCTGGAAACAGTTATCAATCTTCCGGCGGCTTTACTTTACTGGATTTATCGAAAGCTGCGCGCAGTTTTTGAAAACAGCTTCTTTGCCCTGCTGGCATTCAGTGTGGGGGAGCAGGTACCCGCCTTTATTGGCTGGGTTATGCTTGGCATTCTGATTATCCCCTACAAGCACTGGAATAATTGGTACAGCCTGATTGGCTTTATTGTGGCGCTATTTCTATTTATCGTCGGCGGCATGCGCTGCCGCTCCCTGCGCCTGAACGCTACCGCTGTAGGACCTTGGACCGTACTATTCGCGGCGGCAATCTGTATGGCATGGCCTCTGTCGGTTTACTCCTCTTTGTCGTTCCGTTTCCTGTTCTTCCATATCACCTGCATGCTCTGTGTCATAGTGACGGTCAGTGCCATAGAACGAGAGGAACAGCTGACCAGATTGGTTGGCTTTACAACCATGGCGCTGTTTTTGGTATCGGCCTATGCCATGGTACAGCGAATTCAGGGTGTGGAGGTCAATACTTCCTATGTTGACCTCACTGTAAACGCGGGAATGCCCGGCCGTGTGTTTTCCATGTTTGAAAATCCCAATGCATTTGCGGAAATCCTGCTCCTGCTCCTGCCTCTGGCCGCAGCGTTACTGCTAGGCAGCCGTACCCTGCTGGGAAAACTGGCCGCTCTGGCCGCCTTTGGCCTGGGTATACTCGCCATAGGCATGACATATTCCCGCTCCAGCTGGATTGGACTGCTTATTGCAGCCACTGTATTCGTATTTTTCTGGAACCGAAGATTAATTCCCGTCTGCATCCTGCTGGCAGTCGTGGCACTTCCGCTTTTGCCTGAAACCATCTTCCACCGGGTCCTTACCATTTTTAATACCTCCGACAGTTCCACCTCCAGTCGTTTTCCACTGTATAAGGCTGCCTTAGCCTTGATTCGCGAACGGCCGGTCCGCGGTGCCGGACTGGGTACGGACGCGGTGCGCAAAGTCGTTAAGGACCTGAATCTTTATCACGGCGTAGCGCCCTTTGTCCACGCTCACGACGTCTATCTGCAGGTCTGGCTGGAAACCGGCCTTGTGGGCGTAATTGCTTTCATTGCGGCGATTTTTTCCGGCATTAAAAACGCGGCGAAAGCCGTTAAGCTGTCCTCCTGCTCCAGGCAGGTGCGCCTCATCACCATCGGCGGGGCCGGTGCCATGGCTGGTATCATGGTCGGCGGCGTGGCGGATTATATCTGGAACTATCCCCGCGTTATGGTAGTGTTCTGGTTTGTATTTGGTGTGATGCTTTCCGGCGTGAAGCTGGCCAAAAAGCATGCAAAATAGACAAAATCCAGTCCGGCTTTTTATTAGTGATATGGACCACACTCTGTTGGATTCCCATTCTGTGGTAAGCCGCGAGAATTTAGATGCAATCGCCGAATTCACCGCCTCCGGCGGTCTGTTCACCGTAGCCTCCGGGCGGTCCCCCCGTGCGATTGAAATTTATCCGGAGCTGGTCCGGCAAATCAATGCTCCCGCCATTACCAGCAACGGCGGAATCCTGTGGGATTTCGGGACGGAACGCTGCAAAATGAAGCGCACTCTTCCGGATGGTTTGACTCCCGTCTTAACTTCGCTCCTGGCCCGATTCCCAGAATTGGGACTTGCTGCATATGCGGGTGTGGATGGCTTTTTTCAGTTTCGGAGCAATGACGAGATTGAGGACCTGATTCGCCGGGAACGCCGGCCGGCCCAAGCCACCTTTCCGCAGATGATGCCTCATGAACTGAGTAAATTCCTGATCGCCGGACGTCATAACGTATTGCTGGAAGCGGAGACATTTTTAAAGCCTCTTTTAAACGGACGGGCGGACACCGTATTTTCCGAGGATATTTTTCTGGAAATCATGCCTAAAGGCGTCTCTAAGGGCGCGGCCCTCTGTGTACTTATGGAACAGTTGTCACTGACTCCCGGGCAAGTGGTTGCACTGGGCGACGGTATGAACGATCTGGAATTACTTCGTACTGCCGGTACAGGCGTTGCGGTGGCTAATGCCGTTCCAACGCTACGCGCCGCTGCGGATGCCGTGGTGGGCTCTAACGACGAGCATGCAGCGGCACAGTGTATTCGGAAGTTTTGCCTATAACAAGGGAGGCCGTTTACTTTCTAACGAAAGTAAACGGCCTCTTTTTTTATTTTAGTGAACTTGTACGGTTTTAAACATTCACATTTCAACGCTTTGTACGGATTATGGCTTGCTTTTTTGCAAGTCAAGTCATATAATGTGTCATGGCGCTTTAGATTGTAAGTTGGAGGAGTTTGTTTGAAAGATTTATCACATATCGCTCAGTCTGTTCATGCGTCTACTACGCTGACTATTGATGCTATGTTTAAGCAGATGAAGGCAGACGGCGTCGATGTAATTGGATTTGGCGCAGGCGAACCGGATTTTGATACGCCTGAACACATTAAAAATGCCGCGATTGCCGCGATTAAGGACAACTTCACCCGCTACACACCTACACCGGGCATCATGGATTTACGTCAGGCAGCCGCTGACCGTTTAAAGGCCGACTGCGGCGTCTCCTATGAGCCCACACAGATTGTTGTGGCAAGCGGTGCCAAGCATAGCTTGTATATTGCACTTCGCACCCTGGTAAATCCCGGTGATGAAGTGATTCTTCCCGCACCTTACTGGGTCAGCTACCGGGAACTGATCGAGATGGTGGGTGCTGTCCCCGTAATTGTCACCGCTGGAGAAGCGGAGGACTTTAAGCTGACCGCAGCCAAGTTGGAAGCCGCGATCACACCGAAAACCAAGGCGATTATTCTCAACAATCCGTCAAATCCAACCGGTATGATGTACAGCAGGGAAGACCTGATTGCACTGACCGATATCTGTGTGCGGCATGATTTGTATATTATCGCTGATGAAATTTATTACCGTCTGGTCTATGACGGCGCAGTGTTTACCAGCATTCCGTCTCTGAGTCCGGAGGTAAAGGAACACACGATTCTGGTCAACGGCGTCTCCAAGTCCTATGCCATGACCGGCTGGCGGATCGGCTATGCCGCGGCAAACGGGAAAATTGCCAAGGTCATGTCCAATTATCTCAGCCATTCCACTTCCGCGCCGTGTTCCATCGCGCAGAAGGCGGCGGTCGCCGCGCTATGCGGACCGCAGGAGGGCATCCGTGCCATGCAGGCAGCTTTTCAGGAACGGCGGGACTATCTCGTATCCCGAATGAATCGTATTCCCGGCGTCAGCTGCATCAAGCCGCAGGGTGCGTTTTATGTTATGATGAATATCCGTCCTTTGGTTGGCACCACACTGCATGGAGTCAAAATCGAGTCGGCCGACGATTTCGCAGACGCACTTCTGAAATTTGGCCTAGTTGCCGTGGTGCCGTGCGGCGGATTTGGAGCGCCTGACTTCGTACGCTGGTCATACGCTACTTCGATGGAAAATATCAAGGCGGGTCTGGACCGGTTGGAAAAATTTTTTGCAGAGGGCTGAAGTCGAAAAGCCGGACCGGTTTTATTGGCGTAATCACTTATGAAACTGAGGGTTGGTTATGAAAAACAGTTATGAAAGTCCGTTGGCCTCCCGGTATGCCAGCGAAGAAATGCTACATCTTTTTTCTCCGGATAAAAAGTTCACCACGTGGCACCGTCTGTGGGTCGCACTGGCGCGTGCGGAAAAGGACCTCGGCCTGCCTGTCACACAGGAACAGGTGGAGGAATTGGAGGCTCATGTCAATGAAATTGACTATGAAGCTGCCGCTAAATGGGAAAAGGCACTTCGCCACGATGTAATGGCTCATATCCACGCCTATGGGGAACACTGTCCCAAAGCGATGCCTATCATCCATCTCGGCGCCACCAGTTGTTATGTAGGGGACAACACGGATATCATCCTGATGCGGGAGGCTCTGGTTTTGATTCGCGACGCGTTGGTCCGCGTGCTCCATACGCTGTCCGGTTTTGCCGAACGGTACAAGTCTTTGCCAACCCTCGGCTTTACGCACTTTCAGGCCGCTCAGCTGGTTACGGTGGGAAAGCGTGCCACGCTGTGGATGAACGAGCTTCTGATGGACTTGGAGGAAGTGGAATTCCGCATCTCCCGTTTGAAACTGCTCGGTTCCAAGGGTACCACCGGAACGCAGGCCAGTTTTCTGGAGCTGTTTGAGGGTGATCATGAGAAGGTCAGGGAGCTGGACCGCCGGATTGCCCATGAGATGGGCTTTGACCAGGTGGTACCCGTTTCCGGACAGACCTATTCCCGTAAGGTGGATGCTGCTGTTCTTGCCACACTCTCCGGCATCGCGCAGAGCGCCAGTAAGTTCGCCACAGATGTGCGCCTGCTCTGCCATCTGAAAGAAATTGAGGAACCCTTTGAGGCAAAGCAGATCGGTTCTTCCGCTATGCCCTACAAGCGAAATCCCATGCGCTGCGAGCGAATCTGCTCTCTGGCCCGTTACGTAATTGTGGATGCCCAAAACCCCGCCATTACCGCCTCCAGCCAGTGGTTTGAACGTACCTTGGACGATTCCGCGAATAAGCGGATTTCCATTCCGGAGGCGTTCCTCGCTACAGACGCCATTCTGAGCATTTATGAAAACGTCGCCTCCGGTCTTGTCGTCCATGAAAAGGTCATCGAACGCCATATTAGGGAAGAGCTGCCCTTTATGGCTTCGGAAAATATCATGATGGATGCGGTTAAGCGTGGGGGGGACCGCCAGCAGCTCCATGAACGCATCCGTGTGCTCTCCCAAGAGGCTGGCCGCAATGTAAAGGACCTCGGTCTTTCCAACAATTTGATCGACCTGATCGCGGCTGATCCGCTGTTTGGAATGACTCGTGAAGAGCTGACCGCGCATCTGGAACCCGCTCGTTATATCGGACGCTGTCCGGAGCAGGTCACAGAATTTTTGCGCGACTGCGTAGAGCCTGTTCTTGCCCGCTATCCCGATGCGCTGAAAAAGACAGACGTTGAGCTCAGAGTCTGAGCCTTGACGAAAAAGGACCTCCCGCCTGAAAATGGAGGGAGGCCCTTTTATCTCTTTCTTATCATTTAATCTGCAGACAGCCGTTCAGTTCGCAGTGGCCAGAACTTTTTTCAGCTTGGCAAAGCGGGGGAGAGAATGTTCTCTGGGTAGCTCCGGCTCACCCTGAATAAGTGGCAGCACATAGTCTATAAACGGCTGCTCCACACCGTTCCCCGCAGCGTTAATCCATGCGCGGGGGACTTTCTTTTCAGCGTTTGCCGCAACATCCAGCGGCTCCAAAATCGTTTCACAGAAATAGCCTTTATCGTCCCGGGTACAGCGGAACGCCACCATTTTGTCTGTCATTCCGCTGACTGCGGCTTCTACGGCTGCCTGACCCGCGCGATAAGCCTCTTCGATATCGGTTTCCGAGGCCAGATGCGCACCACAGCGCTGAAGCAGAGACAGCTCGATACCGCGGACCTTTGCCCTTGTTTTTTGCTTTACAATTTCTGCCAGTGTAGCCGCCAGCCCGCCCAACTGCGCATGTCCAAAGCCATCGGTGGCGGAAGCTTTCGCTTCGGAGACAAATGTGCCGTCTGCGTAATGGATGCCCTCGGAGACGGCCACCATACATTTTCCGGTCCTGTGATAGATTGCCGTCACATCTGCCAGGAACTGCTCCATATCGAAGTCGACCTCCGGAAGATAGATGAGGTCCGGGCCAAATCCGGCCCAGGTGGCCAGAGCTGAGGCTCCGGCCAGCCATCCGGCATGACGTCCCATGATTTCAATAATCGTGATCATGCCCGTATCATATACATGGGCATCCTGCCAAACTTCCATGCAGGACGTGGAGATATATTTGGCGGCGGATGCAAAGCCGGGGCAGTGGTCTGTTCCGTTCAGGTCGTTGTCGATGGTCTTCGGGATCCCCATAATGCGGCATTCGTAACCGATTTTCTGCATATATTTAGAAATTTTATTGCAGGTATCCATGGAATCGTTGCCACCGTTATAGAAGAAATACCGTACATCATACTTTTTGAATATCTCCAGGATGCGGCGGTAATCCGTATCGTCCTGGTCGGGGTCCGCCAGCTTGTAGCGGCAGGAACCCAGTGCGGAGGATGGCGTGTTTTTCAGCAGTCCCAGTTCGGACGCGTCCTCCTGATCCATATCATACAGCTTATCATCCAGAACACCTTTGATCCCGTGAGCCGCTCCAAGAACGCGGGTAATACAGCCCGCTTTCAGCGCGGCCTGAATCGCGCCCTGCGCACTGGCGTTAATGACTGCGGTGGGACCGCCGGACTGGCCGATAATACATGCACCTTTCCGTTCACTCATGATTGGACCTCCATAATTCATAATGGTTTGCTTTCCAAATGAAACTATTTCTGCATTTTTTCCAATAAAATGAATCCTGTACAAATATAATAGCACGCCCTCTTGCATTTATCAATTCTAAATGCTAGAATTAACTGGGAATGAAAAAAAGGAGTGAGGCTCTATGCCATTGGTCACATCTACTGAAATGTTTAAGAAGGCCTATGCCGGAGGTTATGCAATCGGCGCTTTCAATGTCAACAACATGGAGATCGTACAAGGCATTACCGAGGCTGCAAAGGAGGTCAACTCTCCGCTGATTCTTCAAGTTTCTGCCGGTGCCAGAAAATATGCCAAGCATGTGTACCTCATGAAGCTGGTAGAGGCCGCGCTGGAGGACACGCAGCTTCCCATCTGCCTGCATCTGGACCACGGTGATACCTTCGAGCTATGCAAGTCCTGTGTAGACGGTGGCTTTACCTCTGTCATGATCGACGGTTCCAAGCACTCCTTTGAGGATAACGTTGCTCTGACCAGTCAGGTGGTGGAGTACGCCCACAGCCATGGCGTTGTGGTAGAGGGTGAGCTGGGCCGCTTGGCCGGCATTGAGGACGCCGTTAACGTCTCCACCGCGGATTCCTCTTACACCGACCCGGGCCAGGTGCAGGAGTTCGTCGAACGCACGGGTGTTGACTCTCTGGCCATCGCCATCGGCACCAGCCATGGCGCTTACAAATTTAAGCCCGGTCAGAAGCCTCAGCTGCGCTTCGACATCTTGGAGGAAGTGGCAAAGCGGCTACCCGGATTTCCCATTGTACTTCACGGTGCTTCTTCTGTGATTCCCAAATATGTGGATATTATCAATTCCAACGGTGGTAATATGCCGGACGCTATCGGAATCCCGGAGGACATGCTCCGCAAGGCGGCAAAGATGGCGGTCTGCAAAATCAATATTGATTCTGATTTGCGTCTTGCCATGACGGCCGGTATCCGTCAGCATTTCAACGAGCATCCGGAACATTTTGACCCTCGTCAGTATTTAACGGTGGGTCGTGACAATATCCGTGACTTGGTGAAAAACAAGATTGTAAACGTTCTGGGCAGCGACAACAAGGCATAACTTTTTCCGAATAAAAAACACCGTGGCGAAAATGAACTGCACCCCAATTGTTAGACAGTATGATATACTGATAACGATTGGGGTGTTTTTCTATGCCAAAAGGAGTACCAAACAAGCGATATATGCCAGAATTTAAAGTCACGGTAGTAGAAACCATGCGCAAAGAAGGACTAAGCTACTGCGAGGCAGCACGGCAATTTGAAGTGGGCGATGACAAGCGTGTTGCTGCGTGGGAGCGTATCTATCTGACGGAAGGCCCGGAAGGATTTGCTGTTGAGCGTCGCGGACGTGGCAGCAAAGGGCGTCCCGGCAAGCTGCCGTCAAAGGTAGAAGAAGATTTACTCGCAGAAGTACAACGGTTACGTGCGGAGAATGCGTACCTAAAAAACTTGCAAGCCTTGGTTTTGGAAGAAGAGCGAAAAGCGCGCAAAAAACGCTGGTGATTCGGGGACTAAGGCAAAATTTCAAGTTGGACATCCTTCTGGAGGTAGCACATCTTGCGCGTTCGATCTACTATTACCATGAGAAACGGCTGACAAAGGCGGACAAATATGGTGACGCCAAAGAATACATTGTGGCCATCTACCATGAAAATAAAGGTCGTTACGGCTACCGGCGAATTACGGCAGAACTGCGTCACCGCGGCTTTACGTTGAACCACAAGACGGTTCAGCGACTGATGAAGGAATTGGGACTGGTTTGCCGGGTGCGGATGAAAAAATACCGTTCCTACAAGGGTGAAGTGGGCAAACTCGCTCCGAACCTGTTGGAACGGAACTTCGAGGCCGAAAAGCCCAACCAGAAGTGGGTAACGGATGTCACGGAATTCAGTCTATTCGGGCAGAAACTTTACCTGTCGCCGATCCTCGACTTATACAGTAGGGATATTGTCAGCTATTCCATTTCGGACAGGCCAGTGCTGTCTATGGTAACTGAGATGTTAGAAGCAGCATTTTCTAAGATGCCGGACGGAACGAACCTCATCCTGCATTCCGACCAGGGCTGGCAGTACCAGCACAAACAGTACCAGAGAATGTTGAGAGCAAAGGGCATCCAGCAGAGCATGAGTCGCAAGGGGAATTACCTGGATAATGCCGTGATTGAAAACTTCTTTGGCCTGCTCAAGAGCGAACTGTTGTATTTGCAGCAGTTCGAGTCGATGGAGCACTTCAAGACGGAGCTAATTGAGTATCTCGATTACTACAACAACCGCCGCAGCAAGGCAAAGCTAAAGGGCTTGCCGCCTGCATTGCACAGACAACAAGCCCTCTCGGCTGCCTAATGCAAATATTTGTCTAACTTTTTGGGGTCACTTCAAACAATCGCCGCGGTGTTTTTTATTTGCTTTCCGCCTGGTTCTTTTCCAGCATCTCCAGCAGGGAAGAGGGCGTATCAGCCAACGCGGCAGCGCCGTACTGTCGAAGAAAATCCGCGTCTCGAAACCCCCATGTTACAGACAGGCAGGGAAGGCCGGCATTTTTAGCCGTCTCCAGATCCACTTCGGAATCGCCAACATAGACAGCCTGGGAAGGGGAGACGTCCAGTTCCGAAAGAGCGCATAGAACAGAATCGGGCGCTGGCTTTCTGGCCACATCCGGCGATTCTCCGATTGTCACCGGAATCATGTCTTGAAAAAAAGCGCGGCACAGTTCTTTTGCCGCCTCGTCAATTTTATTGGAAACTACCGCAAGACGGAATCCATCCGCTCCCAAACGCATGAGAAGTTCAGGAATTCCGGGGTAAGGCGCTGTCTTCCTGCGCATATTCTTCGCGTAAAGGAGTCTGAAATCAGAAAGGCACTGTGCCAATTTATCGGCTTTAGTGCCGGGCGGAACCGCGCGTGCCACTAATTTCCCAATTCCGTTTCCCACAAAGCCTCGTACTTCCTCCATGGTTCGCAGCGGCATGTGATGTTTTCTCATAGTATCGTTGACACTGTCAGTCAGGTCCTGCAACGTATCAAGCAGGGTCCCGTCCAAGTCAAAAATAACCGCGTCATACCGGCGGTTGGTCATGGAACATCTCTCGCTTTCTTTCTCTATAGAGTCAAGGCAGGGAATCCCCGCATAAAATGTAATCGAGAGTTGCCAGAAAGGACTGAAGCATATGGTGACACCGCGCATAATTCCCTATGACCGCAAGGCAGCCGTCCGCTATGCGCACACCTGGGCCTATAGTCGGAATCCAGCCTATTATGACTATGAAAAGCTGGGCGGGGACTGCACAAATTTTGCCTCTCAGTGTCTCTATGCAGGTACCGGCATTATGAACTATACACCCACATTTGGCTGGTATTATCTGAACGCAAACAAGAAAGCTCCCGCATGGACCAGCGTACTTTATTTTTTTCAGTTCATCACGCGGTCGGAAAAAAGCCCAGGGCCGTTTGGAATAGAAACCACGCTGGACAAACTGCTGCCCGCTGATTTTATCCAGCTCCGCTTTACCGATAAAGGATTCGGACATACGCCCATCGTCGTGGCGACGGGGGACCCTCCTACGCCGGAAAACACCTTGGTCGCCGCACACTCCTACGACGCGGATTGGAGGCCACTCAGTTCATATCAGTATCGGGAGTTCCGGTGCCTTCATATTTTGGGTGCAAATCCTCACTGATCTGGTTTTCCCGGCTGAAGAAAATTTGTAACCTTATTTTTTTTGTTTCTTTTGCTGGGCTAAAAAACGTGTAAAACGTGCAATTAGAATTGTTAAGCCGGTACCAAGTGCAAAGCCCGCACTGTCAATCCAGACGTCCTTAATTTGGCTTGTCCGATTGTTAAACATCTGAATGGTTTCATCAATTACCGCCACGGAAAGGCCAGCCAGCGCCAATCCCGGCAAATGTCCTCGAATCGTTTTATGCTTCAGGATAACCAAGGTTGTCAGTACCGCGCCCAGTGCAGCATACTCTGTTACATGTGCCAGCTTTCGGATATGCCCCGAGGTAAACCAAGTAGTGGCTGCTCTTTCTGAACTCTCGTAGCAGTGGGTCACTACCCCGCCTACCATTGCAGTAACAGCATCGCTGATTGCGTTAGACTGCTTTTCCGGAACCATGGAGTTACCCCAGATGAAGCAAAATATTAAAATAATAAGAATGGTAAGCAGCTTCTTTTTCATACCTTCGACCCTATTTCGTTTGACTCAGCCTTTGCACTTTGAGAGAATGTATTTTCCGTATCTTGTCTTCTCAAGCGCTTTTCCCAGCCGGCATAATTCTTCCGTCGTAATCCAACCACTCTGGCAGGCGATCTCCTCAATGCAGGCTACGTAATGGCCCGTCGTATGCTGAAGCTCCTGAATCACCCGCGCCGCCTCCAGAAGACTGTCCTCCGTTCCTGCATCCAGCCAGACAAAGTCTCTGCCCAGCGTTACCACGTTCAGCTCATCCAGTTCCAGATAAGCATTGTTTACAGACGTGATCTCCAGCTCGCCCCTGGCGGAGGGCTGTACCCTTTTGGCAATTTCGACAACACGGTTATCATAAAAATATAAACCGGGAACAATGTAGTTGGACTTGGGGTGTTGCGGTTTTTCCTCAATGCTGATGGCCTTGCCTTTGGCGTCAAATTCCACCACGCCAAATGCGCGTGGATCATCTACATAGCAGCCAAAAATCGTGGCGCCTGTTTTGTTCTGCTGCGCTTTCAGCAGACAGTCCCGGAGACCTTTTCCGTAGAATACATTGTCTCCCAGCACCAGACATACGGAATCTCCGCCGATGAATTCCTCACCAATTATAAACGCATCGGCGATGCCGCGCTGGACAAATTGCTCCTGATAGGAGATCTGCATTCCCAGCTGGCTGCCATCACCCAACAGACGTTCAAAGGGCTCCTTATCATCGGGCGGTACAATTACCAGGACCTCCCGGATACCCGCCTGCTGCAAAACTGCCAGCGGGTAATAGAGCATAGGCTTATCAAAAATGGGTAGTAACGGTTTACAGACCGGCTTGGTCATGGGATAGAGCCGGGTGCCTTTGCCTGCGGCTAAAATAATTCCTTTCATATGTGTATCCACCTCTTAAAATATGTTCAGACCTGGAATCCGTTCGGATGGGTATGATGCCATCTCCACGCGGTTGCGATTATCGTCTCCAAATCGTTATACTCTGGTTTCCATCCCAAAATTGAGTTTGCTTTTTCGCTGGAAGCAATCAGCTGTGCGGGATCACCAACACGGCGCGCTGCAATCTCCGCCGGAATCGGATGCCCGGTCACTTTTCGAGCCGTCTCAATGACCTCTTTTACCGAAAAGCCAACGCCATTGCCCAGGTTAAAGATATCACTTTGCCCGCCATGATTCAAATATTCAAGTGCCAGAATATGCGCCTGTGCCAAATCGGTGACGTGAATATAATCGCGAACGCAGGTACCGTCCGTGGTCGGATAATCATCCCCAAAGATCATAATTTTCTCCCGCTGCCCATTTGGAACCTGTAGAATCAGCGGAATTAAATGACTTTCGGGACAGTGTGCCTCTCCGATGGCGCCGGAAGCATGTGCCCCGGAGGCGTTAAAATAGCGCAGGGAAACATAGCGCAGACCATGTGCCTGCGCGGTCCATTTAAACATTTTTTCCATAGATAATTTTGTCTCGCCATAGCAGTTTGTGGGGACCGTCACATCCGTCTCTAAAATCGGGACATGCTTTGGCTCACCGTAAGTTGCGGCAGTAGAGGAAAACACAATTCTGTCCACGCCGTTTGCCACCATGGATTCCAGCAAAACCTTAGTTCCACAGAGATTGTTGTCATAATACTTCAGTGGATTAGTCATACTTTCTCCCACAAGCGAATAGGCAGCAAAATGAATGACACCGTCAATCTTTTCCTTTTGAAAAATAGAATCCAAAAATGCGCGGTCATGCAAATCTCCTTGATAAAACCTTGCCTTTGGGTGCACGGCTTCCCGATGACCTGTGGCCAGATTATCCACAACGACAACATCTCGGCCTGAATCAATCAGTTGGTAGACGGTATGAGAGCCGATGTAGCCAGCTCCACCTAATACTAGAATCGCCATCGTAATTTCTCCTTTTATACCCTAACGAATAATCTAAAACTCATTTTCCAAAGTCTGTCAGCTCAAAGAATTTTAAACCATGTTGTATTGAAACAAATATAGCAGAATATCATTACATTGTAAACTGGGATTGACCAGAATAAGCCAGAAAGATACGGAATCATAAGGTCACCGCTGGCACCATAAATGGCGCCAGCGGTGACCTTATGATCTATTTCCTATATATTCAACGGTATTGATATCATGTTTTCTATAAAAAATATTTATAATTACTGGCTAATTCGCTGTTTTTCGACAACAGCATTGACTTTTTGGTAAAGTATGGTATGATAGATTACAGATTTTCTAGAAAATTCTAATATAATTTATAAAATGTTACTTTTTTCTATTTTTTACATGGATTATTGCAACAATTTAGAAGGGAAGACAATCCAACAACGACAGTTTCTTCACCGATCTTTTGGGTGTTAGGACGTATCATCTTTTATACAAATTTTAAAGCATGGGGAGAGACAAAAACGTGAACGTAAAAAGATCACAAGCGAAAAAAGAATGCAGCAATAGTCTGAAAGTACATCATTCAAGGAGCAAATCCATTAAGAAAACACTATTGTTCGGTATTGTTAGTCTAGCGGTCGCCATTACCATTCTTTGTGGAATAGCCAACGCTTTTATTCTCTATCGAGAGACTATGGATAGTGTACATACAAGATTGAGTGAGGTTGCAACCGCATATAGCGAATCCGTTGAGAATGCGATTAATACTTTTAAAACAAGGGCGGAGGCCATCGCCCAGGACCAAATTATATTGAATGATTCGCTTCCCATTGAGGAAAGAAAAGAACAAATGAAAAAACTGGCGGATAAATTTGATTTTGTGGAAGTAATCGTCGTTAATGGAGAAGGAACAACAACCAATGGTGCAAATATTAGTGATCGTGACTATTTTCAGAGATCGCTAACTGGCGAGACCGTCGTATCCTCCACTGTGGTCAGAAAAACAGATTCCTCCATCACTCTTATGGTTTCGGCTAAAGCGGAAGGATACAATGGGATTATTATCGGCGTACTATCAAGCGATACGTTTAGTAAAATGATTGACAACGTCAGCATTGGTACGTCAGGATATGGTTTCATTATTGATGCAGATGGCAAAGTCATTGCTGATAAGAACCGTGAAAACGTAACCAATCAGGTTAATTATATAGAAAAAGCAAAGGAAGACAGTTCTTACTCTGGAGCGGCGTCTGTTATCCAGAATATGATCTCTGGAAAGACAGATACGCAAAAAATAGAATTTCAGGGAACCAGTCAGACGGTAGGCTACAGAAGTATTTCCAATACAGATGGCTGGTCGATTGGGGTTATCGTCAGAACCTCAGAATTGATGGGGAGCTTTTATACATCGATTTATACCACCATTGGCCTAACTATCCTGTTCATGGTACTATCCTTTGTCATCGCATTTCGAATTGCGACTTCGATGTCCAACCCAATTGTGGAGCTGGTAAAAAGGATGGAGGCCTTAGCGGAAGGCGATTTGCATTCGGCGGTTCCGCAGATTCAGCGGGAAGATGAAATCGGAACCCTGTCAAAATCCTTTACGGGTACTGTTGACAGTTTAAATAGTTTTGTTAGCGAAATATCACAAATTTTATCCTCACTCGCGCAAGGTGATTGTACCGTTAGCCCGATTCTAGATTACAAAGGGGACTTTGTTCAAATTAAGAACTCCCTGAATGTCATCATACTCAACTTAAATACTATATTTGCTAAAATCAAAGCATCCTCCGTCCAGGTGGCAAGTGGGTCAAATCAGGTCTCAGCAGCATCCCAGGCACTTGCATCGGGAGCTGCTGAGCAGGCATCGACGGTGGAAGAACTGACTGCTTCGATTACCAGTATCTCTCAGCAGGCTGAACAGAATACGGACAATGTCCGCAGTGCGATGAAATATGTGGCGGAATCCAATTCCAGTGTGACGGAAGGGAATACCCACATGAAAAATCTAAATACTGCCATGGATGAAATCAGCGCATCTTCTAAAAAAATATCCCATATCACAAAGGTTATTGAGGACATTGCGTTCCAGACTAATATTCTCTCTCTGAATGCCGCCATCGAGGCCGCACGTGCCGGAACAGCCGGAAAAGGCTTTGCCGTGGTGGCTGATGAGGTACGTAATTTGGCGGAAAAATCCGCTGAGGCCGCTAAACAGACAACAGAACTGATCCAACATTCTGTCTCCACGGTAGCGGTAGGAGCGGAGATATCCGAAAAGACGGCACAGGTGCTGCAGGAAATCGCCCAGAAAGCAGAACTTGTCAATCAAGCGATCCAGCAGATTGAGACGGCCTCCGCCGCCCAAACCGAATCGATTGAACAAATTACACAAGGTTTGTCCCAGGTATCCACCGTGGTACAGACCAATGCCGCTACTGCAGAGGAAAGCTCGGCCTCCAGCGAAGAGTTGGCCTCCCAGGCACAGATTCTTCAAGCGGAGGTTTCCGCGCTTAAATTGACGGACATGGAAGCGACTA
This sequence comes from Intestinimonas sp., assembly GCA_022653075.1. Classification (GTDB taxonomy): domain Bacteria; phylum Bacillota; class Clostridia; order Oscillospirales; family Oscillospiraceae; genus Intestinimonas. The sequence continues at coordinate 31,579 of JALCSB010000004.1, forward strand.
ACCCAGAGGGCGGTGGCCATCTGTCTCAAACGTCCAATGACACCGAGCCGGCTTTAGCATCCGCCAAATATTAAGCTGTCGGCCTGAACCGTTTGGGAATTTCCTTCATAGTAGAAAAAGCAGTGGATATGCGACCGTTATGTCGCATATCCACTGCTTTTTCTATTTCATTTGTCCGGCGCCGGACCGAATGAATACGATCACGCTTTTTTTTGTCTATTTTTCCTGATATGGGCCAACGGATTGGCTTTCGCGGCCGTTCGCAGATTCTCATTGTCTACATGCGTATAAATTTCAGTTGTATTTAAATGATCATGTCCCAAAACCTCCTGCAGCGTGCGGACATCCACTCCATTTTGCAGCATCAGCGTGGCGGCCGTATGGCGCAGCTTATGTGGTGAATACTTGCTGCTGTCCAGACCCGCCGCTGTAAGATGCTTTTTGACCAGCTTTTCTACCGCCGATTTGGTAATACGGGTCCGGCGCTGGCTGAGAAAGAGTGCGTTTTTATCAATCGCGCTTCCACGCACCGCCAAGTAGTCATCCAGCGCCTGTATACAGGCGTCATTCAAAAAAACAACCCGCTCTTTATTTCCTTTTCCGAGCACTTTCAGCTGCTCGCCCCGGACATCGGTAAGATTCAGTCCAATTAGTTCAGAAATACGCAGCCCACAATTGAGAAACAGGGTCAGAATGCAGTAATCTCTCTCCCTGAATTTTCCATCTACGGCGTTCAGAAGGTCCAAACTATTCTTCAAATTCAGATAGCGGGGAAGCGTCTTTTTTAGCCTCGGGCTGTCCAGATCCTGCATGGGATTGGCCGACAGCAGTTTGGCCTTGTTGGTAAGATACCTGAAAAAGGAACGAATGGTGGCAATTTTACGCGCACGGGCCGCGGGACTCAGTCCATAAGATGTATCCGGACTGTTGGGATGCTGTGCGCGTTCCCGGCTCAGGTAGGCCATATACTGATAGACATCATTCAGTGTTACGCTGCGTACCAGTTCAAGATCAACGGGGTCAATACTGATTGTATCCCAAGCGGTATCCTGTGGAACGCGGCCGCGTTCCAGCAGAATAAAGCGGAAAAAATTGCGCAGATCCAGAAAGTACTCATCAACAGTCCGTTTAGAATGTCCCTGAATGGTTTCATGATATGTTAAAAACTGCCGAATAATCGGCGGCGCGTCAACTCTATAATCCATAAAAAACAGCGGAGGGGAGGTTTTTGCCTCCCTCAGAGTAAACAAAATTTTTATTTTGTTTACTCTTAATTCTATCTCCGCGTCCCTCCTCCTCACCATTGCTGCGTTTATCTTATCACATTCTGAAATTCAGCAAAAGAGTTTTACCTGCACTTATTGATCGCTATGTCTCTCTTTGATAAACATATTTTAACGAATTTTGTTCAAACTATATCTGCTAATACTAATACAAAGTGAGAAAGTGAGCGGAACCGTTATGAGTCTTATGATTTGCACCAGTGACTGCATCTACCAGCAAAACGGATATTGTTCTCTGGCGCGGGCCGGCTCCACCGGAACACCTGGGCCGACGGAATCCTGTGTCAATTTTGTACCACGCCGTGCTTCCTCACAAAATCGCGGCCAGAGTTTCCCGAATGTTTCGTACCCGGATGAGCTGTAATCCTTCCGGCTCCGCCACTTTTTCGCTGCCCCGCATGGGAATGAGGCATTTGGTGAATCCAAGCCTTTGCACCTCGGAGAGTCGTTGGTTTAGCGTACTGACCGATCGCAGTTCGCCGGTGAGTCCAACCTCCCCCACCGCGGCCAGATCATTCGGGACCGGCCGGTCCCGAAAGCTGGACGCCATGGCGACTACTGCGGCCAGGTCGGCGGCAGGCTCGTCCACGGAAAGGCCGCCGATTACATTTACATAAGCATCACAGGTGTTGACCATCAAGCCGCCCCGCTTCTCCAGTACCGCAAGCAGCAACATGGCGCGGTTGTAGTCAAATCCATTGCTGGTCCGGCGCGGATTTCCAAAGCCGGATGGTGCCAGAAGTGCCTGTATTTCCGCCAGGACAGGCCGTGCGCCCTCCATAATGCACGCCACACAGGTCCCAGGTGCATCGACCGGCCGTCCGGAAAGCAACAGTTCCGACGGATTGGGAACCTGGGACAGCCCACCGTCCTCCATTTCAAAAACGCCGATTTCATTGGTAGCACCAAATCTGTTCTTAGCGGCATGTAAAATTCGGTACGACATATGGGACTCCCCCTCAAAATAGAGAACGCAGTCCACCATATGCTCCAAGACCTTTGGCCCAGCAATGGAGCCCTCTTTATTGACATGTCCAATCACAAAGACGGTGATGTTTTGCCCCTTTGCCAACTGCATCAAAGCCATGGTACAGTCCTTTACCTGCCCAATACTCCCCGGTGCCGTGGTAAGGTCGCTGTTGTACATTGTCTGAATGGAATCTACAATCAGCACATCCGGACGCATCTCCAAAACAGACTCGATCATACTGCCCATGTCGGTTTCCGTGAGAAGGTACAAATTGTCATCGTGTACGTCCAGCCGCTCTGCCCGCAGTTTAATTTGGCGCTCCGATTCCTCACCGGAAACGTATAATACTTTCGCAAAATGGCATAGTTGGCCGCATATTTGCAGCATCAGGGTGGATTTTCCAATTCCCGGCGCACCGCCTACCAATACCAGCGAGCCGCGAACCGCACCGCCGCCCAGTACGCGGTCCAGCTCGGACAGGCCAGTATGAAACCGAAGCTCATCGGTGGTCTCCACCTCTGAAATCCGCTTTGGGCGGCTTCTCTGCCTATCGTGGGAGTTACGCTTGCTCCCCCCCGCCGCACGAGTTTTTATGCCGGTTTCCGCTGGCTGTTCCACAATAGTGTTCCAGCTTCCGCAGGCTGGACATTTGCCCTGCCATTTTGGCGTTTCATTTCCGCACTCCGTACAGTAAAAAACAGTTTTTGCCTTCAAGATGTCATTTCCTCCTGCGTAAATCCAAGGTATGCCGCCCCCAGCGCCGCTGCAATTTTGGTCTGATACGCTTCCGTGCAAAGTAGTTCATCCTCCGCGGGGTTAGAGAGAAATCCGCATTCTACCAGGATAGCCCGGCAGCTAATATGGTTCATCAAGTAAACAGAATCCGAAATCTTCGCGGCCTTCCGGTTGTTGGACGGGTCTAGCACGGTTCGCAGCGTCTCCTGTACAAACTGCGCCAGAGGACAGCTAAGCGTTTCATTCGAATAGAATACCTGTGCGCCGTGAAATTTTGTGCTGGGATACGTGTTTTGATGAATGCTGATCAGCGTGGCGTTGGGCACGCTTTCAATCATCTTCACCCGGTTATGAATGTCAGATACCTTCTTTTCGCGCAGCGTATTCACTCCATCACTGTAGAGCGCGGCATCCTCGGTACGCAGCATTTTCACATCCACACCATAAAGGCCGAAAATTTCATCCAGCCGGCGGGCAACCGCAAGATTGATTTGGCTCTCAACCGTGCCGCTCTGTGAAACCGCTCCGCCGTCCTCCCCGCCATGTCCGGCGTCAATCACAACGGTATCTGCGGTAAACCGCTTAGGCCGGACTACGGTGAAAGCGGTCTGCGCATCGCGATGTGCCACCGTCCAGAGTAACAATCCCGCGAGAAGCGATAAAGTTAATCCTACCATTATCCTGCGCTTTTTCAAAAGGAACACCCCCCCGGAGACAACCTATGCAAAGTGCTCCCCAGCTATGATGCAAGTTTGGACAAAACACGCACGGCTGCATAGAATGTCATGGAAGGTACCCCCAATTATAGGCCCTTCTGCGCATAAATCAAGTTTACCCTTTTTTGATTAACAGAGGAGGAATAAACCATTGAACCCTGAAAAAGGAGCTGTCTCTTCCGTGTGTGGCGACAATTCCGGCACGATGCCGGCCTGTGCGCCGCTCGCGGTGCCATATGTCCCCTATCAGCAGGAAAACCCAAAACGCTATTCTCAGGCCGACGCGCTGAATAACGGCACCCTGTACCCCGGACTGAATCTTCCCTTTCATGTCCGCGCTACAGCGGCCAACCTCCCTCAGACGCCCCTGACCGAACTTCAGGCGCTGGAGTTTGTCAATCAAGAGCTCGCTCTCTATTTGGATACGCATCCGTCCGACACGGAGGCATTTGAACTGTTTAAAAAATATACGGCGTTGGAACGCGAGGCCCACGCCAGCTACACCGCGACAGGTCACCCCATCTCCCGCGGAGATTCCGCCGATGCCAAAACCTATACCTGGATGGATGATCCCTGGCCCTGGAACTATCCGGAAGGAGGGATGAGATAGTGTTTGCCTATGAAAAAAAGCTGCAGTATCCAGTGAAAATCAAAACGCCCAATCCCAAGCTGGCGTCTTTTATCATCACGCAATATGGTGGACCTAACCGCATAAAACTACCATTCGCTCCCAGAGAACAAGAACTGCACCTCTCTGCCCATCTTAAGTGGCAGCCGCGCAAAGTGTCAAGAAAATAAAAGGAGAAACACCAGCCGGAATAGGTTGTCGCTTCCCTTTTTACCTTTGGGAGAACCCCCCACGGAACCTAACAGGGATACGGACATTTTTCGGAAGCACTCCGGCCGTATCATTCTGTTTCCTATAATCTTGAAATGAATACGGACAGGGAATCCGCGCGGGAAACAGCACTTCGTTTCAGCTTATATCTCCCTGTCTGGAGTGTATTAAGGCCCTGGAAAGTCGTGACCCCGTATTGATAATAGCGTGAAGAAATCCTTGTTACATTAGCGTTGAACTTCCCGTTGGGATAGGACAAGACATACACGGGTTTTCCCGTTATTTCACTCAGCGTCTTCTGAGATTCGGCGCATTCGTACCTGATCTGCCTCCGGTTGAGCCGGTTAAGTCTTTTATGATTTACGGTATGGCTTTGGAAAGACACCAGATCGCTCATCTGTGCCATCTGCTCCCTGGATAGATATCCAGGAGTGCCGATTGTTTTCGTAATGACGAATACAGTTGCTTTCATCCCGTATTTTTTCAGAATTGGGTACGCATTCGTGGCATTATCACTATATCCGTCATCGAACGTAATGATGACAGGCTTCTGTTCCTGAGAACATTGGCCGATTTCATTAAAATCAATCGGAGTATAGCCATGGGAGGACAGATAACTCATCTGCTCGTCAAATGCCTTTGTGGTAACGGATAATTCAGGTATCCCAATGGGAGTATCGCTGATGCTGTGATACATCAAAATCGGAATAGATGCCTGATGATCCTGCCACGTGACATCATAGGAACCGGAAAAACCGGTCAGAAGAAACAGACCTGCTGCCAGAGAAAAGACAACGAAAATCGTTCCGATGCGTTGTTTACGGCTGATATGCAATTTCAGGCACCTCTATGTGAACCGATCACGATGAACTTGAGTCCGAGTAGCAGCAAAAGTGTTGAGACGACGTATGCAAGGTTGATCATGGCCACACCGCGCAGTCCCATACTGCCCAAGACATCAATACCGATCACGTCCGTAATGACCAGCGCGACGATCACGACAAACACAGCCAGGATTTCGATCTGCTTCAGCAGGGATCGCTCCTGATTTCGTCTCGCTTTTTCCAGATCATTATTCAGTAATTCAACCTTTGCCTCCAGCCTTTTTATTTCCTGTCGCAACGTTTCGACCTTGCTTTCGTTTGTTTCCGTAATTTCAGATTTTTCTTGACTCATTCTTATTAAACCCGATTCCGAATCATACAATAGTTCTTAATAATCTGATTCTTTGAATATAAATTCTACCTCTTTTTCTGACTTCTATCAAGCTTGTTTTTCATAAAAAACAAGTAATTTATACGTTATTTTTTATCTGGTTCCGTCTTCCTGGAAAATACATTGGATATCTTCCGATTATTCTCTATCCTCGTGGGTATACTATCCAGCGGAGGTGAAAACTATGAAATACCTTGATCTTAGTGAACTGCTGGCAAAAGAGCCGCAGGCACAAACATACTTTAATAAGCTTCCTAAAAATGTGAAGCAGCAGATTCAGAGTCAGTCCAAAAGCATCGACTCTTTTGACAGTCTGAGAAATTACGCTGAAAATCTAAATCACAGCAATAGCTGAATCGTAAAGGCCGCTCCAAAAGGAGCGGCCTTTTTTTGCTTTTCCCGCCTCTCGTGCCTTTTTTCTCAAACCATCGTGATTAAAGCGGAACCTGCCATCCCTCGGGAAATACCTCGTTAAACGTCCTCAGACCTTCCGGCTCAAACTTTGCCCGGCCGGCATAGGCCTCGTTTAATGCGTTTGCACTTACCTGAGACATAATGTACTGCCGCTGCTCTGCGCTAAATCCCCCCAGCGCCTTGGGGCCGCTGGGCGTGCCTGCAAAGCTCTCCGCCCAGAACTTTTGCCCGGTCGGTGTGGTCAGTCGTATTTTCATGGGATTTGCCTCCTTTGCCTTCGGAGACTACGCACTTCCGTGCCTGTCCTATGCCTGACCGACTGCAGGTAATTCTCTTTTTGAAACAGCCCTATACAGAGAAGTGCCCGTCATTAATAGATGGAATTATCTATATGATTCAAATGAACGGTTTCCCCTGTATAGCTTTCCTGAACGACAAAGGCCGTATTGAAAAGGAGGTCCCCCTATGCCCACCGAAGTCAAAACAGCCGCCGCTTACATACGTGTTTCCACGGAGGATCAGATGGAATACTCCCCTGATGCTCAGATGGTGGAAATCCGCAAGTATGCATCCACCCACGGCTATCTGATCCCCTCTGAGTACATATTCGTAGATGAGGGAATCAGTGGGAAAACCACGAAACGCCCCGCTTTTAACCGCATGATCGGCACCGCCAAGCGGAAGCCAAAACCGTTCGATGCCATCTTGCTTTGGAAATTCTCACGATTTGCCCGTAACCGGGAGGACAGTATTGTCTATAAATCTATGCTTCGCCGGCAGCTTGGTATTGATGTGCTCTCGGTCAGTGAACCTCTTTCCGACGATAAAATGAGCATCATCATGGAGGCCATGATTGAGGCCATGGATGAATACTATTCCATCAACTTGGCCGAAGAAGTCAAGCGCGGCATGACGGAGAAAGCCCGCCGGGGGGGCCTGCAGGCCCCCCCCCCTTTCGGCTATCGGGCGGAGAACAATATACTGGTCCCCATTCCCGAAGAGGCCGCGCTGATCCGGGTCATCTTTAATCGTTTTATCTCCGGGGATGGTCTCCGCCCAATTGCCGACCAGCTCAATGCAATAGGCGTCACCACCCATCGGGGCAATCGTTTCGAAAACCGCACCGTGGAGTACATCCTGCGTAACCCCGTATACATTGGAAAACTCCGCTGGAATCCCTCCGGTCGCACCTGCCGCGATTTCTCCAGTGAAAGCATCATTCTCTCCGATGCCCGGCACGAGCCGATAATCTCCTTGGACACATGGGAAGCCGCCCAGCACCACATGGCGGAAGTCAAAGCCCGGTGGCGCTATCACAGCCGTCCTCTGAAAGAACACAAAGATTGGATTTCCGGCCTGGTACGCTGCGCATCCTGCGGTTCCACTATGATTTTTTCCAAGCCACACTATTGGAAATGCAACGGCTATGTACGCGGCAGCTGCAAAACGTCTCAGCACATCTCCGATTCCGCGCTCAAAGATATGCTGCTTACAACGATACGGCACGACTGCCAGGATAACGTACCCATTTACTATACCGTCGTCCGGGCGAAGCCCGAGGCCCTGCACGAATCCTCCGCCCTGAAGGAACATCTGCAGCAATTGTCCAAAAGACAGAAACGTCTTCAGGACGCCTACCTTGCCGGCGCAGAGGACCTGGAAAGTTATGGTACGGCCCGCGCGGAGCTGCAGGCTCAGGCCAGCCGTGTACGGGAACAGATAGCCCGCCTGAAAAGCGTCCCGGATAGCAAAGAGACCGACACCCTTATAAAAAAGCGTATCGGCCAATTCTTTGAGGTCCTCGCCAACCCGGAGAGCCCTCTAGACGAGAAAAAAGAACTCGCCCACTCCGCCCTGGAAAAGTGTGTCTTTTCCAGGGCGGATAACAGCATCCAGATTTATTACCGGTTTTTTCCCCCTGACAGGTAGCCTGTTGATGTATGGTGGACCGGATGGAGAACTTGGTGCTTCTCTGCGCTATTTGAGTCAGCGCTATGCCATGCCGTATCCGGAGTTAAAAGCGCTTTTAACCGATATTGGTACGGAAGAACCCGGGCATCTCTTCTATCCGTGAGTTCTTCTTCCTTTTACCGTCTGGTGACGTCAAATAGATTCAGAATAGCACACCATAAAGCCTATTTGTCCCGGAACATTTCGCGCAGCTTCTCTGCCAACGTTACGGAATTTTGAACCGTAACAGACAGTTCCTCCATGGATGCGGACAAAGTACTGGTTGTTTCCAAGGTAAGATCCGCGCTTTTCTGGGTCGTCCCGATACTCTTTTCAATGGATTCATTAATGCTGCTGACTGTACCCACGGTTTGTTTTGTTGTATCCGACAGATTACTGATTTCATCAGCCACGATTGCAAATGCCCTACCGGCCGCACCGATGTGAGCCGCCTCAATGGAAGCATTAATGCCGAGAATTCTTGTTTGATCGGCAATCTTAGTAATCGACTTTAGCACCCCTGTAATTTCCTTAAGGTGCTTTTGCATCTCCTTGATTTCACTGACCAGATCGCTTTGATGACTGGTAATATCCTGTGATCCTTCGGCTAAAGCCTCTATCGTAGTCGAAAGCTGGATAAAGTTTTCTGCCAGATTTGAGGAGAGATACTCCGTCTCGATACGATTATATCCGCTTTGCGCCAGCGCGTTTACAACAATGTACAGGACTTCCGCCGCAGCTTGAATCGTTTTTTCCGGAACAATATCAATTTTTTGCGTTGCTGCCCATAAGCCGTCTGCATCAACTTCAATTTCATTTGCAACCTCTCGGATTTGGGCTTCATCCGCCTTTTTGTTCAAAATCTGGCCTCCGAGAACGGTTCCAATATGCTCCCCGTTGATGATTACCGGCGCAGCAAAATCAACAAGTCCCGCATGGCAGTATCCAATATAAGGGCGGTTCTGCGAAATGGCTTTCTCACCGAACGTTTTATGGCAGTCCGCGCAGCGCTGATCTCCTATATGAGAAGTATGAATATAATTTGCACAGAATGGCCGGTAATAACTGGGCCTAGTAAATTCCTCTCCGTTTCTTCCAACAGATACAGCGGCACAGTTAAAGCCGATTGCAAAATTATCCAGAAAATTTTGAAGGACATTAATATCGATGATGTCTTCCAATTCCAGCTTTGACATATCGATCTGGGATTCATTTATAGCAATCATAGTCAATCCTCCTTTTGCAGCCTAAGATGTAAACTAATTATATAAAGCGAATCAATTCTTGTCAATATTTGTCGAAATAAAACATTCCATACCACTTTTATTACTCACCAAATGATGTGCCCACGGCAATAATACAGATAAATCAAAGTAATGCTAATCTTAGATTCCATTTATAACCACATTTAATTCCATCCTTTTCTTTTTCTGTATTTTACTTATAAGCGTTTTAGGAAAAATAGCTGCCTGCAAAAACAGCACGTCATCAGGTTTTTTACCTGATGACGTGCTGTTTTACAAGATTCTGCTTTAAATTTTATTCTGCTATGGCCGTTTTACTCGGTCAGCGCGGTGCCGTCCGCAAGATAAATCGTATAGCCATTATAATTGATTGTTCCGTTGTTGCTAAGCGAGGTAACATAACAGTCCCCGGTGAGTGTCCAAGCCGAGCCTTTTTCCACTGCAACGCTGACGGTACCGCCCTGGCCGCTGGTATTGATGCTACCTTTGAATGTCGAATCATTGGTCAGGTTGAAGTTAAGGCTGGAAATGCTGTCGCAGGTCACATCGCCCTCCAGTGTCTGTGCAGCGGCCGTAAAGTCGACCGTACCGCCGTTTTCACCTTCCGTGCCCCAGCCGCGGCTGGAAGAGTTGCCCGCAACGGTCAGCAGAGTACCGTTTGCAAGGGTCAGGTCAACATCGCTCAGGTCAATGGTACAATCGGTATTCGTCACATAGAACATGTCGCCTGCGCTGGCCGTAATGGACCCGCCGGTTGCGGAAAAAGATGCGGTACCCACGTCCGCATCACCAGACATGGACTGATAGAGCATGATATTGTGAATATTCTCTGTGCTGTCGCCCTTATAAGTACCCGTCATATTGCCGGTTAGATTGCAGTCCTTCAGCGTCACGGAATTTTTTCCTTCGACCACAACCGCCTCGGAGTTTGTCGCCGTCAGCGTTGCATCCTCAACGGTAATATCAGCCGTGGAATAGATGGCCGGGGAGCCGCTGCCGCTGGTGGTGTAGGTGCCGCCGTCTACCGTGACGACTCCACCTCCGCGGTCAGAGCGGATTGCCGCGGAGGAGTTACCGGACGTTTGAATCGTCAGATCTGAGGCGTTGGTAGTACCGCCGCCGGCAGTCTGGATACCGCCGGAGTTGTCCATAGCCGTCGTGATCGTAGAATCCGAGATATTAACGGTTGTACCGCTGCCATAACTGAACACGGCGTTCCCTCCGGATACCGAGGTGTTGACCGTCGCGCCAGTGATGGTCGCGGTTGCACCATTGGTGACAAGCAGACCTGCGTTGTCTCCATAGAAGTTGCTGTCGTCCGCGCTGGAGGTATCACCAGCGGTTTTATCAACACTAATATTATCTAATGTTACAGTAGCACCGTCGACACGCAGAGCATTTTCATCGTCACCGGTAGATAGATAAGTGGTGCCGTCCACAGTGCTGTCTGTGCTGATCGTCGTTGCAGCCGTACCATTGGATGCCGTCGAAGATTCGGATCCGCCCGGCTGAGACTGATCGTTTGGTGCGCCGTTTCCATCCGGAGCACTGCCGCCGCCGAGGATACGATACAGAAGGACCGCCGTTTCCGCGTTTGTCAAGGTGGAGGAAGGGTTGAGTTTATTTTCATCCGTACCGCTAATTACCCCCATCTTAACCAGCGTTTCCATACCGGTTTGGGCCCAGGAGGAAACGTTTGTGCCGTCCACATAGGACGTAAGCTCCGTACCATCCGGGGTATCTGCGGTTAAATTCAGTTCCTGAAGCGCGCGGTAGAGGAAGGTCATCGCCATTTCACGCGTCAACGTTCCGGTCGGATTAAAAGTGCTGCTGGCCGTGCCTGTTGCGATGCCGTTCTCTTCTGCCCAGCAGACCGCCTTATACTCGTCGTCGGACGAAGATACGTCTGTAAAGGTGGTGGTGGCGGTAACCTCCGGTGAACCGGCTGCATGATAAAGCGCAGTTACAAACTGTGCACGGGTAATAGCGGTATTCGGGTTAAAGCTGCCGTTTTCACCGGACATAATTCCGCGCATGGTGACGAAGTTCACATATTCATAATACCAGTCAGATGACGAAACGTCGGAATAGCTTGCGCCTCCGGGAGCACCGCCGGGGGCATCTCCGGGTGAACCGTCGGGAGGCGTACCCTGATCACCCGAAGGTGGAGTTCCACCCGGCTGATCCGTCGTACTGGTTAATGGATTCGTACCTGCGGCATCTGTGGCGAACGCAGCAGGCAGCCCGGATGCTGCCAACGTCAAAGCCAAAACGCCTGCAATCAATCTGCGGGAATTTTTCATATTTGGATTCCTCCCAAAAATAAAGTTTAGGCACACTTCAAAGGTAAACCTTCCTGAAAGGAACAATTTTTCTTTCGTTCCTTTTCATGGCGTTATTATATTGTGGTTTCCTTAATTTTACCTAAAATGTCCATATCGTTGTATTGAGTTTCGGCCAAGCGCTAATTTCTTGCGGAAATACGAATGGCCTTCCCGTACTTGGCTCCTATCTGATCAAAACTCGGGGCGTACCCAATCAAATTGGATACGCCCCGAGTTCATTTCGATTATGCCGTTAGCGTAATTTCTCTTCATACGTATTAGATGCCAGGTACATGACCGGTACCTCAGGTGCGGTCCTTCCCTGCCGACCGCACCATAACGTCAACCGCGAGGCGCCGGGCATTTTGCCGGATCTCATCCAATTCTTCTTCACTCTTACTGGCGTAAGCCGCGTCGGATATATATACCGTACTGTTGGCATAATGATAGGTCCCTACGATGTTGCCTGTGTGTTCCATCATATCACCTCGATCCACTCTACTGACCAGGCAGCCTGTCCTATGCCTGAGCTTTCCCCGTGTTATGACATCCTTTTTGCGTTTTCACAAGCTCAGGAAACCGTACTATCTACCATATTGTTAAAATATATTTCTTAGCGACGTGTTTAGAATTACACTTTTGTTTATTAGGAGTGGTTCCTATGCCAGTGTCAAAAACTGAATATGCCATCTACCTGCGTAAGAGCCGGATGGATATGGAAGCGGAAGCCAGAGGTGAGGGCGATACACTGGCGCGCCACCGGGCAGCTCTGCTGGAATTGGCGGCGCGGCAGAAACTTGCTGTCACACAGATCTACGAAGAAGTGGTCTCTGGTGAAACCATCAGCGCACGGCCGGAGATGCAAAAACTGCTTATCGCGGTGGAACAAGGCGCCTTTGCCGGCGTACTGGTCATTGAGGTAGAACGTCTGGCCCGCGGGGATACCATCGACCAGGGTATCGTAGCGCAGACTTTCAAATATTCTCAGACGAAGATTATTACCCCCTCCAAGACTTATGACCCCAATAATGAATTTGATGAAGAGTATTTTGAGTTTGGCCTTTTCATGTCGCGGCGTGAATATAAAACCATTAACCGCCGGCTCCAGCGCGGACGTCTGGCCAGCGTAAAGGAGGGCAAGTGGGCAGCCAATAAAGCACCATACGGATACCGCATTGTAAAAATTGAAAAGCAAAAAGGCTTTACACTTAAAGTAGTGAAAGACGAGGCCCGCATAGTCCGCTGGATATTCAACTGGTTCACCACGCCCCAGGATTATGGAGGCCAATACGGACGGCTCGGATTCGCCCTCATCGCCAGGCGTCTGAATGGGCTTGGAATCCCATCTTCCACTGGAAAGCAGTGGACCCCTCCCGTCATCCGTGACATGCTTATGAATCCGGCGTATGCCGGATATGTGCGCTGGAATTTCCGCCCGGTCAAAAAAACAGTCACCGCAGGAATTGTAAAACTGCATACACCGCGCTCACCGCCGGAGGAGATCTATACGGTTCCCGGGCTGCATCCCGCTATTATTTCAAAGAAACTGTTCCATACGGTTCAGGATTATATCGCTGCACATCCATCCAGTGCGGGTCCGAAGCAGGTAGAGATCAAAAATCCGCTGTCCGGTCTGGTCGTCTGTTCGGGGTGCGGCCGGTATATGATACGCCGCCCCTACCAGGACGGCCGGCAGGAAACTCTGTTATGTGCTTTCAACGGCTGCCATGCCAGCGTATCTTCCAACCTCAGGGATGTGGAAGATGCTATTTTGAACAGCCTGCACGATTGGCTGGCTGATTTTTACATAGAAAGCACAGAATTGGGACCCCTTCCTGCCGAATCCCAGAGTACCGCCTCCTATCAGTCTGCACTGAAGAACGCACAAAAGGATCTGGCGCAGATAGAAAGCCAGGAGCAAATGGCCTGTACGTTCGTGGAACAGGGCATCTACAGTTCCGACGTATTTTTAACCCGCATGCAAATGATTCGATCACAGAAAGCCGAAGCCCAAACACAGGTGGAGCATGTGCAGAGAGAAATTGATCGAATCAGGGCCGCTGTAACCGCCCGGGCACAGTTTGTTCCCCATCTGAAGCGTGTCTTAGAAACCTATTCCATCGCAAAAACGGCAAAAGAAAAAAACGCCCTTTTGAAAAGCGTTCTGGAAAAAGTTGAATATTCTAAAACTCGACGTAACCGGAACATCGGCGGCGGAGATATGCAACTTACCCTATATCCCAGACTGCCGCCAACTCCAGGCCCTCATTGACAGATGAAAAGGCCCAGCGAACTGGGGCATCTTGAGATGATTGGCGCTATTGTCCACCAGTTGACGCGCAAGCTCTCAGAAGACGAAATCAAAGAAGCTGGCTTTGAGCCATATTTTGTAGATCATACCACCGGCGTCTATCCAACCGCAGCCTCCGGATTCCCGTGGAGCGCCGCAGGCATCGGTGTCAAAGGCGATGTCATCTGTGACCTGACCGAGGACATGGCTGCCGAACAAAAAGCCCGCGTTACCTATGACAATATTCTTCGTCTGGCCGACGATCCGGATGTCCGGGATGTCATCCGTTTTCTCAGGGAACGCGAAATCGTCCACTTCCAGCGTTTCGGTGAAGCCGTCCGCCTGGCCAAGGAAAAAATGGACCAGAAAAACATCTATTATACCAATCCCGCTTTTGATTCTTAAATTAAATACTATGACACTATGACAAATCCACGCAAGGGAAATCCCTTGCGTGGATTTTCTATAAGAGCTATTCTGAAAGCATAGAAATAAATTTTTCCTCGTCAAGCACCGGAATGCCCAATGCATTAGCCTTATCCAGCTTAGATCCAGCCTCTTCCCCCGCCACGACATAGCTGGTCTTTTTGGAGACGGAGCCGGACACTTTGCCTCCCAGCGCCTCAATACGCGCACCAGCCTCCGCGCGGCTGAATCTGGAGAGAGTCCCTGTCAGAACAAACGTCTTGCCCCTCAGCCGGCCGCCCACCGGACCGTTCTCCTCGCGCATATTTACGCCGGCATCCTTCAGAACGGAAATCAGATGGACCGACTGCGGGCTGTGCAGCCATGAAACCAAACTTTTGGCCGTAATTGCACCGATATCCGGTACGGCGGTCAGTTCCTCCTCCGTGGCATCCATCAGTGCATCCAGAGTTTTAAACTGCCCGGCCAATAGTTTGGCCGCTTTTTGTCCCACCTGCCGGATTCCAAACGCGAAAAGCAGGCGGGAGAGATCATTTTGTTTGGAACGTTCAATGGCGTCAATCAGATTTTTCGCCGACTTCTGCCCCATTCGGTCCAGCTGCGCCACGGACTGCACATCCAGATGGTAGAGATCACCCGGCGTCTTTATTAACTCAGCGTCAACCAGCCCTTCTACAACGGCCGGCCCAAGGCCGTCGATATCCATGGCATTTCGCGATGCGAAATGCGTCAGATTGCGCAGCAGTTGTGCCGGACACTCCGCACCGGTGCACCGAACCGCTGCACCGTCCTCGTCCCGGACAACCGGCGCGCCGCAGACCGGGCAAACATGGGGCAGATGATAGGGTTTTACCTCCGCCGGGCGTTTTTCACGGACCACTGAGACAACCTCAGGGATTATCTCCCCCGCCTTCTGAACCAGGACCGTATCGCCCACACAGATGTCTTTTTCCGTAATATAGTCCTGATTATGCAAGCTGGCACTGGTTACCGTGGTGCCAGCCAGATGGACCGGCTCAAGAACTGCCTTAGGCGTCAAAACACCGGTTCGGCCCACTTGAACCACAATGTCTGTAAGCAGAGTCTGTTTCTGCTCCGGAGGATATTTATAAGCCACAGCCCAGCGCGGAAACTTCGCTGTACTCCCAAGCCGTGCACGGTCTGCAAGGGAGTTAAGCTTTACAACGGCCCCATCAATATCATAGGCATAGCGGGTGCGATGTTCCCCAATATCCATAATGGCCGCCACTGTGTCCTCAACCGTCTTGGCTGGGGTATGTGGAATCACGCGGAAGTGCATCCGCCGGAGCCATTCCAGCGTCTCCATATGGGTCAGAAATACATGTCCCTCCACCCACTGAATGTTAAACATCACCATATCAAGCTTACGGGCCGCCGCCACCTTGGGGTCCTGCTGCCGCATAGAACCGGCGGCGGCATTTCTAGGATTGGCAAACAATGTTTTGCCATTCTGCTCCCGCTCCTCATTTAAGGCCGCAAACACCGTACGTGGCATAAATACCTCGCCGCGGACGATAACGGAGACCGGATCCGGCAGCTTCAGCGGAATGGACTTGATCGTCCGGAGATTCTCCGTCACGTCCTCCCCCGCTCTGCCGTCGCCCCGGGTAGCCCCCCGAACAAACACGCCGTCCCGATATTCCAGCGCCATGGACAGGCCATCCACCTTCGGCTCCACCATGTACTCAGCCTGCCGGACAGATGCTTGGATGCGCTGGATAAATTCGGCCAATTCATCAAAGGAGAACACATCTTGCAGGCTCTCCAGTGGAACCCGGTGTTTCACCGGCTGAAAGGCACTAACCGCCTCTCCACCCACCCGTTGCGTTGGAGAATCCGGCGTAATAAGCTCCGGATGCACCGCTTCCAACTCCTCCAGCCGTCTGAGCCTATGGTCGTACTCATAATCGGAGATCGTGGGAGCATCTAAAACATAATACTGATAATTATACTCATTCAGCTCGCGGTGAAGCTGTTCGACCTCCTGCTGTGCATCCATAAAATCTTCTCCGTTTCCCTTTTTCCTATCCTGTTTACGAATTTTTCAGCTGTAAGTAAGTATCCGGTACACTACCCACAATGATGGTCTCCGCCACGCATACCGGCACTGTAATATCCAGTGGCAGATTTTCTCCTGGAAGAAGGATTTCCACGTTTACTGAAAAATTCAGCATAATCTGATGATGCGTCTGGTTGATGCCGGCCTCAGAAAATGCATTTTCAAAATCCGCCGTGGTACTGCCCGCAGTCACGATATCTACCGGGATGCCAAGCCCCCGGCCGGACAAAATCGACAGGCCGGTCAGATTTCCAAACGGTATGGTCAGTGGACCGGTATCCATACAATCTACCGTATTCACGACTTGGTCCAGCAAATCGGTTCTCAGACGGTTCAGCGCAGCCATATTGCTGGTCATGGCGGTAATCCGCCCACTGCTGTCTTTTTCCAGTGTGATAAAGTCCTGATAGGTTAGATTATGTTCCTCAATATACTCAGAAACCGACTGGCTGATCGTCTGGTTGATTACATTGGTTACCTTCGCCGTTGCCATAGCGGACAGTACCGGTCGAAGCTGTCCGCTGATCCAGCAGATAACTGCCAGAGCAAGGCCAACGCCCACCAGAGCGCTGAAAAGCAGTCCGTGTTCGCCGCTTCGACGCGGCGGATACCAGATGCGGCGGTGCAAAGGCCATCTCCGATGCACAAGCGCCACCCCCTCTGGGTGACTGTATGCGCATTAAGGCTTGTTTTACGACTGTTTCAGCAGCGTTTCCACAGCAAGCAGTACGCCTGCTTTGCCGGACTCATACGTGAGCCCCCCCTGCAGGTAAGCCGTGTACGGCTCACGCATGGGCGCGTCGGCGGAGAGTTCGATGGAGGCACCCTGAATAAACGCGCCCGCCGCCATAATAACCTGGCAGTCATAACCGGGCATGTCCCATGGTTCCGGTGTTACATAGGAGTCTACGGGAGCGCCCATCTGAATACCGCGGCAGAACCGTTTGAGCGCTTCCGGCTCACCAAAATGAATCATCTGAATGATGTCATGCCGCACTGCATCGGAGGCCGGCTCCGCCTCATAGCCCAGCATTTCCATAATTTTGGCCGCGAATACCGCCGTTTTGAGCGCCTGCGCCACCGTATGCGGCGCCAGGAACAGCCCCTGATAGAGCAGGCGGTTATTGCCCAACGTGGAACCGCATTCCCGGCCAATGCCCGGTACGGTCAGCCGCATGGCCGCCGCCTCCACTAGATCGTGCCGGCCCGCCAAGTAACCGCCGGTAGGTGCCAGACCGCCGCCGGGATTCTTGATCAGTGAACCGACTACAAGGTCCGCACCCACTTCGGTGGGCTCACGGGTCTCTACAAATTCACCGTAGCAGTTGTCCACGATCACTGCGGCATCCGGATTGGTCTCCTTGATGACCCGACAAAGCATGCCGATCTCTGTGACCGAAAGGGACGCGCGGGTGGAGTACCCTTTGGAACGCTGGACCAGCACCGCTTTCACACTTGAATCACGAACTGCCTCTATAATGCCGTTGACATCCGGCTTGTTGTCAGGAGTAAGCTCCACCTGCTTATAGTTTACCCCATAATCCTTCAGGGAACCCGGTCCCTTATCGGCCACGCCGATCACGCCCAGCAGAGTATCATAGGGTGCGCCGATAGCGGACACCAGGGTATCGCCGGCGTGCAGTGCGCCGAACAGGGCCGATGCAATGGCATGTGTGCCATTGACAAAGCCAATCCGGACCAGAGCATCCTCCGCGCCGAAAAGATCGGCGTAGATTGCGTCCAGACGGTCCCGGCCCAAATCATCATATCCGTATCCCGTCGTGCCGGCAAAATAAGCCTCTGAAACCCGATGTTTCTGAAATGCCGCCAGCACCTTCTGCGTATTGGCCTCCGCAATCGCATCGATCCGGGTAAATGGCTCCCCCAGCGCGGCCTGTGCGCGCTCTCCCATTACGCGCACCTTATCGCTAATCTGTAATGTTAAATCACTTGACATTAAACTCACAGCCTCGTTTCAATAACGGCCGCAATCAGTTTGGAGCAGGCCTCTACATCATGCCGGTCCACCATTTCCGTCGGTGTATGAATATAGCGGCAAGGTACGGAAACGCCTCCCGTCAGCACCCCCATCCGCGTGGTATGGATGGACCCGCCGTCCGTTCCGCCGGAACTGATCACATCCATCTGCGCCTGAATGCCCCGGGCCCGAGCCAGCTCATCCAGTTTCTTTACCATCTGAGGGTGGCAGATTACCGAACTGTCCATCACCTTAATGGCAGCCCCGCAGCCCAGAGAACTGCTGCCCTCGTGCTTAGACCCCAGTTCATCGCCCGCAACCGTCACATCCACAACCACCGCGTAATCCGGGTCGATGGCGAAAGCAGCCGTTTTGGCGCCGCGCAGACCCACTTCCTCCTGTGTGGTAAAGACAAAATAGAGATCGTTACCGCTGGCAGTACACTGCTCCATTGCCATTAGCAGGACCAGACAGGAAATGCGGTTATCCAGATAAGGCGAAACCAGGCGGTCGCCTGTCGCGAACGACGGGGTATCAAAGACCGCGGTATCACCGATTTGTACCATGGCGCGCGCCTCATCCGCGCTCTTGGCTCCGATATCAAGATAGAGATCGTCCAACTTCATTTCAGATGCTTTGACCTTCTCGTCCAAGGAAATCAGCCCGCGAACGCCGGTTTTAAAGCGAACCGGCGTGTGTAGGATACTGGCCGTCTCCAGCCCGCCCACTTTGCCGAAGCGAACAAATCCCTCTTTTTCGATATGGGTCACAACGCAGCCGATAGAATCCATGTGAGCGGCAAACATAACGCGGGAGCCATTTCCCTTTTTGTGGGCAATCAGGTTCCCCATCGTATCGGTATGGCACTCGTCCACATACGGAGCAGCCAGTTTTTCCAGAAAAGTGGCCACATCTCCTTCGTCCCCGGAGGGACCGTGACAGGCATTCAGTGCCTGAAGTGTTTTCAGAATATCCATAGTATTGACTCTTCCTTTCCGTACGCGTTACGAACCCTGAACTTGCAAAACCGCAACGGCCTGTATAAATTTCCGCGTAAGCTGGAACATCTGTTCAAAATCACGGACTGCCGCCACACTGGACGGCGTGTGGAGATAGCGTACCGCAGCGGAGAGTGCCGCAACCCGCACGCCGGATTTACTGCGCTGAATGGCGGAGGAATCGTTGCCGCCGGAGATATAGTTTTTCATCTGCCAGGGAATCTGATTGCGCTCCGCCAGGCTGCGCAGCAGTTCAAATAACCCCCGGTCATAGATCGTTCCGTTATCCATAAGCGCAATGACCGGTCCTTTCCCGGGTGCGGTCACTTTTTTATGGTCCGGAGTTCCCGGCAGATCGGCCGCCGTGGTACCCTCCAGAACCAGCGCAATCTCCGGTGACACGGAAAAGGCCGCGCCAAAGGCACCGCGGGTCCCCACCTCCTCCTGCACGGAAAATACAAAGGTGCAGTCCATGGGGAGACTTTCTTCGATCAGGCGGAGCATCACCGCGCAGCCCACACGGTCGTCGATGGCCTTCGCCTTCAGCATCCCGTCGCCAAACTCCACGCAGTCGCTGACAAAGGCGGCCAAGTCGCCCGGCGCCACCAGTTTTTCCGCAGACGCTTTGTCCTTGGCTCCAATGTCGAGATACATAGTCTCCACCTTGGGAACCACTTTCTCCTCTTTGGCACTCACCAGATGATATGCTTTCAGACCAACAATGCCGGGGACCTTGTTCTTCCCGATTACCACACGCTTGCCCAGAATCACGCGGCGGTCAATGCCGCCGACAGGAGCAAACTTCAGATAGCCGTCATCAGTGATGTTTTTAATAATGAAGCCGACCTCGTCCATATGGGCGGTGAGCATAAGACGCTTCCCCGTGGCGCGCGCGCCCTTTTTGAACACAATTACATTGCCCATGGCGTCCACATGGACCTCATCGGCACAGGGACGCACCCGTTCCAGAATAAACCGGCGCACTTCATCCTCTGCACTGGAAACACCATCCAGCGCACAAAGCTCCTTAATCAGATTCAGCATTTCTCCCACACCTCCTTGCCCATGTTCTCCGTGAAGGCGGCGAGAAGTCTGGCCACCTGCTCCATATCAAACAGGCTCAGTGTCTCAATAGGGGTGTGCATATATTTGAGCGGAAGAGAGACCACAGAAGTGGCAATTCCCTCCCGGCTGATCTGCATATGCCAGCCGTTGGTACCGGTATGTCCCTCCATCACCTCAAGCTGATACGGAATATTTTCCGCCTTGCTTTTTTCCACCATACGCTCTGTCATCCAACGGGTCATATTGGGGCCCACCCCCACAGCGGGGCCGCCTCCCAGCTTACATGCCCGGTTGGCGGGGCCTCCGTCCGGTGTTTCGGCATGGGTCACATCCACCGCTACACATGCGTCAGGATGCACCGCAAACGTACCCGCCATGGCGCCGGCGCTGCTGACTTCCTCCCGCGTGCTGCCCATAAGATAGAGATCCACATCCAATTTCCGGTTTTTCAGGATCTCGGCCGCTCGCAGGAGCGTCACAAAGCAAGAACGGTCGTCCAGGGATTTGCCGCACATTTGCCCCTCGCCCAGCGGCATGCAGCCGCCCCGGAACA
Organism: Intestinimonas sp.; assembly: GCA_022653075.1. Lineage (GTDB taxonomy): Bacteria > Bacillota > Clostridia > Oscillospirales > Oscillospiraceae > Intestinimonas. The sequence goes on from JALCSB010000004.1 coordinate 52,658, forward strand.
CCATGGGCGTGCCGATGGGAACGGCCTTCTCCACCTGCTCCTGTGTCATGCCCACATCTACTCTCAGCTCAGGAATGGGAATCGATTTGTCCATATCCTTCTTTTTCAGAACATGAGGCGGCATACAGGCCACCACGCCCAGCATGGGCGGCTGGGTCATAACCGTCAGTTCCCGGTCCGGAAGCATACGCGGGTCCACGCCGCCAATAGTGCGAAAGCGTAAAAATCCATCCTCCACACCGGTGACGATCAGGCCAATTTCATCCAGATGGGCGTCCAGCAGCAGTTTGCGTGCGTCAGGCTTTCCGCAGGTGCGGACCCCGATGACGTTGCCAAACCGGTCGATCCATGCCTCATCCATCAGAGGACGCATCAGGCTGACTGCCCTGGCCGCCACCTGCTGCTCGAAACCAGATGGACCGGTCATTGTGCAAAGAGCGTCCAAAGTCTCTCTTATGTTCAAATGACTTCCTTCTTTCTGTCAGAGTTCATAGATAATTTTCTTAAACGCCTCGCCGCGCTGCGCGAAGTTTTTAAAGCGGTCGAAAGACGCGCAGGCGGGCGACAGGATCACTACATCACCCGGCTCAGCGGTATGGTGCGCCGCCATAACCGCTTCCGTAAAGTCCTCAAATTCCAGAATGGGTGGCTGCCCCTGGTAGTCCGGGCAGCCTTCTACCGCAGCGCGGATCTTGGCCGCCGTGGCACCGGTCAGAATCAGTTCCTTCACATGCTGTACCACTTCCGGGCCCAAGACTTCAAACGGAATGTGCTTATCATAACCACCGGCGATCAGAATAACCTTTTCCCGGAACGACCGAAGCCCCGCAATCGTCCGGGACGGGCTGGAGGCAATGGAATCGTTATAATACCGTACACCGTTCAGGGTACGGACCAGCTCAATGCGGTGCTCTACTCCCGTGAACGAGGCGGCAAAGTCACGCACCACCTCATCGGATACCAAGCCATCCACGGCCGCGATGGCCGCCATGAAGTTTTCCACATTATGATCGCCCGGAAGCAGGATGCCCCTCAGGGGAAGGACCTGCCGCCTGCCTTTCTCATTGGCACACCAGATGGCACCGTCCTTCCCATAAATACCGCGTTGGAGCTCCCTCCGGCGGCTGAATCGGACGGCACGGTCCCCCACAGAATCGGCAAAACCACGGGTGATGTCGTTATCTTCGTTAAAAACGGCCCGTCCGGATACGGACTGGTGAGAAAATATATTTTTCTTTGCAGCCACATACTCCTCCATGGATTTGTGGATGTCCAGATGGTTCGGGGCAAGATTGGTAACCACGGCGATCTCCGGGCTGCGCTCCATGGTCATAAGCTGGAACGAGGACAGTTCGAGCACCGCCCAGTCATCTGGCTCCATCCCATCCACATTGGCCAGCAGCGGTTTTCCGATGTTTCCACCCACATAGGTGGAGTAGCCCGCTTTTTTCAGCAGGGATGCAATGATCGTGGTCGTGGTCGTCTTGCCGTCGCTTCCCGTTACGCCGATGGTATGGCAGGGACAAACTTCAAAGAACACCTCCATTTCCGAGGTGATAACACTTCCCTTTTCTTTGGCCGCCAAAAGCTCCGGTACATCCGGACGCATACCGGGCGTGCGGAAAATGACATCGTGATCCAGTTTTTTCAAATAGTCCGGCCCCAGCCGCAGCTCCGCGCCCAGGCTCTCCAATTCTTCCGCGTCGCCGCCGAAGTCCTCTCGTTTATTTTTGTCACACGCGGTAACAGAAATTCCCGCCCGCAACAGCATTTTAATCAGCGGCTTATTGGAAACACCAATTCCGATGACCGCCACTCGTTTTCCCCTGAGACCGGCCAGATAATCCTGGATACTGAGATCCATGACCGTCCCCCCTTTTTGTTCAAGAATTCAGCAGTTCATATTATACCTGACCACAAATAAAAGTGCAATCCAATTATGCCCATTTGACAACTGGCTTCAAATCGGTTAAAATACCATCTGCAAGCAGGCTGGACAGCCGCATGGACAGACCGAAAGGTCGTTCATAAGGAAAGTCCGGGCTCCATAGGGCAAGAATAACGGGTAACGCCCGCCGAAGGCGACTTCAGGAAAAGTGCAACAGAGAGATACCGCCGCGCGTTGGCGCGGTAAGGATGGAAAGGCGGAGGTAAGAGCCCGCCCGATGACGGGAGACCGCTCATCGCTGTAAACTCTATTCGGAGCAACACCGTGGGAGGACACATGGCCGGCCCGGCCGTCCTCGGGAGGTGGCTGGAACGCACCGGCAACGGTACGTCTAGATAGATGGCTGTCTTAAATGACAGAACCCGGCTTACAGGCTTACTTGCGCCAGTACACCCACGGGTGCCGTATGTACGGCACCCGTTTTGGTACAGAAAAAGCCCGCCCCGTGATGGGGCGGGCTTTTTCATGCGGCTTATTCTACCTGGTCCCAATTATGGTATACGTTCTGGACATCATCATTATCCTCGAGCAGCTCAATCAGCTTCTCCATATTTTTGATATCCTCCGGATTTTCCAGCTTTACGTAATTCTGAGGCACCATATCCACGCTGGCGGAAGCAAACGTATAACCCTTTTCCTCCAGTTTGGCCAACACATCGCTGAACACTTCGGGGGATGTGGTAATCTCAAAGCAGTCGTTATCGGACTGCATATCGTCTGCACCGGCATCCAGCGCATCCATCATCATGGTATCCTCGTCCAGATCCTCGTGTTCGATGACAATCACGCCCTTCTGGTCGAAGGACCAGGACACACAGCCGGTGGCGCCCAGATTTCCGCCATACTTATCAAAATAATGCCGTACCTCGGGAGCGGTACGGTTTCGGTTGTCCGTCAATGCCTCAACAATAACCGCCACACCGCAGGGGCCGTAACCTTCATAGACTACGCTTTCAAAACTGTCGGCATTGCCGGAGCCAAGTGCGCGGTCAATGGTACGCTTGATGTTGTCATTGGGCATATTTGCAGCCTTAGCTTTTGCGATTACAGCAGCGAGCCGGGAATTGTTGTTGGGATCCCCGCTGCCGCCGCTCTTAACGGCCACAATCATTTCACGGGCGATCTTGGTAAAAATCTGAGACCGTTTTGCATCCGCCGCACCCTTTGTCTTCTGGATATTGTGCCACTTGGAGTGTCCTGACATACTATCGTTCCCTTCTCGAAAATTCGCGTTATTTAGTGTATCACACTACAGGCTCAAAGGCAAGCCCTCCAGGTGGTCAAACTGCGTTAAAGGCAGGAAAAAACTTCATGATGGCAGGCAGAACGCAGGATCTTCACCGCAGGAAACGCCGCGTGCAGGGTTTCTTCCAAAACCGGGCAGATCACATTTTCCGTGGAAAAATGCCCGGCGTCAATCAAGTTGAGGCCCATGGCTCTGGCGTCGAGGAAAGCATTGTATTTGACGTCGGCCGTTACAAAAGTATCGCCGCCCAGACGCAGCACGTCCCCCAGCATATCTCCGCAGGCGCCGCCTCCCACCGCCACCCGGCATACCGGACGTCCGGCATCCACAAAGCGCACACCGCTCGCATTCAGCTTCTGTTTCACATAGGCCGCAAAGTTGGGAAGCGTACAGCCGCTGTCCACTGTCAATACGCCGATACGGCCGATTCCATAAGGTCTGCCCTGCTCATCTATACCGTCCGTATGGAGTACCTGCGCGCTGGATAAGCCCAATGTATGCGCCAATGCGTCATTAACGCCGCCCACCGCTGCATCCAGATTGGTGTGCGCGCAGACAGCCGCGATTTTATGTTCAGTCAGCGCCAGCAGAATACGCCCTGTAGGATCCTGATCCGTCACCGACTTCGCCGGATGAAAGATAACCGGATGGTGGGAGACGATCAGCTCCGCGCCGCACTGTACCGCTTCCTGAACGACTTCCTCTGTAATGTCCAGAGAGATTAGTACCACCGACACTTTTTGACCGCCCCGCCCCACCAAAAAGCCGGCATTATCAAAGGACATCTGGGTGGAAAATGGAGCCAGCTTATCCATTGTACGATAAAAATCCATTACATCTGCCATGTATCCCACTCCTCTTTCATATGTTCCAACTCCCTCAGCAGCGTAGCCTGCTCTGCAAGGCGTGCCGCATCCTCTATCCTTGTCGAACGGCGCAAACCGTCTGCGGCATGCTTGACCCGGCCTATCATCAGCGCCAGATAATCACCGCGCAGCGGTTCTTCCATGCCGCGTTCCTGGCAGCCTGCCCACAGTTCGGCCCGTGACAGCTCAGGCATGCGGCCTGGGCGTACCGTCAGGATCACATAAAGGTTTTCCTCTTCCTGTACCAGCCGCTCCCCGCAAATGCGAAAACAATGGCCGCTCAGCCATTCCCGCAGCTTCGGCGCGGAAGTCATGGGCTGCAGCAGAAGCAGAATATCCCGCTCCGCCACCCATGGCGCCGCCAATAAAATATCCGAAATTGTCTCGCCTCCCATACCTGCTATGGCGATTACGTCCGCCTCATCCGGCTGAATGGGCTGGAGGCCGTCTCCAAACCGGAAAGATATCCGCTCCGACACATTGTGCCGTCTGGCCGTCTCTCTGGCGCGGTCCAGCGGACCGCTGCGCAGGTCGGCGGCGATTGCACGGCTGATTACACCATGCTCCAGCAGCCACACCGGAAGTCTAGCATGGTCGGTCCCGATATCCGCAAAACGCGCGTTTTCCGGCACTTGCTGCGCAAGTGCTGTAAGTCTGGGAGATAATTCGATGGGGCGCAATCCAAACACCTCGCAAATACAGAGAATTTCAGGAAAAGAGAGCGGCGCCCTCTGGCGCCGCTCTCTTTTTTAGCTGCCTGTTATTTTGAAGCGGTAACCATGGCGTTAACCTGTGAAAGGAGCGTATCCACTTCGACGCCATGAACCATGCAGGCCTGCTCCACCGTCTCACCGCGTGAAGAGGGACAGCCCAAGCAATGCATGCCGATGGAAAGAAATACAGGCGCAGTCTCGGGTGCGATGTCCAGAATATCACCGATGATCGTGTCTTTTGTGATCTGAGCCATAAAAGTAACCTCCAAGAAAAATCAGAATATAACATATTATATCCGATTAACAGGAAAAAATCAATTATAAAAAGGAACGTCCTTTATTAGGACGTTCCTTTTCTGTAATAGGCTCTTAGCCCTGCTGCTGCTGCTCTCTGATACGTGCAAAGCATTCGCTGCAATAAACAGGACGATCGGACTTGGGCTCGAAGGGAACCTTAGCCTCACCGCCACAGGCAGCACAGGTAGCAGTAAAATACTGGCGTGGGCCGCGGGCAGCAGCCTTACGGGCATCACGGCAGGCCTTGCAGCGCTGGGGCTCATTCTGGAAGCCGCGCTCTGCATAAAATTCCTGCTCACCAGCGGTGAACACAAACTCCTTGCCGCATTCTTTACAAACCAGTGTCTTGTCTTCGTACATAATTTTTCCCTCTCTTTGACTCGTTTGCCCAGGTCCGGAATAAACCGACAGTGCTGGGACGGTATATTTGCGTTCAGCGCATGCTGAAATCGCCGGAAGAAATGCACCGTGCTACCTTGCGCCGAATGCGCTGCACGGCATTATCCACCGCTTTTGAGGACCGATTTACTTGAGATGCTATCTCAAGATAGGAGAATCCGCCAAGATATAGGCTCAAAATTTTAGCCTCAAAGCCGGATAATTGCCCCTTCAGGGTCCCTAAGCGCTCCTGATGTTCTTCCCGGTGGATAAAAAGGTCCTCCGGGCTTTGTTGTAAAAGAAGAAACGCGGTGGATGGAAAACTGTCGGTCGAACCATCAATCAGAGGGGTTTCGAGCGAAATATAATGATTTAATGGGCTATGCTTATCTCTGGCTGCCGCGCGAATCGCGGAAAGAATACGATTTTTAATACAGGTTTCGGCATAGGTTCGGAAACTTGTGGTTCTATGCGGATCAAATTCCCGAATTGCACTGAGTAAGCCAACCATGCCTTCCTGAATGAGATCTTCACTGTCACCGCCTGCCAGAAAATAAGGCCGCGCACAAATGCGCACCAGTCGATGATACCGCACGACAAGGATCTCTTCCGCAGCACGGTCGCCGGAAGCGGTCATAGAGCACAGCATCTCATCGGACTTAGAATTCCAGTCGATTATGGCTGTTCCCATACCTAAACTCCTTTATTATTATAGTGCGTAACCCCTGAAATTGTCAAGTATTTATGCAAAATATTTTAGAAGTTCCCCTATTTTTTATAGTGTTTTGATCATTTCTACCAAATCATCCGCACATTTTTGTGCGCAGCTTCCAGTTTTCGACTCAACCATAACGCGAATCAGCGATTCTGTTCCTGATGGGCGCACCAAGACTCTGCCCTCTCCGCCCAAGATCGCCTCTTCCCGGCGGATGGCTTCTTTCAATGCCTCTGACTCCATAATCACCCGTTTCTGCACCTTGTCAGCAACCGGCACGTTAATCAGGACCTGCGGATACCGGCAGCAATTTGCCGACAGTTCAGATGCTTTCTTTCCAGAGCGCTTCAGAATACGCAAAAATTGCAGCGCGGTAAGCTCCCCGTCTCCGGTCGTGGCATAGTCCAGGAAAATCATGTGGCCGGACTGTTCCCCGCCCAGAACAAATCCGTTGGCAACCATTTTTTCCAGCACGTTGCGGTCTCCCACGTCCGTGCAAACCAAGGAAATGCTTTGTTCTTTCGCAAAGAGACGCAAGCCCAGATTGGACATAACCGTGGCCACGATTGTATTACCCTTCAAACGATTTTCTTTCTTCAGAGCCAGCCCACAGACAGCCATGATCTGGTCTCCGTCCACAGGTGTCCCCTTCTCGTCCACAACCAAACAGCGATCGGCATCGCCGTCAAATGCAATACCAAGATCATATCCGCCTGCCTTGACCATGGCGGAAAGTCCATCCAGATGGGTGGAACCGCAGGCGGCATTGATGTTTACACCGTCCGGGTCGGCATGGATTACGTCTGTGCTGAGTTTGGAAAAGCGGTCAAACACACGAGCCGCCGTGGACGAAGCCGCGCCGTTGGCGCAGTCCACCAGAATTCGCAGGCCGGCAAGATCGGTGTCCGTTACCGTTGAGACCAGATGGTCTATGTAGTCCTCCGACGCCTTGGGGGCCACATAGTGGACCTTGCCTAGATCACCATGCGTCTTGCGCGGAACCTTGTTTGTCCCTTCCAGGATAATGGTTTCGATCTTCTCCTCCAGTTCATCGGAGAGTTTAAATCCCTGCCCATTGAAGATTTTGATGCCATTATGTTCAAACGGATTGTGGGAGGCGGAAATCACGATGCCTGCATCCGCCTTCTCATCCACCGTAACCCATGCAACAGCCGGCGTGGGAATGGTCCCCAGGTCCAGTACGTCCGCTCCAGCGGAGCAAAGTCCCGCGATCAGGGCGCCTTTCAGCAGGTCGCAGGAAATACGAGTATCTTTTCCAATGGTAAACAGCGGTTTTCCGTCTTTTTTCTCCTCCGCAAGCACCATTGCGGCCGCAAGTCCAACTTTATATGCCAGTTCAGCGTCCAGTCCGGCATTCACAACACCGCGAATACCATCGGTCCCAAATAGTTTTCCCATTTTCCACAAGCTCCTTCAGACTATTTTGCAGGCCGGCGCACCTATAATTTCATTTGTTCCTGACCAAAGAAAGTGAGTCCCAGATGGTCATACGCCTGTCTGGTTACACAGCGGCCACGGGGGGTACGGGTCAGAAAGCCGAGCTGCATAAGATAAGGCTCATAGACGTCCTCCAGCGTAACCGCCTCCTCGTTGATAGTGGCCGCCAGTGTATCCAGCCCCACCGGCCCACCTCCGTAATTTTCAATGATACTGGTGAGCATCCGCCGGTCCACCGCATCCAGCCCCAGTTGATCCACTTCCAACGCCGAAAGAGCTTGGTCCGCCACCGCACGGGTAATAACCCCGCCCGCCTTCACCTGGGCAAAGTCCCGCACCCGACGAAGCATCCGGTTGGCAATCCGCGGCGTGCCCCGGGAGCGTTTGGCAATCTCCATGGCGCCGTCCGCCTCAATCGGCACGTTTAGGATTCCGGCACTGCGGGTCACGATGAGTCCAAGCTCCTCCGGCGTGTAAAGCTCCAGGCGGAGCGTTACACCAAAGCGGTCCCGCAACGGAGCTGAGAGCTGACCTGCCCGGGTTGTTGCACCGATCAGTGTAAATTTGGGCAGATCCAGACGGATGGAGTTGGCAGACGGACCCTTGCCGATTATGATATCAATCGCGTAATCCTCCATGGCCGGGTAAAGGATCTCCTCCACTGAACGGTTCAGGCGATGAATTTCATCCACGAACAGAATGTCGTTCTCATTCAGATTAGTCAGCAGCGCAGCTAAATCGCCCGCCTTTTCAATGGCAGGTCCAGACGTGATGCGGATATTCACTCCCATCTCGTTGGCGATGATGCCGGAAAGTGTGGTCTTACCCAGCCCAGGGGGGCCATGCAGAAGGACGTGGTCCAGCGGTTCGTTTCTCATCTTGGCCGCAGCAATGAAGATAGACAGGTTTTCCTTGGCTTTTTTCTGCCCGATGTATTCGTTCAGCGTTCTGGGCCGGAGAGAATACTCTCCCTCATCCTCACGGAGCAGAGAGGTGGCAACGAGCGGCTGCTGCGGTTCCATCCCGTCGTCGGAAAAATCAATACTCATGCTTCTCTCTCCTTCCGCACTTACGATTTCACCATTTTCTTCAGCGCCTGACGGATGATCTCATCCAGTTTCAGCTTCTCCATTTCGATTCCCTTCAGCGCAAGAGAAATTTCCCCCTGGCTGTACCCCAATACAGCCAGAGCGGCGGCCGCTTCCGTGGCCTTGTTCTCCGGGATAACGGTAATGCCGGTGCCGCCGTACGGTTCTCCACCGGCAGAAATCTGCCCCTTCGCCAGTTTATCTTTCAGTTCAAGGATGATACGCTGCGCGATCTTCTTTCCTATCCCCGGCGCCGTAGTCAGCGACTTGTCGTCCCCGGTGATAATCGCCATGGCAAGGCCCTCCGGCGTTGTAGCCGACAGGATGGATATCGCCGCCTTGGGACCCACGCCGGAAACACTGATAAGCTGCTCAAAGCAGTTTTTTTCTTCTTCCGTAGCAAAGCCATAGAGATCAAGGGCATCTTCCCGGACATTTAAATACGTATATAGTGTGGCGTTCTCCCCCTTTTTCAGGCGGGACAGTGTCAAATTCGTCGTGCGGCAGGCAAAACCCACCCCACCGCAGTCGATCACAGCAAGATAAGGCGCCATGTGCGTCACGGTGCCTTTCACATAGTAAAACATAAATTACCTCCGGTTCAGGGCTTTCAGCCGCGAGGTGGCGGAGCGGGCATGACACAGCGCAATGGCCACTGCATCGGCGGCGTCATCCGGTTTTGGCACGGCGCGCAGCCCCAAAATCCGTTTTGTCATGTCCATGACCTGCCGTTTTTCCGCTTTTCCATACCCCACAACCGCCTGCTTGACCTGGGACGGACTATATTCAAAAATTGGGACCCCGATCCGTTCCGCAGCCGTAAGAATCACACCCCTGGCTTGGGCCACACCGATTCCAGTGGTCACATTTGTATTGAAAAAGAGTTCTTCCACCGCCATGGCCTCCGGACTGAACCGCGTCAGCAGCGTATCCATATCATCCGCGATCTGAAGCAGCCGGGTCGAAAGCGGCAGACCGGCCGGTGTATTGATGGCCCCGCACTGAATTAGGCGCTGCTGTCCCCGTTCGGACTCCAGAATTCCAAATCCTACAATGGCAAATCCCGGATCTATCCCTAAAATGACCATAAAAGTCCCCCTGTGTCTATACGGAGAATATTGTACCACGGTACGTATCCCGGTGCAAGTTCGAATCTGAGAACATAAAATTAACCGGACCGCTCCTTGTGCGGTCCGGCATACAGCAACATCAGGCACGTGGATGCGCTTTTTTATAAACGTCCTGCAATTTCTGCTTGACAACCTGCGCATAGATCTGGGTTGAGGAGATATCGGCATGGCCCAGCATTTCCTGAATCGAGTGGAGATCCGCGCCGTTTTCCAGCAAATGAGCCGCAAAGGAATGACGCAGGGTATGTGGGGTTATTTCCTTTTGGATGCCCGCTTTCTCCTGATAATACTTAATAATTTTCCAGAATCCCTGGCGTGACATTCTCCGGCCGTTCATATTGACAAACAGGGCGGTTTCCTCCGGAGCGTCTAGAAGCTGTGGGCGCACATCCTTTACATAATCAGAGAGCGCACGCACCGCACCCGGATATAAGGGAATGATGCGCTCCTTTCCCTTCCCCCGACACCGCAGAAAACTGCCGGAGAGGTTCAGGTCTTTCACATCCAGATCAATAAGCTCGCTGACCCGAATGCCGGTGGCGTATAGGAGCTCTAGCATGGCGTGGTCCCGGTACCCCTTGGCATCGGTACACTCCGGCTGGTCTAAAAGCAGTTCCACTTCTTTGCTCGTCAAAATCTGCGGCAGCTTCCGCTCCACCTTGGCCGGCGTTACGTGGCGTGCGGGATTTTCACTCACCGCACCGCGCGCAATCAGGCAGGTATAAAAGGACTTTATGGAAGCTACGGCACGGGTCACGGTCGCTCGGGATTTGCCACAGACAGCCAGGTATTTTATGTACGCTTCGATCTCGTTCTGTCCGGCCTGAACCAAGCTGAATTCCTCCTGTTGGGCATACTCGGAGAACTGCCGAATATCGCGCAGATAGGAACTGAGCGTATTGGAAGAAACCTTTTTTTCCCGGGTGAGGTAATCTTCATATAAACTCAGATAATCCAAACTGCTCCCTCCTTAAAACCTCAAATATCAGACAAACAGGCCGGATACGGACCTGATCAGCATAGGAACTCCAAATAACTCCAAGAGCACACACAATGTCAGTGCGCAGGCACATAGCCCACAGCGGGTAAAATAGGCGCGGTCAAAAGGCAGGACCCGTCTTTCACTTCCAGAAAAACGCCTCAGCAAAACCCGCGCGGCCAGCATCCCCTGCACACCAAGCACAAACAGCGCCGGTACTGATAAAATACCGGTCAATCCAAACGTCAAAAACGCCAGGAGGCCTCCTTTTATTCCAAACATCTGAATAAAGGCAGAGATAGCAAAGGAAAGTAAAAATCCCCGCGTGGCAAATAGTACGGGAATTCCAATGAGACCGATTGCGGTAAAGCCCATCAGGACGGTCAGTAGCGGCCAGCGTGCCACGCTCCAGGCTGTTGAAAGCACGCCTGGCAGCGGCATCTCCGTAGACTGTGCCGCCGCCAGGTAGCCGCTGACATAGGAGGAAAGGCTGTCTCCTCCGCCACCGCTCACACTCAAAGCCAACGCACAGCCCAAAATGCCGCCCAGAGAAAACGCAGCCGCCGTAACCACCAATGCGGGCAGAAGTTCTCCTCCCGGCAAATCCCAGACTCGCACCATCCGCTTTCTCACAGGCGTCACCTCACGGTCCAGACTATGAGACAAGCGTGAAAACTATGAGCGGTTTTATTGTCCAAGCTCCCGGGATCGCCGGACACAGCGGTTCATAGCCTCCCGCATCATGGCATCGAATCCCAGATCTTCAAAGGCGGAGAGGGCCGCCATGGTTGTCCCGCCGGGTGAGCAGACCTGCCGGGTCAGTTCCTCCGGCGTTTTTCCGGACTGTTTAAGCATCTGCGCGGACCCTTCCATCGTCTGCGCGATTAGGCTGGCCGCTACATGCGGGGCAATCCCGGCAGCCAGAGCCTGCTGCATCATAACGTCCGCCATCCGGAAAAAGAATGCCGGTGTGGAACCATTCACATTCAGGATATCATCCATCTGCGTCTCGTCAATAACCTCCACCACACCCGCGGCGGAGAACAGGTCCAAAACGGTCTGGAACAGCACGGGTGGTACTTCCGGCGCTGCGGCCACAGCAGTGGCCCCTCTGCCTACCAGCAGCGGCGTATTGGGCATGGCGCGCACCAACAGCGTACCGGGCAGGCGTGCCTTCAGCCAACTCACGGAAATGCCCGCAGCGATAGAAACCACACACTTTCCCTCAGTCAGATCTGCGATTTCCTTTATTACATCGCTGAACATCTGCGGCTTCACCGCAAGCACCACGATATCCGCAGACCGGGCAACCTCTGCGTTGTCCAAAGTGACGTGTACCCCGCGCAGACGGAAAGGAACCAGCTTTTCTTCATGACGATTTGAGATCCAAATCTGTTCCGGAGCCGCAGCGCCACAGTCTAACACGCCGTTCAAAATTGCGGAGGCCATATTGCCCGCGCCTATAAATCCAAGTTTGAGAGATGCCATGATTTGTTTCTTCCCTTCTATATTTCGGTCCAGCGTAAACTTACGCCAGCGGGCCGGAAAAAAGCGTAAGCTTACTATATGCTAAGCGATTTGAATATGCAAGGAATTCAGGAAACTTTTTTCACTTTTGTTTATTATGCCTCTTATTTATGTAAACTTATTTATGTAAACTTGAAAACAGGCCAAAGAGGATATCCATCTGGTGGTGCCCCCTTTGGCCTGTTACTTTCGCGGATATAGTATATTTCATGCGATCAGCATGCCATATCTAGAGTATTCCGCTTATTATACTGTCTGTATTCCAGCCTTTTGATTACGTTCTGTATTCATTCGGCTAAACCGACGCGCAATGCCTTAAGCGCAATGGCGCACTCAAGCCTTTTGCGCTCCATTTCACAGCCCGTTTGATTAGGCTTCCTTATATCACCGTTGACAAGAAGATTGGATGCGCTGCATCCACCGCTGCAATAAAAGCGTGCCCAGCAGTCTTTACACGCCTCACGAGTATAGATGTTTAGGCAGGAGAAACGGTGAGAAATCGCCATGTCAAACGTTCCATCATAAAGGCTCCCCATTCTATACTCAGAATTGCCCACAAACTGATGGCAGGGGTAGATATCACCCTCCGGCGTAATGGCCACATACTCGCAGCCGGCTCCGCATCCGCGCAGGCGCTTAATCACGCAAGGACCCTGCGCAAGGTCTACGTTAAAATGGAAGAAGTTGACGTCCTTCCGGTCTCGCAGTTTCTGTGCCAGAATTTCATACTGCTCCAGAACGGCCGGCAGGTCCTCCGGTTTCAGTGCATAATCGCAGCTCTCCTCCCCGACCACAGGCTCCACGGAGACACTGTGAAAACCTTGGTCTGCCATGTGCATCACATCTTCGGCAAAGTCCAGATTATAGTGGGTAAAGGTGCCGCGGAGATAGTAATCCTTCGTACCCCGACCGGCCACCAGCTTTTGAAACTTCGGCATGATGATATCATAGCTGCCCTTGCCGCCCACTGTTTTGCGCAGCCGGTCGTTGACCTCCGGACGGCCATCCAGAGACAGTACGACGTTGGACATCTCGCGATTAATGTAGTCAATGTTCTCATCGTTGAGCAGGACACCGTTTGTGGTAATAGTGAAGCGAAAGTTTTTCCCAGCCTTTTCTTCAATCGAGCGGGCATAGTCCACAGTGGCCTTCACGGTGTCCATGGCCATTAGCGGCTCACCGCCGAAGAAATCCACTTCAATATTTCGGCGATTTCCGGAACGTTCAATCACGAAGTCAATCGCACGCTTTGCCGTTTCAATATCCATGATTTTGCGCCCGGTTCCAAAATCTCCGGTGGAGGCAAAGCAATAGCGGCAACGAAGATTACAGTCATGGGACACATGCAGACAGAGCGCCTTGACGGGTGCGGATTGCTGAAGCGCCGTTGCCGCATCGGGGTCAATATAATTGTCCTCTTCAAATAGAAGGCCGTTATCAGCCAGCTGCCGCAGTTCCCGCCAGCCCTCTTCCACAGCGTCCGCCGAATACCGAGGCAGGCGGTCGGCGATGGATTTGGGGCAGTGCTCCTGCATGGGTGGTTCCACCATGGGGAGCAATTCGTAGGTGAGATCGTCCAGTACATGTACAGCGCCGCTGTTTACATCCACGGCCAGTTTGACACCCAATGCGGTAAAGGTATGTACCATAATCTTATTTCCATCCTCTTTCTCTCATCGCATGGAAAACGGGTGGGGTCTCCCCCACCCGTCCCTGTGCGGCAAAGATTATTTATTATTTTCGCACTTCTGATTGGCAACGGTGCAAGAGGTCTTGCAAGCGGACTGGCAGGAAGTCTGGCATTCTCCGCAACCGCCATGCGCAGCGCTGGCCTTCAGAGTAGCGCCGTTGAGCGTTTTAATATGAGTCATTGAGTTTCCCCTCCAATACTAATCCTAAGAGTTGGGGATAGTATAGCACGTTTTAAGACAAGATTCAATCATTTTTTATGGCGCTTTTTCTTTGGACGCGCTCCCAGTAGTCCGGAAATCGCACCGCCGCCTAACGCACCACACAGTAGCCCTGCTCCTCCGTTTTCAATGGAAGTATTGTGTAAAAGCAGTACACCCACTGTAAGCAGCAGGAGAAAAAGCACGGCGCCGGCAGCCAGTCCCGCAAGAAGCGGCCCTGACCCGCAGCGGCGTACTGCAACACCGCCGCCTATCAGTCCGCCCAATGCGCATCCAATCACGGTATACTGCCCCATAAGCCGTTCGGGAATCCAGCCGTTGCAAATCCCGATTGAGCATAGAAACAGGACCGCTATGCAGACAGCCAGCGAAATGACTCCTCCCAGCAGTACCCCAGTCGTCATCCGCATCAGCCTAACTCCCTGGTCCTCCTCTGTTTTGCGCATAAAGACACCCTCCTTGCAGCAGCTTTGTACAGCCTATGCAACGAGGGTGCCCATCATTCCCGATTCAGTTGGCCCGCTCCATGGTCTGCATGCCCTTGGTGGAAATCGCCCACTTGGCAAGCTCGACACGGACCCGGTCGGCTCCGGTCTCAATCACGATACTCTCATCCTTTACCGCGCAGACGGTACCGACAACGCCTCCAATGGTTGTAACCTCATCACCGGGCTTCAGAGAACCGCGCATCTCACTGAGTTCCTTTTTCTTCTTGTTTTCAGGACGAATCAGCATAAAATAAAATACTGCGGCCATAAGTGCCAGAGGCAGAACCAGCGAAACAATATTATCCAAAGTGTTTCCCTCCAAATGTTGGTTTCAGCGATTTTGCTGACTGTGGCAATAAAATTATTATACCGTAGGAGATACGGGTTTGACAAGCCTTTTCCGCATAAAGTTTCAGGCGCGGCGTTCCAGACGTTCGCTCCAGGTACGCCGGAACGTCTCATATGCCCCGGCATCCAGCGCCTGGCGGATGCGTGCCATCAGTTCGTTATAAAACCACAGGTTATGCATTACCGCCAGCCGCATGGCCAGCATCTCCCCCGCCGTAAATAAATGGCGGAGGTAGGCCCGTGAAAAAGAACGGCAGGTAGGGCAGCCGCAGTCCGGGTCGATGGGACATGGGTCGGTCTTATATTTTTCATTTTTGATATTAACCGTACCCCTCCAGGTGAAGAGTTTGCCATGTCTGGCGTTGCGGGCAGGCATCACGCAGTCGAAAAAGTCCACACCGCGGGCCACGCTTTCGATGATATTGGACGGCGTGCCCACACCCATCAGATACCGCGGCTTATCCTTCGGCATACACGGCTCCACCGCGTCTATGATATCATACATGACCTGAGTCTCTTCCCCCACCGCCAAGCCGCCGATAGCGTAACCATCGCAGTCGAGCGACGCGATTTCCTGCATATGCCAGCGGCGCAGATCAGGATAAGTTCCGCCCTGATTAATTCCAAACAGCATCTGCTGCCGATTCACCGTATCCGGCAGTGCGTTCAGACGGTCGTGCTCCATCTTGCACCGGGCCAGCCAGCGGAGCGTACGCTCGCAGGAGGGCTTTACATATTCGTAAGGTGCGGGATTCTCCACGCACTCATCGAATGCCATCGCCACATCCGATCCCAGATTGGACTGGATACGCATACTCTCCTCCGGCCCCATAAAAATACGCTTGCCGTCGATATGGGAGGCAAAAGTAACCCCCTCCTCCGTAATCTTTCGCAGTCCGGCCAAGGAAAATACCTGAAATCCGCCGCTGTCGGTCAAAATCGGACCATCCCAGCCCATAAAGCGGTGAAGTCCGCCCAGGGTGCGCACCACGTCGTCACCGGGCCTTAAATGGAGGTGATAGGTATTAGAGAGCTCGATCTGGCAGCCCAGCGTGCGCAGATCATGCGCGGAGACCGCCCCCTTAATGGCGCCCTGCGTGCCGACATTCATAAAGACGGGCGTCTGTACCGCGCCGTGTGCGCAGGTAAATCTACCGCGCCGGGCCCGCCCGTCTGTTTTAATCACTTCAAACATAAACGGCCTCTACCACCCCACTCAATAAATAAACATCGCGTCGCCAAAGGAGAAAAAACGATACCGCCGCTCCACAGCTTCCTGGTAGGCCGCCAGGATATGCTCTCTGCCCGCCAGAGCCGACACCAGCATAATGAGCGTGGACTCGGGCAGATGAAAGTTGGTAACGAGACAATCCAGAACTTTGAAACGATAACCGGGGTAGATGAAAATATCGGTCCAGCCGGCGCTCTCCTTCAGTGTGCCGTCCTCCGCCGCCCACGCCTCCAGAGTCCGGCAGGACGTAGTACCCACACAGACCACACGCCCGCCGGAGGCGCGGGTATGGTTGATCGTCTCCGCCGTCTCAGCCGGAATCATGCAATATTCGCTGTGCATCTCATGGTCGGTAATCTCTTCCTCCTTTACCGGGCGGAAAGTACCCAGTCCCACATGCAGCGTCACATAGCAGACCGCTACGCCCATATCCGCAATTTTAGCCAGCAGCTCCTTGGTGAAGTGAAGCCCCGCAGTAGGCGCAGCGGCAGAACCAAGTTCACGGGAGTAGACCGTCTGATAGCGCTCCTGATCTGTAAGCTCCTGTTTAATATAAGGGGGCAGCGGCATCTTTCCCAGCCGCTCCAAAAGCTCCAGGAAAATTCCCTCATAGTTGAAGCGGATTAGACGGTTGCCCCCTTCCAGCGTCTCCAGCACCTCAGCGGTCAGCTGACCTTCCCCAAAAGAAAGCCGGGCGCCCGGCCGCACCTTGCGTCCGGGACGGACCAGGCACTCCCACACCTTGTCTCCGCGGTCAATCAGAAGCAACACCTCAACCGCTCCGCCGGTGGGTACTCTGTGCCCGATCAGGCGGGCGGGCAAAACGCGTGAGTCATTGAGCACCAGGCAGTCGCCGGGCTTCAAAAAGGACGGCAGATCGTAAAAATGATGATGTCCGGTCTCCCCTGTTTTTTTATTCAGCGTAAGCAAACGCGAAGCGTCCCGCCGATCCAGCGGAGTCTGCGCAATCAGTTCCTGGGGTAGATAAAAATTAAAGTCTTCGGTCTTCATAAAATGGATTTTCCCTGCTTTCCGTTATTTTTATTGTATAGTGATACCGGTAAAATAAAACGTCAGGATCTGGTCATAAGTTTTGCCCTGACTGGCCATAGCGTAGGCCCCCCACTGACTCATACCGATCAGGTGGCCCCATCCGGAGCCGCTCACTGTATACGTATCCTTCCCCGAAGCGCCTGGGGTAAGTATCTGGGATTCTCCCGTCCCGGTCACCACATAGGGCGCTTCTCCGATAACCGCTGTGTTTCCGCTGCCATTGATCGCGTACAGTCCGGAAACGGTATCCAGCTTCGTACCCATCCCATCCACATAGTATCCGCTGTTTCCACCGCCGATCTCATAGCGCGCGGAGCGCAGTCCCAGCAAATTTCGTACCTGTTGTTTAGAAAACGTATAAGTTTTCCCATTGGAATCCTCAAATGCGATGGAGTATACATTTCCGGTATCCGTCCGCTGAGAGACATAAAAATTCACGATATCGGCGCAGGCGCAGCTGTTCTTCTGAAGGATGCTCTTTAACTCCGACGCGGTATAAGTTACTGTCCAGTGGTACTGAGAAATTTTTGAGGATACACTGGCCTCATAAGGGTCGGATACTCCTTTTAAATAGGGGATGTCCTCGTTCCAGACATTTCCACAGCTTTCGGTGCCACCGCCATCGCAGGAAAAGTAAAACGTCTGTGCCAGCTCGCCATGGTACCAGACATAGACACCTTTCGTCTCCTCCACCGCGCGGTCCGAATTGCTGTTGGCGCCGTTGACACCGTGGTAAACCTGGCAATCGGTTGTATTGCAGAGGTCAAATCCGTATGTATCATGCTTGCCAAGGTTCATTACTGTATAAGTACGGGCGCAAACTGCCTGTGCCTTCAGCGCTTCCAGAGGCCAGGACGAGCCCATCTCATAAGGCAGGATTCCTTTAATATAATCTTCCAGCAGAACAAAATTGACCACCGTCAGGTTTCCGCCGTCTAACCGCCGGTACTGAAACGCTCCGTAATACCGGTAGCCCTTAAACCATGTGGTGGTTTTTACCGCGTCGTCCAGCCCCGGCTGAATCGCCAGCGCCGCGGAACTACCGCCGTCAAACTGAAATAGGACCTCTCCCGTCCTGGTATTTGCCACAGTGACCACATCATCTCCAGGACCCGCAATAGTACTGCCCGACAGGTTAAGCGCCGCCTGCGCCGCCTGTGCCGCCTCTTTGCTGGTGTACGCGCCTACGCGGACAGAATAGGCTCCACTGATCCATACCGGAAAAGCGCCGCTGCGGGCATTGGCTGCCGTGCGCGCGCCGGCATATGTCGCGTAACTGCCGGGCAGTTGGATGTGATAACAACCCACTGCTACGGCGGAAGGAGACGGCGTTTCAGAATAAGCGCCTCCGCTCAGATACATGTTCTTGTTCTTCAGCATCGTGATCTGGGTGTCGTCCGTAGTGCCAAGCTGATGGAAGTCCCGGTCCGCGTCAAAATAGCCGAACCGATAACCGCTGCCGGTGCTGTTCTCCAGATTGGCCGAGGGCAGCGCTCCATCGCCGAAATAAAGCCCAATGCGGACCGTAGGGTTGTCCGGTACCGC
This sequence comes from Intestinimonas sp., assembly GCA_022653075.1. Lineage (GTDB taxonomy): Bacteria > Bacillota > Clostridia > Oscillospirales > Oscillospiraceae > Intestinimonas. The sequence continues at coordinate 71,578 of JALCSB010000004.1, forward strand.
GGTAGCTTGCGCCGCAGCAGGTGCCAATGCCATAAGCAGCAGTACGCATGTCACAATCTGTCTGATTTTTCCGTGCATGGAGTACCCCATTTCTCTATAATCGCCGGTTTACAGCCAGCGGTAAATGTGTTACCATAAGCTAAATATCGCTAAATATACGATCTAACATAGCATTAGGCCGAGAACGGTTTTTGCCTATGTGGAGTATTATAGTACAAACCTGCACGTGTTTTCAACCGCTGTTTTTTTTGCATCCGAGCCATAGACCCGGTGCTTTCATACTATAAATCATAGAGCGATGGAGGTCACGATCATGGAAAAATATAAAGTAGGCGTCATTGGCGGAACCGGCATGGTAGGGCAGCGGTTTGTCACCCTGATGGACGGTCACCCCTGGTTCGAGCTGACAGTAATCGCCGCCAGCCCCCGTTCCGCCGGCAAGACCTATGAGGAAGCGGTGGGTTCCCGCTGGGCCATGGAAAAACCGATTCCCGAAGCAGCAAAGAGCATAGTCGTTTTAAATGCGGAAAAAGACATCGACACAATTGTCTCTCAGGCCGACTTTATATTTTCCGCTGTTGATATGAAAAAAGAGGAAATCCGCGCGTTGGAGGAGGCCTATGCCAAACGGGAATGCCCGGTCATCTCCAATAATTCCGCTCATCGCTGGACGCCCGATGTCCCCATGGTGGTGCCGGAGCTAAACCCGGAGCATATTCAGATCATCGAGGCCCAACGAAAGCGGCTGGGGGTGAAGCACGGGTTCATTGCGGTTAAGTCCAACTGCTCCATCCAGAGCTATGTGCCCGCACTTCATCCCCTCCGCAAATTCGGCCTGGAAAAGATTCTGGTCTGTACTTATCAGGCCATTTCCGGCGCCGGGAAAACCTTTGCCACCTGGCCGGAGATGGTGGATAATGTAATTCCTTATATCGGCGGCGAGGAGGAAAAATCCGAACAGGAACCGCTGAAAGTCTGGGGTCATATGGAAAACGGCGTAATTGTAAACGCACAGAAACCATTGATCACCGCTCAGTGCCTTCGCGTCCCCGTCTCCAACGGACACACAGCGGCCGCTTTTGTTACCTTTTCCCACAAGCCATCCATGGATGAGATGAAAGCGCGCTGGGCCAGTTTCCGTGGCCGTCCTCAAGAGCTGAATTTGCCGACCGCTCCCAAGCAGTTCCTGCGGTATTTTGAGGAACCGGATCGCCCGCAGTCCAGGCTGGACCGGGATCTGGAGGGCGGCATGGCCGTGTCTATCGGGCGTCTGCGTCCCGACACCCAGTATGATTATAAGTTTGTTTGTCTGTCTCATAACACGCTCCGCGGCGCAGCGGGCGGCGGCGTTCTGCTTGCCGAACTGCTCTGTGCGGAGGGATATATTACAAGGGGGTAATGTTCCTTTGAGAAGTCCCGTATTTACTGGCGCCTGCAGCGCCATTATCACACCGTTTGACGACAGCGGCGCCATCAATTACTCTTGTCTTGCCAAACTGATTGACGATCAGATTGAAGCCGGCATCGACGCCATCTGTGTCTGCGGTACCACCGGAGAATGTGCCACCTTAAGCCTGAGAGAACATATCGCGGCTGTTGAGTTCTGCGTGAAGCACGTCAGTCACCGGGTTAAAGTCGTGGCTGGCGCGGGCAGCAACGATACTTCCGCCGCCGTCTATCTGTCCCAGCACGCCGAGGACTGTGGCGCGGACGCCCTGCTCCATGTCACGCCGTATTACAACAAGGCCTCTCAGGCCGGCCTCATTAGGCACTATGAGTACATTGCAGACCGGACGGAGCTCCCCATTATTCTCTACAACGTTCCATCCCGTACCGGAGTATCTTTCACAGCCGAGACATATCGGATTTTGTCGCAGAATCCCAAAATCAACGGTGTTAAGGAAGCTTCGGGAAATTTCTCTCTGTTGGCGCACACCCGCGCTCTCTGCGGAGATGACTTCTATATCTGGTCCGGCAACGATGATCAGGTGGTTCCCATGATGTCCCTAGGTGCCAAAGGCGTAGTCTCCGTGGTTGCCAACGTGGCGCCCAAGGTTATGGTCGAAATGTCCCATTTGTGCCTGGACGGAGATTTTACAGCCGCTGCCGCCATGCAGCTTAACTATATGGATTTCATTGATTCCCTGTTCCTGGAAGTCAATCCAATCCCCGTAAAGGCCGCGATGAACCTAATGGGCTATGAGGTGGGCGGACTCCGCCTGCCGTTATGCGATATCTCCCCCGCCAATCTGGAAATTCTAAAAAACACCATGAAGCGGATGGCGCTTTTGCCTTAAACAATAAGGGTAGAGGCGCGGGGCGGTCACTACTGTGGCCGCCCTGTTTTATAGAAAGGGTGAAATGATCATGACCAATCTGATTCTCTCCGGTTGTTCCGGCCGTATGGGTCACGTTCTGGAGGCACTTTGCCGGGACAGCCCGGAATTCCACGTCGTGGCCGGCTTTACCCTCCTGCGCGGAGAGCAGAGGGAGTTTCCCGTATATACCGTACCGTTGGAGTTCACCGGCACGGCGGATGTGGTGATCGACTTCTCCAACGCCGCCGCGCTCACGCCCCTGCTTGGGTTCTGTACCGCGCGCAGGGTTCCCGTGGTGCTGGCCACCACCGGATACTGCCAAGCGCAGCTGGAAGAGATTGCGGCGGCGGCGGAGCAGATTCCGGTCTTTCGGTCTGCCAATATGTCGCTGGGTATCAATGTCCTGCTGGATTTGGTCCGGAAAGCAGCGTCCATACTGGGCAACGACTATGACATTGAAATCGTAGAACGTCACCATAATAAAAAATTGGACGCGCCCAGCGGCACCGCGCTGATGCTGGCGGACGCGGCGGCTTCCGCCCTTCCCGTGCAGCCTGAATACGTCTTTGAACGCCAGAGCCGCAGACAGCCCCGCAGCGCATGCGAAATCGGCATTTCCTCCGTGCGTGGCGGTAATATTGTCGGGGATCATACGGTAATTTTCGCCGGACGCAACGAGGTCATCGAGATCAAGCACTCGGCCATGTCCCGCGAGGTATTTGCCTCCGGTGCACTGAAAGCGGCGCGGTTTTTAGTCGGCGTTGCCCGTCCCGGTCAATATTCGATGACCGACTTGATGGCGCAGGAGATTAGCCAAGCGGAATAAGCCGCTTCCGCTCTTCCGCCGCGGCGGTATTGCGCAGGGACCGTTCTCCCTTCTGTACTGCTGTCCATAACCATCGCGCTGCCGACCTCCCGGGTTCTGAATATACGGCTGTCCCGACCGCCGGTTTGGGACAAACCCATCTCAACCGAACCCGTCCGTCACCTTCCTGCCATGTTCCGGCACGGTCAGGTTCAGTCTGTGCTCCATTTTCATTTTTCCTGCTCTCCGCGTCGCACAAATGATTTGTTTTTACCTTATTTAATGAAATATGATTTTTCCAATTGCAGGCCGACGGAAAATCGTATATAATAGATTAGTTTTCCGCAGTATTTTGTGCAGAAGCAAGGGGAGTGTATCATGGGCAACAAGCAGCTTGGAATTTACATTCATATTCCCTTCTGCAAAAGCAAATGTGATTACTGTGATTTTTACTCCAAATCCGGTAGGGATAACCGGATGGACGACTATCAGGAGGCGTTGCTGACGCATATCCGCGAAACCGCGCCTCAGGCTAAGGGCTATGTTGTGGATACGATCTATTTCGGCGGCGGTACTCCCAGCTATTATGGGGATAAACGCCTGGTCGAACTGCTGAAGACACTGAAGCGCCGTTTTGACGTGGTGTCTAACGTGGAAATTACCGTAGAGGTGAATCCGGACAGTGTGGATAAGCGCAACCTGACCCGTCTGCGCAGGGCCGGCGTCAACCGGATCTCCATGGGCATGCAGTCCGCCAGCGACGAAGAGCTCGCCTCCCTCCACAGGGCGCATACTTTTGCGCAGGTACGGGCGGCGGTGGCCGCGGTGCGGGCCGCCAAAATTAAAAATCTCAGTCTTGATCTGATTTACGGACTACCCGGTCAGGATATGGATTCCTGGCGGCGGAGTGTGGAAGCGGCGCTGGCGCTGAAGCCGGAACACCTGTCCTGCTATGGCCTGAAGGTAGAGCCGGATACTCCGCTCTGCGCGCGGGTATCCCGCGGAGAGCTGCTGCCCGACGATGATCTGCAGGCGGATATGTATCTCTGGATGGTGGACCGGCTGGCCGGGGCGGGCTACCAGCAATATGAAGTTTCTAATTTCTCGCAGTCCGGCTTTCAGTCCCGGCACAATCTGAAATATTGGCTCATGCGGCCATATCTGGGCTTTGGGCCGGGTTCCCATTCGGATTTTGGCGGCAGGCGGTTCTCTTTTATGCGGGATCTGGACGGTTACATTGACGGCGTCCTTTCCGGAAATCCCATCATTGACTCCGACGACCTGATCCCCAAGCGGGAACGTTCCGGGGAATATCTGATGCTTCGCCTGCGTACCTGCCGCGGGATCGAAGAGTGGGAATACCGCCGAGAATATTTTATGAACTTTGACCCTATCGAGCAGAGACTGGCCTTTTTTGAGCACCAGGGCTGGGCTGCGCGGGACGGCCACCGCTGGCGCCTGACGCCGGAAGGATTTTTGATCTCGAATCAACTTATCGGCTCGCTGCTGGAATTGCAGGAGAGCGCCACTCTGGAAACCGTCCTCCCCGCCGTGCGGCGGCGTCAGGTGGAAGACAATGAGAAATAATATACCAGAATACGGCCGGGGAGCACGCCTCCCGGCCGTATTCTATGTTCTATTGAACTGCTGTTTCGTTTTTTCCCTTGAAACCTATCGCGTTTTTATTTCCATGATTTACGTTCTGTGCTATAATAGCTGCAAAGCAGATGCCGTATATGCCTCTTTTTTAAAGCGGTGTACGGCACACTATGACTTGAGATCTTAACGTCAAAAACGTTAATTTAATCATAATTTAATATTGATGTTAAACAATGAAATATTTTCTTTGATAAAATAATGAGGAAAACAATGGAGGAAACGCATATGGACCAGTTTCAGGCTTTGAAGGAAACCCTGCAGAAAACCGCTCCCAATCTGGAACTCCGCCAGGCAGAGCCGATGTCCCAGCACACTACTTTTTGTATTGGGGGACCTGTCCCACTGATGGCCCTTCCCCAAACGGAAGAGGAGGCCATTACGGCGGTCAGGGCGGCATCTGCTCTGGGATTAGAGCCTTTTTTCCTCGGCAACGGTTCCAACCTTTTGGTGGCGGACGAAGGCGCGGACGTATTTGTCATTAAAACCGCCAGCCTTAACGGTCTCTCCTGCGAAGAAGAAAATATTACGGCGGGAAGTGGTGTTCTGCTGTCCCAATTGGCTAATTTCGCACTGGAGCATAGTTTGGATGGCTTGGAGTTTGTGCAGGGCATCCCTGGCAGCGTGGGTGGTGCCATTACTATGAACGCTGGCGCTTATAACGGTGAGATGGCCCAAGTAGTGCAGGAGACCGCCTATGTGGACAAGAACGGCATGACCGGTACACTGACCGGCGCGGAACACGATTTCTCCTATCGTCACAGCACTTTTTCCGACGAAAATCGTCTCATTCTTCACAGCAGGATGCATCTGAAAAAGGATGATCCCGCCATGATTAAGACATTGATGGACAATTTGGCCGGCCGCCGCCGCTTTAAGCAGCCTTTGGAGTTTCACAGCGCCGGCAGCACCTTTAAGCGGCCGAAAAACTATTACGCCGGCGCCCTCATCGACGAATGCCATTTGAAGGGACTGACTGTGGGCAATGCCCAGGTCTCCATCAAGCACGCGGGCTTCATCGTCAATCTGGGGGGTGCTACCTGCAAGGATGTGCTGGCTCTGGCCAATCTGGTGCGCGAGACTGTTCTGCGTGACGCCAAGGTGGAGCTGGAACTGGAGATTAAAACACTAGGAGTCAAGGCCTGAGTACTTTTTTCCGGAGGTTGTTCCACATGAAATTTATCATTATCTCCGGCCTTTCCGGTGCCGGTAAAAGTAAAGCGGCCTCTTTTCTTGAAGACATGGGATTCTATGTGGTAGACAACATGCCCGCCGCCCTTATCCCCCGCTTTGCCGAGCTATGTATGGCCGGACCTGGGCAGTATGACCGCGTGGCACTGGTCACGGACATCCGGGGCGGGCAGACTTTCGACGGGCTGTTTGCCGCGCTGAGTCAGTTGCGGGATATGTGCTGCGACTATCAGATTCTGTTTGTGGAAGCCACGGTGGAAACCATTATCAAACGCTATAAAGAGACCCGCCGGATGCATCCGCTGGCCAAAAACGGCCGCTCCCTGGAGGACGCCGTCCGGCAGGAGCGGATCGCGCTGATGCCGGTCCGGCAGCGGGCTAAATATATCGTGGACACCTCTCCCCTATCCACCGCCAAGCTGCGTGGCGAAATGCTCCGTCTGTTCGGCGATGGAAACGAAATCCCGGCCATGAGCGTCAATGTCATCTCCTTTGGCTTTAAATACGGGATTCCCCTAGAAGCTGATCTGGTATTTGATGTACGCTTTCTGCCAAATCCTTTTTACATCGCCTCCCTGCGTGAAAAAAACGGGCTGGATAACGACGTGCGGGATTTTGTATTCGGATATCAGCAGACGCGGGATTTCTTAAAGCATCTGGAAGATATGATAGGCTTTCTCCTCCCCCGTTATGTTGAGGAGGGGAAAACTGCTCTGGTCATTGCCGTGGGCTGCACCGGTGGCCACCACCGCTCTGTGGCCATCACCCGCGCACTGGCTGAATTTATCCGTCAAAAGGGCTATCCCGCAGCGGAAAATCACCGTGATATGACACGAGGAGGCTGATTCATGAAGCCAAGCCTGGCTGACCATAAGAAAGCGTCCGGGCCTAAAATCGCCGCTATCGGCGGCGGAAACGGGCTTTCCACCATGCTTCGAGGTCTCAAACAGTACACAGAAAATATTACCGCCATCGTTACCGTGGCGGATGACGGGGGAGGGTCCGGGATGCTACGGCAGGACCTGGGCATGCTGCCTCCCGGCGACATACGAAACTGTATGCAGGCGCTGGCCAATGTGGAACCCATTATGGAGCAGCTGCTGGATTACCGGTTTGCGGACGGAAGACTGGCGGGTCAGTCTTTTGGTAATCTGCTGCTGGCCGCTCTTGACGGCATCTCTGATTCGTTTGACGAAGCGGTTGCAAAAATGAGCCAGGTCCTGGCGATCACAGGGCGGGTCCTGCCCGTCACCAACGCCGATATTGCACTGGAAGCCGTCTTTGAAAACGGCACGCATGTGATGGGGGAATCTCAGATCTTTGCGTTTAAGAAGACACAGGGCTGCCGCATCAGCCGGGTGCATTTGGTGCCGGAATGCCCCCCTGCCCTGCCCCAAACGCTTCAGGCTATCGCGGAGGCGGACCTTATTCTGCTGGGTCCCGGCAGCTTGTATACCAGCATCATCCCGAACTTGCTGGTGGACGGCGTGGCGGATGCCATCCGCACCTCCAGCGCACTGAAAATTTATGTGTGTAATATCATGACGCAGGAGGGGGAAACTGAGGGTTATACCGCCTCCGACCATCTGTCCGCCTTGTTGGAGCACGGTGGCCCTGGCCTCATCGACATCTGTTTGGCCAATTCCGCAGAAGTACCGCCGGAACTTTTGAAACGTTACCAGAGAGAAAACGCTGGCCCCATCCTGATTGACCGGAAAAAAATCAAAGCCATGCAGATCGAGCTTATAGAGCGGCCGCTCAGTTCAAATTCACCAGACTTTGCGCGCCATTCCACCAAGCTTTTGGCAGAGGCGCTCATGGACCTGTACCGCGCACGCGCCATATGTGTGGTCCCTGAAAAAAAATGGGAATCCACCCGTTACATTCTGGAAGAAAACTGCTGACTGCATCGGGAAAAACAGAAAGGAGACGCATGGCTGTGTCGTTTTCCGCAGAAACAAAGGAAGAGCTATGCCGGGAGGTACCCAGCAGCCGTTGCTGCGCGCAGGCGGAAGCCTATGGCGTACTGCTGTTTTGCACTGCGTTCAGTAGTTCTGAAATCCGTATTATCACCGGCAGCAGCGCCTTTTCGCAGCGCCTGCCGGCACTTTTTCGCCGGGCGTTTCATCTGGAATTTGATCAGGACCCCGACCGCCCCGACCATCCCGGCAAGCAGGTCTTTGGCATCACGGAGCCAAAAAAGCTGTGTGCCATTCATGAAGCGTTCGGCTCTGACCCTTCGATTACGCTGGCGCATCATATTAATCTCGCCGCGCTGGAGGAGGACTCCTGCCGCACGGCTTTCCTCCGCGGCGCTTTTCTAACCGGCGGCTCGGTCAGTGACCCGGACGGGAGCTATCATCTGGAGCTGGTCACATCTCATTATCATGTCAGCCGCGAGCTGTTTTCTCTCCTGCTGGAGGTAGGATTCAACCCCAAGCAGACCACCCGTAAGTCAAACTATGTCACTTATTTTAAGCAGAGCGAAACCATTGCGGATTTTCTCACCGCCATCGGGGCCCCGCTGGCTGCCATGAAGCTCATGAACGCCAAGCTGGAAAAACACCTGCGCGGAAGCGTAAACCGCCGCGTAAACTGTGATTCCGCTAATTTGGACAAGGCGGTAGATGCCGCTTTGGACCAGGTGGAGGCGATTAAAAGGTTAAAGCGCTCCGGGCTGCTGGAGGATCTGCCCGAAAAACTGAAGCAGACCGCCTGGCTCCGGTCCGAACACCCGGAACTTACCCTTTCCCAATTGGCCGTACTGTGCGATCCGCCGGTGACAAAATCCTGTCTGAACCACCGGCTTAGAAAGCTGATGGAGCTTTCCGGACGCTGAGCGGCTCTTCTCCCTTTAACCTTTGTTGAAACAATCAGGAGCGAATTTATGTCCTTTGTACACTTACATGTCCATACAGAATTCAGCCTTCTGGACGGTGCCTGCCGGATCAGCGGCGTGGCAAAACGCGCCAGGGAGCTGGGGCAAAATGCGGTTGCCATCACCGACCACGGCGTCATGTACGGCGTGATCGACTTTTACCGTGCCTGCAAAGCCGAGGGGATCAAACCGATTATCGGATGCGAGGTTTACGTGGCACCCCGCACCCGGTTCGACCGGGTACATGAGCTGGACTCCGAGGCCCGGCATCTGGTCCTTCTGTGCCGGAACGAGACGGGATACCGCAATTTATGCCATATGGTGAGCCGCTCATTCACCGAGGGCTTCTACATTAAGCCGCGGATTGATATGGATCTGCTTCGTGACTGCCACGGGGGACTGATTGCCTTGTCCGCCTGTCTGGCCGGAGACATTCCACGCAAGCTGCGCGCCGGGAACTACACGGGCGCCCGGCAAGCGGCCCTGGAAATGCGAGATCTTTTCGGCGAGGACGGCTACTATCTGGAACTTCAAAACCATGGACTGGACGCAGACCCTGAAATCGTTTCCGGGCTGCTGCGCCTGCACCAAGAGACCGGCATTCCCCTGGTCGCCACCAATGACGCGCACTATCTCACCCGGGAGGACGCAAAAATTCAGGATGTGCTTTTGTGTATTCAAACCGGTAAAACGGTGGACGACCCGAACCGGATGAAATTCGAAACAGATGAGTTCTATTTTAAGTCAGAGGATGAAATGCGTTCCCTTTTTCCGGACTGGCCAGATGCATTGGAAAACACTCAGAAAATCGCAGACCAGTGTAATGTGGAGTTTGAGTTCGGTACGTACCACCTGCCGGAGTTCAAACTGCCGGAGGGCTACACAGATGGTGATGCCTATTTTAAAACTCTCTGCTTTGATGGGTTCCGCCGACGTTATCCGGACGAGCCGGAGCAATACCGAAAGCAATTGGACTATGAGATGAATATGATCCGCAAAATGGGGTTCGTGGATTATTTTCTTATTGTCTCCGATTTTATCGGCTACGCCAAACGCCACGGCATCCCGGTAGGTCCGGGGCGTGGTTCCGCGGCGGGCTCTATCGTATCCTACTGCCTGAACATCACCGATGTAAATCCGGTCAAATATAATCTCTATTTTGAACGCTTTCTAAATCCGGAACGGGTTACCATGCCGGATATCGATATTGATTTCTGTATCCGGCGGCGGCAAGAAGTCATTGACTATGTCACCCGCAAATACGGGGCCGATCATGTAGCGCAGATTGTCACCTTCGGTACTATGGCGGCCCGCGGCGCCATCCGGGACGTGGGCCGCGCCCTTAATTTTTCCTATGGCGAGGTAGACAATATCGCAAAGCAGGTTCCTTCCACTCCGCATATTACGCTGGATGAAGCGCTTAAACTCTCCAAGCCGCTGAGGGACCTGTACGACGGAGACGAACGGATTAAATACCTGATCGATACCGCACGGGCCCTTGAGGGAATGCCCCGCCACGCTTCTACACATGCCGCCGGCGTGGTCATTACCCGCCTGCCGGTGGCCGACTATGTGCCTCTGGCGAAAAATGACGAATCGGTGGTCACGCAGTATACCATGACCACGCTGGAAGAGCTCGGCCTTCTGAAAATGGACTTTTTAGGCCTGCGAAACTTAACCGTGCTAGATGACGCCGTTCAGATGGTAGCGGAAACTGAGCCTGGATTCTCCCTGAAAAGCATTCCGGACAACGACCCCGCCACCTTCCAGATGATCTCAGAGGGTAAAACCTCCGGCGTATTCCAGATGGAGTCTCCGGGCATGACCGGCGTGTGCGTCGGCCTCAAGCCGCAGAATATTGAGGATATCACCGCTATTATTGCCCTTTACCGTCCCGGCCCCATGGAGTCCATCCCCCGCTTTATTGCCTGCAAGCAAAACCCACGTTTGATCCGCTATAAGCATCCCACACTGGAGCCGATTCTCTCCATAACCTACGGCTGTATTGTCTATCAAGAACAGGTCATCGAGATTTTCCGCAGGTTGGGCGGCTATTCTTTGGGACAGGCAGACATGGTGCGCCGCGCCATCTCCAAAAAGAAGGCCAAGGAGATTGAACGGGAGCGAAAATCCTTTATCTATGGCGACCCGGATCGAAATATCCCCGGCTGTATCGCCAACGGAATTCCGGAGCAGGTGGGGCAGGAGATCTATAACGAGATCTATGATTTTGCCAATTACGCGTTTAATAAAGCCCATGCGGTATGCTACGCCATTGTAGCCTATGAGACCGCCTGGTTCAAGTGCCACCACATGCGGGAATATATGGCAGCCCTGCTCACCTCTGTTTTGGACTCCCAAGGTAAAGTCGCGGAATATATCAGCGAATGCAGGGAAAACAACATAGAGCTCCTTCCTCCTGATATCAACTCCTCCCGTGCGGATTTTACCGTCTCCGGGGATGGTATTCGCTTCGGACTGGTGGCGGTAAAGGGCGTGGGACGCGGTTTTATAGAAAATGTGCTGCGCGAGCGGGAGCGCGGCGGTTCCTTTGTCTCCTTCCCCGACTTTGTACAGCGGATGTGCGAAGCCGATCTCAACCGCCGGGTTGTAGAAAACCTGATCCGCTGTGGTGCCTTTGACAGCATGGGTTACAAGCGCTCCCAACTGTTGGATGTCTTTGGCCAGGTTATCGACAGTGCCGTTCAGCAGCGGAGAAAAAATCTCGAGGGGCAATTTGATCTGTTCGGAGGCGGTGGAGAGCGGAAAAGCCCACCGGAGATGGTTCTCCCCAACCTGCCGGAGTTCAGCCGCCATGAGCTGATGGCCATGGAAAAAGAGACCACCGGCCTCTATCTTACGGGCCACCCCATGGATGAATACCGGGATGCCGCGAAACGGGCCAAGGCGGTGCCTATCGGCGCGATCATGGGAGATTTGGAACAGGAAAATGGTCCGCGCACCTACCACGACGAACAGCGTGTCACCATTGCCGGTATTATTGAGGCCGCTAAAACCAAGACCACGCGGAATAATACCCTGATGGCCTATGTCTCTCTGGAGGACGATACCGGTTCCATGGAAATTTTGGTGTTTTCCCGCGTGCTGGGCGAATGCGGCAGCTATATTAAGCCCAATATGCCGGTTCTTGTTTCAGGCCGTATTTCTATCCGCGAGGAAAAGGAGCCTCAACTCATGGCTGATTCCATCCGTCCCCTTGGGGACTACACCCCGCCCCCCGAGGAACAAAACAAACCTGAAAAATTGTACCTCCGGCTGCCCACGGCAGAGGGTCGTCTGTTTAAAAAAATCAGAAAAATATTTGTGATGTTTCCCGGCAGTCAGCGGGCCATTGTTTACTTTAGCGATACCAAAAAGCGCCTGGCAACTCCCTGTGTCATTCACCCCGCTCTAGTGTCGGAAATGAAGGACTTATTGGGAGAGGAAAACGTGGTAATCAAGTAGCGTGTGAGGCGGGAGGGATATAAAATGAAAAAAATGGTCTCACTTCTGTTCCACCGGATTTTCTGGGTAGCTTTCGCGCTGCTGATTCAACTGATGATCCTGTTTCTGATGGTCGTCCGGTTCAGCCGCTATTTTGTCTATTTTTATTGGCTCAGTGTCGCCATCAGTGTGGTAGCCGTTATCTGGATCATCGGAAATAAAAGCGACCCAGGCTATAAGATCGCCTGGCTGGTCCCCATCCTCAGCATACCTATTTTCGGCGGTCTCATTTATCTGATGTTCGGCGGTAGCCGGCTGAACCGCAGAACGCGGCTGAAAATGCAGTGTATGGCAGACGATATGCAGAAGGAACTGGCCTGCGATTATAAAGCCGACCAACTTCTTCCCCTGGGGGAAGACGCCGTCCACCAGGCGCGCTATCTGGAGCATATTGCTTACTGTCCGGTATATGGAAATACGAAAGCCGAATATTTTTCCAGCGGCGAACTCTGTTTTCCCAGGATGCTTCAGGAACTGAAAAAAGCAAAACAATATATTTTTATTGAGTACTTTATTATTCAGAGCGGGACCATGTGGGACAGTATTCTAAAGATTTTAAAGGAGAAAGCGGCGGAAGGTGTGGACGTCCGCGTGCTGTATGACGACATTGGCTGCACATTCACGCTGCCCCGGAATTATAACCGCCACCTGGAGGAAGATACCGGAATCCAGTGTGCGGTATTCAATCCTTTCGTTCCCATTCTGTCTCTTCGGCTTAACAACCGCGACCACCGCAAAATTATGGTGATCGACGGTAAAGTTGCCTTCACCGGCGGAATCAATTTGGCAGATGAGTATATTAATACCTATGAAAAGCACGGCTACTGGAAGGACTCCGCGATCTGCCTCAAGGGGGAGGCCGCATGGAGCATGGCAGTGATGTTTCTCTCCCTCTGGGATTATACGCGGGAGGTCGAGGACGACTATGAGGCGTTTCGCCCTGTCTGCCCTAGGTGTCTGCTCAAACCGGGTGAACCGCTCAGTTTTGTGCAGCCCTATACTGACAATCCGCTGGACGACGAGCCTGTGGGACAATCCGTCTATTTGAATCTCATCAACAAGGCCCGCCGGTATGTTTATATCACCACGCCCTACCTTATTGTCAGCGATTCGGTCAATACCGCCCTCTGCAACGCCGCCAAGTCGGGTGTGGACGTCCGCATCATGACTCCGGCTATTCCGGACAAAAAAATAGTCTTTGAGATGACACGCGCCCACTACCCCGCCCTGTTGGAGGCCGGCGTTCAAATTTTCGAGTATACGCCAGGTTTTGTCCATTCCAAAACTTTTTCCGTGGATGACCTTTACGGCACGGTCGGTTCCATTAATCTGGATTATCGAAGCCTTTTTCTTCACTTTGAAAACGGCGTACTGCTGTTTCATGACCCCTGCATCCGTGACATCCGAGACGATTTTTTGTCCGCGCAGCAGAAGTGCCGCCAAATCACGCGGGAATTCTGCCGCACGCTGTCATGGAAGAAGCGTCTGCTTCAGGCTGTGCTGCGCATTTTCTCCCCTTTGCTGTAACGAGAACGGAAAAGGGCCCGGGAAAATTTTCCCGGGCCCTTTTCGCTTTTATGCACAGAAACGGTGATTCCCAATTATCTTTAGCAGGGGTCTGGACCAAATCCAGCCGCTGGTAGCGGTCGCGGGATTAAAATAGTAGATTGCACCGCCGCTGGGATCTGCGCCGTTCAAGGCAGCCTGCGCCGCGCGAATGGCGGAGTCCGATACCGGCGCGTTAAATTGTCCGTCCATCATACAGGTGAATGCGCCGGGCTGGTAAACAACCCCCGCAATGGTATTGGGAAAGGACGGATGCCCTACCCGGTTCAGGATTACAGCGCCCACCGCCACCTGACCACTGTACGGCTCCCCTCTCGCCTCTGCCGAAACGACTCGGGCTAAAAGCTGCAGCGAACCGTTCTGCTGTGCCTGAATGCCGCCCGTGTTGGTGGTACTTCCATCCTGTATGCCCAGCGCCGCCAGTGTGGCCGGCCCTGCGATACCATCCTCCGTCAGACTGTTTTCCCGCTGAAAATAACGTACAGCCTCCGTCGTCCTGCTGCCATAAATCCCGTCCACATTTCCTTCATAATAGCCCCAGTTTTTGAGTTTGGTCTGAATCGTGCGTACGGTATCCCCTGTGGACCCCGGCCGGTATGCGGCCGCCTGCGCAGTCTGTGTCAGCCCGATAATAAGGAAAATATTAAGCGCAAAAATAAGGCCAAGCGCCACCAGCAGCTTTCGCCTTTTCTCTGTTTTACTCATACGCCTACCTCCGTACACGTTTTCAGCCCTAGTGTACGGAAAATTGCGGTAGATTATGCAATGCATATAGAAGGTAAAAATGGGGCATACTGGTTAAAAACGGAGCAGGATGTGATTTCAAATGGTGCAGGGCGTCAATCGCAGGGTCATCGTGGTACGCGCACCGGACCCCAAACTGTTCGAACAGGCCATCTTCATTATGCGGGAGGATGCGTTCCAGGAAGAGGGCGTTTCTCCGGATATGGTACTGGCGGAAGCCCAGCAGGTCGCTGTCGGGTACGCAAAGCGTAACTCCTTCTGGGGCAAACGGTCGGAATTACTCAAACCAGTGGTTTGCCTGGCCATCGGGGCCCTGTTGGCCACCTGTGGGTGGTGCCTCGGCCTGTTCCTTCTGTAACAGGCGAAAAATAGAGCGGCAGGTTTAGAAAACCTGCCGCCGTCCATTTTTATAGCGTCCTGACCAGCATAATGTCATCGTCCAATAAAAAACAACAGCAAAGGGTTTGTTCCCCACAAACCGCCCTGGTGCGCCAAATGGCGCAGCTCTTTCGTCCCAATATAAAGGGACAAAGATGTTTTAGCCAGATCAGCCACGAATATTAATATTATGATTGCAGCCGCGCTGCGGAAATCTCAGTGCGAAAATACGGAATCCGGGGCAGTACCATCAGGAGCGGCAGCCCCAGTCCATAACAGGCCACCAGCTCACCAAGACCCACTGTGACACCATGAACGGCGGCCAAACTCCAGAATCCGGGCCCAAAACCGACTTCATACCAAGCCAGCATGGCTCCGATAATGACCCCGTTACAGATAACCGGCGGCAGAGGGGCCAGTGCCTTGTGCTTCATCCGTGCCGTCCAGACGGCGGCAATCAGACTGGCGGCCGTCCCGCATACGATATCGACAGGTCCGTATGGACTGAGCAGGTTTACCACCAGACAGCCAACCGTGACCCCAGGAATCGCCGCCGGAAAAAGAAAGGGTAAAACGGTAAATGCCTCAGCCAGCCGCACCTGAATGGCACCGTAGGCGGGCAGACATAATGTCAGTGCGGCATAAGCGGCCGCGATGACAGCGCCTATGGTAAGATTGCGTGTGGTAAATTTGCGCATAATAAGCAGACCTCCATTTTTTGTTTAGAGTACGCGCGTCCCGTACAGGACTGCGGGTCCCTTTCCCCACGGGTATGACGCAAAAACCCGTGGGCGGCATTCTCCGCAGCCGTTGGACTGGGTGGGGAACCAGTCGAAAGTCATTATATCACACACCTAAAAAAAAGCAAGAGGCACCGGAATAGCAGGAAACCCCGGAATTCATAATTCCGGGGCCTCCTGCCTTATTTCAGAAATTTCAGGATCAAGAAACGGCAACCGTACTGACCGTAAAGGTGCCGTCCTTGGCGTCAACCACCAGCGTATCGCCGGGCTGGACCTCGTCTGCGATAATCTTACGGCTAATCAGCGTTTCAACGGTATGCTGCAGGAAACGACGCATGGGTCTAGCACCATACACGGGATCATACGCAGCTTCTATAACCGCTTCCTTGGCCTGTTGGGTCAGCGAGCAGGTCAGGTTCTTATCAGAAAGGCGACTGCTGAGGTCCGCCACCATCAAGTCAATAATATGTCCGATGTTCTCCCTCGTGAGAGGTTTATAGAATACGATTTCATCCAGACGGTTGAGAAATTCCGGACGGAAGGAGTGTTTCAGCAGGTCATTTACCCGCTCTTTTGCCTCCTCCGTAATGCCGCCGTCCGGCCCAATTCCATCCAGCAGGAACTGGCTTCCCAAATTAGAGGTCAGGATAATAACCGTGTTTTTGAAATCCACGGTACGCCCCTGGCTGTCGGTGATGCGGCCGTCGTCCAAAACCTGCAGCAGGATATTAAATACGTCCGGGTGTGCTTTCTCCACCTCGTCGAACAGGACCACGGAATATGGCTGACGGCGGACCGCTTCGGTGAGTTGACCGCCCTCCTCATACCCCACATATCCCGGAGGCGCACCGATCAGGCGGGAGACCGAGAACTTCTCCATATACTCCGACATGTCAATGCGCACCAAGTTCTTTTCGCTGTCAAACAGCGCCTCCGCCAAGGTTTTGGCAAGCTCTGTTTTGCCCACACCGGTCGGGCCGAGAAACAGGAACGAGCCGATTGGCTTATTGGGGTTGGCAATACCCGCGCGGGAGCGGAGAATGGCATCGGACACCAGACGCACCGCCTCGTTCTGCCCGACCACCCGTTTATGGAGGATATCCTCCAAATGGAGTAATTTCTCCCGTTCGCCCTGCATTAGACGGGAAACCGGAATGCCCGTCCAACGCTGGACAATGAGGGCGATCTCATCCTCCGTCACTTTGTCGCGGAGCAAAGACGCCTCTTTCCCCGCGCTTGCCACGGCTTCCTCCGCTTCCAATGCTTTACGCAGCTCCGGAATTCGGCCATATTTGAGTTCGGCCGCCTTATTAAGATCATATTCCCGCTCCGCCTTCTCCATCTGGGCATTCGCGCGCTCCAGATCCTCGCGGAGCTTCTGGACCTTGGAAATCGCGGTTTTTTCATTTTCCCACTGGGCCTTTTTGGCGTTAAAATCGTCCCGCATTTCGGCCAATTCCTTGCGGATCTCCGTCAAGTGTTCCTGTGACAGAGTATCGGTCTCCTTACTGAGGGCGGCCTCTTCGATTTGCAGTTGGATAATCTTGCGGCGGACCACATCCAATTCCGTAGGCATGGAGTCGATCTCCGTACGGACCATGGCGCATGCCTCATCCACCAGATCAATCGCCTTATCCGGAAGAAACCGGTCCGTAATGTAGCGGTTAGATAAACTGGAGGCGGCAATAATAGCGCCGTCGGTAATCTTGACACCGTGAAACACCTCATACCGCTCTTTCAGTCCCCGAAGAATCGCCACAGTGTCCTCCACTGTGGGCTCACTCACCATAACCGGCTGGAACCGGCGCTCCAGCGCCGCGTCTTTTTCGATATACTGGCGGTACTCATTAAGCGTGGTTGCACCAATGCAGTGCAGCTCCCCCCGGGCCAACATAGGCTTGAGCAGATTGCCGGCATCCATGGAGCCCTCGGTCTTACCAGCGCCCACAATGGTGTGCAGCTCATCAATAAACAGAAGGATGCGGCCCTCCGATTTTTTAACCTCGTTGAGCACCGCCTTCAACCGCTCCTCGAATTCGCCGCGGTATTTGGCTCCCGCAATCAGGGAACCCATATCCAGCGCAAAAATGGTCTTATCCTTCAGGGCGTTCGGTACATCGCCTTTTACAATACGTTGAGCCAGTCCCTCGGCGATGGCGGTTTTTCCAACACCCGGCTCTCCGATCAGTACCGGATTATTTTTACTTTTTCGAGAGAGAATCCGGATTACATTCCGAATCTCGTCATCACGGCCGATGACCGGGTCCAGTTGGTTTCCCCTGGCCCGTTCCACCAAATCGGTGCCGTATTTTTTTAAGGCGTTATAGGTTTCCTCCGGATTATCCGAGGTCACACGCTGATTGCCGCGAACCGCGGTCAATGCCTGCAATATCCGTTCCTTCGTGATGCCGTAGGTCTTGAACAGCGGCGCCAGCGTATCGTCCGCCGTATCCAGCAGAGCAAGAAACAGATGTTCCACAGAGACGTACTCATCTTTCATAGAACCGGCTACCGACTCGGCATGGTTCAGCGTCTTATCCACAGCGGTGGAAACATAGACCTTTCCCGCCTCGTGGCCGCCCACCGTAACTCGCGGAAGCTTTTCGGCCTCCGCCTTCACGGCGGCGGTAAAGCTGGGAACCGTCAATCCCATATTACCCAGAAGCTGAGGAATCAGTCCTCCCTCCTGATTTAGCAGCGCGGAGAGCAGATGTACCTGCTCAATCTGTGGATTTCCATACTCCGTGGCCGCAGACTGCGCGATCTGGATCGCTTCCAGAGATTTCTGTGTAAATTTCTGCATGTTCATTTTGTGTCACTTCCTTTTGCATAATCATATTTTTAAATGAGAAAAGCGGGGCGCAACCGCAGGTGCGTCCCGCCAAGAGTGGGAATTACTGAATGGCGATACGATGGGTTTCGGGGACCGCTGGCTGCTCTTTGGGAAGGATCAGAGACAGGATACCGTTCTCATAAGTGGCCGTGATATTACTCTCATCGATACCGGATATATCAAACGAGCGGGTATAAGAGCCATAGCGGCGCTCGCGGCGAATGTAGTTGCCTTCGCTGTCCTTCTCTTCCTTCTGCTCCTTATGCTCCGCGGAGATGGTGAGTACGTTTTCCTTCAAATCCAGACTGATGTCCTCCTTCTCAAATCCGGGGAGCTCAGCTTCCAGCAGAAAGGAATCGCCTTTATCCTGAATGTCGGTGCGAAAAGCCGGCAGGTTGGTATTGGTGCTGCGGAAAAAGTCGCGTGCGAAATGGTCAAAAGTATCAAACAAATTATTGTCCTGACGTTCAAACGGAAGCATACCAAACATAAAAAAGTCTCCTTTACAAATAAAATTGTTTTGTTTTTAGCTCTGGCAGTCTCATCCACTGTTTGCTAAAATCTTCGGTTTTCCATGGAAACCATCCTCTTTCCGGGGGGGTGATCCCTTTGGGAATCCTCCCCTTGTCTTAATTTCTGACTGTATTATAGGGCTGTATTATGAACAAATATACATGAAATTATGTACAAACTGTAAATGTTAGCACTCTTTACATTAGAGTGCTAACATCCATTTTCTGTTTTTCTGAGAAAAATACCCCATAAAACCGAAGTCCTATGGGGTACGCTTCTCTCTATACAATTAAGTCAAACAGATCATCCTGCCAGGAATGAAAATTACCCTCCGCCAGCCAGTTTTCCACGCAGCGCATCAATGACGGGTGAAGTTGGGGACAGGTCTTTGCTTCCGGCATCTTAGCGGAGAATTGAAGCTCCTCAATCGACGAGTCTCCGGGGTGATCCTTCATTTCGTCGATCTCTGCGAAATAGAGTGCGCCAAAGGTCTCCTTTTTCCCGTCCGAAGCCACGCCATAGGCGGATACCGGTTCAAGCTGGAGTTCCGCGGCACCGGTTTGCTCCAGCAGAACCCGTTCGGCCGTCCTGCGGATACTCTCCCCGGCGGCTCTGACGCCACCCGGAAGTTCCCAAGTCTCCCTGCCCGCATGCCGGCAGAAAATAAATTTCCCATTATACCGCGTCACAACTACGGCATACTGCAAATCACTGTCCAGGGCACGCT
The DNA here is from genome assembly GCA_022653075.1 of Intestinimonas sp. Taxonomy (GTDB): domain Bacteria; phylum Bacillota; class Clostridia; order Oscillospirales; family Oscillospiraceae; genus Intestinimonas. The sequence goes on from JALCSB010000004.1 coordinate 91,434, forward strand.
CAAAAAATTTTATGGTGACCATTACGTCCCGCCTCAGTTCAAGAAGTCCTTCAGCTTTTTGGAACGGCTGGGATGGCGAAGTTTTCTCAGTGCCTTGGCCTCAATCTGGCGGATTCGCTCCCGGGTCACATTGAATTCCTTGCCCACTTCCTCCAGTGTTCTGGTCCGTCCGTCCTCAATGCCGAAACGCAGTTTCAATACTTTTTCTTCTCTGGGCGTCAAAGTGCCCAGAACGTCCACCAGCTGTTCCTTCAGAAGCGTAAAGGATGCGGCCTCGGAGGGCTCGGAGGCATCCTCATCAGGAATAAAGTCGCCAAGATGAGAGTCCTCTTCTTCCCCGATAGGTGTCTCTAAAGAAACCGGTTCCTGCGCGATTTTCAGAATTTCACGAACCTTATCGACGGGAATTCCCATTTCCGTTGAAATCTCCTCCGGTGTGGGATCATGCCCCAACTCTTGAAGCAGCTGTCTTGAAACGCGGATAACCTTGTTAATGGTTTCCACCATGTGTACCGGAATCCGGATGGTCCGGGCCTGGTCCGCAATGGCGCGGGTGATAGCCTGACGAATCCACCATGTCGCGTAGGTGGAGAATTTATAGCCTTTGGTATAATCGAATTTTTCCACAGCTTTGATCAGACCGAGATTACCCTCCTGAATCAAATCAAGAAACAGCATTCCCCGGCCCACATACCGCTTTGCAATGGATACCACCAGACGCAGGTTTGCTTCAGCCAAACGCTGCTTGGCTATCTCCCCCCTGCGCACCAGTTTTTTGAGCTCTTTCGCCTCCTCCGGCGTCATGGAGACGTCCTCACCGCGCTTGAGGGTCCTTTCCACGTCGGCAAGCTGCTCTCTGGCCAGACTTCCGGTACCCATATTCTGTGCCAGCGAGATCTCCTCATCCGGCGTAAGCAGGTTGACCTTTCCGATCTCCTTCAAATACATCCGAACCGGGTCGTCAATACCAAAAGAATCCACCAATGTGCTGGGGTCCACGATCTCCTCTTCCGGAATTTCCTCGATTTCTTCGATGGTGGGCATGTTCTCTTCCGCCAGATCTGGGAGATCGTCTTCGCCGGACGTATCGATACCAAGGTTCTCCATGATGTCGTAAATTTTGTCCATCTGCTCGCTTTCCAGATCCATTTCCTCTAGGACGTCCATCAGCTCGCTGGCGGACAATTTTCCTTTTTTCTTTCCGCGGTCCAGTAGCTCGCTGAGCTTTTCGGCTCCCTGCGATCCCTCGACCACCTTCATCAGCTCGGCCTTGCTGGCTTCCAGCTTTTCCTCGTTAAACATATTGGTTTTCTGTCCCTTGCCGGACGTCGGCTCGGTAACTTTTTTTTCGCCCATGGATTCATCCTCCGTACCGTTTTTTCTCTTGGTATTTCTCCCGTATGGCCATTAGCGGATCCTCACCGGAGCCGTTTCCCGCCTGGATGGTATGTTCCGTTTCTACAATTTCTATGTAATCCCGCAGCGCGGTCTCACTGTTTGCCAGATTTTCGGGCTGATTTAAGATCCCGGCCAGATGATTCATTTCCTCCGGCGTCAGCTCACCGGTCAGCGCTGGCAGGCTGATGGTTCTCCCGTCCTTCCAGTGCTCTTTCAGCAGGCCGAAGGTTCGACCCAGAATAGGTGATGAAAACTGTTCCGGGGTTAGCTCCGAAAGCTTTTGGAAAAGGGTGTGGTCCAACAAGACAAGCCGAAGGATTCCCTCCTCCGCCCGGGCGGAACGCACATTGGCGTAACGCATCTCCCGCGTGCCGGGCTGAAGCTGCACCGCCGGAGTCAGATCTTTCCGCTCCTGTCGCTTCTTCGCCCGGCGGACCTGGCGTAAACGTGTATGTCTGACCTCCTGATTCATGGCTTCTGCCGTAATGCCGGCCATTTCCGCGCAGCGGGCTCCGTAAACCTCGCGCTCCACGGGGCTGGGCAGCGAGGCAACCAGTTCAACCGCCGCCTGTAGAAATTCAACCTTCTGCGCATCATCCTTCAAATCATATTGGTCCAGAATGCGGCCCAACCGATACTCCACATGATTTTCCGACTGCTCCAGCAGACGCTGAAATGCGTCGTGTCCATATTTTTTAATAAATTCATCCGGATCTTTCGCCCCTTTCATGCGCAGTACGCGAACCTTCAGTCCCGTCTTTTCCAGCATGGGGATAGCGCGCTGAGCGGCCGAAACACCCGGTCCATCGCCGTCATAGGCGATCACCGCCTCCTTGGTATAGCGGGCCAAAAGCTGTGCGTGGTCCGGAGTAAGGGCGGTTCCCAGAGAGGCGACCGCACAGTCAAACCCGGCCTGGTGAAGTGAAATGGTATCCATATAACCCTCGGTCAGAATGATACGCCCCAGCTTGGACTTTCTGGCCAGATTAAGCGCGAACAGATTCCGGCTCTTGTTATAGATAACCGTATCCGGAGAATTGAGATATTTGGGGGTTCCATCGCCCAGCACCCGGCCGCCGAAGCCGATAACATCTCCCCGGAGGTCGATAATGGGAAACATAACCCGGTTGCGAAACCGGTCATAAATTCTTCCGTTTTGACCGCGCACGGCAAGTCCCGCATCCAGCAAATCACGTTTTTCATATCCTTGGTCCGCCATGGCGCGGATTAGGTTATCCCACCCGTCCGGTACGGCACCCAGCCCAAACCGGGTTACGGTTCCACGGGAAAGGCCGCGGGTTTCAAACAAATACCGTGCGCCCGCAGTACAGGCAGGCGTAAACAGCTGCGCGTGGAAAAAGCGGGCCGCCTCTTTGTTAAGCGCCAGCAAACGTTTCCGTTTGCGCCGGAAATCGTCGTCTTCCCCTTCCTCCGGCATCTCCATACCGGCTCGCTGGGCCAGCATGCGCACCGCGTCGGGAAAAGTCAGATTCTCGATCTCCATAATAAAGCTGATAACCCCGCCACCTTTATGGCAGCCGAAGCAGTAGTACATCTGTCGATCGGGTGAGACGGAGAAAGAAGGCGTTTTCTCCCCATGGAAGGGACAGAGCCCCCATAGTCGGCCGCCCTTCCGCTGAAGCGGGACGTAGTCAGCCACTACATCGGCGATGTCGCACCGCGCGGTCAGTTCATCCAGGAATTGCGCTGGAATGGCCAAAATCGTCCCTCCTTTCCAGCATTTTCTTATCTTTTCCACCCTTTTGACGGATTATACCGTTATTTTACTCTCCAAGCCGTTGGAATAAACGCTTCGCTGAACTTTTCCAGCGCGTAGTGGTCTGTCATTCCGGCAATGTAGTCGCATACAGCCTGATTCACGCCCTCCCGCTCCCGAATTTCCTGAAAATCCGGCGGAAGCCGGTCAGGTTCTCCGCTGTAATAAGCAAAGAGACGGCGAAGCATGTCCTGAGCCTTTCCTTCTTCACCCTTGGCAACGGGATTATGGTAAACGGCCTCAAACATAAACTCCCGCAGCCGGTACATAGCCTGTCGGCAGTCGTCCGACTGACGGATACGGCCGGTTCCCGCACTGGCAGTAATAATATCTGTGGTGAGGGTATCAATCCTGTCTGAGTGGGTAAAGCCCAGTACGTTGGAGATTTCCACCGGGATATCTATAGGATAAATGATGCCGCCGCGCATGGCGTCATCAATATCATGATTGATGTAGGCAATCTTATCAGCCAGACGAAGAAGCTGCCCTTCCAGCGTCTCCGCTTCATCCACCCCGGTGTGGCAGAGGATGGCACGCCGGACCTCATAGGTGAGGTTCAGCCCTTCCCCGCCCTTTTCCAGCCGGTCGACAACACGGAGCGACTGCTCATTATGTCGAAAGCCATCCGGCATGATCTCGTTGAGCACCCGCTCACCAGCATGACCAAAAGGTGTATGTCCCAGATCGTGTCCATAGGCGGCCGCCTCGGTCAGATCCTCATTCAGCCCCAGTCCGCGCGCCATCGTACGTGCAATTCGCATAACCTCAATGGTATGTGTCATGCGGGTGCGATAATGGTCACCCTCCGGGCGGAGAAAAACCTGCGTCTTGTGTATCAGCCGCCGGAACGCCTTGGAGTGGACGATTCGGTCGATGTCCCGCTGAAAGCAGGTCCGAACGGGGCAGGGCGTAACCGGCCGCCGACGCCCCCTGCTCTCCATGGCAAGGCAGGCAAAGGGAGAGAGAACCTTTCGTTCCAGATTTTCCCGCTGTTCCCGTACTGTCAAGGAGAATCACCTCTCACATCACACATCGTCTACTCCACATTTCGCATTTTATTTGTTTACCTGTTCTGTTATACAACGCCGATAAAAAAAATCCTGCCTGTACACGCTATAAATCATAAAATTTTTATATTTTTTGCCGGATTGTACCCGGCTTGCTCTGGAATCAACGTTTCATGGGAACCGCCTGAAACACCTCATCCGTAACGCACACTGTGGAAGACCCCGCCGTTATTTCCGTTATGCGCGTGGTAAAGTCAGAAATTTTTTCTTCACAAAGCAGCACATGAAGGGTTACGTCCGCCGCATAATCCACCTGCTCTACCATACCATCCACGCCCGCAGTCTCCTGTTTTGCCCGCTCAAAAAGACTATACGGGCAGGAAAACTCCGCGCGAACCCACCGGCTGACCACAGAAATTCCCGCGGCGTCCAGGGCCAATTTGGCGCCTTGCGTATAGGCCCGGACCAGTCCACCCGTGCCGAGGAGAACACCGCCGAAGTAGCGGGTTACCACACAGCACACATTCTCTACGCCCTCGTGCTGAAAAACGTTGAGCATGGGCTGACCCGCAGTCCCCTGCGGCTCTCCGTCGTCCGAATAGCGCTCCGCGCCGCCTGTCCGAAGCCGATAGCACCAGCAGTTGTGGCGTGAGTCGTAATAACGCTTTTTCATCTCCTCGATGCGCATCCGCGCCTCGTCCTCCGACTCCACCTGCCACACATGGCCGATAAAGCGGGACCTTTTCTCCGTAAATTCCGCCTCGGCGTAGCCGCTGGGAACGAGGTATTTGGTCACTTTTTCCACTCCTTTTTAGTCAAAAGATAGCAGTGCTCCGTACGGACCTCATTCAAAAGCTCCACCTGAGACCGGATAGATTCTGTATAAGTAAAGCCGCATTTCTCAATGACCCGACGTGATTTGTTGTTATCATCATAGTAACTGCAGCAGACAGCGGCGAGGCCAAGGGTCTCAAAACCATACCGGAGAAGTTCCCGGGCAGCCTCCGGCATCAGCCCCCGTCCCCAGAACGCCGGGTTCATAGCGTATCCCAACTCATCATTGGGAGCGGGCTGCTCCACTTTGTGCCGGTCCGTAAAACCCGCCGAACCGATCACCTTTCCGTTCTCTTTCAAAACCACAGCAGCTACGCCGGGGGCCGCGAACACCGTGCGGATAATTTGCAGACTTTCATCCTGATCCCGGTGCGGCGGCCAGCCGGCGGGCGGTCCTACCCGCGGGTCTCTGGCATATTCATATACATCGGCGGCGTCCTCATCCTTGAAGGGCCGGAGGATAAGCCGTTCGGTTTCTAATCGCTGCATTGATATTCCCTCACCTGTCCCAGTATTTTCAGCGTACAGACCGCCGTAACTTCAATCGCCTCTCCGTATTCTACCGACTCGACCTTTGCCTCCCGGTACAGCATATCCACCATACCGGCCTTATCATAGGGAAAGCAGAGCTTCACACGGTGCGCGCCCTCATCCAGCCTGCTCCGAAGCATGGCAAGCAGTTGATGCAGGCCTTCCCCTGTCCGCGCGGAAACCGATACAATATTCTCGCCATGGGGCATAATATCCCCCTCACACAGATCACTTTTGTTAAACACCTCGATACACGGCGTCTGTGCCGCGCCCAGTTCCGCAATCAGGTTATCCACGGTCTCCGCCTGCTCTCTCCACTCGGGATTAGAGGCATCGATCACATGAATGAGCAAATCCGCAAAGGTCAGCTCCTCCAAGGTGGCTTTAAACGCCTCTACCAAATGGTGGGGCAACTTGCGGATAAACCCGACTGTGTCCGAGATGAGTATCGTACAAGTGTCGGACAAAACCAGCGTTCTGGTGGTAGTATCCAGCGTATCGAACAGCCGATTATTGGCAGGGATACTCGCACCGGTCAGCGCATTAAGCAGCGTGGATTTGCCTGCGTTGGTATAGCCAACGATGGCTACCACCGGCAGCTCATTCTTGATGCGCCGTTCCCGCTGAACGCCGCGTACCCGGCGGACCTCTTCCAGTTCTTCCTCCAGCTTGGCGATTTTCCGGCGAATATGCCGCCGGTCGGTTTCCAGCTGAGTCTCGCCGGGGCCGCGGGTGCCAATGGGTGATTTGCCTCCGGAAGCGGTCTGGCGTACCAAATGGCCCCACATTCCGGTCAGGCGCGGCAGCAGATACTGATACTGCGCAAGCTCGACCTGAAGCCGCCCCTCCCGCGTCCGGGCACGCTGCGCGAAAATATCCAGAATCAGGGCAGAGCGGTCAATCGTCTGCACCCCTAGTTCCTCGGTCAGTACCCGCATTTGGGAGGGTGACAGGTCGTTATCAAAAACGGCCAGATCAGCCTGACCGGCTTCCAGCAGCTGCCTAACCTCCGCCACCTTACCCTCGCCGATAAAAGTGCGCGGGTCGGGTGTGGCCTTGTTCTGCAAAACAACACCGATGCACAGGCCGCCCGCAGTCTCCAGCAGAGCCTCCAATTCCTCCATAGAGGATTCGGTGGCGTTCTCCATCCGGCTCAGGCAGTCAGCATGGAGCCCCACCAATACGGCGCGATTGATTTTTTCCTCCGTCCTGGTCTGTTCCATGACTGTTATCCTTTCTTTAATGCCTCCACAATTTCGCCGACGTACATACGGTGATAGTCATGGTTGGGATAGTTGTTTTCAATGGACGCATCCAGAAAATGCGTGCGGTCAAAATCCTGCCAGTAAAGCTTGCGGCAGACCAGCACCAGCTCCGCCTCGTCGAAATAAGGCGCTCCGCTTTCTCCAGTCTTTACCGTAAAGTTACATTCCTTTACCTTATCGGTGTCACGCCCACTTTTTGCACCGCAGAGAGCCAACTGCTTGCGATACCGTTCCTCCAGGAACGAGAGTGTAAACCAGTCATTCTTTTCAACAAACTCAAAGGTATAGCGCTGAGGGCGGATAAACGCCATTGCCACGTTTTTACCCCACAGTACGCCCATACCGCCCCAGCTAGCCGTCATGGTATTGCACCGTTCCACCGTACCGGCGGTAATCAGCATCCATTGATCTCCAATCATAGAGAATACATTTTTGTTCATGGTTTTAGGGTCAATTTTGTTCCACATAATTTGTTCCCTCCTGATGGTGATAAGTACAGTATATGCGAAAAGACCCGTGCCGAAACCGGCACGGGTCCAAAATCCCAACTTTACTTTTTGTCCAGACCGAATTTCTTGTTAAAGCGGCTCACACGTCCGCCCGTATCCACCATCTTCTGCTTGCCGGTGAAAAAGGGGTGACACTTCGAGCAAACTTCTACCTTGATGTCCTGCTTTGTGGACCTGGTTTCGATCACATTACCACAGGCACACTTAATGGTGGTCTGCTGATAGTTAGGATGAATGCCTTCCTTCATTTAGGTTCACCTCTTTCTCGTTGGAGGATACATATGCTGATATAACATAATGTGCACAAGTGCAACTAGTATAATAGCATAGCCCCCCTAAAAATGCAACTGTTTTTTTCTCATTGCGCCATATTTTTTCCAATCCGCTTATTAAAGCCCGTAGGCGGCATCCGCATGGAAGAACCACAGTACTCGGCGGGTTACGGGTCTGCCCACAACTTCCGCCAACGCCCTGCTGTATACCGCCATTTGTGGCGCATACTCTGCTGCCCGCGCCGCCATGGTGTTTCGACTAACCCGGTCGGTCTTGAAATCCACTACGGTAATACCGCTTTCCGTCTCGAACCAGCAGTCCACCACACCCTGTAAAAGGACTTGTTCCTCCTCCCCCGCCTGGGGATAGTAATCCTGAGCGGGTACCAGAATGGAAAATTTGAACTCCCGCTCCAGCGTACCGGAGGCCATCATCTCCCGCCCCAGATCGGAGCAAAAGAAAGCCGCGATCCGGGCCGGGTCCGCCGCCTCGCCCTGCTGAGGTGTCAGGATCTCCCGCCGGGTGAGCCGGGCGATCTCCTCGGCCACCTCTGCGGTACTTCCCGTTTTGGAGAAGTCAATATACTGCATAACCAGATGAAGCGCAGTTCCCCGCTGCGCTGCGGTTAATCCCATCTTCTCGGCGGCAAAACGCGGGCGGTTCAAAACAAATGGCCTATCCGGCGGCGGAGCCTGCTCCGCAGCCTCATCGTCCAAGGTCCGCCCCTTGAGCTGGGTCGCCGTCAGTTTAGAGGGAATTTCCACATCGGCCTGATGCGGGTACCTCCAGGACAGCTGCTTCAGCAGGGCCTCCGCGTCCGGGCCCCGGCCGCGTGTCTCAGCCGGTGCGGGCACCGTTGGTTTTTCAGGTGCCCGTGCCAGCTCGCCGCCATCAATCCATCGCACGTCCCACCTTGACCCATAGTCTGCGGCCGAAACTGTCACTGGTACACCGGCCGCCTGCCTCAACGGCCCGGCATCCGGCCGGGCAAGCGCCGCCATAAGCACCCACTGTGCCACCGACTGTGTCGCCATCAGGGCCTGCGGCTCCACGGGAAATCCCGCGTCCCCGGCCAACCGCTGCAAATCCCGCGCACCGCCGGTCAACGCGCAGGTCAAAATCAGCTTCTCCTGTGCCCGGGTCATGGCCACATACAGCAGGCGCAGCTCTTCCGCCATCATCTCAGATTCCAGCTTCCGCGCCACCGCCTGCCGAGCCAGCGTGGGAAACTCCACCATTCGTTCGGTATCCAGCCCTTTGGGCCCCACGCCAAGTTTCTGGTGAAACAGCATGGGCTTCTGCATATCCTCCCGGTTCAGCCTGCGTGCCAGTCCGGCGAGAAATACCAACGGGAACTCTAATCCCTTCGAGCGATGAATGCTGAGAATGCGCACCTGCGCCCCCTCCTGATTGCCTGTAGCCGATTCCAAATTGACCCCGCTCTCCCGCAGACGCCGCAGATAACTTAAAAAGCCAAACAGCCCCTTGTGTCCGGCTTCCTCAAATTGTCGGGCACAGGCGCACAGCGCCAGCAGATTGGCCCGGCGCGTCTCGCCGCCCTCCATAGCGCTGTAGATTCCCAGAAGATTTGTACGGTCATAGAGCTGCCATAGCAGCTGATTACAGCTCAGGTCGCCGGCGCGGGCACGAAGCCTGGAAAGTTCCCCCAGGAATTGAAGGCAGTCCTTCTCTCCCCGTTCCGCGCCGGATGCCAGCGCGCTATAAAAATCTCCTTCCCTGTTTTTCGCCCGCAGTTGGGCCAGCCGGTCCGCGGAAAAACCGCACACCGGAGAGCGGAGCACTGAGAGCAACGGCACATCCTGTCTTGGATTATCCATGATCTCCAGCATGGACAGCGCCACGGAAACCTCCGTACTGTCAAAAAAGTCTCTTCCACCCTCGGCCGTCCATGGAATCCCCTGCTCCTCCAATGCCCGGGCGTACTGGTGCAGCACCGTACCGGGTGACCGGAGCAGAATCACGATATCGGATGGGTTTACCGGCCGCAGGCCTCCGTTTTCGTTCTGAATCTGGAATCCACCGTCCAGCAACTCCCGGATGCGCCGGGCCACGAAGCGCCCTTCCGCCAAATCTCTGGGAGGGTTTCTCCCCTCTTCGGTCACCGTGCCGGACAGGTCAATGGTATCCAGTTCCAATGCCCACGGGTCCGCACCTTCCTCCTGCGTGGGGAAAGATGCGCCGGGATAAAGCCGCTGGTCTTCAGTGTAGTCGATCTCACCAAATTCCCGGGACATGAGGGCACGAAATAGATCGTTCGTACTTTCCAGGACCTGAGGCCGGGAGCGGAAGTTCATCGTGAGCACAGCCCGGCGGGGCTCGCCCTCCTCCGCTTCACGCTGTGGACGAAAAGTGCGGTATTTCTCCATGAAAATTGTGGGATCAGCCAGACGAAAGCGGTAGATCGACTGCTTCACATCGCCCACCATAAAAAGCGTTCGGCCATTGTGGGAAATGGCCTGAAAGATGGCGTTCTGTACCTCATTGGTATCCTGATACTCGTCCACCATGACCTCGTTATACCGTGCCGCCCACTGCTGCGCCAGATCGCTGGCCCTACCATGTTCATCGGTAAGCAGCCGAACCGCTCCGTGCTCCAGGTCGGAAAAATCTAAAAGGCCCCGGCGACGTTTTTCCTCTGTATAAGCCGTGCTGAAATCCTCCACCAGCGCAAACAAGCCCTGGACGGCCGGATAGACCAGATGCATATCCGTCAGCAGAATCTGGCTGGGCTCCGCCAACATCTCACTTATCCTGCCCATACGTTTTTTACATTTATCCCGGATCACCTTGATCTGTTCCTGTGTCTCCGGATCGGTGCAGCCGCGTACCGCGCCTAGTCTGGGAAAACAAACCTCCCTATGGTCCCATGCCGCGTCCCATCCCGCCCGCGTCGCTGCGGAAAGGGTACGCAAACTCTCCCACGTGTCGGTCAAACTGGGGGCGTAGGCTGAGGTAAGCTGTTCACTGCTCCGGGCCAGTTCCAGCGCCCGCGCAATCTGCTTCTCCCAGTAATCCGCCTGTGCCCGGGCATCTTCCAGCAGCAGGCGGCCCCACTGGGTCTGTCCTGCGTCCGTGACCCCCTCCAGCGCGAAGGCGGAAAGCTGCTGTGCCATCCAAACTGTCGGCGCGGGATGGCTTTGAATCCTACCATAAATGTCCAATGCAATTTGAATGAGCCTACTGTCGTCACGGCCGGCTGACATCATGTCTACCAGTCTGGCAAAATCGCTTTCCGGATCCATCGCATCATACCGCGCCTCCAGAACTTCGTCCATCATCTGCAATTTAAGCACGCCGGCCTCGCCTTCATCGCACAGGCGAAAATCCGGGTCTAAGTCCAGCAGATGCCCGCACTCGCGCAGCATTTGGGCACAGAATGCGTGGATTGTGGAAATCTGCGCTCCATAGACCCGCGCCGCCTGCCGCCGAAGGTGACGGTCATCCGGGCGTTCCTCCAGTCTTTGAGACAGTTCCTCAATAATCCGTCCACGAAGTTCCGCCGCCGCCGCTTTGGTATAGGTAATAACCAGAAAGCGGTCGATATCCTCACCCGCGTCCACTCTGGCTAACAGGCGCTCCACCAAGACCCGTGTCTTACCGGAGCCGGCGGCCGCAGAAACCAGCAGTCCGCCACCGCGGTCCTCCACCACAGCGCGCTGCTGTTCTGTCAGAGGAAACCCCATGTTCTATCCGCTCCCTTCCGCCTCAGTTCCGGTCCGGCTCATCCCGCCGTTCCAGCGCATCCCAAAACGCCGCGCCGTCCAGCGGTGGAAGCCAGCGCCTCCGATCATCACCGCGGCCCTCCTCAAAGTGGCAGGCCTGGGCATAGTCACAATAGAGACAGGCGTTTTTCTCCGGCCCGCGCCAGTACGGGTCGGCCGCGATATTACCCGCCGCCAGCTCCGTGCCAATGTCACACAGAATATGTTCGGTATGTGTTTTCAGCCGACCCAGCCGCTCCGCCGTCACCAGTGCGTCTCCCGTAATCGCACCTGTTTTCTTGCTGACACGCAGCGGTAAAAAGCGCAGGCCGCTCTTTCCCGGCATCTCCATGGCCTCCAGAACCGCCGGATCGTCCAAGAGAAGCCCACGCCGGCGCAATTCATGGTCCGCCAGCTTTCTCCGGCTCTCCTCCTCTATGGTACGGTTGCCGTGGATCACCGCCTCACGTGCCGGAAAATAAAGTATACCCGCCGCCGCTGTTTCTTTTCTGTAAAGCTCTTTCCCTTTATCGTCCAATGTGAAGAGATAGAGCAGCATCTGCAGCCCCAGGCCATTCCAAATCTCTGTAAGGTCAAATGACTTTCGCCCTGTTTTGTAGTCCACCACCCGCAAATAAAGTCGTCCATTATGTTCCCAGCCGTCCACCCGGTCCACAAAACCGGAAATGCTCACGGTGATGCCGCCCACCGTAAACGTAACTGGCGGAAGATCGCCCTTTTCCCCAAACCCCAGTTCAAAGGAGATCGGTTGGAACTCCGAAACCGCTAATTCCTCCAGTGCATTCCATACCACTTGGGTTATAGGACGGAGCAAGCGTCCAAACAGATAGACAAACCGTGCTGTCTTACCGGTTAGTCCCCCCAGTTCTTCCTGGATGTAATTCTCCATAATAGACCGGACCTGGCTGCGCACCTGTGCCCGGTCCCAATTCCGGCAATCCGGATTTTCCAAGATGCGCTCCAGCACATAGTGAACAAAAGTACCATACTCCGGCGCCTCGAATCCCGCCTCCTGTCTTGGGCGTGCCTTGAGACCATACTGCATAAAATAGGAAAAGTGACAGGATTTAAACCGGTCCATCCGGGAGGCGGACATAGGAACCTTCTGGCCGTAGAGCAGTCCGACCGCGTCTGGGGACAGGCTCCCCCGCTCCATGGATACGGCCTGCTCCATGCGCTGAATCCGGCCGGTGTAATCCGGTAGAGCAGCCAGTGCCTGCTTCGCGGCGGAATATCTTCCGGCAAGTTCCAGCGCCGGCCGGGGCGCAGAGAGGCGAAACATACCATCCAGCCACGATTCTTCCTCAAGATTCAGGCCAGGAAAAAGTTTCTTCAGACGGCCAATCAGAAAGGCCGGCCGTTTTTCCTCACCCTGGGGATTCATTGCCGCCCAGCTTACAATCAGCCGCCGGGTTGGCTGGGTACAGGTTTCGTAGAGAATTGTCATCTCACGGTCCAGCTTGTCCACAGCACGCGGAGCCATCTCCAAGCCGTAAGAGGCCAGCAGGCTGCGATCATCGTCGTTGAGAAGGCCGGGCGCCGGTGCCACCTGAGGAATCGCGCTGTCGTCCGCACCCAGGAGAAACAGTGCCTTAACCGCCCGGTTCCCCTGGCGTCCGGCCTCCCCCGCCGTCACACGGTCAAGTGAAACCGGAATGGTACCCACGTCATACTGAGAAAGAACCAGCTTCAGCAGGGCCGAAAATTCATCCAGTTCCATTGGTGTATCGCAGAGTAGGTCAGCGCACTGTTCTAACCCGCCGCACAGAATGTCCCAAAGCTGACCATACTCCTCCGCCCGCTTCAGTTCGCCCTGTTTCCGAAACGCATCCGCCCGTTTCCGCAGGTGCTCCGGCAGATCAATTTTCTCCAAAAATCTGTAAAGTGATATTGCTTGCCCGTATCCAGTTTTATTCTTATTTTTCCGAATTTGTTCCAGAGTTCTCGTTACTTTACGCCGTGCCATATTTACAAGATGTAACAGCGCGGTATCCTCCTCGGTCCACGGAAATCCATACCCCCTCGGATGCATGGTCCAGTCGGCTTTTTCCGTCCATCGGCTACCGTGCAGTCTCCAGGTAAGAACATAATTTTCCAGCAGGTCACATTCTTCCGGTGTTACATCGGTCAAACCGGTTTTAAGATAGCGAAACACGTCTTCATAGGCATAATTCCCAGATACGGTGTCCAGCGCACCGGTCACCACGGCAAAAACAGGCTTCTGAAGGATATCCGTCATAGAATCCAAGAACACTGGTATGCCATATCGGTCAAAAACTTCCTCCACCAGAGGTCCATAACGATCAAAGCCGCGGGCAGCCACGGCGATATCACGGAACCGGAAGTCTTTTTCCCGTACCAGACGCAAAATCTCGGACGCCACCCACTCCACCTCGGACCGCGGTAAGTCCGCGCGAAATAGCGTAACCATGCCGACATCCGTTTTAGCATACGGCGCCGGTACGTCCATGAAAAGCTGACGTTCCATGTAGGAAAGCTGTTTTACTTTACACTTATTTTCGGTATCTAGATACCGAATATCCGTCTTCATACCACACTCGGACGCTAACCGACTTAGGACCGCAGCCGTGCGCCGCGCAGGTCGGAAAACACCGGACTCGCCGTCCGCATCCTCCAGGCGGCAGCAGGTCAAGGCCACGGTCAGGCTCTCACTCTGCCGGAGCAGTTGCTCCAGTACGGACCGCTCCTGCGGCGTAAAATCCGTAAAGCCGTCCACATATATATCGCGTCCCTTAGCCCAGCCGCAGTCACGCAGGCCACGCGCCAGCCTGGTCAGCCGGTCGCGGGGATCAAAAGCCGTGCGGCCGGTCAGCGCGTCGTAGGCGCCGAAAATCAATCCCAAATCCCGGAGCTTTTCCCCCTCCTGCCCGCCGGTCTCCATCCCGGCGTCGGAGAGTTGCGCCGGAGTCACACCATACTGTTTGCACTCATCCAGCGTTGCCAACAGGCCGGATAGAAACGACGGTTTTCGGGACGGCTTTGCATATACCGCCAACTGTGCGGCAACCGCCTTCAAAGCGGCGTACATCAGCAAAATGCGGCCGCCCGCATCCAGCGTTGGAGACGCCAGCCCGCCCGCCTGAGCAAATACGCGATTGCTCAGGCGGGTAAACGACAGCACCTCCGCATACCGCGAAACCTGATTTCCCGCAGTCCGGCACAACCTGCGTTCCGTCTCATGAGACGCCTGCTCCGGTACCAGCAGAAGTTGGGGGCGTGCCCCGCCGTTCTCCGCGATCTGCCGAAAGATCTCAGAGGACTTTCCGGCCCCGGCCCGGCCCAGCAGCAATTGGAGCATACTTTTCCCTTCTCTCTGAATATAAACCAGCCTGCTCGTTCCTGACATTGTATCACATTTTCGGCGGTAAGAACACAAAGAACGCCCACAGATTTCTGTGGGCGTTCTAAAACCTCAGCAGATGCGTTTACTGGGGGCTGACCGTATAGTTGGGCGCTTCTTTGGTGATATAGATATCGTGGGGGTGGCTCTCGCGAAGGCCGGCGCTGGTAATCTGCATAAACTGCGCGTTTTGCTGAAGATTGGAAATATCGTGGCAACCGCAATAGCCCATACCGGAACGCAGCCCACCCATAAGCTGGAATACCGTCTCACCTACCTGTCCTTTGTAGGGAACACGGCCCTCTACACCTTCCGGAACCAGTTTTTTGTTGTTTTCCTGGAAGTAGCGGTCCTTCGAGCCCTTTGCCATCGCGCTCAGGGAACCCATGCCGCGGTAGACCTTGAACTGGCGGCCCTGATAGACCTCGGTCTCGCCGGGACTCTCCTCGCATCCTGCCAGCAGAGAGCCAAGCATAACCACATTGCCGCCTGCGGCGATCGCCTTAACAATATCGCCGGAATACTTGACACCGCCATCGGCAATAATGGGAACCCCATATTCCTCCGCCACACAGGCCGCGTCGTAAATCGCGGTAATCTGCGGCACGCCGATTCCAGCTACCACGCGGGTGGTACAGATGGAACCGGGGCCGATCCCCACCTTAACACAGTCCGCGCCGGCTTCAATTAGGGCACGGGTCCCCTCCGCGGTAGCCACATTGCCCGCAATAAGCTCAACGTCGGGATACAATGCCTTGATACGCTTAACACACTCCAGAATATTGTGAGAATGACCGTGAGCGGAGTCCAAAGCCAGTACGTCCGCGCCGGCATCCACCAGAGCAGCCACGCGGTCGAGCACATCAGAGGTTACCCCGATGGCGGCGCCAACCAGCAGGCGTCCCTTTTCGTCTCGGGCAGAGTTGGGATAGGCCTTGGCTTTTTCGATATCCTTAATTGTAATCAGGCCCTTGAGATGAAATTCACTGTCCACGATGGGGAGCTTTTCAATCTTGTGCTGACGGAGGATTTCTTTGGCCTCTTCCAGTGTGGTCCCCTCCGACGCAGTCACCAGATGGTCACGGGTCATCACATTATCAATAAGCTGGTTCATGTCCGTTTCAAACTTCATATCTCGGTTCGTGATAATGCCGATAAGCTTACCGTCATCACAAATGGGTACACCGGAAATGCGGTATTTCGCCATTAACTCATCGGCTTCCGCCAAGGTATGCCCGGGTGCAAGCCAAAAGGGATTGGTAATGACGCCGTTCTCACTGCGCTTGACCATATCCACCTGTTCAGCCTGATCGGCAATCGACATATTCTTATGGATAATTCCGATCCCGCCCTCACGAGCCAGTGCAATTGCCATACGGTACTCGGTGACCGTATCCATAGCAGCACTCATCAGGGGAATGTTCAGCGTAATTTTTTTTGTTAGTTTTGTGGTAAGATCAATGTCTGCAGGCAAAACATTACTGGCGCGGGGAATCAGCAGCACGTCGTCAAAGGTGAAACCCTGTTTGGTGAATTTCTGGGAAACATCCGTATTGATCATTAACTCTGCTCCTTTTCTTTTTCAAAAGTATTGGGCCTATTTTACGCTTGCGGGTTCTGGCTGTCAAGAGGCATTTTCTCCAATTTCACCGTTTTTTCGCCGATAATGTGAGCGCCGCGTCAAACCGCGCGTCTCCGCCGCACCCCGCCCCATGGACATACCAAGTTCCGTCCTGCATGCCGGTATATAGTGAGAGCGTCTCGCCCGAGCGGCATTCCTTCAGGTAGCTGAGTTTCAGTTCCGAGGCAAACCGCCCTTGCTCTATTTGTTCCAGATGGATTGCATCACAGGTGAAATCCGCATAGCGGACATTGTTTACATGCCCGTTAATATCCGCGTCGCTATACCAGGTCGGGCGGTCCTCCGCCTGTTCCAGTGAGATGGGAATACGCAGTTTGGGCAGACGCATCTGTTTGCACAGCGCTCCGCCGTCGCTTTCTGAAAACTCCGTCATATCGGCAAGGCGCAGCAACCGTCTGGTGTCCTGATCGGCCAGCACCCAAACGCTGACCGATTCTCCCACCAGCTCTTCGCCGGAATAAATATCGTAATCCCGGTACATGGCGGCGCCGTGGTTGCCCCGGTGCCAGGTACGAATGGTAATCGATTCGTCCCAAGTGAGCGGGCGCTCCAGCCTGTACCAGATGCGTGCCAGCATCCAAAATGCGTGGTACTTGGTGAGCATCTCCTCCCGGGAGGCATGCAGACGGCAGGCCGCCTCCGTGGCCGCCTCCTGAAGAATGCCCAACAGTGCCGACGGCCGGCAGCTGTTCCGGGCATCTACATCCCGGGAATCCACCCGGCAATGATATTCATAAATCAAAGTCAGCCCTTCCTTCCATGAATGAGCAATCCGTCCTTGCAGCAGATATCATCCAGATCATCCGCTGTGGCCGCTGGCACCCTCAGCGTACCCCCGCATTGAGCACAGGTCAGATGGACGGCGCTGTATCCCACTTTCAGTTTCCATTCTTTACAGCCGCAGGAACAGGTAACCCCGCCTCGCTGGGCGATGCCCTTGAGCTCGGACAGAACTTCCTGCATGATCACTTCGTTTAGGAAAGCTCCTCTCTCCCCTCTCTCGCTATCCAACTTATCCACCGCTTCTTCCAGGCGGCGCGTGGACCTGAAAACCAGATCTTCTTCTCCCACATAACAGCAGTCCAACCCGGAAGCATGGCAGGAAAAGGCCAGCGCCTTCTGATGGAAAAAGGCATCCATGGAGCAGGCCGCGGTGTGATCGTGCCCACAAAACACGCAGGGTACCGTCACCTTTACATGGTCCCCAACCGGTTCAATCTTCAGCTTGGACTTCCCGCAGGGGCACGGAATCTCTGTCGACGCGGCGGCCAGTGAAAACGCCGATAGTTCCGCAATCACAGGCTGCCGGCATTCTGGGCAGAAATAGGCCAATGTACGCTTTTTTTCCTCTATCATAATCCGGTCCATTCCTTTCCATCACGGTTCGTACCAAACACTAATTAATGAATATTATACCTCATTTTTTCCAGCTTGACCAGTCAAAATCCAGGCTGATATTCTTAAAAAAACTGTTTAAACTATAAGCAGTTTGTACACGGATAGGAGCGAGTCGTCTATGGAAAGTAAAAAACAGGGCCACCAGACCGTGGCCTTCTCCAATCCACCCGTGATTGCGGGCTATGCAAGTATTGTCGGTAAAAAAGAGGGCGAAGGGCCTCTGGCCCGCTTTTTCGACGTCATTGGCCCGGACGATACGTTTGGAGAAAAAAGCTGGGAGAAGTCGGAAAGCGCCATGCAGAAGCAGGCCCTGCAGATGGCGCTGGAAAAAGCAGGGCAGCCGGCAACCGTTTTGGACTATATTTTCGCGGGCGATCTGCTCAATCAGTGCATTGCATCTTCCTTTGCCGCGCGTAGTCAGAGCATCCCCTTTCTGGGGCTGTATGGCGCCTGTTCCACCATGGCAGAGGGATTGGCTTTCGCCGCAATGGCACTGGATGGAGGATTCGGAAACTGGGCCGCGGCGGTAGCGTCCTCCCATTTCTGCACAGCGGAACGGCAGTACCGCACACCACTGGAGTACGGCGGGCAGCGTACCCCCACCGCACAGTGGACCGCCACGGCGGCTGGAGCAACCGTCCTGTCCCGTACTGGGAGCGGCCCCCATATCACTCATGCAACCATTGGGAAAATCGTGGACAAGGGAATTACCGATGCTAACAACATGGGGGCCGCCATGGCCCCGGTAGATGCTATATTAGGACTATAACCGGTGGCACGCGCCGCGGTTTCATTCTACACGAATTTTAGCCGAACGTGAGGCGGTGACACATTTCACTCTGTTTTGTTGAGAACAATATAGACCCCGAATATCAGCAATATATAGAGCCATGCCATCCCATCGCGAGAGGCTTTCTTCCATTTTCATCCAGTTATATTTGGATATACAAAGTTTTTTTCTAAAAGACCATAAAAGCTTATTTTTTCCCAAAAAAAGCCGATATAGTTTCAGCGTGTAAATTAGGATTATGTTGGGGTCACTATATTGGAGGGAAGTTTAATGAAAAATAATATTAAGCAAAGAAAACGGGGAATCAAAAAAAAGCTTGTCTCATTCACTCTAATTTGTATTGTTTGTATCATATTAGTATTGACCATAGGTTCTGTTTACCTTACTTATGATTCCACACGACAATCACTTGTAAAAAGCTTAACGGAAACTACACAGCTGGTCTCTGAAAAAATAACCGAGCAGCTTAATGAGTATTCCATTGTATCCCAATCGGTTGCCCGTTATGTGAGCAGTACTACCCAGGATAGCAGTATCAAATCTTTTCTAAATCAAACTTGCTCACAGTACGGCCTAAACAGTATCGATATCATTGCGGCTAATGGGGATTCAATTTTTGATGGGAAAAGCTATCAGCAGGATAATGCATATCTCCAGGCAAAAAGCGGCGAAGCCTTTTTGACTGATCCTATTATTAATAGTGACGAGCAAACTGTCTCATTTGAATATGCGTATCCTTATCACGATGTGGTTGTCATGATCAACTTTCCGTATTCTATCCTTGAAAACATCATTAAGGATACGCAAATTGGAAATACGGGAAGTACCTACATTCTGAACCACGAAGGCGCAAAAGTGGCGCATACTGATTTTTCGCTCGTACTGGAACAGCAGAATAATCTTGTAGACGTAAAATCAGATTCCAAAACATATGCTGACGTGGCAAAGGTTGAAACCGCCATGGTAAATGGAGAAACCGGCTTCGGATTCTACACATGGAAGGGAGATAAGAAGTTTGGTTCCTACGCCCCCATTGACGGTACCAACGGCTGGTCGGTCGATGTAACTGCCCTGGAATCGGAATTCATGTCCGGCGTAAAATCCGCTGTGATTGTTTCCGTTATTTTAGGTGTCGCCGCTCTGCTGATTTCGATTTTTGCAATTCTTAAAATTGCAAACAGAATCGTCAAACCTATTCATGATGTAGTTGATGCGATTGAACAGCTGTCCAGCGGTGATTTGAATATTGACATAAACATCAAGCAGCATGATGAAATCGGGATGATTGCGGAAAGAATCAATGGAATGGGCGCAAAGTTCAAATATATTATCTCTGATATTTCCCGGTTTTTGAGTGAACTTTCTAATGGAAATCTCAACGTCCATAGTGAATGTGAATACCCGGGAGAGTTCGACGACGTTCAGAAATCTATGGGGCTGATTGCCGATAGCTTAAACGATGTCATTACAACCATCAGTACGTCCGCCGATCAGGTCAACAGCGGCGCCGGGCAGGTATCCGGTGCTTCTCAGGCCCTTGCATCAGGCGCTGCCGAACAGGCGGCTACGGTGGAAGAACTGAACGCTTCTGTAACCACGGTCTCTTCGCAGGCCGAAAAGAATGCCGAGAGTGTTCGCAAGGCTACCACATTTGTCGATCAGGCCGTCAAGGGAGTTATGGCAGGAAACACCCATATGCAGAATCTGAATGCTGCCATGGATGAAATCAGTACGGCCTCCCAGAAGATATCCTCTATCACCAAGGTGATTGAAGATATTGCATTTCAAACCAATATTCTCGCGTTGAACGCTGCTGTGGAGGCAGCTCGCGCCGGAAGCGCCGGCAAGGGATTTGCTGTAGTTGCCGATGAAGTACGCAATCTGGCTGCAAAATCCGCTGAAGCAGCGAAGCAGACGACGGATCTCATTCAGAACTCTACCGACACCGTTGCAACAGGAGGAAAACTGGCTGTTGAAACTGCGCAAACTCTTCAGGATGTGGCGGAAAAAGCAAAGCTTGTTGATCAAGTAATTCACGAAATTGAGTCCGCTTCTTCGGAGCAAGCTCAAGCAATTGATCAAATTATGCAAGGTCTGTCTCAGGTATCTTCCGTGGTACAGTCCAACGCCGCAACCGCAGAAGAAAGCTCGGCCTCCAGTGAAGAATTGGCGGCGCAGGCGCAAACTTTGCAGCAGGAAGTCAGAAAATTCAAGCTGCGTGCAAGTACGGAAAACGCTGGGGATAACTTTACCCCGTCTTCAAAAGATTCCAATTTTGAGGCTGATCCCGACCAGGAAGCTCAGCCAGCAGCGCTGAGCGCTGCCGGTGACAGCGGAAAATATTAAGACTGTCGGAGTTTTAACCGGAATAATAAAAATGCAAGGAGCGGACCTTATTTAAGGTCCGCTCCTTGCATTTATTCCTATATTCTCCTGCCGGCAGCAATCGATATGGTTAAATTTAACGCCTAATTTTTAAAAAGTTGCCAATAATAACTTAAAAAGAAAGGCGAGGTGATTCCATGTTGTCTTCCCAGCAACTCCGGTGTTTATATCGTAAACCATATGAGACTGCTTCCGGTCAAGAATTGCCAGACATTTCTAGAATCAGCGTTGACTGCACACTTCCTGTCCGGGACCGGCTCGAAAAATTTCTGAACCAGGTTGGAAACCCCTACCTCTACCGTGTGGATCATACCACGGTACAGATTCAATTTTTAAATACCCCCAAAACCCTTCAGGAGATCCTGCCAAATATCTTCGAAAAATCTCCGGTTTCCAGAAACTGAACCATGACAGGACACAGGTTATGTGCTATACTTGCCGCGTGTAGACTAAACTGCGGCGCATTACCGATCTAAGGAGGAAATGCGCTATGCCGAGAAAATCAAAATACCTTGAACCACATTCGTCGGCCGAAAGCTGGACGGCCGGTCTTTATATCCGCCTGTCCCGCGAAGACGGCGATAAGGAGGAAAGCGACAGTATTCAAAATCAGAAGTCTTTTCTCACTGACTTTGTCTCTCATCACCCCGACATCAGCACTGGGGAAATATACAGTGACGACGGCTTCAGCGGCACCAATTTTGAGCGTCCGGACTTTCATCGGATGATCGCTGATATTCGCGATAAAAAGATTAACTGTGTGATCGTGAAGGATCTCTCCCGGCTGGGTCGTAACTACCGTGAGGTCGGGCGCTATACCGAGGACTTTTTCCCTTTTATGAACGTCCGGTTCATCTCTCTAAATGATAATTTGGACAGTTTTTTAAGGCCGCAGGAAATGGAAAACGCCATGGTGCCGATCCGGAATATCATGAATGACGAATACTGCCGTGATATTTCCAAAAAAGTCCGCAGCTCCTTGACCATTAAACGTCGGCAGGGAAAATTTATTGGTTCTTTCGCCTCGTATGGCTATAATAAGGACCCCGATGACCACAATCGGCTGCTGGTTGATTCCGAAGCCGCGCATATTGTCATGGACATTTATCGTTGGTTTTTGGACGGGAACAGTATTATTGGCATTGCCAAGCGGCTGAATTCTCTGGGTATTCCAAACCCCAGCACCTACAAGCGCCGGAAGGGGCTTAACTACAGGCACCCGCAGCAGGATATCAACGATGGCGCCTGGCCCGACAGTTCCGTCCGGCGCATCCTTTCCAATCGAATCTATACCGGTTCCATGGTTCAGGGAAAAACCCAGAACCGGAGCTACAAGTTCCAAAAAGCTGTTAATGTCGCCCCGGAGAACTGGATCATCGTCCCCAGAACACACCAGGCCATCATCTCTGAAGAAACCTTCGAGAAAGTTCAATTATTGCTGTCAAAAGACATGAGAACCGCCCCTGGAAACCAGAAAGTTTACCTTTTCGCCGGCTTTCTGAAATGCGCCGATTGCGGACGCGCCATGAACCGAAAAACTCTATCCCAGCCGAACCGGGAATACTGCTACTATATTTGCTCCACATACAAAAAAATGAATCAGGCATCCTGTTCAAAGCACACGATTCGGACAGATCGCCTAGAAAAAGCGGTCCTGGTATCCATTCAAAAACAGACGGAATTGGTCGTTGAAATGGAGGCGCTGATTTCAGAAATCAACGAACGCAGGCAGAATGCCATACAGTCCAGCGGTCTTCCGGGGTTTTTATCCTCCCAAAAGAAAGAGCTGGAACGGTTCATGTCTATGAAGCTCTCTCTGTATCCCGACTGGAAAAGTGGCGATATTTCCAAGGATGAGTATATTCAATTAAAGGGAAGATTTGATCAGCAGCTTGCCGAATTGAAACAGAGTATTCAAAAGGCGGAAGATAAGTTAAAGTGTGAAGTAAATGACGCCGGCGCCTCAAATCCTTTTTTTGAGGTTTTTAAAAAGCAGCGGAGTTTTGATCACTTGACACGCGAAATGCTGCTGGAGCTGGTAGACGTCATCTATGTTCATGAGGGGGGCGGTATCACGATCCGCTTTAAATTTGCCGATGAATTCAAAAAAGCCACCGAATATATTGAAGAAAACAAAAATCTTGTTCGGCCCGCTTAATGCCCCGCCAAGCAGCTCATAACTCGTCCCGTCACGATAAAAAGCCGGTGCGGCCCTCGCCGCACCGGCTTTTTGAACTTTGTGCAGGCGGTTAGTCCTATATTGACATCTTCCCCGGCCGCTTATGACACCCTGTCCGCCCATTTTTCCGATACAGGCCGCACACCTGCCGACTACGATCTGATTGTCACCGGCGATTTGGGAAAACTGGGACGTGAAATCGTGGTGGATTTCTTCCATCAGGATGGTGTAGACCTCTCACAAAATTATAATGACTGCGGTCTGCTGCTCTTTGACCTGAAGGGGCAGGATGTCCACTGCGGCGGTTCCGGCTGCGGATGCTCGGCCTCTGTCCTGAACGGATATCTGCTCAACGGTGTGCGGGAAGGCCGATGGAAGCGGCTGCTGTTCTGCGCCACCGGTGCGCTTCTGTCTCCCACCTCGGTCATGCAAAAAGAGAGCATTCCGGGCATTTGCCACGCGATTGCCATAGAAGGAGGCAAATAAATCATGGATTATCTGCGCGCATTTCTCTGTGGCGGTATCTTGTGCATCATCGGTCAGATTCTGATCGACAAGACCAAACTGACCCCCGCCCGTA
This sequence comes from Intestinimonas sp., assembly GCA_022653075.1. GTDB lineage: Bacteria > Bacillota > Clostridia > Oscillospirales > Oscillospiraceae > Intestinimonas. Next base: position 115,106 of record JALCSB010000004.1, read on the forward strand.
TTCTGGTCTGCTATGTGGTAGCCGGCGTAATTCTAGGCGGAATTGGAATCTATCAGCCCATTGTAGACTGGGGCGGCGCCGGAGCTACGGTTCCACTCACCGGATTTGGCTACACCCTGTCGAAAGGCGTGGCTAAAGCGGTTTCGGAGCAGGGCTTTCTCGGTATTTTTACGGGCGGTGTCATCGCCACGGCGGGTGGCATCGCGGCCGCGATTTTCTTTGGTTACGTGGTGGCCCTGTTGTTTAAGGCAAAGCCAAAAGCATAAGAAAGGCGGATGTGCTGTCCAACAGCGCACCCGCCCTCTTTTACATCTGTCCCAGTTTAGACCGTATGGCGGCATTCACCACTTTGGGGTCCGCTTTCCCCTTCAGTTTCTGCATGGTCTGCCCCATGAGAAAACCAAAAGCTTTCTCTTTTCCGGATTTAAAATCCTCAATGGATTTAGGATTGGCCGCAAAGACCTCCTCTACCGCAGTGTTCACCAGCCCTGCATCGGAAACCTGCTCCAATCCGTGTTCCTTTACATAGGCATCCACATCTCCGTCATCCATAAATACCGCGTCAAACACCTTCACCGCCGTATTACGGTTCAGCGTCCCGCCGGAAACCAATGCGATGAGCCGCGCCATGGTTTTGGGTGTGAACGTCATGTCTTTGGCCTCCATGCCCTGGGCAGAGAGCTGGCGCATAATCTGACCCATGATCCAATTGGCCACCTCTTTGGCAGGTGCGCCCAAGGCCACCGTCTCCTCAAAAAAGTCGGCCAGCGCCCTCTGTCCGGTGATCATCTCCGCATCATAGGCAGGCAGGCTATATTCCGCCTGATAGCGAATCATTTTTTCCTCGGCCATTTCAGGAAGCTCCGCTCTCCTGCGGTCCAGATATTCCTCCGTGATCTCGATCGGCGGAATATCCGGTTCTGGAAAATAGCGGTAATCCTGAGCATTCTCTTTGGAGCGCATGGTAAAGGTGGCATCCTTATTCTCATCCCAGCGGCGGGTCTCCTGAACCACCCTTTTTCCTTCCTCAATCAGCTCGGTCTGGCGGCGGGCCTCATACTCGATCGCCCGTGTAATCGCCTTAAAGGAGTTGATATTCTTCATCTCGGTGCGGGTACCAAATTCCTCCGTGCCCGCCGGACGGACGGACAGGTTTACGTCGCAACGAAGAGAGCCCTCCTGCATCTTACAGTCAGACACACCCAGATATTGAAGCGTAGAGCGCAGCTTTTCCAAATAGGCGATGACCTCCTCCGCCGATCGGAAGTCCGGCTCGGTCACAATCTCAATCAGCGGTACGCCGCAGCGGTTATAGTCGGCCCGCGTCTGGTCAATCCATGGGTCATGGACCAGCTTACCGGCGTCCTCCTCCATATGCATCTCATGAATGCGGATGTCCTTCTCCACACCGGATTCGGTGCAGATGGGTACCGCGCCGTGCCGGGCGATGGGCAGGTAGAGCTGCGAGATCTGATACGCTTTGGGCAAATCCGGATAGAAATAGTTTTTCCGGTCGAATTTATTATAGCGAGTAATTTCACAGTTGAGGGCAAGCCCCGTCTTCACGGCATATTCCAGGACTTTTTCATTTAGTACCGGCAGAGTACCCGGCATACCGGTACATACCGGGCAGCAGTGGGTATTCGGCGCACCACCGAACTCCGTGGTACAGGAGCAGAAAATTTTCGTTTTGGTGGCAAGCTCCACATGGGTCTCCAGGCCGATTACCATTTCCCAAGTCATTGTGCCGTGCCTCCTTTCGGTGCCATCTTGTGAAAGTCCGTATCCATCTGGAACGCATGGGCGGCGTTCAGAACCTTCTGCTCGCCCAGCGCAGGGCCGATAAGCTGAGCGCCGATGGGCATGCCGTTTTGATCAAGCCCACATGGCATAGAGAGGCCGGGAAGGCCCGCCAGATTCAGCGGTACCGTGTAAATATCGGACAAATACATTTTTAGCGGATCGCTGAGACTCTCACCCAGCCGGGGAGCCGTGGTGGGGGCCACCGGTGTGAGAATCAGGTCATAGTTGGAAAACGCCTCATCATAAGCCTTCTTAATAACCGCTTTAACCTGAAGGGCCTTTTTATAGTAAGCGTCATAATAGCCGGTGGAGAGAACAAACGTCCCCAGCAGGATACGCCGTTTCACCTCCGCGCCGAAGCCCTCGGTGCGGGTCTTGTTATACAGGTCGGTCAGGTCCTCGTACCCTTCCGCCCGCCAGCCATATTTCACGCCGTCGAACCTGGACAGGTTGGAGGACGCCTCTGCGGCGGCAATAATATAGTAGGTGGGTACCACATACTCCATGACCGGCAGTGCAAAGTGTTCTACCTGAGCGCCGCGGGCCCTCAGCACCTCGGCCACCGCCAGAACTGCCTGTGAAACCTCGGCATCCAGCCCATCTCCAAAACAGTCGTCGGGAATACCGATCTTCATGCCCTTTACCTTGCCGTCCAACGCAGCCAGCAGGCTGCCGTAGGTCCCCCCAAGGCTGGTTCCATCCCGTTTGTCTTTGCCCGTAACCGCATCCAATACAGCGGCACAGTCGGCGGCGGTCCGGGCCAGCGGCCCCATCTGGTCCAGAGAAGACGCATAGGCAATAAGGCCGTATCGGGATACCGTACCATAAGTGGGCTTCATGCCGGTAACGCCGCAGTAGGAGGCTGGCTGGCGAATAGAGCCGCCGGTATCGGAGCCTACGGCATACCAGCACTCCCCTGCCGCCACAGCGGCGGCAGCGCCGCCGGAAGATCCGCCGGGCACATGGTCCGTCGCCCAAGGGTTTTTAACCGGCCCATAATATGAGGTCTCGGAGGTACTGCCCATGGCAAACTCATCCATGTTGAGCTTGCCCAGTAACACATTTCCGCCCTGCTCCAGTTTTTCCACCAGAGTGGCGTCGTAGACGGGCGCAAAATCGCCCAGAATCTTAGACGCACAGGAAGTCTTGACTCCTTTGGTGCAGATATTGTCCTTGAGCGCCATGGGAACGCCGTACAGGGGCGCCGACGCGTCCTTGACCCCCTTTTGAAGTTCTTCCGCCCGTGCCATGGCCGCTTCGGCCGTTACGGTTATGAATGCGTTATTTTCCGGGTTTGCCTCTGATACCCGGTTGAGCGCCGCGCGGGTGGCCTCCGGGACAGAAACTTCGCCCTTTTTGATGGCCGCACCCAGCTCCAGCGCGGTCAATTCCATTAATTCCATCTCTGTGCTCCTCCTATTCCACGGTCTTGGGTACCAGAAATGCCTCTTTATCCGGCACTGGCGCATTTTTCAGCAGTTCAGCCCGGCTATAGGAGGGTACAACCTCGTCGGCGCGAAACACATTTCTCACCGGGAATACATGGCTCATCGGCTCAATCTCGGAAGTATCCAGTCGGGCCAGCACATCCATATAGGAAACAATCTGCTCCAGTTCCCCGGTCATCTTTGCCTTTTCCTCCTCTGGCAGCTTCAACCGGGAAAGGATGGAGACATAGTCCACCATTTCTTCTGTGATTTTCATTTCCGTTTTCTCCTTTCATCCCATGAAAAGCGGAAGGGGGGCATCATTGGGAAACTGATTTTCACCCGGAAAGCGCCCCCGTTTTCCGCAGCGATCCAAGTTATGGCTCAAGCCGGTTGAGGTCACGGGGAAACAGCGTAGCGTAGCGCACGTTATCCAACCCGCAAAGTTTCATGGTCAGACGCTCCAACCCAATGCCAAGTCCGCCATGGGGCGGCATACCGTGCTTATGGATCATCAGATAGTGCTCAAATTCCTCCGGGTGCATCCCGCGCTGGAGCATTTTCTGAACCTGTTCCTCATAATCGTGGATTCGCTGTCCTCCCGTAGTGATCTCCATACCGCGAAACAGCAGATCAAAGGACAGCGTGTATTTGGGGTTTTGGGGATCATCCATGGCATAGAAAGGCCGTTTTTTACTGGGGTAGTGAGTCACGAACACAAAATCGCTGTCCCACTCCTCCCTGGCGTACCGGCCAATATTGATCTCTTCCTCCGGCTCCAGGTCGTAGGGGTCCCGGATGGGGCGGCCGTACTTTTCACTGGCCAGCCGTTTGGCCTCGTCAAAACGGACGCACGGAATCTGCTTCACGCAGGGCAACACCACATTCAGACGTTTGAGGTCTGCCGCATACTCCCGGCCCAACAGCTCCATGGCGTATTGCAGATAGCCGGTTTCCACATCCATAATATCCTCGAAGGAGTCGATAAAGCCCATCTCGAAATCCAGCGAGGTGTACTCATTCAAGTGCCGGGTGGTGGAGTGCTTCTCCGCGCGGAATACCGGAGCCACCTCAAACACCCGTTCATAGACACCCACCATAGTCTGCTTGTAGAACTGCGGCGACTGACCCAAAAACGCTTTGCGGCCAAAGTAGTCAAGGCGGAAAATATTAGACCCGCCCTCCGCGCCGGCGTGAACGATCTTTGGCGTATGGATTTCCGTAAAGCCCTCCTTTTGAAGGTACTCCCGGAACGCGCGCCCCAGTCCCTCCTGAATCTTAAAGACGGAGCGCTCCCGCAGATTGCGCAGGACAACCGGGCGCAGGCCCAGTTCCGTATCCAGATTCAGATGCAGTTTCCACTTTGAAACCGGCACCGGCATGGGCTCACTTGGCGTGGAGAGCACGTCGACCTGTTCCACCGCGATCTCCACGCCGCCAGGTGCCCTTTTTTCTTCGTGGAGCGCACCTGTTATCTCAACGGCCGCTTCCTCACAAACACCGTTCAGGTCTATCGCTTCCCCGCACACGCACTGTATCACGCCATCCCGCTTGCGCAGGGTGAGAAACGTGATACCACCCATGTCGCGGACCGCATGGATCATGCCGGTCACCTGTACGGTTTTACCGAGGTAGTCTCCCGATTTCAATTCATTCAGCTCTAACCGGCTGCTCTTTCTGACGCCTGTCGTATATTGCATTTTTCTCTCACCTTTCCATGCCCTGTCCGATCCGGCATCTTTCTCCAGACTGCGGAAAAAGGCAATAAAAAAACCGAAGCTGCCTCAAAACAGCTTCGGGACGGAATCAATTAATCCGCGGTACCACCCAAGATTGCCGCATCTTCATCAACACGGCCACTCTTCTCCCCTTAACGCAGAAAATACGGGACATCCTACCCGGTGTACACCGTTCAGATATCCAGCTCCAAAGTGTTGCGCATCCCCATCCTGCCGAATCGGGTTCTCAGCCGGTGACCCGAATTCTCTAGCGGCCCTCACGGAGCGCGGTCTTTTTCATTGCTTTTCAGCCTACATATCTTGTCTGTATTATATGCATATCCCTCAAAATTGTCAACCGTCTTTTTTCACAGGATTTCACTGCACCTCATTGCCGGTCCTTCGATTTTCCGTTCATACCATCCCGGTTTTCCGCTTTTCCATGGACGGCATCCGAAAAATGTGGTATGATTTTTTTCACACAATTCTAGGTAAATTGTACAGGGAAGGATGTATCACATATGAAAGAGCATAAAATCGCCGTTATCGCCGGCGACGGAATTGGGCCGGAAGTCATCCGGGAGGGCATAAAGGTCCTGCGACGGGTGGCTGAGCTGGACGGCACCTTCCGCTTCACCTTTACCGAGTTTCCGTGGGGCTGCGAGTACTACCTCAAACACGGACGTATGATGGCCGAGGACGGCCTGGAACAATTAAGCAAATTCGATGCCATTCTGCTGGGCGCGGTGGGCTATCCGGGCGTACCAGACCATATCTCTTTGTGGGACCTTCTTCTGGTTATCCGCAAGCATTTCGACCAGTATATTAATCTGCGCCCGGTCAAGCTCCTGAAGGGGGCCCCCTGTCCACTGAAGGATGTCGCCCGCGAGGATATCAACATGACCTTCGTCCGGGAAAACAGCGAAGGAGAGTACGCTGGAAGCGGGGCCTGGCTCTACCGGGGCAAGCCAAACGAAGTGGTTATCCAGAACGGTGTATTCTCCCGTTCGGGGTGTGAACGCGTTATTCGCTATGCCTACGAGCTTGCGTCCCGTGAAGGGAAAACACTTACCAGTATCAGCAAAGGGAACGCCCTCAATTACTCCATGGTGTTCTGGGATGAAATCTTCGAGGAGGTAGGAAAGGACTATCCGCAGGTGGAAACCCACTCCTATCTGGTGGACGCCGCCAGCATGTTTATGGTTAAGGACCCCAAGCGGTTCCAGATTGTGGTAACTTCCAACCTGTTTGGCGACATTCTAACCGACTTGGGCGCTGCGATCGCCGGCGGTATGGGACTAGCTGCTGGCGCCAATCTGAACCCTGAGCGCACCTATCCCTCTATGTTTGAGCCGATCCATGGTTCTGCGCCCGATATCGCCGGGACCGGTCAGGCTAATCCGTTGGCCACGGTGTGGGCAGTCTCCCAGATGCTGGATTTCTTTGGTCATTCCGAATGGGGCAAAAAGCTGGTAGACTGCATCGAAACCCTGCTGGTAGAGGGCAAAACTCTGACCCCCGACCTGGGTGGTTCCGCCACGACTGCTAAAGTCGGCGATGCCGTAACCGCCCTGCTGAAATAACCGGAACGCAACCCTTCCTCCTCTCCGCCCCGGTATACCGGGGCGGAGAGGATTTTTTCGGCATAATAGCCGGCGTACACGGCTTTGGGACCATTGCTCATACCTATTTCCCGGGAAACCGGAGTTCTTCTTGCTGTGCCGGCCGTGCGGCCGTATCATGGCTTACACCTGGTACACGCCTTATATCCGGCTGCAATTGCAGCCTCACGACTTTCAAACCAGACCTGGTTTTTCTCAGCCGGCAGAGCGTCACAGGTATCCCGATGAAATACATGGGAGTTTATATTTCCAATATAAGTGATCTCAGTTTTTGACTCAGTGGGATTTGTCTGAACATCTTTTTCTTTCTGAGTTGTAAAGGAAATTTGCTTCCCATTACTGACCGCTACGATATTCCCCTGCAAATCCGTCCGGTAGACGGTTACCTCCGCATCCCGTAAACGGCTGAGTGTGGACTCCGCGGGGTGTCCGTAGGAATTATCCGCTCCTACGGAGATCACCGCGTAACTTGGCGCAACCGCCCGGAGAAACGGGTAGGTCGTGGAAGTATCGCTGCCGTGATGTCCCACCTTTAATACAGTGGCGTTCAGATCACATCCGGCATCCAACATATCCTGTTCTGATTCCCGCTCCGCGTCACCGGGAAATAAGAAGGACGTCTCACCATATGTAACTTTTAGAACAATGGATGTATTATTGGTCTCGTCGTAGAGTTTCTGTGGGCCCATAACCTCCACAGACGCGTCTCCCAGGGAAAAATTATCTCCGACGGAAGGCACTGTGATGTCCAGCCCCTGCGCCGCCGTATACTTGGCAAAATTCCGGAACGCATCAGAATCATAGTTTGTAACCGGCGCCAGGACATGATCGACCTTGAACTTGTTCAGAGGGCCGGACAATCCGCCTACATGGTCCTCGTGCGCATGTGTGCAGACCACATAGTCTAAATGATCAATCTTCTGCGCGGACAGGTAAGAGACCACAAGACTGCTGTCCGCCACATTTCCGCCGTCAATGAGCATGGCTTTATCTCCGCATTGGATAAGCTCCGAGTCCGCCTGTCCCACATCAATAAAATGGACCTCCATGGTTCCGCTGACCTGTTGGGCTACCGGCGGCTGGACCGCCGCGCACCCGGAGAGATTCAGCGCTGTTAGCAGGGCCAGAATACATGTTATCACTTGGTTCATTGCTTAGGCTCCTTTACTTTGCATAAAATTCGTTCCCATCATAGCACATCATGATTCTCAATAAAGTTGTGGGGTACATATTTCGTTCTCTTTTCATACCCTTTCAGGGAAGAGTAACGATTGTTTACAATGCATGAATTCATTGTGCCACAAGGTTTTTCTTTCTTGTCGACAGGAAAACCAAAAAATAGTAGTTGCAATTTGATTCAAAAATGGTTACAATGGTTACAATTCAATTACAAAAAGAAAAGAGGCACTTACAAAAGGAGAAACGATCATGAAAAAACGGATTTTAAGTCTGTTGCTTTGTTTGACGGTTTTACTTTCCTTGTCAAGCTTTGCTTTTGCCGCTGACGCCGCCCCTGTCTTTTGGGTAGACGGCGAAGCGGTCAGCGATCCGGGTATGGAGGTCTGTAACCAAATCACCTACGTGTCCCTGTACAATGTTGTCCCTGCCCTTCGTCCGGATGCCACTGTTTGCTGGTCCGACGGTCAGGCTGTGGTCGCGGCAAGCGGGCTGAACATCACCGCCCGTCCCGGCAACCAGTATATTGAGGCCAACGGTCGCTACCTTTATGTCCTTTATGGTGTGAAGGTGGCCGACGGCCACGTACTGGTCCCGGTGCGCAGTATCGCCCAGGCTATGGACGCCTGTGTGGGATGGAACGCCGCAACTGGTGCGGTGGAAATCTACAAGGGAAACGGAACTATCCCTTCCGGCAATTCGTTCTATGATACCGACGCCGTATGCTGGCTGTCTCACATCATCAATGCCGAAAGCGGTAACCAGCCCATGGACGGTAAGATTGCCGTGGGTACGGTTGTTCTCAACCGGGTATCTGACCCCAGATTTCCGGATACGATCTACGGTGTGATATTTCAGGTAAACCAATTTACCCCCGTCAGCAACGGCGCAATCTATAACACACCCAACGAAGAAAGCATTATTGCCGCCAAGTTGTGTCTGGAAGGCGTGCGAATTTGCGGTTCCAGCTTATACTTTGTAAACGCCAGCGTCTCCCCTAACAGTTGGGCACAGCGCAACCGTCCTTATGTGGCAACCATTGGTGCACACAGCTTTTTTGCGTAACCCCAAACCTAAAAACCTTCCGCTGCAGAATATAATCTGCAGCGGAAGGTTTTTTTTCGCTCTGGACGGACCCCGCCCTCACCAATGCGTCAGGATAAGCCCAAAGGAATCTCCATTCGCAATCGGCACGGAGTCCGCACCGGTGGTGGTCTCTTCCCCGTCCTTTGTGATACACCAGAACGTCTGGTTACCGTCGGACGCCGCCTCTCCATCTACCTCCGTGATATAGGTCCCATAGGCCCCATTCTCACTGGCAATCAGGCCCTCCTGCTCCCTGAGCGCGGGACCCAGATAGTCCGCCCCGGTCGTTAGGGCCACTTCCCGCGTCCTTCCGTCTCCATGTGTCACAGTAACCGTGATGGTCTTCTGTGGGGTACCGGTCTCTTCTGTCCGGCTTTCGCACCCCGCGCAGCCGGTAAGCAGGAGGACAAGCGTCAGCGTCAGCAGGACCTGCCATTTCCATGTCTCTTTTATTGTATGAATATCCGTGTCCTCCCGCCCTTAGTTCAGCCGTATGCCTGTCCTCTCTCTCTCCATGCGGGCGGGAAGCCCACACAGTCATGAAGAGGAGGTGCGGTCAGGCGGTATAGGCCATCCTTCTTCATTAAACTCAAAAATTAAGTAAAAGCCGTTTCCTAGCTTTTCCATACGTGCAAAACAAAACGCAGGAACCAGAGGAAATGTGTGTCTGGGCTGATAGGCAAACGCCAGAGAAAACCCACGCTCCCGTCTGCAAATCAGTGCGCTGTCCAGCCCCCGCGCCGCCCGCTGTAGCACACAGTCAGAAAACAGTTCTTGGGGACGCTGATGCCGTTTCCAGCCCTGCGGAGGCGCTCCGCCGGGACGTGCACAGAAGGCAAGCACTGCGGAAGCTCCCGTCACCGGCCATACTCCCTGCCGGCTCAACTGGTCCACCGAGAGCGTACGTTCCGCTCGCAGGCAATTTCTCTCTGGAAGCATGGTGCCCAGCAGAAAGCGGCCATTCTCGCCCCAGATCCACGCTTTATACAGACCCTTTCCATCGTCCGGACGCTCTGCCAGGACGGTCACTCTGGGACCATTTTCCCGTAAAATCAGCGTACCCGGCCCACCGGAAAGGGATAAGCGACGCTCCATGGATTCTCACCCCCGTATCCTATTCTATGCGGAGATGGGCAGAACTGACGCGGTCTTACTCAATCGTATAGCTGCCGCGGACTAATACGGTAACGGCACCGGTGGCCAGCAGACCGCGGCCCTCCGCCGTGGACAGATACAGGTGATTCAAGATCAGTGCCTGTCCGCTCGGCAGCGTACTGCCGCCGGTCGTGTCAATAAGGCCCGGAGCTGAAGCCGCCACACAGACGGCACTGCCGCCACGCAGCAAAAACTCACAGCCGACACCGCCGGTGAGCTTTTTCCCGTTTTGCAGCGTAACCACCTGAAAAACAGAAGACACACTCTCCCCGCCGGCCGCCAGTTTGGCGTCCATATCGCTGGAATACTGATCGATTGCCGCGTCCAGCTTCGCGGTAAGCGCGGATTCGCGCTGTGTAAGCCTGGTATCGACCTGGGACAGGATATGGGGGGTTACTACATCATTTAAGTAACTCACGGTAACCAGAGGATCGGTCTGTGTTCCCTGGGTGGCCCCTAAAAGAACCGCGACCGTCACAACCCCGAATACGGCAGCTAAGGTATGTTTCATCCATCGTCTCATAGGTAAAATTCCTTTCTGTCTCTGCGGCCTGGTTCACCGCCCCTATATGTCCCGGAAACAGTTAATGTCCGCCGAAAGCGACCGCTCTCGGCGGACAAGTCTCATATAAGCTGTTCCGGATGAAGCCCGAAACTGACCGCGATGGCATTATCGACTTGATGCATCAGCGATTCATCCAGCCGCCCCATCTTCTCGCGGAGCCGCCTTTTATCCAGAGTCCGAATCTGCTCCAGTAGAACAACGGACTCTTTAGGCAGGCCGTAATTTCTAGCGGCCAGTTCGATGTGCGTAGGAAGCTTTGCCTTTCCCGTCTGAGACGTAATGGCAGCAGCAATAACCGTAGGGCTATGACGGTTTCCTGTGTCATTCTGCACAATAAGAACCGGACGGACCCCTCCCTGTTCGCTGCCGACCACGGGGCTCAGATCGGCATAAAAGATGTCACCGCGTTTCACGCTGTTATCCACAAATGCTCACACTCCGCTGGAAGATAGTAACCAGCGTCACACGACCGAAGCCTATGTAACGCGGTCACTATGATTCTCCCACGGGGCGGCGGAATTTATACACAGTCCTTCAAATATCAGGAATGGTTTTTCTTCCGGCCGCCATCCCGGCTACATTCTCCCCGGGACAGTCTATGCACGGGCGGGCGGGGTTGTTATCAATTCAGATAAACGCGCGGGATGCGTCTCCCCACGTTGCACAGCAATTCGTACTGAATCGTATTTACGAGGTCCGCACCATGTTCGACAGGTACGTCGTCACCGTACAGTACAACCACATCTCCCGGCGTGGCTTCCGGAATGTCCGTCACATCCGCCATGCACAGGTCCATGCAAACACGGCCAAGGATCGGAACTTTTTTCCCACGCAGCATCACTTCGTACCGGTTGGAAAACCGGCGTGGAAAACCATCACCATAGCCCACAGGCAACACAGCCAGCCTGCTGTCGCGGCTGAGCGTATTGGTACGTCCGTAGCTAACCGGCGTCCCCGCCGGGAGATTCCGTACGGCCAGTACCTTTGTCTTCAGTGTCATGACAGGCTGGAGCGGGCACAGCTCCTCCAGACCGGGTGCGGGATAGTGCCCATACAGGGCAATGCCGGGGCGCACCATATCCAGATGAGTACATGGAAATTTCAAGGTTGCGGCGCTGGCGGCACAGTGACGGATGTCAAATTTGATTCCCCTCTCTTCCAGCTTTTTCAGCACATCCAGGAAGCGGGTAAATTGCAGCATCGTATAGTCTTCGCTGCCGTCGGCATCGGCAAAATGGGTAAAAATACCCTCTGGTTCCAAGCCGGGCAGAGCACACAGTTCCGCCATTGCCTCCACCGAACGCTCCATATTAGCCTCGTTGCAGAGAAAACCAAGACGGGACATGCCGGTGTCCGCCTGAACGTGGACCTTCAGTTTTTTCCCAGCCCGGAGCGCGGCGCTGGAGAACGCGCGGGCATCCGAAAGCTCACCCACGGCAGGCGTCAGGTCCAGCGCAACCAAATTGTCCGCGTACTGCCCCGGCGTATAACCCAGAATCAAAATCGGCCCCTTAATTCCGGCCGCGCGCAGTTCGGCCGCCTCATCCAAGCAGGCAACAGCTAAATAGTCTGCTCCCAGCTCTTCCAGCTTTTGGGCCACAGGAACCGCGCCGTGTCCATACGCGTTTGCCTTCACCAGTCCCATAAACCGGCAGCCCTGTGGAAGCAGGTCCCTCAGGGAGCGGTAATTATATGCCAGCCGGCCTAGATCAATTTCGGCCCACGTCCGTTTCTCTGCATTTTCGTTCGTCATCTTGCCAGAATTCCTTTCTTTTCTCTATTCCATTGTAAATTCGGAAAAAGTACAGGTAACCACGCAGCGCCCATCTGAACTGATTTCACCGCGGACCGGCGCGTAGGTATTCGTGTTAAACCATAGGGTGCTCTCCGTTCCGGTCCCGGGCTCCCCGTCCGGAGCACGGTAACAGACCCGTAGGCATTCGGTATCGTCCAGTGTTTCCATCCCGCACTCCGCGATATAGCCCTCGCAGGCCTGATCCAGAAACACGGCAGGGGCGCTTATGGGAGAAAGTCCCTCATCGTCCAGCGGCCCCGTCTCCAGGCTGGCCCCGTCATACTCAAGTGCCGTGGAATCCGCTTTCACCCGGACTGTCACGCCGGCAACCTCATCCGGTTTAACCACCTTAAGTACCAGATCCCCATCTTTTTGACTGTCCAGCGTCAAGGTATACTGATAGACCCGTTCGCCATAGTCAGCCGTTAAATCCACGGTTGCCGAACAGTGCTCCATGGCAAGATAGGCACTGCGGATTTGCAGAGTCAGCTCATCATAATTTGATTTTTCCCCTCTGCCGCAGGCAGTCAGTAACAGGCAGAGGACTATCATTTGTGCGCACAAAATCCGTTTGCGCACGTCACCGCTTCTCCTTTCAGAACGCCTTCGTCACTTCAGGCAGATACGCAATCAGGTCGGCGGGCGTCATACCGTACTCACCAAGCTCCTGTGCACATAAATCACCGGTACGGCCATGGAGCCACACCGCCCCTGGGACCGCCAGTTTGGGGTCCAGTCCCTGTCCCAGCAATGCGGCGATCATTCCTGCCAGCACATCTCCGCTTCCCCCTTTGGCCATACCGGGATTTCCAGTGGTGTTTAAAAACACCGCGCCGTCCGGGAACGCCGTGATGGTATTATGCCCCTTCAAAACAAGCACGCAGTGATGTGTAAAGGAAAAATCCTTTGCAGATTTCACCCTATCTCCATCGGATATATCTCCACCCAGCCGGACAAATTCTCCGTCGTGTGGTGTCAGCACGGTCAGGCCGCGCCGCCTGTCCAGCCTATCTATATGCCCAGATATCGCATTTATGCCGTCAGCGTCCAGAACCACCGGACACGCCGCTTTCTCCAGCACCGTACCCACAAGTGCGCTGACGCCGTCCGAGCGACCCAGCCCGGGGCCGGCCAGCACGGCGGTCTTCCCCTCCAGATTACGCAGAAGAAGATAGATTCCTGCGGCGGACAGCATACCGTCCGGTCCGGACGGCAGCGGCCGTGGCATGGCGGAGTCGCATTTCACCGCCACAATGGGATAAATCGCTTCCGGTACCGCCACGGTAACAAGCCCGGCGCCTGTGCGCACGGCGGCTTGTGCGCTCAAAACCGGTGCACCGGTATAGCCCACACCTCCCGCCAGGATCAGGAGCTTGCCAAAGTCGCCCTTATGGGCATCCCGCGGCCTGCGCGGAAGGTCCACCCTCTCCACGGACTGCGCAACAGGCTGCACCGTCTCAACAAGTTCCTGCGGGATTCCAATATCGGCAACCGACAACGCACCCGTGTATACGCCGCCTTTCCCGGCAAAGTGCCCAATCTTCGGTCTGGTAAACGTTACCGTTTGGGCAGCGCGGACCGCTGTACCCAGGATCCGTCCCGTATCGGCTTCGATTCCGCTGGCGATGTCCGCCGCCACCACCGGCGCGGAACTGTGCTCCATAAGCCGAATCGCCTCTGCGGCTTCGCCGCGCACATCGGTATTCAGTCCAATGCCAAAAATAGCGTCTACAATCACGTCACAGGTCATGCTCCAGTCCTCAGCCTCTGAAATATGATCCGTAAAATTCTCAAGTCGACAGCCGGAGTCTTCGAGCCGGCGCTCCATCTCCCGGCAGTCATCCGTCATTTTTTCCCGTTTCCCGACCAGAAAGGCCCGCACGGACAAACCGCGCTGGTGCAAAAAACGCGCACAGGCCACGCCGTCGCCCCCATTGTTACCAGGGCCACAAAAAATAGCCGCACGTCCTCCATCCGACGGCGCATGGCGGCATACCACTCCGGTCAGCGCACGCGCCGCGCGTTCCATTAACTGTACGGATGGGATTTCATATTTTTCTATGGCGATCCGGTCCAGTCCGCGCATCTGCGCCGCGGACAGAATCTGCATAGCATCGCCCCCCTGTCGGTCTGTTTCCTCCATTATAGGCAATTACCTCTTGCATTTCAACTCTTTTTGTGGTATAAAGAAATCCAGTGTTAGAAACGCAGAACGGGAAAATAGCAATGATGCACCGCATCAGAGAGTGCCTGTCACCGGCTGAAAGCAGGCTTGTGGTCGTTTGCTTGGTTCGCCCGGGAGTTCCGGTGGGGAAATACGCCGGCGGTTGTTCTCCGTTACGGAACACAAAGTGCGCGCTTTGGCGCGAATCGTGGGTGGTACCGCGGAAGGTTGGCCTTTCGTCCCCTGGCTGGGGAGGAGAGGTCCTTTTTTTATGGTCTTGGCTATATACGCACGGCCCCGCCCCACCGGAATATGAATCGTCATCTGATCAGTGAAGGAGAGAATATAATGAGGGAAAAACTGGAGCAGATTCGCCTGGAGGCCATAAACGCCTTCCAACAAACCAAGGAAGCCTCCGGACTGGAAGCCATGCGAGTCAAATATCTGGGCAAAAAGGGCGAACTCACCGCCGTGCTGAAACAGATGGGCACGCTTTCCGCAGAGGAACGTCCTGTAATGGGTCAGCTGGCCAACGAGGTGCGCGCGGCGCTGACCAGTGCGCTGGCCAAACAGCAGAAGCTGATCGAAGCGGCCGCCCTGGATGCCCGCCTGAAAGAAGAAACACTGGATGTGACCATCCCCGGCAAGCGGCCGGAACTGGGCCACAAGCATCCCATGTCCATTGTGCTGGACGAGGTGAAAGACGTCTTTATCGGCATGGGCTTCGAGGTGGCCGAGGGGCCGGAGATCGAGCTGGCGGACTACAACTTCACCCGGCTTAATACCCCCGAAGGGCATCCCGCCCGGGAGTGGAGCGACACGTTCTATCTCAAAGAGGACTCATCCCTGCTACTTCGCACCCAGACCTCCCCCATGCAGATACGGGTCATGGAGAACAGGACCCCCCCCATCCGTATGATCGCCCCCGGCCGGGTGTACCGCAAGGACGAAGTGGATGCCACACACTCTCCCATGTTCCATCAAATCGAGGGCCTTGTCGTGGACAAAGGCATCACGATGGCCGACCTGAAGGGTACGCTCAACGAGGTGATCTGTGCTCTTTACGGTAAGGAAACCAAGACCCGGTTCCGCCCCCACCACTTCCCCTTTACTGAGCCGAGCTGCGAAGTGGATATGCAGTGCCACGCCTGTGGCGGAAAAGGCTGCCGGGTCTGCAAGGGCGAGGGCTGGATCGAGGTGCTGGGTGCGGGCATGGTGCATCCCAAGGTTCTGGAGGGCTGCGGCATCGACACGGACCTCTATTCCGGTTTTGCCTTTGGTATCGGCGTGGAGCGTCTGGTTCTGCGCCGCTTCTCCATCACCGACATGCGGTTGATTTTTGAAAACGACGTCCGTTTCCTGTCCCAGTTTTAAGGAGGTGCCAATATGATTCTTTCAAGAAAATGGCTGAATGAATTCGTTGACGGCGTGAGCCTTGACGAGATCCATGACCGAGATTTTGCGGAGGCAATGACGATTTCCGGTTCCAAGGTGGAAGTGACGCGGGACCTCGGCGCCGAGATTAAAAACGTCGTAGTGGGCCGGGTGCTGGCCATGGAGCGCCATCCGGATTCCGACCATATGTGGACCTGTCAGATTGATACGGGCAAGGGCGCACCCGTACAGATCGTAACCGGCGCTCAGAACGTCAAAACGGGCGATCTGGTGCCTGTGGCGCTGGACGACTCCTGGCTGCCCGGTGGGGTCCACATCACCGCGGGCCTACTGCGCGGCGTGGCCTCCAACGGCATGCTCTGCTCGCTGAAGGAACTTGGCCTTACCGCCCATGATTTTCCCTATGCCATCGAGGACGGCATTTTCATTCTTCAGGAACCCTGCAAGCCCGGCGACAACATCGTCCCGGTCATCGGCTGCGACGATCACACCGTGGAGTTCGAGATTACGCCGAACCGTCCCGACTGCCTGTCCGTCATTGGGCTGGCGCGGGAGGCATCCGCCACGTTCCGTAAGCCGCTCCGCCTGCATGAGCCTGTGGTAAAGGGTTCCGGCGGCAGCGTCATGGACCTGCTGGATGTGGAGATTACTGACCCTGTGCTCTGCCCCCGATATACCGCCCGGATGGTGAGAAATGTAAAAATTGCCCCGTCCCCCGAATGGATGCGGGAGCACCTGCGCGCCTCCGGCGTACGCCCCATTAACAACATCGTGGACATCACCAACTACGTTATGCTGGAATACGGCCAGCCCATGCACGCCTTTGATTTCTCCTGTGTAAAGGGGGGAAAACTCATCGTTCGTACTGCGCGGGAAGGCGAAGTCATCCAGACGCTGGACGGCAACGACCGCCAGCTCACCCCTTCCATGCTCTGCATCTGCGACACGGAAAAGCCTGTGGCCGTGGCGGGAGTCATGGGCGGCGCCAATTCTGAAATAGTGGGCGATACCGCCATGGTGGTGTTTGAGTCCGCCAATTTCAACGGGGTCTCCATCCGCCGCACCGCCACGGCACTGGGCATGCGCACCGACGCGTCCGGCCGTTACGAAAAAGGTCTGGACCCCATGAACACCTACCTTGGCGTGCAGCGCGCCTGTGAACTGGTAGAACAGTTGGGCTGCGGCGAAGTGCTGGACGGCATCGTCGACGTAATTGCCGCAGACAAGGCTCCTGTCACCGTGAAGCTGGAACCGGACAAAATTAACGCCCTCTTAGGCACGGACATTCCAGAGGCCGATATGCGTGTTATGCTGGAGTGGCTCGGTTTTACGCTGGACGGCAGCACCATCCTGGTCCCTTCCTGGCGCAGCGATGTAGAGCATTACTCCGATATTGCCGAGGAAATCGCCCGGATGTACGGCTACGGAAAGATTCCCGTCACTCTGATGCGCGGGCTGACTACGCAGGGTGGGCTGACCGAACATCAGAAGGCGGAAAACCACTGTGGAGTTCTGTGCCGCAGTATGGGATACAGCGAAATTATGACCTATTCTTTTATTAGCCCCTCCTATTACGATAAGATCCGGCTGTCGGCGGACAGCACTCTGCGTAAATCCATCACGATCCTTAATCCGCTGGGCGAGGATACTTCCATCATGCGCACGACGGCCATTCCCTCTATGCTGGAGATTCTGGCGCGGAATTACAGCTATCGCAACCCTGCGGCACAGCTTTATGAAATGGCCACCGTGTACCGTCCTGTTCCGGGCAGCGATCTGGCGGATGAACGTGTGGTCCTCACCTTGGGCGCCTACGGTGATGAGGCAGATTTCTTTACCCTTAAAGGAGCGCTGGAGGCCATTCTTGGCGGCATGAACGTGAAGAACGTAACCTTTACCGCCAAGTCTGACCTGCCCACCTTCCATCCCGGGCGTTGCGCTGAAATTGGCGTTGGAGGGACCACGTTGGGCATACTAGGACAGGTCCACCCTCTGACCGCCGATAACTACGGCATGGGCTGCCCTGTTTACGCTGCACAGCTCGATTTTTCCGCTCTGCTGGATCTGCGCGCGCCGGAGGCACTCTATCAGGCTCTACCCCGGTTCCCCAGTGTCACGCGGGACATTGCGGTGGTCTGTGACCATGCGATTCCCGTCGCCACCCTGGAAGACTGCATTGCACGAGGGGCCCAGGGCCTTTTGAAGGAAGTCAAGCTATTCGATATTTACACCGGCCTCCCTATTCCCGCCGGAAAGAAGAGTGTGGCGTTCTCCCTGAAACTCCGGGCAGACGACCGTACCCTAACGGATACCGAAGCGGACGCCGATGTTAAATCCGTTCTGGCCCTGCTTGAAAAAGAACTGGGTGCTGTCCTGCGGTAAACGCTCCGCATAAAACATATAAATTTTTCCTAAACCCCCTTTACACTTGCACTTGTTTCCGTTAGAATAATGAGGAGGCTTCTAGGAGGTGTGCCTAAATGCAAATGGATTTTACGCGCAAGTTCAATTTGAATCAGGATCGTGGCGACGAAATCAAGTCGATTTTGACCACTGTTTATAATTCTTTGCAGGAGAAAGGCTATAATCCCATCAACCAGATCGTTGGGTATATCCTCTCGGAAGATCCCACATATATTACGAATTATAACAATGCCCGCGCCCTGATTCGAAAGCTGGATCGGGACGAGCTGTTGCAGGAATTGGTAAAAAACTATCTGGCCGATTAAATTTTGGAAGTTCTTCGTCAAAGAGCCGGCGTACCATATGGTACGCCGGCTCTTTCCCATTTGCAGCCCTATCCTGTTACCTTTCCGGTTTTTCAAATTCCACCTTCAGCTTCTCCAGCGCCTTTTTTTCCAGCCTGGATACATAGGAGCGGGAAATGCCGCATTTGGCTGCGATCTCCCGCTGTGTGCGCGGGGGACGATCATCCAGTCCATACCGCATCATAATAATACCTTTTTCCCGCTCGTTCAGGCACTTTTCCACGCAGCCCCGAATGCGGGAACAGGAATCCCTGGCATCCAGATTATCCAGCATGTCATCATCTACGCTGATGACATCCATCAGAGACAAAGAATTTCCATCCGTATCCACATCAAGCGTATCGGAAAGCGATACCTCGCCAGCCAGCTTTTTCTGGCTGCGGAAATACATCAGGATTTCATTTGCTATCCTCACCTAATGGCTCACCGATGCCGTTCCGGTCTATAATTTCGGCCTCTTTCTCCGAACCAAACAGATAGAGATGCACGTTTTCTCCATCCCAGACGATCTTTTGTATACAAGTACGAATCGCAGCCCGCTTCTCTTCCACGCTCATGGCGTCAATGGTCACTCCAAAAGAAGCGAGCATTTGCCGCAGCAGGTCAAATTCGGCATCCGCAAATACCGGGCCTGCGGTATACTGCCCAAGCTCTTTCCTACGCCCACGGAGCCTCTCCCCCGTCTCATGGAGCGCATCAATCTGACGGAGGATATACGCTTCGGCCGAAGTTCCGGCCGCTTTTCCCACCGCCGACACCAGCCCTTGGATCTTCTGCTCATTCTCGGCCAGCGCCCGCTGCAGCCCTTCCATCTGTGCGTTATACCCTTCCTGATCTCCTGCGATCATTTTTTTGCCCTGCTCCAGCTGTCGCAGGAATTCACCGCTGTCCTCAGACAGTTTTTTAACTTCTTCCACCACGGCCTGATCCATCAAGTTTCCGCTCACGTTACACATATTGCAGCACTGACCGTGGCTGCGCTCCTTCATTGTACAGACGTACGAATACAGAGGCTCACCACAAGTGTTCTCCCGCTGGGAAAGCTTAGGCCGCATATAGCCACCGCAGTTTCCGCAATATAAAAGTCCCGACAGCAGCGCCACGTTGCTGCGGGGCTTTCGATATCCCTTAGAGCGATTCTGCTCCAGCAGACTTTGTACCTTAACCCAATCTGCCCCGCCGATTAACCCGGGATGCGCACCCACGGAAACAATCCATTCCTCCATTGGCCGAATTTTGTTTGCTTTACCTGGCTTCTGAATTGTGCGGTTATAGGCTATAACGCCGTGTTCTCCGTCAAAGGCGTCTCTTGCCGAAAACAGATCCACCTGCTGTCTTTTTAAATACTCCCATGCGGCTTCATCCGCCTTCATATAAACCGGATTTGTTAAAATTCCTTTGATTGTAAACCGGGTAAAGTGCTTTCCGTTTTTGGTAACGTAACCGTTTTGCAGCAGAAACGCATCCGTTTGAGTCAATGAATTTGTCTCCATGAATTTCATGAAAATCGTTTTAACCATCTCAGCCTCAGCGGGTACCAGTCGCAGCTTACAAGCTTTGCGTACCTTGCCGTCAACCGTGATGCGCTTTACCTGCTCCGACGCATACCCCGTCGGGGTCGTCCCGCCCAGCCAGCGGCCTGTCTTGGACAGCTCATGCATATTGTCCCGGATTCGCTCGGCGATGGTCTCTCTCTCCAGTTGAGAAAAGACGGAAGCAATATACATCATCGCTCTGCCCATGGGTGATTGGGTGTCAAACTGCTCCTTGATCGAGACAAAGGATATTTTTCTGTCGTTGAGTTCTTCGATCAGCCCAGCAAAATCTCCAATGTTACGGCTGATCCGATCCAGGCGGTAGACAACAATGGAAGTAAATTTTCCTTTTCCAGCGTCCTCCATCATTTTTTTAAACTGTGGGCGCTTTAAATTTCCTCCCGAAAAACCCTCGTCCTCATAGATAAGCGCAGAAGCGGCCGCCGCATCGCCAAAATTCACCCGGATGTACTGCCGGCAAAGCTCGATCTGGTTCTCGATGCTTTCGCCCTTTCCAGTAAACTTGGACTTGCGAGAATAGATGGCAAACTGCTCTTTCATCGTAGACGTCATAAAGCCGCACCCCATCATGGCAGGATTTTTGATGATATTGACGATGTCATAGCGGGTCCTTGCAAGGGTACCGGGAGAGCAATTGATCCAGACAGGCTCGGCTGCTTATTCCCCCACAATCAGTTTCCAAAACGCATTGCAGGTTGGGAGCAGGAGTTCGTCTGGATATTCATAATCAGCTGTGTGCAGGGGCGCATGGGTATCCCCGGCTCCGATCCCAAAAAACGCGCCGCTGCATTTCTTCAGATACCAGCCGAAATCCTCACTCCACCGCATGGGAGCCTGCAGAGTCTGCCCCCCACAGAGAGAAAGAACTTTATTGGCATTATCCGGTGTATTTTCTGTTGCGGGGAAAACGTCCTGTTCCCAAAAATGGAAATCCAGATGATACCGGTCCGCCAGTACTCTGCTCAGGCTCAGGACTCTTTCTTGCAGGGCAGAAAGGTCGGCGTCGTGTTCGGCGCGCAGGGTCAGCCAAGCTTCCGCATTCGCCGCCGCAGCGCCAAATGTCTTATCGCCCATTTGAATTCCAATTACAGTGCAGAGCGTCATGCCGCTATACCGGTCCGGATCTGTTATGGATGGCAGGCCCATCAGCAATTCTCCTACGGCAGGAGCTGGAGAAATCCCGAACTCCGGGTAGGCCGCATGCGTGGGTGCGCCGGTAAACCCCAGCGTAATTCCCCGGGAAGCGCAGGCAAAAGTTCCCGGACGCGTGGTAATACAGCCGAGCGGTAACCCCGGCAGGTTATGCGCACCATAAATTTCTCCGATCTTCTCCTTTTTAAAAATCTCTATGCACGCTTTGGCCCCGGCTCCAATTTCCTCCGCCGGCTGAAAAATCAAATATACACTGCGCCCCAGTGTTTGCCCCTCCAACATGAGGCCAACGCCGCACAGGGCGGAAGCATGTCCATCGTGTCCGCATAAATGTGCCGCGCCGCCGTCGGGAATCGCCAGCGCATCGAAATCGGCTCGAAGCGCAATTCCGTACTTTTCAGCATTGTGTTCACGGTGGACGGCGTAAAACCAACTGCCGCAGTCCACAAGCTCCAAAGAAGTATGCGCTTTTAAAAATCGCATAAGAGCCGCCTTGGTTTTTATTTCCTGTCCGGATACTTCCGGGCAGGCGTGAAGCTGGGCCCGCAGCCCATATAAAAGGCTTTCCCGTATGTCCTGCATGGTTTTGTTTTCTCCCTTGTCATTTTATGTCCGTTTTACTGTCAGGCCAGGGCGTAAGACGACCCTGCCGATGTTCCGCTCCGGTTGCCATCCTACGCCCCGGCCACGAGTTCATAAAGCTTTTCCCGCAGTTTATGCAGTTCTTCCTTCTGCGTATTATCCATCACATGTAACCGGTCAAGCACCATCTGCACCTGCTGCCGAATCTGTCCCATCTTCTCCTGAGAATCATGGATATGATTTAATACAGCCCAATCCGCAAACAGCCCGTCAAAAAAGAAATCGGCAAAGCGCAGAAACCCCTCCACCTGCACCTGAATATCCGAATGGATGTCCACATCCCCAAGCTCCGTATGGAACCTGCGCAGGAGCATCTGTAGCTCTTCAATCTGTACCTGTGCATCGTCCAGATGCGAGTGCTTGGCAAGGCCGGAAATCAGGCCGCCGCCAAATAGATCCCAGGTGCCCCAGCCCTCCGCGCTGTCCAATTCGCTTTCAATGGATTGGATCTGATTCATTGCCGCATTCCCCGCTGATAATGCTTCACTAATTTCTTTTCGCTGGCTTTCCAAATATCCCATACGTTCTTCCATCCGGCATATCTCCGGCCCGTTTACCGGATCCTCGCTCTTTAATGCCTCAGCTTTCCGCCTCAAAACTTCTGCATACCTCACCTCGCAGCCCTCCAAGGTTTTCAGCTCGGCTTCCAGCGCAGAAACGCCATCCTCAACAGCCCTCAGTTGCTGAACCGCATTCTCGTGCTTTACCGCAGCGGCGTACGCCTCCCGCGTTTCCTTGTCCAGCATTTCTTCCCGCTTTCCTATGACTTCATAGAAAAAAGCGGCGAGACTATGCCCCTTCATGCGGTCAACGTCTGCCTGCTCATCCTTACGTAACGCGGCAAGCACTCGTTCTTCTTCTTCCAGAGAACGCCGCTGCCCATAAAGGTTTTTCAGCATTGTAGTTACTTTATTTTTACGGGTAATCTGGTCCTGAAGCGTTTGCAGCTGCTCCTTATACTTTGTCATATGTTTCCCTCACTTCCACCTTGTAACGTCTTTTTCTCTTCCGGGCCGTATGATAGTTAAGCCCTGCTGTCCAGCATATTTTTTATCCGCTATCCATGCGAAGCTGAACATCCCGGCAGGAGTGCATATTTCGCTCTGTTATTCTATCTCCCGGGCCTAATTCTCCAATCAGCAGAGGTGACTCCGGGTCATGCTTGCCAGCGTTGGCGCAGGCCGTTTTTGCATTGTACTGAGCATAGCAGTATCGGCAGCCGCTTTTGCAGGTATTATACGTCCCAATATCGAGGCTTTCCGCACAGCCGCATTTCAATCTTTGATTTCTGTCTTTTTCTGCATGGAGAGGACAAGCCAATAATCGTCCCAGCAGCCTATCGTCAATGCACCGCGCATGATGGATCCCATACTTTCCTAATTCAATTTTCTCCGCGCACGTATCGATCATCAGCCCGTAGCTGTGCGCAATCTCCGCCAGTGACTTTGCCAACCGCTCTCGTTTCCATGTAGTAAATACCTGTAGGTTGAGTTTAGATAAATTGAGGGCTGTATTCCGGTAATAATCAAGAAAACTGATCGTGCATTTACGCGTATATTTGCAGAGTCTCTTCGCGATTTCTTCGAAGTAACGAATATGATACTCCATCGTATACTTCTCATTTAAAAAAATCGGATCATACCGCCAAATCATACGTTCCGGTCCAATTTGATCGGATAGGCGTTGAAACGCGGGGATGATTACATCATTTTTCCGCGGAATATCAGGCTCAACATCCCCGCCATATGCATTGAGCGTAAACTGAAAATAATACATGTATTCCTGGAGCATCTGGAGCCGCCCCAACATAGGAATCGGATTCTTTGTCCAAAATACAATCCCATCCACAACTTCGGGATTTAAATGGACCTTGCTGACCTGGTGAACGTTCACTGGGTTACGCACCAGCACATAACCCTCCCGAACTCGATTAAAAAACCACGCAGAATAGTAAGCTGGAATATCCGTCCGGCGACTGGCACTGATAATCATTTTTTCGTCCTCTGTCGGCTGCTTTTCAAGCTTTTTAATTTGGAGCGCAAAACTATCTGTTCATTATATCAAGTAAACCCCTTATTCGCAATATATCAGGAGTGTGCAATCTTACGGGCGTCTTTTCCTATTCCAGCTTCCGGCTGTGGCACCGAATTGTGATAATACCCGAAATTCTGCTCATACTAAATAATACCTGACAGACAAATTATACCGGCGTGTTAGTACGGTGCACGTTTTTCCTGTAAAGGGGCTAAAAAAATGAATCTGGGAAAAAAACAGATCTCCACAAAGCAGTTGATCTTTTCTATTGTATGCTTCATTCAGGCATCATCACTGATAGCAAACTTTTCAACAAGTGTGACGGCGCATGAAACGTGGATTGCCGTTATCGCGGGTTATCTGATCAGCCTGCCGGTATTACTGATATATACCATACTTAGCAAAACATTTCCTGGAAAAGATATTGTCGAAATCAACATTGAGCTGTTTGGAAATATTCCCGGGAGATTACTATCCTTATTATATATCTATTTCTTTTTCTCTCTCGCTTTTCTAAACACACAAATTGTCGGAAATTTTATGAGCGGCTTTCTGCTGTCCAAAACTCCAATTATCATTATCTATGCTATGTTCATCTCTATTTGCGTATACGCAGTTCGCAGTGGTGTGGAAGTCATAGCCAGATTCAGTTTCGTTTTTGCCTGCGTCATATTTCTTATTCTTTTTCTTACAAGCCTGCTTTTGATTAAAGATATGAAACTGAGTAATTTCTTTCCGGTATTTTCTTTGCCGATAAAAAAATATGTTCAAAGTGCGCATACGATGGCGACACTCCCCTTTTGTGAAATACTTTCATTTTTTATGCTTTTTCCCTATGCAGACCAGCCAGGCAAAACCAGCAGAGTACTTCTGGTTGGAATGACCATAGGCGCCATTACAATACTTGTAACCGTATTGCGAGATACTTTGGTGCTTGGTCCATCCATCTCATTTTTCACTTTTCCAAACTACCAGACAATCCGTCAAATTCAAGTTGGAAGCACGTCGTCAAGAATGGAAGTCCTCTACGCGATTGCCTTATTAATGCTAATGTTCTTCAAAGTTTCCATCCTCTTATTTGCCACAGTTAAAGGTATTACTGAGGTATTAAATCTGCATGCCTACAAGAATCTGGCGCCGACGATCGGGGTTCTCATCATTATTTCAGCCTTGACGGCATTTGGATCAATAGCTGACCATGCATTCTGGGGTGCAAATATCGCCGCGGTATATTCCACATTTTTCGTCGTAATACTGCCTGGAATCTCTCTGCTGACACTGGCCATTAAGAAAAAAACATCTTCTCTGAATAGAATAAATTAAGTTAAGCTGGATTTATATGATTATATTTTTTATCGTTATATCATTTATGGTGATAGCAGGTACTGACATGCCTGAACTCATTAAACGCAGAAATAGGCTTGACCTTGTTATATACCTAATTTTTTTTGTATTTGCACTGGTGCTCTCGTTATTATTGGCGTTAGATTTGCCCATTCCGAACCCCATTATGCCAATTGAGTATATCATTAAGGATATCCTGCATCTCAACTACACAAACTAGTTTAATGAAATAAACATGCTTGCCATCCCCAAGCAAAACAGGTCAAGGTGCGCTGCATCTTGACCTGTTTTTATGCTCTTTGGCCACCGTGCAATGCGTGGCGCGGGAACCGTTCTGCAATAATTCAAGCTGGGGCATTCATAAAATTGTTATTAGGAATGTCAATGCCTCAACAGACATATTTTTATTGAGCGGAAGGAGGCGCCATGTGAAGATCATTGTACATTCTCCGGCGACTCCCCAGGCGGTTGATGCACTATCCCGCCGCGTCGCCACGCTGCACGCGGAGGCGGTACTGCGGCAAATACAGCATCAAGCACTGCCTCCGTCGGAAAAGATTCGATTACTTCGGGCCATTACAAAATGGAGGTATCCCAATGCTGACTGAGCGCCGCTATGATAGGATAGCATTTTCTATACAGCGTGAAGCATAGGTTGCCAGCCGGACATTTTTATCTGGTTTAAACGTAGAAATCCCTTTAATGAGGCCTATCGTCCCTATGGAAATCAGGTCATCCTGACTGCCCGCCTGGGTGTAGTATTTTTTAATGATATGCGCTACCAGACGGAGATTGTGTTCAATCAATTTGTTTCTGGCTTCCATGTCGCCGTCAGCACAAAGCTCCAGGTACTTTTTCTCCTCCGCAGGCGGAAGCGGATGAGGAAAAGAACCATAGCCGTCCGAAAGGCGAAGGGCAAAGAAAATTCCATTCAACATCAGTAAAATAAGCGCGGACAGCATTCTATCCCCTCCCAGTCTCGTTTTCTATTCTTATTCAGCCGGTGCCAGTCCCATGAATGCCCGGGATATGACAAAACCCGGACATGTTTTTATCCCTAAAGCTCCCGGTTCACGTCCGCGAGCCAAATTACTGTGTTGAGCACCACCTGAAATCCTTTTCTCCCCATCACTTATATGTTATAAGAAGGACCCTGTCACGCGGGGAGCGTGGCAGGGTCCTTTCATGGACTCGGTTGTTCGGATACAGGGACGGTGACATCCTCGGTTAACCTTTAGTATGTACCGCTTTTCTGTTTAAGAATACTCATAAAATCCCACGCCGGATTTTCTGCCAAGCTTTCCACCGCGCACCATTTTTCGCAGAAGAGGGCAGGCACGATACTTTGGGTCGCCGGTTTCGGCAAGCAGCACATCCATAATGGCGAGACAAACGTCCAGGCCGATGAGATCCCCAAGCGCCAGAGGACCCATGGGGTGGTTGGCGCCCAGCTTCATGGCGGTGTCGATCCCCTCGGCCGACGCCACACCGGTCTCCAGCAGACCTGCGGCCTCATTTACCATAGGGATCAAAATTTTGTTTACCACAAACCCGGGGGCCTCGGCCACCTCAACGGGCTGCTTGCCGATTTGCTTCGACAGGGTGGTAACAATACTTGTGGTGCCTTCTGAGGTGTTGACACCGCGGATAACTTCCACCAGCTTCATAACGGTAGCGGGATTGAAAAAGTGCATGCCGATAAACTTATCCTGACGCTTGGTGGCGGCGGAAATGGCGGTAATGGAGATGGAGGACGTATTCGAGGCAAAAATAGTATCAGGTTGGCAGATGTCATCCAGTTTGGAAAAAATGCTCTGTTTGATCTGCAAATTCTCAACGGCGGCTTCCACCACCAGATCCGCATCGGCGGCCTCGGATATCTCAGTGGTAAACCCGATTCGGCCGGTAACAGCAGCTTTTGCGGCTATGTCCATCCTGCCCTTTTTTATCAATCTATCCAAGCTCTTGTTCAGTCTGGCCACAGATGCCCTGATGATCTCCGGAGAAATATCGTTGACTACCACATTAAAGTCGGCTTTTGCAAAGACCTGGGCAATATCCAGCCCCATGGTCCCGCCGCCGATAACAACTACTTTTCTCATTTACTTCACACCCATCCAACCGGAGATGACCATACGCTGGACCTCAGAGGTACCCTCGTAGATCTCAGTGATCTTGGCATCTCGCATAAAGCGTTCAAAGGGATAGTCGCGGGTATAGCCGTATCCGCCCACAAGCTGCAAGCAGCGGCGGGTCACATCGGATGCCGTTTCAGCGGCAAACAGCTTGGCCTCGGCGGCCATATGGCTGTAGGGCTCGCCATCCTGCTTGGCCTGAGCGGCGCGGTAGATGAGCCAGCGGGCGGCATCCACTTTGGTCTGCATGTCGGCCAGCTCGAATTGAGTATTCTGGAACTGGGAGATGCGGCGGCCAAATTGGATACGCTCGGAGGTGTACTTCACCGTTTCCTCAATGGCACCCTCGGCAATACCGAGGGCCTGAGCTGCAATACCGATCCGGCCACCGTCCAAGGTGGTCATGGCTATCTTGAAGCCCTTGTTCCGTTCGCCCAGAAGATTTTCCTTCGGCAGCTCCACGTCATCAAAGACCAACTCGGAGGTAGCGGAGCCGCGGATACCCATCTTCTTTTCATGGGTTCCGACAATAAAGCCGGGCATGCCCTTCTCTACAATAAACGCTGAGATGCCGTGATTGCCCTTTTCCTTGTCGGTCATGGCAAAAACCACAAAGATATCGGCCTCGGAAGCGTTGGTAATAAAAATCTTGGAGCCGTTCAGCAACCAGTAGTGGCCCTTGTCTTCGGCCACAGTTTTCTGCATGGCGGCATCGGTACCGGCACCGGGTTCGGTTAAAGCAAACGCGCCCAGCTTCGCGCCGGAGGCCAGGGGAACCAGATACCGCCGCTTCTGCTCTTTGGTACCATACTTCAGAATAGGCCAGCAGCACAGGGAACCGTGAGCGGAAAACATGACAGAGGTGGTGGCGCAGTACTTGGCAAACTCCTCGCAGGCGCCGACATAGGTTACATAAGAGAGTCCTGCTCCACCATACTCCTCAGGCATGTAGAGTCCCATCATACCCATACCCTGCAACTTTTTTAAGGTTTCGCTGGGGAACCGTTCCTTCTCATCAATCTCAGCAGCCAGAGGTTTGACTTCCTTTAAACAAAAATCGTTCAACATGTTCAGGATGTCGCGTTCTTCCTCCGTGAAATGGAAATTCATATAAAATCCCTTCCCTTTCCAAAAACATTTATTCTGGCATGGGTAAAGGCTTACCTTATGCTTTTGCCTTTCTGACTTCCTCCGTGAGGATGGGAAGAATCTCAAAAAGGTTGCCCACCACACCGTAATCGGCAATGTCAAAGATAGGCGCTTCCGGGTCTTTGTTGATGGCAACGATGCAGTCGGAACCGCTCATTCCGGCCAAATGTTGAATCGCGCCGGAGATCCCACATGCAATATAGAGCTTGGGACCCACGGTTTTGCCGGTCTGGCCCACTTGGTGGGCATGGGATATCCAGCCGGAGTCCACAGCGGCACGGGAAGCACCCACGGTAGCACCCAGAGCTTCAGCCAGAGCCTTCACGGGAGCGAACCCCTCCGGTCCGCCCACGCCACGGCCACCGGATACAATGATTTCAGCACCTTCCAGGTCCACGGATTCGCTGTCCACGTCCTTGATCAGCTCCAGAACCCGAGTGCGGATGTCTGCGGCATCCACATGGATATCTTCCCTGATAATTTCGGCGGTACGGCTCTCGTTGGCATCGGCCTTCTTGAACACGCCGGGACGCACCGTGCCAATCTGGGGCCGGTGATCAGGGCAAAGGATGGTGGCCATCAGGTTGCCTCCGAAGGCGGGACGGGTCCAGGCCACGTTCCCGGTTTCAGCGTCCACATCCAGCGCGGTACAGTCGGCGGTGAGGCCGGTCTTCAGGCGGCAGGATACCCGGGGGCCCAGGTCTCGGCCATTGTTGGTGGCGCCAATCAGCAAACTGGTTGGGCCGTATTTCTTAATCAGGGCGGTAAGCGCGATACTGTAAGCGTCGGTAGAGTAATGCTGATATTCCGGGCCCTCCACCACAATGATCTTGTCGGCGCCATGGAACACCGCAGCCATCACGGCCTCATCCACTTTATTCCCGATAACGACGGCCACAAGGCTGCCGCCTTGCTTCTCCGCTATCATACGGCCCGGTGTCATCAGTTCCTGCCCCACGCTCTTAGCGGTACCGTCCTCATTTGTCTCGATAAATACCCAGAGATCCTTAGTTTTGGCTTCCATTGTCAATTCCCCCTCTCTCAGATGATGCCGGCCTCGTTCAGAAGCCCAAACAGCCTCTTCGCGGATGCTTCGGAAGTCTCTTCTCTGATTTTTACGCCGCCGCTCTTCTTCTGGGGCACAAAGGTTTTCTTTACCTTGGTGGGAGAACCCTTCAGTCCAGCCCGAGTCCGGTCAATGGCAGTGAGATCGGCAGCCGTTAGCGTGGGAATTCCAGCCCTGTTGGCGGCAATCTTACGCTTAATGGTGGGGTAGCGGAGATCCCAGGCGGGTTTGGTAAAGGTGAGCAGACAGGGCATCCTGACAGCGATAACCTCAACGCCTTCCCCCACCTCCTTTTTAACCTTAACCGTGTCGCCGTTTACCTCGGCTTCCAGACTGTAGGTGACCTGGGGGAGGCCCAGATGTTCGGCAATCTCGGGGCCAACCTGGGCGGTGTCGCCATCGATAGCCTGCTTTCCACAGAAAATAATATCAAATTTCCCCTCAAGCTCCTCCACTTTCTTGATGGACTCGGAAATGGTGTAGCTGGTGGCCAGTGTGTCGGAGCCGCCAAAGACACGGTCCGAGACCAGATACGCCTTGTCGGCCGCGATGGCCAGGGATTCCTTCAGTACCGATTTCGCCTGTTCCGGCCCCATAGAGAGAACCACAATTTTAGCGGACGGGTCGACATCCTTAATTCGAGCTGCGGCCTCCAGCGCATACCCGTCAAAGGGGTTCAAGATAGAGGGGACCCCTGCACGGATCAGCGTATTGGTAACCGGGTCGATTTTAATTTCCGTCGTATCCGGCACCTGCTTCACACAGACAAGCATGTTCATTGCTAATCACCTCTGAAAAATTGTTATTGTTCGGTACGGTTTTATCGGACTTTCGGCGGCATAACTACCGCTTCCCCTGAGATAACCACTTTCTCGTCCTGATTGGTACAGGTGGTAGTTAGCACTACTCTGTTCTTTTCTGGGATTATTTCTTTTACCACGACCTCGGCCTTGATGGTATCACCCATTCTTGCCGGAGCCACAAATTTCAAAGTTTGATATAAATAGATTGTACCGGAACCCGGCAATTGCATGCCTAAGACCGCTGAAATTAGCCCGGACACCAGAATACCGTGGGCGATCCTGCCCTTAAACATGGTCTTGGCAGATTCCATTTGATTAATATGGGCCGGATTCAAGTCCCCTGTAATTCCCGCAAACAGGTAAATATCAGATTCGCTGATGGTTTTTTCCGTGTATGCGCTGTCGCCCAATTTAATCTCGTTTATTGTCTTTCCCATATGAACCCTTCCTTGTTAAAATCAGATTTAAACTATTCCAAAAGATGCCAAAACAATGCATACCGCGGCGGCGATAATGGGGATAATCACCGTGCACATACCAATGTCGGCATAAGACTCCCGGTGGGTCAGGCCCGTAATACCCAGCAGAGTGATGACCGCGCCGTTATGGGGCAGCGTATCAAAACCACCGCAGGCAATCGCCGCGATTCTATGGAATACCTGCGGGTTAATCCCGAGCACCGCAGCCTTTTGCATATATACATCACCCAAAGCGGAAAGCGCAATGCTCATGCCGCCGGAAGCCGAACCGGTAACGCCGGCCAAAACACTTGTCGCCACGGAAACGGATATCAGCGGAGTACCGGGGATTGACAGCAGCGCCGTCTTAATAATTGCAAAGGCCCCCAGTGCTTTAATCACATTGCCATAGCCCACCTCTGAAGAGGTATTCACGATAGCCAGCAGGGAACCGATGGCACCGCTGTTTACCGACTGTTTTACACTGATGAAGCTCTTTCTCATTACAATAATCGCAACAATGATGGAAATGACCAGCGCAACAATCAGGCTCCAAATCCCTTTCACGGAGGATATCGTTGTTCCATATGGTTCAAGGAGGCTGTCCGACATTTTTCCAAAGAAAACGCCAAAGATAAAATTAAGAATTAGGACCAGAACGATGGGGAGCAGCGCAAGCCAGAAGTTGGGCAGCTTGGATTCGTCAATTTGGTCAATATTCTCATCTCTATGTACTCCATATCCCTCGCCTGCCGCCATGGCCTTCCTGGCCCTGCGGGAAAGCCAAAGCAAACCGAGGCTGAACATTACGATGGAAGCAACGACGCCCAGGACCGGGGCCGCCCATGCGGTTGTGCCAAAGTATGTCATAGGTATTGCGTTCTGAATCTGGGGGGTACCCGGCAGCGCTGTCATTGTAAAGGTAAACGCACCGAGGGCAATTGTTCCGGGAATAAATCGTTTTGGGATCTGGGCTTCTCTGAACAGGGCGGCCGCAATGGGATAAACAGCAAAAGCGACCACGAAGAGGGAAACTCCACCGTAAGTCAAGATGGCACAGGAGATGACAACGGACAACATTGCTTTTTCTTTTCCAAGCCTATTTGCAATAAAAACCGCGATAGACTTTGCCGCTCCTGAATCATCCATAACTTTGCCGAAAATTGCGCCAAGTAAGAAAATTGGGAAGTAAGTCTTTGCATAACTTGCAAATGCCGCCATAAAAACTTGAGTGTAACCCACCAGTATCGACATATCGCCAGAAATTAAAATTGCCAGCATTGCCAAAACGGGAGCCAGGATAAGTACTGTAATTCCCCTGTAGGCCAAGTATATCAGAAGAATTAAAGAGATAATGATACCGAATACACCTAACATATTTTTTCCCTCTCTTTATTGATACTGTTTGTTGGTCCTGACAAAAACTGGGTATCTTCTATGAGAATTGCGTGGTTTGGCACTTTGCCGATGCTGTTATTCTTTTTTTAAACCCATGAGTTTCTTCTGAAATATCCTTTCATCCATGATTTTAAGGTTATCCGCGATGACCGGCCTAAAATCCATCTGCGCCAGAATGTCCTTTTCAATATCCACACCAGGAGCAATCTCAGTCAAAACCAGACCTTCCGGTTTTAGCTCAAAAACCGCCCGCTCTGTGATATACATCACCTGTTGGCCGGACTCTTTGGCATATTCGCCGCTGAACGTGATTTGTTCCACCTCTGGTACAAATTTTTTGGCCCGTCCTTCCTGTTTAATTACAAGTTTCCCGTTATCCACCTGAACCTTCAGGCCGCCTGCAGTAAAGGTTCCGCAGTAGACTACCTTTTTCGAGTTCTGCGTAATATTGATAAAGCCCCCGCATCCCGGAACCTTGGGTCCAAACTTGCTTACGTTGATATTGCCCGCCTTATCGCACTGAGCTAAGCCCAAAAATGCAATATCGAGACCACCGCCGTCATAAAAGTCAAACTGATAGGATTCGTCCAGAATACACTCGACGTTGACAGAGGCGCCAAAGCTCTGCCCGCTCGCGGGAACTCCACCCACAGGGCCGGCTTCCACCGTCAGCGTTATCGTATCTCCAATTCCCTCTTCATTCGCAACCGCGGCAATCCCTTCTGGAAGGCCAATTCCAAGGTTTACAACCGCACCGAGAGTCAATTCCATCGCCGCGCGTCTGCTTATGACCTTTCTTTCATTCAGGAGTGACGGCTCCACCGTGTCCAATGTAGCCTTGATTTCCCCAGTATAGGCTGGATTGTAATATTCCCCATAGGTCTGCATATGGTTTTCCGCCTTGGCAACCACAACCGCATCCACATAAATACCGGGAACTCTGACCAACTTTGGATCCAGGGAACCGAATTTCACTACAGATTCCACCTGGGCAATCACAATACCGCCCGAATTTTTGGCGGCCTGCGCAATGGATACCGACTCCAGAGTTGCCGCTTCCTTTTCAAAAGAGAGGTTACCCTTTTCATCGGCATAGGTTGCGCGGATTATCGCCACGTCAATCGGCATCGCTTGGTATAACAGTCTTTCCTTGCCGTCTATATTTACGACCTTTACGATATCCTCGTTGGTGACATCATTTAATTTTCCGCCCTGGATTCTGGGGTCAATAAATGTTTTGAGTCCCACGTGGGTAATTACTCCGATTTTTTTAGCAGCAATGTCCCGAAACAACTGAGAAATCACTCCCTGGGGAAGGTTATAGGCTTGCACCTTATTTTCCAGCGCAAGTTTCTGCAGCTTCGGAGCTAATCCCCAGTGCCCGCCGATGATTTTGGCCACCAGACCCTCATGGGCCAAATGGTTTAACCCCTTTTCCTTAGAATCGCCCTGTCCTGCAGCGTAAATCAACGTTAGATCCCTGGGAGATCCTTTTTGCAAAAAGCACTTTTCCATTTCGACTGTAATCTCTTCCGGGTGCCCAACGCCTACAAAACCTCCTACCGCAACGGTACTGCCGCTTGGAATCATATCAACTGCTTGCTCAACCGTTTTCTGTTTTTTCATAGTTACATCTCCTTTAGTAGAAACGAACATAATGACAGGTTGCGTTGCTTGGCTAGCCATCAAGGTGTAGAGCAAATGCAGTGCCAAATAAAAAATGCGCCCTCCTTAAGAAGGCGCAAATGGTTATTATATATAGGTTTTTTATTTTTTACCTGATTGTTTGAATAAAGAAACTTACCATGAACTTTTGTGCTTTTGTAAAGCTTTCCTTACAAAAGCACAAACATAACTCAAAATATGTAATCTGCCTAGTACACATTAAGTATTTTGGCCTCATTTATTTCTAAAATATGTTAAAAAAAGCGAACATTACCGGAATTCTGCCTCGCACTTTGTAAGATCTCTGTGCCACGTTTTGCTTTCCCGAATTTTACCTTAATTCTTGATATATTGAATATCTATCCATTTTTCCGTATAGCGTAGTACGGCTTATACCCAAATCTTCGGCAGCTTTCTTTTTGTTTCCGCCGCAGATTTTGATTGCGGCTACAATCGCGTTTTTTTCCGCTTTCGCAACTACATCTTCCAGCTTATTGATATGACCCATTGGCTTAATGCCGGTTATCTCCTTCGGCAAGTGCTCCGGCAAAATCCAAAAATCTCGATCATCCAGAATATTGAAGGCACGCTCGATCACATTTTCCAGTTGCCTGATATTTCCTTCCCACTTGTAATTTCTTAAATAATCCATCGCCTTTGGGGAAATTATACATTCATCTCTTCCAAATTTCTTTGCGACTTTTTTACAAAGGTACTCCGACAGCAATACGATATCATCCGCCCGCTCCCTCAATGGCGGTATTTTTATCATGACCACATTAAGCCGGTAATAAAGGTCAGCTCTAAATTTCCCCTCGTTAACCATTTCCTCAAGGTTTTGATTTGTTGCTGCAATGATTCTAATATCAATACTTTTAGGGGAAACCCCTCCCACTCTTTCCACTTCTTTTTCTTGCAGAACCCTTAGCAGTTTCACCTGCATGTGCAGAGGCATGTCCCCAATTTCATCCAAAAAAATGGTTCCCCCATCGGCCATCTCAAACTTTCCCATTTTCCCTTCCTTATTTGCCCCGGTAAACGCGCCTTTTTCATACCCAAACAGCTCACTCTCCAGAAGGTCGGAAGGGATGGCCGCACAGTTAACCTTGACAAATCGCCCGTAAACGCGGCTGCTGACCTTATGAATCGCGTGCGCAAATAGCTCTTTGCCCGTTCCGCTTTCTCCCACTAAAAGCACGTTAGAATCGGTCTGGCCTGCCTTCTTCGCAATTTTTTTTGCTTCTAAAATTTTTCCGGTATTTCCGACAATGTCGGAAAAAGAGTATTTTGCACTATATTGGCTCGCAAATTCGCCTTTATAGTTTTCCAGTTCCTTCTGAACATGTCCAAACTTTTTGTAGAGATGATTCAGCTCTTTTACGTTTTTAAATAGTACTTTGCCCACAGCGCCTTTGATTTCTCCGTCTAAAATGATCGGTTCCCGATTTGCCAGTATATTTCGCGTTCCAATTTTCTGAAGCTGGGCCTCCTCACCTTTTCCCGTTTTCACCACAACATTGAGTCTGGTATTTTCAATGACTTCTGTCACGGGCATTCCAACCACCTGCTGATCATCCACTCCTAAAAAATCAGCATATGGCTTACTGATAATCGCAATATTTCCGTCTATGTCGACAATTACAATCCCCTCATACGCCATATCCAATACAACTTTTAAAATTTTCGTCTTCTGTTCTTCTTCTGCCAGCTCATTCTTCAATCTCTTGATTTCATTTCTATTCTCGCTTACCATTTTCTTCTCACCCCACTCTTTTATTGCCGTATTAACCGGCGATTGCGGATTTAAGGGATAAAACAGCGCAAGGAAATGTAGCTAGGGCCTGTTTGAAAAATCGAAAGATATGTACTATTTCAACAAAATCATGATAGCGGCAAGATAGACAAATGTCAGGAAGGAAGCATCCAATTTATCGTATCGTGTGGCAATTCTTCGGAACCA